>JBGARD010000018.1:0-55644 GCA_044230355.1 Usitatibacteraceae bacterium | reverse complement strand
TGGCAGGCCGCGAGGTCCGCGTGCTGGACGCCGGGGTGCGCGCGGGCGACGAGCTGCCGGCTCGCGCCCGCGAGCGAAAGCCCCGGGATGGCGCTCGCCGCGAGGCTGACGCCCCGCGCGTGTCCCCAGACCGTCTGCATGTCGAACGCGGCCGGGGAATCGTCGGCCGCCGCGGCGAGGAACGCTTCGCCCACGGGCATGGGCACGGACGCGCCCAGGAGGGCCAGCCTCGCGACGCGGCCCGGGTGGCGGATCGCGCAGTCGAGCGCCACGAGCGCGCCGAGGCTGTGGCCGACCACGTGGGCGCGCCGGGCGCAGGCCGCCTCGATGAACGCGGCCACCCAGTCGGCGAGCGCCTCGACCGAGGTGCGCACCGTTCCGGGGCTGCGGCCGTGGCCCGGGAGGTCTACCGCCAGCACCGAGAAGCCGTGGTGCGCGAGGTAGCGCGCCGGGTAGTGCCAGACGCTGTGATCGAGCGCCGAGCCGTGGACGAAGACGACCGCAGGCAGCTTCGGGTCGAACTCGCGCCCGCCCGTGTAGGCGTAGGCCGGGTAGCCCTCGACGATGAAGTTCATTTCTGCGAGGCGCGCAGCGCCCGGGACAGGTCCTCGAGCAGGTCGTCGGGATGCTCGAGGCCGATGGAGAGCCGCACCGTGCCGGGCGTGATGCCGGCCTGCGCGAGGGCCGCGTCGTCCATGCGGTGGTGCGTGGTGGAGGCGGGGTGGATCACCAGCGACTTGGCGTCCCCGATGTTGGCGAGGTGCGAGAAGAGCGCGAGCGCCTCGATGAACTTGCGGCCCGCCTCGCGCCCGCCGGCGAGCTCGAAGGCGAGGATCGCGCTGCAGCCGCCGGGGTAGAGCCTGCGCGCGAGGGCGTGGTCGGGGTGCGCGGGAAGGTCGGGGTGGTGCACGCGCCGGACCGCCTCGTGCCGCGAGAGGAAGTCGACGACGATCGCCGTGGAGGCCACGTGCCGCGGCATCCGCAGGTGCAGCGTCTCGAGCCCCTGCAGGACCTGGAACGCCGTCATCGCGGCCATGCAGGCGCCGAAGTCGCGCAGGCCCTCGCGGCGCGCGCGCAGGAGGAAGGCCGAGACGGGGGACTCCTCGCTGAACACCATGCCGTGGAAGCCCTCGTAGGGCTGCGTGAGCGTCGGGAATCTGCCGGAGGCGTCCCAGTCGAAGCGCCCGCCGTCCACGAGGACGCCGCCGATCACCACGCCGTGGCCCGAGAGGAACTTGGTGGCCGAGTGCATGACCAGGTGCGCGCCCATCGCGAAGGGGCGGCCCAGGGCGGGCGTGGTGACGGTCGCGTCGACGAGGAGCGGGATCGCGTTCGCGTCCGCGACCGCGGCGAGCGCGGGAACGTCGAGCACGTCGACGGAGGGGTTGCCCACGGTCTCGCCGAAGAGGAGCCGCGTGTCGGGCCGGATGGCGCGCCGCCACGCGTCGACGTCGCGGGCCGGCACGAAGGTGGTCTCGATCCCGAAGCGCGGCAGGGTGTAGTGCAGGAGGTTGTGGGAGCCGCCGTACAGGCTCGCGGAAGAGACGATGTGCCCGCCGCGGCCCATCAGCGTCGCGATGGCCAGGTGCAGCGCCGCCTGCCCGCTCGCGGTGGCGATGGCGCCGACGCCGCCCTCCAGCGCCGCCATGCGCTCCTCGAACACCGCGACGGTCGGGTTGGAAAGGCGCGAGTACACGTGCCCCGGCAACTCCATGTTGAAGAGCGCCGCGGCCGTGTCCGTGTCGGGCAGGACGTAGCTCGCCGTCTGGTAGATGGGAACGGCCCGCGCGCCCGTCGCCGGGTCGGGGGATTGGCCGGCGTGGACCGCCAGGGTGTCGGGGTGCGGCGACTTGGGACCGGAATGAGCCATGGAATCAGGGATTTGGAAAATCTTCTTGAGCCGGCTTATCTTGTCACGGAAGGCACATCTTTGCTATGGTGCGGGTTGCCCCCCGAAGCCCCCGGATCCCATGAAGCGAATCGCCGCCGTTTTCGCCGTCCTTGCCCTGGCCAGCGCCGCCGTCGCGGCGGACAAGACCGCTCCGACACGCAAGGCCGCGAAGCCCGCGCGCGCCGTCGCCGACTTCGACAAGGTGGGCGAGCCGAACCTGCTGTCCACCGCCGCGCTGGTGCTCGACGCCAACACGGGAGAGACGCTCTTCGCGAAGAACGCCGACGCGATCCACCCCATCGCCTCCATCACCAAGCTGATGACCGCGATGGTGGTCCTCGACTCGAAGCTGCCCCTCGACGAGCCCATCCAGATCTCCACGGAGGACCTGGACCTGCTCAAGGGCACGAAGTCCCGCCTTCCCGTGGGCGCGCACTTCCGCCGCGACGACCTCATCCGCATCGCCCTGGTGGCCTCGGACAACCGCGCGGCCGCGGCCCTCGGCCGCTCCTTTCCCGGCGGCACGCCCGCCTTCGTGAGCGCGATGAACGCCAAGGCGCAGCTTTTGGGCCTGCAGTCGACGCGCTTCGTGGACGCGAGCGGCCTCGCCCCCGGCAACGTCTCGAGTTCCGCGGAGCTCGGGCGCCTGGTGGCGGAGGCCTCGAAGTACGACGTCATCCGCGAGTACTCGACCACGCCGGCCCTGGACGTGACGCTGCCCGATTCCGGGCGCAAGGTGAACTACGTGAACACCAACGCGCTCGTGCGCGCCGGCGACTGGGACATCGGCGTCTCCAAGACCGGCTACATCAGCGAGTCCGGCAAGTGCCTCGTCATGCAGGCCATGATCGCCAACACGCCGATCGTGATCGTGCTCCTCGATTCCTGGGGCCGGCTCACGCGCATCGGCGACGCCAACCGCATCAAGCGCTGGCTCGAGAAGAACCCCGCCCGCCTCGCCGGCGCCCTGCGCGCGGGCTGACCCGCGTCAAGCGGCGCGGCCGCCCCGGCGCGCTAACATGCGCCCATCGCACTTCGCCGCAAGGTGATATCGACATGACCGACGCCGCCAATCCCCTCATCCTGCTCCCGGTCGACGGCTCGGCCTCGTCGCTGCGCGCGGCAGGGCATTGCGCGAAGCTCGCGAAGGCGTTCGGCTGCCGCGTGCTCCTCATCAACGTGCAGCCGAAGGTCGAGGACTGGCAGACGCATGGCCTCGGGCACCAGGCCGCGACCGACCACCTGAAGGCCCTCGCGCGGGAAACGGCCGCGCCGGCCGCGAAGCTGCTTTCCGACGCGGGCGTGGATTGCGAGACGAGCGTCGAGTTCGGCGAGCCCGCCGAGACGATCGCGCGCGTGGCTGCGGACCGGGGCTGCTCGAGCCTGGTGATGGGCACCCGCGGGCAGGGGGAGCTGCGCAGCGTCCTCGTGGGCTCCGTGGGATTGAAGGTGATCCACCTCGTCCGCATCCCGGTCACGCTCGTCCACTGACTGGGGCGTCGCACCGCGCCGTGAGGCCCGGATCTCGCGCTGATACACTGCGGCGATGAAAGTCGGACTCTTCGTCACCTGCCTCGTGGACCTCGCCCGTCCCGGCATCGGGTTCGCGGCGCTGAAGCTCCTGGAAGGCGCGGGCTGCGAGGTCGTGGTGCCGGAATCGCAAACCTGCTGCGGGCAGCCCGGCTACAACTCCGGCGGACGCGAGATCGCGAAGACGCTGGCGAGGAAGGTGCTCGCCGAGTTCCGCGGCTGCGACTACGTGGTGGCCCCGTCAGGCTCCTGCTCGGGGCAGATGAAGGTCGCCACCGTGCACGACCTCTTCAAGGGCGAACCGGACCTGCCGGAATTCGAGGCCCTCGCCGCCAGGTGGTACGAGCTCTCGCAGTTCCTGGTGGAGGTGCTCAAGGTGGACAAGGTGCCCGGCCGCTTCGAGGGCGCGGTCACCTACCACGACAGCTGCTCGGGGCTTCGCGAGCTGGGCGTGAAGATGCAGCCGCGCTACCTGCTGCAGATGGCCGGGGCGAGGATCGCGGAGATGGAGGGGGCGGAGCGCTGCTGCGGCTTCGGCGGCACCTTCTCCATCAAGCTGGGCGACATCTCCACGCGCATGTGCGAGGGCAAGTGCGAGTCCATCCGCGCCAGCGGCGCGGGCACGATCGTGGGCGGCGACCTCGGGTGCCTGCTCAACATCGAGGGGCGCCTGCGCAGGACGGGGGACAGGGACACGAAGGTGCTGCACTTCGCGCAGGTGATCGCCGGCGAGGGCTGACGGTTGGCGCAAACCTTTGGAACACGGATGAACACGGATGGACACGGATGAACTCGGATGACTGCATGCTGAATTGCCGCCGTGACCACGGGATACGTATCCGCAAGCCCGGGCAAACCCTGACTTCGCCTTATCCGTGTCCATCCGTGTCCATCCGTGTTCATCCGTGTTCCAAAGGTTTACTCCCAAGCGGAGCGTAGAAATGCAGATCCAGAGCATGTTCTTCAAGCAGCGCGCCAGCGAGAAGCTCGGCGACGAGCTGCTGCAGGGGAACATGAAGCGGGCCAAGGGAAAGTTCGTCGACGGCCGCGCGAAGGCGGTGGCGGAGTTCGGCGTCTGGGAGGAAGTGCGCACCCACGCCGCGATGATCCGCGACCGCGCCCTCGCGAACCTCGACGCCTACCTCGTCGAGTTCGAGGCGAACGCCACGCGCCGCGGCGCCGTCGTCCACTGGGCCGAGAGCGCCGGGGAGGCCTGCGCCATCATCGCGGACATAGCCCGCAAGAACGGCGTGAAGAAGGTCACCAAGTCCAAGTCGATGGTCTCGGAGGAAGTGAACCTCAACGAGGCGCTGGAGGCCGCGGGCGTCGAGGTCGTCGAGACGGACCTGGGCGAGTACATCCTCCAGCTCGCCCACGAGCCGCCCTCGCACATCGTCGCCCCCGCCGTGCACAAGTCGAAGGAGCAGGTGGCGGAGCTCTTCGTGAAGGCGCACGGCAAGCCCCGGCTCACCGAGATCCCGGCGATGACGCGCGAGGCGCGCGAGGCCCTGCGCGGGCACTTCCTCACGGCCGACATGGGCATCTCGGGGTCGAACTTCGTCATCGCGGAAACGGGAACGACGCTCACGGTCACCAACGAGGGCAACGCCGACATGGTGACCACGATCCCGCGCATCCACGTGGTCATCACCGGCATCGAGAAGGTGATCGGCACGCTGGAGGACTTTGCGACCCTCATCCGCCTGCTGCCGCGCTCGGCCATCGGGCAGTCGATCACCAACTACCTCACGCTCACCACGGGCCTGAAGATGCCCGGCGAAGCCGACGGGCCCGAGCAGATGCACATCGTGCTCGTGGACGCCGGGCGCACGAAGCTCGTGGGCAGCGACCTGCAGGAGATGCTTCGCTGCATCCGCTGCGGGGCGTGCATGAACCACTGCCCCGTCTACCAGAACATCGGCGGCCACGCCTACGGCTGGGTCTATCCCGGCCCCATGGGCTCGATCCTCACGCCGGTCTACGTGGGCCTGGAGAACGCGGGGGACCTGCCCAACGCGGCGACCTTCTGCGGCGAGTGCGCGGTGGCCTGCCCGGTGAAGATCCCGCTGCCGGACCTCATGAGGAAGCTCCGGGAGCAGCAGTTCGACCGCAAGCTCCGGCCCTGGCCGGAGCGCATGGCGATCGCCGGATGGAGCTTCATGGCGGCGCGGCCCGGGCTCTATGCGCTTTTCGCGAAGGTGGGGGCGCGGGTGGGGAGCTGGCTGGGCGGGCGCGACGGCCTCATCCATTCGCTGCCCGGGATCGACGGGTGGACGAAGGGGCGCGACATGCCGGCGCCGGCGGGAAGGACGTTCCGCGAGTTATACAAGCAGAGGTCCCGGGAACACGGATGAACACGGATCAAGGCGGATGAACACGGATGAGGCTCGGGTGAAGGCATATGGGAGCTAGGGAGAACATCCTCGCGAGGATCCGCAAGGCGCAGGGGCGGCCGGGCGGCGAGCCGACGGCGGCGGAGTTGGCCGCGGTGCGCGAGGCGATTGCCCGCCACGAGGTAGGGCCGCAGCCTCCCTTCGCGCACGCGCCGGACCGGCTGGCGCAGTTCCGCAAGGAGTGCGACCGGCAGGGCACGACCCATTCGACGCTGGACTCGGACGCGGACATCCCGGCGGAGGTCGCACGCTACCTGCTCGCCAGCGGGCTCGAGCCGCGCCTGGCGGGCTGGGGCGAGTTCGCCGGCCTCGACTGGGCGGGCGCGGGCATTGCGTTCGACAATCGGCCCGCCCGCGACGGCGACCGCACGGGCCTCACCGGATGCTTCTGCGCCATTGCCGAGACGGGCACGGTGCTGCTACTGTCCTCGCCGGCCACGCCCAAAGTCACCGCGCTGCTGCCCGAGACGCACATCTGCGTGGTGAGGACGGCGAGGCTCGTCGACACGATGGAGGAATCCTTCGCGCTCGTGCGTTCGGAGATCGGCGACCCTCCGCGCGCGGTGTTCTTCGTCTCCGGCCCGTCGCGGACCGCCGACATCGAGCAGACGATCGTGATCGGCGCCCACGGCCCCTACCGAGTCCACATCATCCTCGCGCTGAAATGACCCGCCTCCTCGCCATCGCCCTCCTGGCGGCCTTCGCCGCGCCCGCCTTCGCCGCCTCCGCGGGAGCGCACACGCCCCAGCTCGTGATGCTGGGGCCGGTCCCCCTCGACTTCATCCTCTTCGCGTGCGTGCTGCTGGGGATCGCGCTCTTCCACCACTACACGTTCCAGGTGGCGGTGTCGGGCCTCGTGGTGATCGCTCTGTACAAGGGGCTGGTCACCGGCACCTCGCTCGGTCCGGGCTTCGCGGGGGTGGCGGCCGTCTTCGGCCACGAGTGGATCACGCTCGCGAACCTCTTCTGCCTGCTCATGGGGTTCGCCCTGCTCTCGAAGCATTTCGAGGATTCGCACGTTCCGGCCATCCTGCCGCGCTTCCTGCCGCAGGGCTGGAAGGGCGGCTTCGTGCTGCTGGTCCTCGTGTTCGTGCTGTCGTCCTTCCTCGACAACATTGCCGCGGCGCTCATCGGCGGCACCATGGCGTCCGTCGTGTTCAAGGGACGCGTGCACATCGGCTACCTCGCCGCGATCGTCGCCGCATCGAACGCCGGGGGCGCCGGAAGCGTGGTGGGCGACACCACCACGACGATGATGTGGATCGACGGGGTCAACCCGCTGGAAGTCCTCGACGCCTACATCGCCGCGGTGACTGCGCTCGTGGCTTTCGGGCTGGTCGCCGCGCGACAGCAGCAGGCCTACGCGCCGATCGTGACCGACGTGCCGGAGGGCATCCGGGTCGACTGGACCCGCGTCGCGATCGTGGCCTTCATCCTCGTCACGGCCATCTCCGCGAACGTCGTCGCCAACATCTGGTACCCGGCAGCCATCGACGGCTTCCCGGTGATCGGGGCGACCGTCGTGGCCGCGCTCATCGTGACGGCGCCCCTGCGCCGGCCGGACTGGTCGCTGCTGCCGGCGAGCCTCAAGGGAACGATCTTCCTGCTGTGCCTGGTGTCCAGCGCCGCGATGATGCCGGTGGAGAAGCTCCCGCCCGCCTCGTGGCAGACGACGTTGGGGCTGGGCTTCGTCTCCTCGATCTTCGACAACATCCCGCTCACGGCGCTGGCCCTGAAGCAGGGCGGGTACGACTGGGGCATGCTCGCCTACGCGGTGGGCTTCGGCGGCTCCATGATCTGGTTCGGGTCCTCGGCCGGGGTGGCGCTCTCCAACCTGTTCCCCGAGGCCCGATCCGTGGGCCAGTGGGTTCGGCATGGCTGGCACGTGGCGGTCGCCTACGTGGTCGGCTTCCTGGTGCTGCTCATGGTCCTGGGCTGGCACCCGGGCCCGAAGCGCGTGAAGGGCCAGCCCGTTCCGCTCCCCCCGGCCCTGCAGCAGCTTCGCTGAGGCGATGCGGCGGCCGGCTCTCGCCTTGGCCGCGGCAGCGCTCGCCGCACTGCCGGCGGGCGAGGCTGTCGCGGCCGGGACTGCGGCCGCCGGCCAGACGTTCCTCTGGCTCGCGGTCATCCTGTTCCTCGCGCGCCTCTCCTCCCTGGTGGAGAAGGCAGGCATCCCGGGCGTGCTGGGCGAGCTGCTCATGGGGGTGGCGCTGGGCAACCTCTCCCTGCTGGGCATCGGGTTCTTCGACAGGGTCGCCGAGGACGCGACGCTCCTGGTCTTCGCCGAGCTGGGCGTGGTGATCCTCCTCTTCCAGATCGGGCTCGAGACCACCGTGGCCGAGCTTTCGAAAGTGGGCGCCCGCGCGTTCGCGGTGGCCTTGGTGGGGGTCGCGGTGCCCTTCGCGCTGGGCGCCTTCGTGGTGGGCCCCCTCCTGCTGCCGGGGATGGACCTCGCGGCCCACCTGTTCGTGGGCGCCACGCTCTGCGCCACCTCCGTCGGCATCACCGGCCGCGTCTTCCGCGACGCGAAGCGCCTGGACTCTCCGGAGGCGCGGATCGTGCTCGGCGCCGCGGTGATCGACGACGTGCTGGGCCTGGTGATCCTCGCCGTGGTCACGGGTTTCGTCCAGAGCGGGTCCGTGAGCGCCCGGGACGTCGCGGTGATCGTGCTGGAGGCCTTCGCGTTCCTCGTGGGTGCCGTCGTGGTCGGGCGGGCGCTGGCCCCGCACCTCGCCCGCGTGCTCGCGGGGGTGAGCGATACGATGGCCACCAAGCTCACGCTGCTGCTTTCCGTGGGCTTGGGCCTCGCCTGGCTGGCCCACGCCATCGGCCTCGCGCCGATCATCGGCGCTTTCGCCGCGGGCGTGCTCCTCGAGCCGATCTTCCTCAAGGACTTCGAGGCCCCGCAAATCGTGCGGGAGCTGAAGCCCCTGGTCGACAGGCTCCCGGCCCCGGAGGCCGAGCGGGCCGGCCGGGCGCTGGACCGCTACCGCGACCACCATCACGAGCACATCCTCGAGCCGCTGGGGCACTTCCTCGTCCCGGTATTTTTCGTTTATACCGGGATGCAGGTAAAGCTCGCGGCGCTCGCCGACCCGGGAGTCCTCGCCGTGGCCCTCGGGGTGACGGTGGCAGCCATCGCCGGCAAGATCGTGGCGGGGGCGGCCGCGGGGCCGGTCAACCGATGGGTCGTGGGGTGGGGCATGGTCCCGCGGGGGGAGGTCGGCCTCATCTTCGCGGCGATCGGCAGGCAGCTGGGCGTGGTCGACGAGCGCCTTTTCTCCGTGATCGTCACCATGGTCATCCTCACCACCCTCGCCACGCCCCCCGTCCTGGCGTGGCTCCTGGGGCGCGGGGCGGGGCGGGAGGGCGGCTCCGGATGACCCCTTTCTCTTGCCTAACCCCTCCTGCCGGCCGTAGCATTCGACAGTCAACTTGGCGAGCGTGCCGCCTCCATCGCGGCCGGCCCGCCCGACAGGAAGCTTCCTAAGAGCGCGACACAACAACCCCGAGGAGAAACACATGACCGACAAGACTCGCGTCACCCGACGCAATTTCCTGGCTGGCGCCGCCGGCGCATCCACCCTCGCCTTCCCGATGATCGCCAAGGCCCAGGGCCCCGTCTCGATGCGCTGGCAGTCCACCTGGCCGTCCAAGGACATCTTCCACGAGTACGCGCTCGACTTCGCCAAGAAGGTGAACGACATGACGGGCGGCGACCTCAAGATCGAGGTGCTGCCGGCCGGCGCGGTGGTCCCGGCCTTCGGCCTGCTGGACGCGGTCTCCAAGGGCACGCTGGACGGCGGCCACGGGGTGCTCGTGTACCACTACGGCAAGCAGAACGCGCTGGCCCTGTGGGGCTCCGGTCCCGCCTTCGGCATGGACGCCAACATGCTGCTCGCCTGGCACAAGTACGGCGGCGGCCGGGAGCTGCTGAACAAGCTCTACGCTTCCATCAATGCGAACGTGGTGTCCTTCCCCTACGGCCCGATGCCCACCCAGCCCCTGGGCTGGTTCAAGAAGCCCATCACCAAGGGGGCCGACTTCAAGGGCCTGAAGTTCCGCACCGTGGGCATCTCGATCGACGTGTTCACGGCGCTGGGCGCCGCGGTGAACGCCCTGCCCGGCGGCGAGATCGTGCCGGCCATGGACCGGGGCCTGCTGGACGCCGCCGAGTTCAACAACGCCTCCTCGGACAGCCTGCTGGGCTTCGCCGACGTCTCCAAGGTGTGCATGCTGCAGAGCTACCACCAGAACGCCGAGCAGTTCGAGATCATGTTCAACAAGACCAAGTACGATGCGCTGCCCGAGAAGATGCGGGCGATCATCGCCAACGCGGTCGAGGCGGCCTCGGCCGACATGTCCTGGAAGGCGATCGACCGCTACTCCAAGGACTACCAGGACCTGCAGAAGAAGGGCGTCAAGTTCTACAAGACGCCGGACCCGGTGCTGCAGCAGCAGCTCACCGGCTACGACACCGCCGCGGCCAAGAAGGCCGAGGGCAACGCGCTCTTCAAGGAGATCGAGGCCTCGCAGAAGCAGTTCGCCGAGCGCGCGGTCAAGTGGGAGCTCGACACGGTGGTCGGTCGCCGCATGGCCTACAACCACTACTTCGCCAAGCCCGCCGCGGCCCCGAAGAAGGGCTGATAGCCCCGTACTGAACACAGCCATCCGGCATCGCCGGATGGCTGTTGTCGTTTTTCCGGGGTCCTCGACGTCCGGCCGCCGCATCCTCGACAGGCAACCTCCCGCGCCATGCAAAAACTGCTCCTTTTCATCGACAAGGCGAGCACCTTCGTCGGCCACGCCTTCTCCTGGCTGATCGTCGCGCTCACCCTCCTCATCTCGTGGGAAGTCTTCTCGCGCTACGCGCTCGACAACCCGCACCCGTGGGCCTTCGACGTGATGATCATGCTCTACGGGACGCTGTTCATGATGGCGGGCGCCTACACGCTCGCCAAGAGCGGCCATGTCCGCGGCGACGTCCTCTACGGATTCTTCATGCCGCGCACCCAGGCGACGGTCGACCTCGTGCTCTACCTCCTGTTCTTCATCCCCGGGGTGGTGGCGCTGTGCTGGGCCGGGTACATCTACGCCGGCGAGAGCTGGGCCATCAACGAGCACTCCAACATCACCGCGGACGGGCCGCCCATCTACCCGTTCAAGACCGTCATCCCGGTCGCCGGCGTGATCCTGCTGCTGCAGGGCGTCGTGGAGATCGTGCGCTGCCTCATCTGCATCAGGCAGGGCGAGTGGCCCTCGCGCGAGGAGGACGTCGAGGAAGTCGACGTCGACAAGCTCAAGGAAATGGTGCACGTGAAGACCGAGGACATCGAGAAGCTCGACGCGCTCATCCCGCACGGGGAGGGCGCGAAATGAAGATCCGCAAGGAGCTGTGGTTCGGCTTCATCCTCATGGGGATGATCCTCACGCCGCTCGTCGTCTTCACCCCGTGGACCAACCTCACCAACGGGCACCTGGGCCTCATCATGCTGGGGCTCGTCGTCGTGGCGATCATGCTGGGCTTCCCCACGGCCTTCACCCTCATGGGGATGGGCATGTTCTTCGGCTGGCTCGCCTACCGGAGCGTCAACCCGGACCTGGCGGTGCAGCAGATCCTCGACCTCATGGTGCAGCGGGCCTACGCCGTGATGTCCAACGACGTGCTCATCGCCGTGCCGCTCTTCGTGTTCATGGGCTACCTGGTCGAGCGCGCCAACCTCATCGAGAAGCTCTTCAAGAGCCTGCACCTGGCGCTCGCGCGCGTGCCCGGCTCGCTCGCGGTCGCGACCATCGTCACCTGCGCCATCTTCGCGACGGCCACGGGCATCGTGGGCGCGGTCGTGACGCTCATGGGCCTGCTCGCGTTCCCGGCCATGCTGCGCGCCGGGTACAGCGTCCCGGTCGCCGCGGGCGCCATCACCGCCGGCGGCTGCCTCGGGATCCTCATCCCGCCGTCGGTGCTCCTCATCGTCTACGGGGCCACCGCGGGCGTGTCGGTCGTCCAGCTCTACGCGGGCGCATTCTTCCCGGGCGTGATGCTGGCCTCGCTCTACGTCGGCTACGTCATCATCCTCGCCAAGCTGAAGCCGAGCCTCATGCCGCCGCTGTCGGACGCCGAGCGGGTGGTCCCGCTGCCGGCGCTCTCCGGGGAGCTCGCCCGGCGCGGCCGGAACGCCTTCGCCGGGCTCGCCGGCGCCCTGGGCGGGGTGTCCGGGCACACGAAGGGCCGCATCCTCGGCCAGTTCTTCGTCTCCCTCCTGCCGGCGCTCGCCATCGCCTCGGTCCTCACGCTCATGTACGCGGGCGCCACCGCGCCCGTGGAGAAGGCGAGCACGGCCGGGCTGGTCGAGGCCGGAGGGGACGTGGCCGCGAATTTCGAGGAAGCGGGCGCCGACACCGGCCTCGCCGAGCCTCCGGCGGAGGACACCGGGCTGGCCGAGCCGCCCTCGGACGGGGCCAAGGCCGGCGCCGGGGCGCTGCAGGAGCCTGCCGCCGCGGCCAAGCCCGCCCCGGCGAAGAAGGCGAAGCCCGCGCCTGCGGCAGCCGAGCCCGAGCGCCTGCCCGTGCCGACGTGGTTCTGGGTCGTCCTCGGGGTCGGCGTGGCGATCCTCGCGGGGACCTACGGCTTCATGAGCTGGGAGCGCCTCGAGATCTTCAAGATGCTCCTCACCTCGTTCTTTCCGCTCGCGGTCCTGATCCTCGCGGTGCTGGGCTCGATCGTCTTCGGGCTCGCCACGCCGACGGAAGCGGCCGCGGTGGGCGCCTTCGGCGGGTTCCTGCTGGCGGGGGCCTACCGCTACGTGAGCTTCCTGCAGGGCAAGCGCGGCAACGTCCTCTCCGCCACGGTCAAGGACCTGGGCGGCATCGTGAAGGAATCCTCGTTCCTCACCGCCAAGACGAGCGCGATGGTGTGCTGGCTCTTCGTGGGCTCCTCGATCTTCTCGGCGTCCTTCGCGCTGCTGGGCGGCCAGGAGATCATCGAGCGCTGGGTGCTCTCCCTCGGCCTCACGACCGTGCAGTTCATGCTGCTCGCCCAGTTCATCATCTTCATCCTGGGCTGGCCCCTGGAGTGGACGGAGATCATCGTGATCTTCATGCCCATCTTCATCCCGCTGCTCGTCAAGTTCAACGTGGACCCGCTCTTCTTCGGCCTGCTGGTGGCGCTCAACCTGCAGACCGCGTTCCTGTCGCCGCCGGTGGCGATGGCGGCGTTCTACCTGAAGGGCGTGTCGCCGCCGCACGTGACGCTGAACCAGATCTTTGCCGGGATGCTGCCCTACATGGGCATCCAGTTACTCGCGCTCGCGATGCTGTACACGTGGCCGGATATCGGCCTTTGGCTGCCGAAGGTGCTCTACAACTAAGGCGAAGGCGGACGGCCTTGCCGCCGCCTTCGCTCCGCCGCGTTCGAACGGGCAAGCCGTTCAACGCGGCGCGGCCACCGGCCCGCATCGAGGACCCATCGCAATTGCCGTAGTGTGTGGCAAGGGCCCGGAGCCGCGAACTTCGGGCCCTTTCAATTCGTCGAGCTGGAAGAGACATGAAACAAAAAGTACTCGTCACCCGCCAGGTATTTCCCGAGATCGTCGAGGCGCTGCGAAGTCGCTTCGAGGTCGAGCACAACGACGACGACCGGCCGTGGCCGGCCGAGGAGCTGGCGCGCCGCGCGGCCGGCAAGCAGGGAATCCTCGCGACCGTCATGGACCGCATCGACGAGCCCGTCCTCGCGGCGGCGCCGGGCCTGAAGGTCGTCTCCAACATCGCCGTCGGCACCAACAACGTGGACATCCCCGCCTGCACGAAGCGCGGCATCCGGGTCACCAACACGCCGGGCGTGCTGGACGACACGACGGCCGACCTCACCTGGGCGCTGCTCATGGCGGCAGCGCGCCGCATCGCCGAGGGCGACGCGCAGGTGCGGCGCGGGGACTGGAAGCTCGCCTTCGCGATGCAATCGCCCCTGGGCGCGGACGTGCACCACGCGACGCTCGGCATCATCGGCATGGGGCGCATCGGGCAGGCCATCGCGAAGCGCGCCACCGGCTTCGACATGCGCGTCCTCTACCACAACCGGGGCCGCATCCCGGATGCCGACGAGAGGCGCCTGAACGCCACCTGGGTGGAGCGCGACCGGCTGTTCGCGGAATCGGACTTCGTGGTGGTGATGGTCCCTTACTCCCCGGCGGTCCACCACCTCATCGGCGCGGCCGAGATCGCGAAGATGAAGCCCACGGCGATCCTCGTGAACACCGCCCGCGGCGGCGTGGTGGACGACGCGGCGCTCGTGGAGGCGCTGAAGGCGGGGCGCATCGCCGGTGCGGGCCTGGACGTCTTCGAGGGCGAGCCGAAGCTGAACCCCGGCTACCTCTCGCTGCCCAACGCCGTCCTCACGCCGCACATCGGCAGCGCCACGCGCGCCACGCGCATGCGCATGTGCGAGACGGCGGTGGCCAACCTCACCGCGGCGCTCGAGGGCCGGGCGCCGCCCGATCTCGTCAACAAGGAACTCGCACAAGGAGCAAGGCAATGAGCGCGAAAGTCGCATTCCTCGGCCTGGGCGTCATGGGCTTCCCCATGGCCGGCCACCTCAAGGCACGGGGCTACGACGTCACCGTCTACAACCGCACCGCCGCCAAGGCGCAGGAGTGGGTCGCGAGGCACGGCGGCCGCTCGGCCGCCACGCCCGGCGAAGCCGCGGCGGGCGCGGATTTCGTGGCCATGTGCGTGGGCAACGACAGGGACCTCGCCGAGGTCGCTGCGCAAGCGCTCGCGGGCATGAAGAAGGGTGCCGTGCTCATCGACCACACGACGGCCTCGGCCGACGCGGCTCGGCGCATCTTCGCGGATGCGAAGGGGCGCGCGGTCGACTTCATCGACGCCCCCGTCTCCGGCGGGCAGGCCGGCGCGGAGAACGGCAAGCTCACCGTCATGTGCGGCGGCGAGGCCGGCGCCTTCGAGCGCGCGAAGCCGGTGATGGATTCCTACGGCAAGGCGGTCACGCTGATGGGCGCGGCCGGCGCCGGCCAGCTCACCAAGATGGTGAACCAGATCTGCATCGCGGGCCTCGTGCAGGCGCTCGCCGAGGGCATCGCCTTCGCCGAGAAGGCGGGCCTCGATCCCGGCCTCGTCGTCGACGTGATCTCCAAGGGCGCCGCGCAGAGCTGGCAGATGGAGAACCGCGGCAAGACGATGGCCGGGCGCAAGTTCGACTTCGGCTTCGCCGTCGACTGGATGCGCAAGGACCTGGGCATCTGCCTCGACGAGGCCAAGAGGAACGGCGCGAGCCTGCCCGTCACCGCCCTCGTCGACCAGTTCTACGGCGACGTGCAGAAGGCCGGCGGCAGCCGCTGGGACACCTCCTCCCTCATCACCCGGCTCTGATGAAGATCACCCTCTACTACTCCCCGGGCGCCTGCTCGCTCGCGCCCCACATCGTCCTCGAGGAGCTCGGCATTCCCTACGAGGCCGTGCGGATCAGCACCGCCGACGGGCAGCAGCGCTCGCCGGAATACCTGCGGATCAACCCCCGCGGGCGGGTTCCGGCGCTCGCCGTCGACGGCAAGGTGCTCGTGGAGAACGTGGCCATCCTCGCGTATCTGGGCGGCGGATTCCCGGAAAAGGGCCTGTGGCCCGCGAAGACCTGGGACCAGGCGCAGGCGCTATCCCTGATGGCCTGGCTGGCCGATACCGTCCACCCGGCCTTCGCCCACCTCTACCGTCCCGAGCGCTACGTCCAGGGCGAGGCGCACGTCGGCGCCGTGAAGGAGGGCGGGCGCAAGTCCTTCGGCGAGTGCCTGGCGGAGATCGACCGGATCCTGGCTGGCAGGAAGTGGGCCGCGGGCGGGCGCTTTTCCGTCGTCGACGCCTACCTGCTCGTCTTCTACCGCTGGGGAAATCGCAACGGCTTCCCGGTGTCGGGCCTGGCGAACTACACGGCGCTCGTGGAGCGCGTGCTGGCCCGGCCGGCGGTGAGGAGGGTGATGGCGGACGAAGGCATCTCGATGGCGTGAGCTTCGCCCCGCCGCGGGAATAATCGGCCCGCCGGGGTGTTCTCCCGGCGTACGCACCGGTGCATCCGGTGCGAAAGCCCTCGCGAGGAACGCGGCCCTTGGACTACGAGCAGGTCCTTCCCTACATCCCCAACCTGCGCCGCTACGCGCGCGCGCTCGTGGGCGACCGGGACTCGGCCGACGACCTCGTGCAGGACACGCTCGAGCGCGCGGTCCGCAAGTTCCACCTCTGGCGCCCGGGCGACCTGCGCGCCTGGCTCTTCTCGATCATGCACAACGTCTTCGTGAACCAGTTGCGCACGCGCCGGATCCCGGCCTCGCAGGAGGTGGACGAGAATCTCGCCGGCGACGGCGATCCCTCGGGCGCGACCGCCCTGCGCGACCTCGAGCGCGGCCTCGCCGCGCTGTCCGCGGAGCAGCGCGAGGTGCTGCTCATGGTGGGGCTCGAGGACATGAGCTACGCGCAGGTGAGCCGCGCGCTGGGCGTGCCCATGGGCACCGTGATGTCCCGGCTTTCGCGCGCCCGGGAGAAGCTGCGCCGCCACATGGACGGCGAGCCGGAGCGCGCCGGCCTCAAGGTGGTCCGATGAGTCGCGACGAAGAGCAGGACCGCCTGCTGCACGAGCGATTCGACCCGGTGCTCCTCGAGCCCCTTCCGGCGCGCCTGCAGCTTCGGCGGCCGTCGTGGATCGGCTACGCACGCGCCGCGTCCGTCCTCGCGGCGGGCATCGCCATCGGCCTCGCGCTGCCGCGGCCCTGGCGCGCGCCCGAGGCGGCTCTGGCCGCCGTGCCCGCGCAGGCGCTTCCCGCCCGCGCCGCGCGCGCCCACCTCGTCTACGCCATGGAGGTCCGCCATCCCGTCGAGGTCGATGCCTCGCAGCAGGAGCACCTCGTGGCGTGGCTCTCGAAGCGGCTCGGGACGAAGCTCAAGGTTCCCGTGCTCGCGCACGAGGGCTACGAGCTCCTGGGCGGGCGGTTGCTCCCGGGGCCGGAGGGCCCCGTGGCGCAGTTCATGTACCAGGAGCCGGCCGGCCGGCGCCTCACGCTGTACGTCTCCGCGAAGACGGGAAGCGAGGGGCCCACGGCGTTCCGCTTCGCGCAGGAAGGCGCCGTCTCGGTCTTCTACTGGATCGACGGCAACTGGGGCTACGCCCTTTCCGGCGAGATCGACCGCGCCGTCCTCTCGCGCCTTTCCACGAGCGTTTACCGCCAGCTCAATCCCTGAGGCGCGCCCCGCGCCGGGGTGCGTGGCACCGGTGGTTAACATGCGTTACCATTGGGCCACAACGACTAACAGCGGGCCGGACGCACGCCCGCGAAAGGCGCGCAGCCATGCCACACCCCCTGCCCGCGAACGGGATCCCCCCGGCCGTGCTCGCGCACGACGTGGAGACGCTCCAGGTCGCCGAGCTCTACCGCAACATTCCGGTCGGCGCCGGCTCGGCGCTTCTGGGCACCTTCCTTTGCGTGCTGGTCCTCGCCGAAGGCGGGCTGGGCGAGAAGCACGTCGCCTGGCTCGGCTACGGGATCGTCGTGGCGATCCTGCGGCTGGGGCTGTGCTGGGCCTACCGGAGCGGCGCGCTGGCCCTCGACTCCCGCGACTGGGGGCGCCTCGCCGTGCTCGGCAACTTCCTGGCCGGGATCCAGTGGGGCCTGCTCGGCACCTGGCTCTTCCCGGACGAGCCGGGCCCGCTGCAGAACTTCGCGATCATGGTGATCACCTGCTACGTGGGCGGCTCGATCACGGCCTACGCCCCCGTGCGCTGGGCCCACCCCGCGCTGTCCATCCCGGCGACCGTCCCCTCCACCGTCCACATCTTCTTCTTCGAGTCGGGCCCGCATCCGCTCTCGGGCTTCATGGCGTTCTTCTTCGTCGGCATGGTCCTCTTCTACGCCTTCCGCGAGACGGAGGCGGTCGCGCAGAGGCTGCGCGCCGACACGCGCATCCGCCGCAAGCTGCGCGACCTGGAGGCGGACGCCCGCCGCATGCCCCTGTACACGGGGCCCGGTCCGGGACCGCGCCGGAGCTGAGCCCGCGGGAAGAACGCCGCCTTTTCCGTAAAATGGCGGCTTGAACGACCTTCCCGAAGACCTCCTCGCCGCCACGCTCGCGGCGGACCACCCGAAGATCGCCGCGCTCGCCGCCTCGGTGCAAGGCCGCGCGTCCTCGGGGCGCCCCGCCGAGCGCGACCGCGCCGTCCTCGAGGCTTTGGTCGAGCGCTCCCGCAAGGCCTACGCCGCGCGCCTGGCGAAGCTGCCGGTCCCGCGCTTCCCCGAGGAGCTTCCCATCGCGCAGCGGCGCGAGGACATCGCGGCCCTGGTGGCGAAGCACCCCGTCACGATCGTCTGCGGCGAGACGGGCTCGGGCAAGACCACGCAGCTGCCCAAGATCTGCCTAGCCCTGGGGCGCGGCGCCGCCGGCCTGGTCGGCTGCACGCAGCCGAGGCGCATCGCCGCGCGCAGCCTCGCCACGCGCCTGGCGCACGAGCTGCCGGGCATGCCGCGCGGCTTCGTCGGCCACAAGATCCGCTTCCAGGACCGCACCAACCCCGACACGGTGGTCAAGGTGATGACGGACGGGATCCTGCTCGCCGAGACGCACTCGGACCGCGAGCTGCGCGCCTACGACACGATCATCGTCGACGAGGCGCACGAGAGGAGCCTCAACATCGACTTCCTCCTCGGGTACCTGAAGCGCCTCGTCGGGCGCCGGCCCGAGCTCAAGGTGGTCGTCACCTCCGCGACCATCGACACGCAGCGCTTCTCCGATTTTTTCGGTGGCGCCCCGGTGATCGAGGTCTCGGGGCGGACCTATCCCGTCGAGGTCCGCTACCGCCCGGAATTCTTCGAGGTCGAGGACGAGGACGACGAGCCGGTCGACATGAACGAGGCGATCGCCAGGGCCGTGGACGAGATCGCGCGCGGCAGCCGCTCCGGGGACATCCTCGTCTTCCTGCCGGGAGAGCGCGAGATCCGCGAGGCGGCCGAGACGCTGCGCAAGCACCACCCGAAGGGCACCGAGATCCTGCCGCTCTTCTCCCGCCTTTCGGCCGAGGAGCAGGATCGCGTCTTCGAGCCCGGAGGGCAGCGGCGCATCGTGCTCGCGACCAACGTGGCCGAGACCTCCCTCACCGTGCCCGGCATCCACTACGTGATCGACACGGGCCTGGCGCGCGTGAAGCGCTTCAGCCCCCGGCAGAAGATCGACCAGCTGCGCATCGAGCCGGTCTCGCAGGCCGCCGCGAAGCAGCGCGCCGGACGCTGCGGCCGCGTGGCGAGCGGCGTCGCCATACGGCTCTATGCCGAGGAGGACTTCCAGGCGCGCCTGGATTTCACCACGCCGGAGATCCTGCGCACCTCGCTCGCCTCCGTGATCCTGCGCATGGCGGCGCTCGAGCTCGGCGAGATCGCCGCCTTCCCGTTCCTGGAGCCGCCCACGCCGCGCCAGGTGGACGACGGCTACAAGAGCCTCTTCGAGCTGGGCGCCATCGACGAGCGGCGGGCGCTGACGCCGCTGGGCCGCGAGCTCGCGAACCTGCCGGTGGACCCGCGCATCGGCCGCATGCTGCTCGCCGCGCGCGAGTTCAACTGCCTGTGCGAGATGCTGATCCTCGCCTCGGCGCTGTCCATCCAGGACCCGCGCGACCGGCCCCAGGACAAGAGGCAGGAGTCGGACCGCGCCCACGAGGAGTTCCGCGACGAGGCTTCCGACTTCGTCCAGCTCGTCAACCTGTGGAAGTTCTTCGACGAGGCCTTCCGCCACAAGGAATCCAACCGCAAGCTCTGGCAGACCTGCCGCGAGCACTTCCTGTCCTTCACGCGCATGCGCGAGTGGCGCGACCTCGCCGGGCAGCTGCGCGAGATGGCCGCGGGCCTGAAGATCCGCGAGAACACGACCGACGCCACCTACGAGCAGGTGCACCGGGCGCTCCTTACGGGGCTCGTCTCCAACGTCGGCCTCAAGGCGCAGGAAGGCGACCACTACAACGCCCCGCGCGGCATCCCCTTCGCCATCTGGCCGGGCTCGGGCCTGAAGAAGAACCGGCCGCGCTGGATCATGGCCGGCGAGCTGCAGGAGACCACGCGCATCTTCGCCCGCAATGTGGCGCGCGTGGAGCCGGAGTGGATCGAGAAGGCGGCGGCGCACCTGGTCACGCGCACGCACGCGGAGCCGCACTGGGACAAGGCGCGCGGGGAGGTCGTGGCCTGGGAGTCGGTGGCGCTCTACGGCCTCACCATCGTGTCGCGGCGCAAGGTGAGCTTCGGGCGGCTGGACCCGGCGCGCGCGCGCGAGATCTTCATCGAGGGCGCGCTCGTGGCCGGCGAGCTGGAGACACGGCAGCCCTTCTTCGCGCACAACCGCGCGCTGGTGCGCGAGGTGGAGGACCTGGAGCACCGCGCGCGCCGGCAGGACGTGCTGGTGGACGACCGGGCGATCTTCGGCTTCTACGCCGCGCGCGTGCCCGCGGAGGTGCGCGACGCGCGCTCCTTCGAGGCCTGGTACGGCGAGGCGGCGAAGCGGGATCCGAAGCTGCTCTTCCTCTCGAAGGCCGACCTCATGCGCCACGGCGCGGAATCGGTGACGGAGGAGCTTTTCCCCCGCCAGTTGCGCCTGGGCGAGCACGCGTTCCCCCTGGCCTACCGCTTCGAGCCGGGGCATCCCCTGGACGGCGTCACGATGAACGTGCCGCTCGCGCTCCTCAACCAGGTCGACGAGGCGGCCATCGACTGGCTGGTGCCCGGCATGCTGCGCGAGAAGGTGGCGTGGACCATGAAGGCCCTTCCCAAGCGCGTGCGCACGCTCCTCGTGCCGGTGCCCGAGCAGGTGACGGCGTTCCTCGAGCGCGTGAAGCCGGGCGAGCGCCGGATCGCCGACGAGGTGCTGGCCTATGCCTCGCGCCTGGCGGGCGAGCGCCTCGATGCGGACGTCTGGTCGAAGGACGAGTGCCCGGCCCACCTGAGGATGAACCTGCGCGTGGTGGACGACGCGAAGCGCGAGCTCGCGATGGGACGCGACCTGGGCGAGCTGCGCGCGCGCCTGGGCGAGGCGGCGCAGCTCACGCTCGCGCAGTCCACGCCCGGCCTCGAGCGCGAGGGGATCCGGGCGTGGGACTTCGGGGACCTGCCGGCGGAGGTCGCCTTTCGCCGCGGCAACCAGTCCCTCACGGGCTACCCGGCCCTCGCGGACGAGGGCGAGAGCGTCGCCATCCGCCTCTTCGACACGAAGGAAAAGGCGGCCGATGCGCACCGCGGCGGCGTGAAGCGGCTCCTCGCCTTCGAGCTGAAGGAGCAGGTGAAGCAGCTCGAGCGCGGCCCGCCGGGATTCAACGCGCTCGCCATGAAGCTGCAGGCCGTGATGCCGGCCGACAGGCTGCGCGCGGACCTCGCGGCCTGCGTCCTCGACCGCGCCTTCGTGGGCGAGGACGAGCCGCCGCGCACGCTGAAGGCGTTCGAGGAGCAGAAGAAGCGCGCCAAGGCGAGGCTGCCGGCGGTGACCGAGGCGGCCGCGCGCCACGGGGTGGCCATCGCCGAGGCGCACCACGCGCTCACCGCGGCGCTCGCCCAGTCCGCGGGCCTGGGCAAGCTCGCCCACGAGGTGAAGGCGCAGCAGGGCCGGCTGGTCTTCCCGGGTTTCCTCGCGCGCACGCCGTGGGAGCGGCTAGAGCACATCCCACGCTACCTGAAGGGGGCGGCGCTGCGACTGGCGAAGTTCCGCGCCAACCCGGAGCGCGACCAGCGGCACGCGCCCGTGGTCGCGGGGCTGTGGGCGCAGTACGAGGCGCGCGAGGAGGAGGGCCGCAAGGCCGGCTCGCCGGGCGGGAAGCTGGAGGAATTCCGCTGGCTCCTCGAGGAACTGCGCATCTCGCTCTTCGCGCAGGAGCTGAAGACGCCGTTCCCCGTGTCCGCCAAGCGCCTGCAGAAGTACTGGGACGAGCACCTGCGGCGATGAGAGGCCCGATTGCGGTAAAGTCGGGTTCGTCACCGTGAGCGCCAGGCCGATCATGAGCGAATCCGAGCGGGTACTTTGGCAGGGCAGTCCCTCGCAGTGGACCAATTTCTGGGCCTTCGCGGCCTGCCTCCTCGTGATTCCCGTTCCCTGGGCCCTTTGGCGCTGGCTCGCGACGCGCTCGTTCACCTACGAGGTGACCAGCGCGCGCGTGCGCATTCGCCAGGGCGTGTTCAGCCGGCGCACCGACAGCCTCGAGCTCTATCGCGTGAAGGATGCGAGCTTCGTGCAGCCCTTCGTGATGCGCCTCGTCGGCATCGGCAACGTGGAGCTGGAGACGTCGGACGCCTCGACGCCGATCGTGGTGATCCGCGGCGTGCCCGATGGGGACGCCCTTCGCGAGAAGATCCTCGGGGCGGTCGACGCCGTGCGCGACCGCAAGGGGGTTCGCGAGGTGGATTTCAGCGCCCGCCTGCCGGATTGAGCGCAGCGCGATGAACGGCGCCACCCCCGCCTTCCATCTCGCGGCGCGCATGGCGCGCATCGCGCCCTTCGAGGTGATGGAGATCCAGTCCCCGCCCGGGGGCGCGGGGCGCGGGGCCGCGACGTGATCCACCTCGAGATCGGCGAGCCGGACTTCCGCACGCCGGCGCCCGTGGTCGAGGCCGCGCGGCGGGCGCTCGCCGCGGTGCCCATGAACTACACCTCGGCCCTGGGGCTGCCGGCGCTCCGGGAGGCGATCTCCCGCTTCTACTTCGAACGCTACCGCGTCGAGGTGCCGGCCGGGCGCGTCGTCGTGACCGCGGGCTCGAGCGCGGCGCTGCTCCTGGCCTTCGGCGTGCTGCTCGACGCGGGCGACGAGGTGCTGCTCTCCGACCCGGGATATCCCTGCAACCGGCACATCGTGGCCGCGCTGGGCGGCGTGCCCCGCCCCGTGGCCGTGGGCGCGGATTCGCGCTACCAGCTCACGCCCGCGCGGGCCCGGGAGTCCTGGACGGCGCGCACGCGCGTGGCGATGGTGGCGAGCCCGTCGAATCCCACGGGGACGCTGGTGGAGCCGGAGGAGATCGCGCAGCTGGCGGGCCTCGCGCGCGAGCGCAGCGCCACGCTCCTCGTCGACGAGATCTACCACGGCCTCACCTACGGGCTCGATGCGCGCACCGCGCTCGAGGCGGGCGAGGACGTCTTCGTCGTCAACAGCTTCTCGAAGTACTTCCAGATGACGGGCTGGCGCCTGGGCTGGATGGTCGTGCCGGAGGCGTACGTGCGGGAGGTCGAGAAGCTCGCGCAGAACCTCTACATCTCGCCCTCGACGCTCGCCCAGCACGCCGCGCTCGCCGCCTTCGCGCCGGAGACGATCGCGATCCTCGAGGAGCGCCGCCGCGAGCTCGCCGCGCGCCGCGACTGGCTGCTGCCTGCCCTCGAGGGCCTGGGCTTGAGCATCCCGGCGCGGCCGCAGGGCGCCTTCTACGTCTATGCCGACAGCTCGCGCCTGGCGCCCGACAGCTTCGCCCTCGCGCGCCGGGTGCTCGAGGAGGCCGGGGTCGCCATCACGCCCGGCAGGGACTTCGGCTCGCACGCGCCCGGGCGGCACATCCGCATCGCCTACACGCAGCCGGTGGCGCGTCTCGAGGAGGCCGTGGCGCGCATCCGCGCCATGGCGGGGTAGGGGGCAGGCCATGTGGCTCGACGCCGTCCTCGCCTACCTGCACTTCACCGCGGTCTTCGTGCTCTTCGCCTTCCTCACGGTGGAGGTGGTGCTCGCCCGGGCGAGCCTCGACGCGGCCGCGGTGCGCCTTCTCGCGCGCGTGGACCTCTGGTACGTCGGCGCCGCCCTTGTCACGCTCGCCACGGGGTTCTCGCGGGCGATCTGGGGCGCCAAGGGCTGGGCGTTCTACGCCGGCGACTGGGTGTTCCACGCCAAGGTGACCGCGTTCCTCGCCGTGGCCGCGCTTTCCATCCCGCCGACCCTCGCCATCCGGCGCTGGTGCCGGCACGCGGCCGCGCAGGAGGCGTTCGCGGTCCCCGAGGAAGAGCGCCGGCGGCTTCGCCGCTACCTCATGTGGGAGGTGCACGTGGCCGCGATGATCCCCGTCTTCGCGGTCGTGATGGCGCGCGGCCTCGGGCGCTGAGACACGCCGTGTCGCGCCTGCTCGTCGCCCTGCAGTTCGGCCTGATGGCGCTCATCGCCTTCCGGCTGGATCCGGCCGCCGTCGGCTTCGGCTTCGTGGCGTTGATGGCGCCGGGGCTCGCGGTGGGCGGCTGGTCGCTGTGGGCCAACCGGCCGGGAAACTTCCACATCCGCCCCGACCCGCACCCGGAAGGCGAGCTCGTGACCCACGGGCCCTACGCCCGCGTGCGCCACCCGATGTACCTCTCGGTCCTCCTGGTAATGGCCGCCTTCGCCCTCGCCGGCGATGCGTGGCAGTGGCTGGCGTGGGCGCTCCTGGCCGGCGTGCTCGCCGCGAAGGCGCGGCGCGAGGAAAGGGGCCTCGCGGTGCTGCACCCGGGCTACGAGGCCTACCGCGCCCGCACCCGGGCGATCGTCCCGTTCGTGTTCTGACGGCGGGGGACCGCGGCCCCTAGCGCGTCGCGGGCGGTCGCGAGCGCACGAACGCCGCGAACTCCGCGGGCGGCAGCGCGGGTGCGAAGTAGTGCCCCTGGATCTCGTCGCAGCCGAGCTCCCCGAGGATGGCGAGCTGCTCCGCCGTCTCCACTCCCTCGGCGACGACGCTCTTGCCCAGGGCGTGGGACAACGCGATGATGGCCGCGACGATCGCCCGGGCGTCGCCCCCTTCACCCAGGCCCTCGACGAACACGCGGTCGATCTTGATGGTCTGGACGGGAAAGCGCTTGAGGTAGGCCATCGAGGAGAAGCCGGTGCCGAAGTCGTCCAGGGCGATGCCGATGCCCATCGCGTGCAGCTCGTGCAGCATTCCCTCGGCCGCCACCGGATGCTCCATCAGGAGCCCCTCGGTGATCTCGAGCTCGAGGCAGTCCGGCGCGATGCCCGCCTCCTCGACGCATTCGCGCACGAGGTTCGCGAGGCCGCTGCGGCGGAACTGCCGCGGCGAGACGTTGACGCAGACCTGCGCGACCGCCAGGCCCTCGGCCTGCCACGCCTTCATGCGCGAGCAGGCCTCGCGCAGGGCCCACTTCCCGATCTCGTCGATGAAGCCGGACTCCTCCGCGAGCGGGATGAAGCGGGAGGGAGAGATCAGCCCGTGCTTCGGGTGCTGCCAGCGGATGAGGGCCTCGGCGGCCGCGACGGCGCCGGTCCCCAGCACGACCTGCGGCTGGTAGTGCAGGATCAGCTCCCCGCGCTCGATCGCCATGCGCAGGTCGCGGTCGAGCGCGAGCCGGGCGAGCGCCTCGGCGTTCATCCGCTCCTCGAAGTAGACCGCCTGCGAGCGCCCGGCCGATTTCGCGCGGTACATCGCGGTGTCGGCGTTCTTCAGCAAGTCCTCCGCCGAGCTCCCGTCCTCGGGATAGGAGGCGATGCCGATGCTCGCGCCGAGGAAGGAGTGGTGCTCGCCGACGGCGAACTCCCTCGCGAGCGCGCGCACGATGTTCTCCGCGATCGGGCCGGCGGCCTGCGGGCGCTGCAGGTTGGCGAGGAGGACGGTGAACTCGTCCCCGCCCAGCCGGGAGACGGTGTCGCTCGCGCGCACGCAGCCGCGGATGCGGGCGGCGGCCTCGCGCAGCACCGCGTCGCCCGCCGAGTGCCCGAAGGAGTCGTTCACGTCCTTGAAGCGGTCGAGGTCGATGAAGAGGACGGCGAAGCGCCTGTCCTCGCGCTGGCAGCGCGCGATCTCCTGGGTGAGGCGGTCCTTCAGCAGGAGCCGGTTGGGCAGCCCCGTGAGGAGGTCGAAGTGGGCCTGGACGTAGAGCTGCTCGTCGCGCCAGGCGGAGGACACGGCGACCGCGATCCGGTCGGCGAACTCGCGCGCCTGCTGGCGCTCCTCGTCGTTGCGGGCGGCGTCCGCGAGGTAGCCGAGCACGAGGGCGCCGCACACGACCCCGCGCCAGACGATCGGCTGCACGTACGCCGTCCGGAGGCCCTCGTCGACCAGGTGCCCGAGGTGGTCGGGGACCGGCGCCGTGAGGGCGATCCAGCCGCCCTTCTCGTCGGATTCCAGGATGCTGCGCGTCTCGGGGGCGATGTCGAGCCGGGCGACGGTCATCGTCCCGCCCGAGCGCGGACCCCGGAAATAGGCCTGCGCGTGATGCGGGTTGTCGCGGTCGAAGAGGGTCACGCTAACTGCGTCCGCCGGCACCACGTCCCCCATGCGCTCGATGACGGTGCGGATCACCTGCTCGGTGTCGACGCTGGAGAGGATCAGCCGGTCGATCTCGGAGAGCGCGGTGAGCGCCGCGAACTGGTGGCCCAGCCGCGCCGACATGTTGTCGAACGCGGAGGCGAGCTCCCCGAACTCGTCGTTGCGCGGCATGTCGAGGCGGCCGGCGAAGTCGTTTCGGGCGATGGCCCGCGCGCGCGCGGCGAGGCGCTCTACCGGCACGAGGATGCCGCGCGCCTGGCGGATGGTGAGCCATGTGACGAGCAGGAGCGCCAGCGCGACCACGGGAACGTAGATCTGGCGGAACTCCGTCACCGGCGCGAGCTGGAAGCTCTCGGGCTGGGTCGCCACGAAGACCCAGTCGGGTGCGCCGAAGCCGGCCCGCATGAACTGCCCCCACGCGAGCGCGCGCTGGTATTCGCCGCGGCGCTCCCAGCGCACGGACTGCAGGCTCGTCTGGTTGGTCGCGGAATCGGCGACGGTCGCCAGGCCGCCATGGTCGGGAATCGAGCAGAACAGGACGATTCGGGTGCCTTGCTCGAAGATGCAGAAGTCCGTGGCCGCCGGGTAGAGGTCGACGGAGCCCCAGAGGAAGTCCGTGGACAGCTCGCCGACGACCAGGGCGCGGCTCTCCCCGGTACCCGCGGGCGCCACCAGGCTCACCTGCGCGAACCCTCCCCGCCGCATGGCGACCGCCACCGGCTTGCCCTGCGCGAGGCGGTCGTGGGCCTCGGGGGAGAGGGGCGGCAGCTGCGGCGTGCCGATCGCGGCCACGATGCTGCCGTCGGCGCCGACCGTGCCCAGCGTGACGAAGCTGCGGCGCGCGAGCGAACCCTGCGGCAGGGAGTCCTCCGGCACGTTCGCCGCCGCGATCGCCACGTCCTGCGCCAGGAGGAGGCGCTCGAAGACGGCCATGCCGTAGGACTTCGCGCCGGCGGCCATCCGCCTTTCGTTCAGTTGCAGCAGGATCGTGCGCACCTCGTTCAGCGACAGCGCGGCCATCAGCGCCAGGGGCACGAAGGCGGACAGTCCCAGCACGAGGAAGGCGCGCCGGGCGACCCGTCCCGTGAGGAACCGGCCCCACAGCGACTTCAAGGATCGAAATCCTTCGCCATGCCGATGAACTGCCCGTCACGGGCCCTCACGATGTCGTCGCGGCTCACGGGGGTCACGAGCGGGGGCTTCGAGTCGCCATCCTTGCCGAGGCTGTACAAGTCGTAGTCGGAGTTGAGGGGCGCGAGCTTCTTGTCCTTGCGCGCCTTGCCGTTGCCCTTCATCGTCGCGAGGTCGACGTACTGGTAGGGCCGGCCCCAGGGGTCGAGCCGCGTGCCCGCGCCGACTTCGGCGAGGCTCTCGGGCAGCGCCCTCGAGTCGAGCTCGAAGCGCTTGATGGATGCGGCGATCGCGACGATGTCCGAGACGGCCTGGCTCACGAGCACCCGGTCGCGGTACCGGCCGTAGGCCGCGCTGCCGAGCGCACCGAGAACGGCCACGATCGCGACCACGATGACGATCTCCAGCATCGTGAAGCCACGGGCCGGCCTGCGCAGGTCGGAATTCTTCATCGTGGCCGGATTTTCGCATGCCCCCGGGGAATCGGGGCATTTCATCCGTAGCCGGCTTCAGCCGCCCAGGGGGGGGAGGCGTCCCTCTTCCTGGGCATGGCAGGCGACCTGGGCGCCGCCGATCTCGCGCAGCTCCGGGCGCTCCGAGCGGCAGCGGTCGTTCGCGTGCGGGCAGCGCGGGTGGAAGGCGCAGCCCGTGGGCGGGTCGAGCGGGTTGGGCACCTCGCCGGCCACGGGCGTGCGCGACTTGCCGCTCATCGTGATGTCGGGGATCGCGCTCTCGAGCATCTGCGTGTAGGGGTGCAGGGGCCGCGCGAAGATCGTGCGCGTGGGCGCGATCTCCACGATGCGGCCCAGGTACATCACGCCCACGCGCGTGGAGATGTGCGAGACCACCGCGAGGTTGTGCGAGATGAAGAGGTAGGTCAGGCCGTGCTCGCGCTGCAGGTCCTTCATGAGGTTGAGGATCTGCGCCTGGACCGACACGTCGAGCGCGCTCGTGGGCTCGTCGCAGACCAGGAACTCGGGGTTGGAGGACAGCGCCCTCGCGATGGAGATCCTCTGGCGCTGCCCCCCGGAGAACTCGTGCGGGAACTTCCCGGCGTCGTGGGCCGACAGGCGCACGTCCTCGAGGAGGGCGGCCACGCGCCCGGCGATGGCGCCCCGGTCGGCGGCGAGGCCGTGCGCGCGCAGCGGCTCCGCGACGATGCGGCCCACGCGCCAGCGCGGGTTCAGGCTCGCGTACGGGTCCTGGAAGATCATCTGGAAGCGCCGGCGCATGGCGAGCATGTCCGAGCGCCGCCCGATCGCGGCCATGTCCTGCCCGTCGAACACGATGGAGCCGCGCGAGGGCGCGTAGAGCCCGCAGATGAGCCGGGCCACCGTCGACTTCCCGCACCCGGACTCGCCCACGAGCGAGAGCGTCTCGCCCCGGTTGATCGTGAACGACACCCCGTCGACCGCCTTCAGGACCTGCCGCGGCGCCCCCTCCAGCACGCGGTTGAGCCACGGGCGCGACACGTCGAAGTCCCGCGCCAGGTCCTTCACCTCCAGCAGCACCCTGGACGCGCCGTCCGCCACGGGCACCGCTGCCTTCGGGTCAGCGCCCATCCGTGTTCATCCGTGTGTCGTTATCCGTGTTCATCCGTGTTCCCGCCCTAATTCGCGTGCAGCCAGCAGGCTGCGCGCGTCGCCCCCGCGGGCATCAGGTCCGGCCGCTCCTCGCGGCAGCGCCCGAAGGCCTTCGGGCAGCGCGGGTTGAACGCGCAGCCCCTCGGGATGGCGTCGAGCCGCGGCATCGACCCCTCGATCTGGGGCAGGCGCTCCACCTCCTGACCGATGGCCGGGATCGAGCCCATGAGGCCCGCGGTATACGGGTGCTGTGGGTGGTGGATCACGTCCTGCACCGGGCCCACCTCGACGAGGCGGCCCGCGTACATCACCGCCACGCGGTCCGCGGTCTCCGCGATCACGCCCATGTCGTGCGTCACCAGCATCACGGCCGTGCCGTGCTCGCGCCCGAGCTTCTTCAGGAGCTGGATGATCTGAGCCTGGATCGAGACGTCGAGGGCGGTCGTGGGCTCGTCGGCGATGATGAGGCGCGGGTTGGCGCACAGGGCGAGCGCGATCACGACGCGCTGGCGCATGCCGCCGGAGAACTGGTGCGGGTAGTGGTCGATGCGCCGTTCGGCCGCCGGGATGCCCACTTCCTTCAGGAGATCGATGGCGCGGGTTCGCGCCTCCGCCGCGTTCATCGGCAGGTGCGTCTGGATGGTCTCCACGATCTGCCGGCCGACGGTGTAGAGCGGATTGAGCGAGGTGAGCGGGTCCTGGAAGATGGCGCCGATGCGCCGCCCGCGGATGCGCCGCATCTGCTCGGCGGGCAGGTTGTCGATGCGCCCGCCCTCGAGGAGGACTTCGCCGCCGGCGATGCGCCCCGGGGGCTCGAGCAGCCCGATGATCGCCGTCCCCGTGATGGACTTGCCCGCGCCGGATTCGCCCACGACGCCCAGGACCTCGCCCGGGGCGATCTCGAAGCTCACGTCGTCGATGGCGACGAGCGTGCCGCGGCGCGTGTTGAACTCCACGCGCAGGTGGCGGACCTCCAGGAGCGGCGCGGCAGCGCTCATCCCTGGCTCGGCTCCGGGGCGACCCAGGCCTCCGCCTCGATCTCGACCAGCATGTCGGGATCCACGAGGGCCTTCACCTCGACCAGCGTGCAGGCGGGGCGGATGTCGCCGAAGACCTCGCCGTGGGCCCGGCCGACGTGCTCCCACTGCGCGATGTCGGTCACGAAGATGCGCGTGCGCACCACGTCCTGCGCCGAGGCGCCGGCCCGTGCCAGCACCGCGACGATGTTGGCGAGCGCCTGCCTCGCCTGCGCGTAGGCGTCGCCGCGGCCCACGAGCCGGCCCCCGGCGTCCGTGGCCGTCGTGCCCGCGACCCAGACGTGCGGGCCACAGCGTACGGCGCGCGAGTAGCCCACGACGGGCTCCCACGGCGCGCCGCTCTCGAAGTTGCGTCGGGGGAAGCCGCTCATTGCGGCGCGGTCCCGCCCTTGAACCGGGTGAGGCACTCGCCGATCGACTCGGCCGAGCGCACGACCGCCTTCCATTGCCCCGATTGCGGGTCGAGGCTCGCGGCCAGGATGTAGCGCATGCACGGGTTCGCCCGCACCTCGAGGTTCTGCTGCGCGCCGACGCTCATGCCCTTGTTCGGCGGCAGGGAGACGGTCACCGCGTGGGTGCCCGGGGCCACGACGGCGCGGCCCCGGGCCGCGGGCTCGCCGTCGACGCGGCTCAGGACGGCCGCGCCGTACTTCGGGTCGGGCGCGCCCGAGCCTTCGCCCCGGATCTCGGCCCAGGGCTGGTCGAACGGCCCGGCCGCGGCGATGGCGGGGGCGAGGAGGAGGGCGGCGAGAAGTCGGTCCATTGTCGTCCGTGCCTAGCGCAGCTTCGGGTTGAGGGCGTCGCGCAGCCAGTCGCCCAGGAGGTTCATCGCGAGCACCATGATCACGAGCCATGCCCCGGGGAAGACGGTGATCCACCATTCCCCCGAGAAGAGGAAGTCGTTTCCGATGCGGATCAGGGTGCCCAGCGAGGGCTGGGTCGGTGGCACGCCGACCCCCAGGAAGGACAGGGTCGCCTCGGTGATGATCGCGGTGCCGATGTGCAGCGTGGCGAGGACGAGCACCGGCCCCATCACGTTCGGCAGCACGTGCGAGAACATGATCGCCAGGGGGTGGCGCCCGATCACGCGCGCGGCCTGCACGTACTCCTTGTTGCGCTCCACGAGCGTGGAGCCGCGCACGGTCCGGGCGTACTGCACCCAGCCGGAGGCGGCGATGGCGAGCACCAGCACGTAGAGCGCCGCCGTGTCGTGCGACTCCCGGGGCAGGGCCACGCGCGCCACGCCGTCGATCAGGAGCGCGATGAGGATCGCCGGGAAGGACAGCTGCACGTCGGCCACGCGCATGATGAAGGCGTCGACCTTGCCCCCCACGTAGCCCGACAGCAGCCCCAGGGCGATGCCGATCGTCATCGCGAGCATCACGGCGAAGAAGCCCACCATCAGGGACACGCGCGAGCCGTACATGATCGCCGAGAGCACGTCGCGGCCCTGGTCGTCGGTGCCCAGCAGGTAGGCGGGGTTGCCGCGCTCGGCCCAGGCGGGCGGCGTGAACGCGTCCAGGAGGTCGAGCGTCTTCAGGTCGAAGGGATTGTGCGGCGCGAGCCATCCGGCGAAGACGGCGGCCACGACGCAGGCGAGCGTGGTGGCGGCGGCGACGATCGTGAGCGGCGAGCGCCGGAAGCTGTAGAAGATGTCGGAGTCGAGGAGGCGGCGAAGGGCGCGCATCAGTGCCCTCCCGCCACGGCGCGGTCGATGCGCAGCCGCGGGTCCACGAGGTAGTAGAGCATGTCGACCACGAGGTTGATGACCACGAAGATGAAGCCGATGAGGCACAGGTAGGCCGCCATCACCGGGATGTCGGCGAACTGCACCGCCTGTATGAAGAGCAGCCCCATGCCGGGCCACTGGAACACCGTCTCGGTGATGATCGCGAAGGCGATGATGGCGCCCAGCTGCAGCCCCGTGATCGTGATCACGGGCACCAGGGTGTTCCTGAGCGCGTGCCCGAAGTTGATCGCGCGGTTGGTGAGCCCGCGGGCCCGCGCGAACTTGATGTAGTCGGTGCGCAGCACCTCGAGCATCTCGCTTCGCACCAGCCGCATGATGAGGGTGAGCTGGAAGAGCCCCAGCGTGATGGAGGGCAGGATGAGCGCCTTGAGCCCCGTGGCCGTGAGGAAGCCCGTCGACCAGGCGCCCAGCATGACCGTGTCGCCGCGCCCGAACGAGGGCAGCCACCCCAGCCAGACGGCGAAGATCAGGATGAGGAAGATGCCGATGAGGAAGGTGGGCAGCGACACGCCGATGAGCGAGACGGTGAGGAAGACCCGGGAGAGCCAGGCCGTGCGGTTCAGGCCCGTGTAGACCCCCAGCGGGACGCCCACCAGCAGCGCGAGGGAGGCGGCGACGAGCGCGAGCTCGAGCGTGGCGGGCAGGCGCTCGGCCAGCAGCGCCGACACCGGGCGGCCCAGCCGCAGCGAGATGCCGAAGTTGCCCTGCAGCGCGTTGCCGACGAAGGTCGCGAACTGGACGTGGAACGGGCGGTCCAGGCCGAGGGACTCGCGCATCGCCTTCCGGTCGGCCTGGGTCGCCTCGGGCGGGAGCATGAGCGAGACGGGATCGCCCACGAAATTGAAGAGCGAGAAGGCGATGAAGCCCACCACGAGCATCACCACGATGCCCTGCAGCAGGCGACGGATGACGAAGGCGATCACGGACCCTCACCCCCGACCCCTCTCCCGGAGGGAGATGGGAGGAAAGTGCTCCCTCTCCCGGAGGGAGATGAGAGGAAAGTGCTCCCTCTCCCTTGGGAGAGGGCTGGGGTGAGGGTCCTCATTCCATCCTCACCTTGTAGAAGTACACCGTGTTCACCGGAGAGAACCACGCCGAGACGTTTTTCCTCATGGCCCAGGGGATGAGGGGCTGGTGGATCGCGACGAGGGGAAGCTCGCGGCCGGCGACGAGGAGGGCTTCGCGCACGAGGGCGTCGCGCTTCGCGCCGTCGCGCTCCTCCTGCAGGCGCTGGATGACCTCGTCGACGCGCGCGTTCGACCAGCGCCCGAGGTTGAAGTCGCCCTCGCCCTTGCGGTTGGCCGTGTGCAGCAGCGCCTGCAGGGTGTAGAGCGCGTCTGCCGTGACGCCTCCGCCCCAGGAGAGCACGTAGAAGCTCGTGTCGTGCTTCTCGATCTTCGGGAAGTAGCTCGCCTGCGGGACGATGTTGGGGCGCACCCGGATGCCGACCTGGGAGAGCATCGCCGCCACCGCCTGCGCGATGTCGGCGGCGGGCTGGGTGTTGCCGGTGTCGAGCGTGACCTCGAACCCGCCGGCGTACCCGGCCTCGGCCAGCAGCCTCCTCGCCTTCTCGCGGTCGAAGGCCGGGCGCACGTCGGCCTCGGCCGCGTAGCCCTGGACCCCGGGCGTGAGGATCGTCCCCGTGGGCCGCGAGAACCCGCGCATCACCTTGGCCCGGATCGCCTCGGCGTCGATGGCGTGGGCCACGGCCTGGCGCACGCGCAGGTCCTTGAAGGGGTTCTTCCCGCCCGCGCTGCCGTGCAGCAGGTCGTCGCGGAAGACGTCGAAGGCGACGTACTGCACCCGCAGCTCGCCGCCTTCCACGATCTTCACGCCGGGATCGGCGCGCAGCCGGGCCACGTCCTGCGTGGGCGGGTCCAGCACGAAGTCCACCTCGCCGGAGAGCAGGGCCGCCAGGCGCGTCGCGTTGGACTTGATGGGCAGCATCACCACCTCGGTGAGGTTGCCCTCGTTCATGCCGGCCTTGTGCCCCCACCAGTCCGCGTGCGCCGCGAGGACGGTGCGCACGTCGGGCTGGCGCTCCTTCACCCTGAACGCGCCGGTGCCGTTGGCGTGGCGGGAGGCGTAGGTGTCCTCCCTCGCCTTGAAGTCCTGCGGCTGCTGCGCCCCGTGCCGGAGGGCCCAGGCCCGGCTCATGATCCGGAACTGCGTCAGGTGCGAGAGCAGCACCGGGTTGGGCTCGCGCATCGCGAGGTCCACGGTGAGCGCGTCCACCTTCACGGCCCTCTCCACCCCCTGCAGCGAGACCTTCATCTGCGAGCCGGGCGAGAGCGCGCGCTCCACGGAGAACACGACGTCGTCGGCGGTGAGGAGCGAGCCGTCGTGGAACTTCACGCCCTCGCGCAGCCGGAACCGCCAGGTGCGGGCGTCGGGCTGGCTCCAGGACGTCGCGAGCCAGGGGATCACCTTCCAGTCGCGGTCGCGCCAGACGAGCGCCTCGTAGACGTTGCCGGTGACGCGCGAGCTCACGGCGAGGTTGGCCGAGTGCGGGTCGAGGGTCTGCGGGTCGTCCTGGCTCGCGTAGCGCAGCGTCTTCCCGGGCGCTGCCAGCGGCAGGCAGGCCAGGGCGAGGACGGCGAGGACTCGGAGGGGCGGCATTGGCGGGAGCATAACGCAGCCGGCCCCGCGCGAGGCGGGGCCGGCGGGGCCGCGGGGCGCTCAGGCGCTCAGTTGACCTTCACCCACTTGGCGGTGAGGCGGTTGTCGGCGCGGTGCACCACGCTCACGTTCGAGCGCATCGCCCACGGGATCACCTGGTGGTGCAGCGGGATGTGGCCCACGTCGGCCTTGTGGATCGCGAGAGCCTCCTTCGTGAGCGCCTTGCGCCGGGCCGGGTCGGTCTCGGTCTTGAGGGCGTCCACGGCGGCGTCGACCTTCGGGTTCGAGTACTTGCCGAGGTTGAAGTTGCCGTCGCCGCCCTGGCCCACGGTGCGCAGCAGGCTCTGCAGGGAGTACAGCGAGTCGAAGGTGGGCACGCCCCAGCCCAGCATGTAGAAGCTCGTGTCGAACTTCTGGATCTTGGCGAAGTAGGTCGCGCGCGGCATCGCGTTCAGCCGCACCTTGACGTTGACCTGCGCGAGCATCGCGGCCGTGGCCTGGCAGAGCTTCTCGTCGTTGATGTAGCGGTTGTTGGGGCAGTCCAGGGTGACCTCGAAGCCCTGCGGGTATCCGGCCTCCGCGAGGAGCTTCCTCGCGCGCTCGCGGTCGGGCTTCACCACCGCGTCGAGCGCCTTGTCGTAGCCGTCGACCTGCGGGGCGAACATGACGGCCGTCGGGGTCGCCAGGCCGCGCATCACCTGGGTCTTCAGCGCGTTCACGTCGAGGGCGAGCTGGAACGCCTGGCGCACGCGCAGGTCCTTGAAGGGGTTCTTCCCCTTCACCGACGAGTACTGCAGCTCGTCGCGCCACTGGTCGAAGCCGAAGAAGATCGTGCGGTTCTCGTTGCCCTCGACCACCTTGATCTTCGGGTCCCGCTTGAGCCGCGGGACGTCCTGGGGGGGCGGGTCGAGCACGAAGTCCACCTCGCCGGAGAGCAGCGCCGCCAGGCGAGTGCCGTCCTGCTTGATCGGCTGGTAGACGAGCTCGTTCACATTGCCCTCCATCTTCCCCCACCAGTTGGAGTTGAGGACGAGCACCGTCTTCACGTCGGCCTCGCGGCTCTTCAGCACGAAGGGGCCGGTGCCGTTGGCGTTCCGGGAGGCGTACGTCTCCTCCTTGTTCTTGTAGTCCTGGGGCTTGAGCACGTTGTGCTTCGTGGCCCAGGCCTTGCTCATGATGCGCACCTCGGTGAGCTGCGCGAGGAGCACCGGGTTGGGCCCCTTGGTCTGGATCTCCACGGTCGCGTCGTCGATCTTCCTCGCTCCCGTGATGCCCTGCATGTAGGGCGAGAAGTTGGAGGTCGGGGCCAGCGCGCGCTCGATGGAGAACACGACGTCGTCCACGGTGAAGGGCGTGCCGTCGTGGAACCGGATGCCCTGGCGCAGCTTGAACTGCGTGGCCGTGGGGCTCACGGCCTTCCAGCTCGTGGCGAGGCAGGGCTCGATTCTCAGGTCCTTGCCGCGCGTGACGAGCGGCTCGTAGATGTGGTCGGAGACCGAGTTGTTCAGGCCCTCGTTCTGGGAGTGCGGGTCCATGGTGAGGATGTCTCCCTGGCTGGACCAGCGCAGGGTCTTGGCGTCGGCGGCGGCCGCGAACGCGAGGGCGACGGCGAGCGCGGCCGCGCGAAGTGCGATGGAGGCGGACATGGGTTTCTCCCGGGGTGGGTCGGAGGGCGGTGGGTTGCGGCCGGGCCTGAGAAATCAAGGGTTTGGCGGAGCCGCGAGCATGAAGCGTGATGTTAAAGTAATCGCCCCGCGTTTCGCCAGACCTATCGAGAAAGGCAATCTCATGATCCCCCGAATCGCACTCGTTTCCGCCGCGCTGGCCCTCGCCGCCTGCGGGAAGGAGGAGCCCCCGAAGCCCGTGGACCCGGGCACCAAGGTCGAGCAGGCCGCCAGGCAGCTGGGCGACGCCGCGCGGCAGGGGGACGTCCACCAGGCCGGCGAGGCGATGAAGCAGATGGGCGCGGCCCTCACGGGCTCGGTCAAGGTCGAGCCGGTGGACTTCCGCGCGCTGAAGGAGCTCCTGCCGGAATCCATCGCGGGCCTGAAGCGCGTGAGCTCCGAGGGCTCGCGCACCAACGTCATGGGCATCGCCTCCTCGAAGGCCGAGGCGGTGTACGAGGACGGCAAGGGCGGGCGCGTCGTCCTGGATGTCACGGACGTGGGCTCGCTCTCCGGCGTGACCGCCATGGCGTTCGCCTGGGTGAACGTGGAGATCGACAAGGAAGGCACCTCGGGCTACGAGCGCACCACCACGGTGAACGGACGCAAGGCCTACGAGCGCTACGACAAGCCTTCGCGGACAGGCGAGCTCGACGTGATCGTGGCCGGCCGCTTCATCGTGGGCGCCAAGGCGACCGGCGTCGAGATGGCCGTCTTCAAGGAGGCGGTGGCGAAGCTGGACCTCGCGAAGCTCGAGGCCCTCAAGTCGCAGGGGCTGCCGCCCGCCTCGCCGCCCGCGCCGCCCGCGCCGAAGAAATAGGCGGATGAGCGAGCCGCAGCCCCTCGTCTCGCCCCAGGGCGCCACCTACGAGCTGCGCGTGGTCCCGGCCTTCGCGCCGTTCGCGTGGCTGGTCCGCGGCTGGGACGACTTCAGGGCCGCGCCCCTGGCGAGCGGATTCTACGGCGCGGCCTTCGCGGCGATGGGCTGGGCGCTCCTCGCGCTCTACGACTTCGCCTACCAGTACGTCTCGACGCTCGCGGGCGCTTTCCTCCTCGCCGCGCCCTTCCTCGCGACGGGCCTCTATGCCCTGTCGCGCGACCGGGAGGCGGGCCGCAAGCCGCGCCTGGCGCCTTCGCTCGTGTCGTGGAAGGAGAACGTGGGCGGCCTCGGCGTGTACGTGCTGGTGATCACGGTGATCTTCCTCGTCTGGGCGCGCGCCTCGCTCGTCACCTTCGCGCTCTTCAGCACCGGGACCATGCCCGACCTCAAGGGCTTCCTCGCCAAGGCGTTCTCGCTGGGCAACATCGAGTTCGTGCTCGTCTACTTCGCCGCGGGCTCGGTGTTCGCGACCCTGGTGTTCGCGGTGAGCGTGGTCTCGGTGCCGATGATGCTCGACCGCGGCAACGACGCGGTGAGCGCCGCGATCCTCTCGGTTCAGGTCCTGGCGAAGAACCCGGGGACGATGGCCGTGTGGGCCGCGCTCATCGTGGCCCTCACCGGCATCGGGCTCGCGACGGCCCTGGTCGGCCTCGTGGTCACCATGCCCGTCATCGGGCACGCCACGTGGCACGCCTACCGCGACTGCGTGGAATGGGGCCCCGAACGGGCCGTTGGCGAAGGCGGCGTCACGCCCGCATAATCGCCGCACCCATGCGCTCGCTGCTTTCCGCACTCGTCCTGCTCGCCGCCGCCCTGGCCCCGGCGGGCGCGCGCGCAGCCGCCGAATCTCGGATCGCGCTCGTCATCGGTAACGAGGCCTACAAGGATTCGCCACTCGCCAACCCGGTGAACGACGCCAAGGCGGTCTCCGCCGCCCTGCGCGCCGCCGGCTTCGAGGTCATCGAGCGCCACAACCAGGGCGCGGTGGAGATGCGCCGCGCCATCCGCGAGTTCGGCGAGAAGCTGCGCGGCAAGGGCGCGGGGCTCTTCTACTTCGCCGGCCACGGCGTGCAGGTGAACGGCCGCAACTTCCTCATCCCCGCCAACGCCGACATCCGGTACGAGGACGAGATCGAGGACCAGTCGGTCGATGTCTCGCTCGTGCTGGGCAAGATGGAGTCGGCCAAGGCGCGCATCAACCTCGTGATCCTGGATGCCTGCCGCAACAACCCGTTCGTGCGCGGCTCGCGCTCGGCGCAGCAGGGGCTCGCGGCCATGGAGGCGCCCATCGGCTCGCTCATCGCCTACGCGACCTCGCCGGGCCAGGTCGCCTCCGACGGCCTGGGCAAGAACGGCCTTTACACGCAGTACCTCGTGCGCGAGATCGAGCGCCCGGGGCTCAAGGTCGAGGACGTGTTCAAGCGCGTGCGCGCCGCGGTGCGCCAGGCTTCCAACGGACGCCAGGTGCCGTGGGAGAACACGTCCCTCGAAGGCGACTTCTACTTCCGGCCCGGCGAGCGTGCGGAGGCGGCGGTCTCCGTGCAGGAGGCGAGGCGCCAGCAGGAGGCCGAGATCCAGCGCGCGGTGGCCGAGGCCCTGTCGCGCTCCCGGGAGGAGGCCGACCGCGAAAGGAAGCGGCTCGAGGCGGCGTTCGCGGAGAAGCTCGAGGTCGAGCGCGAATCGTTCCGTCGCGATGCGCTGGAGCGGATCGCGGCCGCCGAGAAGGCGGCGCAGGCCGCGGACTCGCGGCCGGCAAGCTCGTTTTCCGCGCCGCCGCCCGAGCCCGTCCCGGTTGCGGCCGTCGAGGTGCCCGCCGCCCAGGAACCTGGCGACCCGATCCTCCTCGCCATGGCCGCCGACGTCCTCGACTCGAAGCTGAAGCCGGTGCCCGAGGCGGTCGCCCGCGCCCTCGAGCCGCCCGCGCGCCAGGTCGGCGACCGGTGGGTCTACCACCGCGAAATCCGCGACGGCGAGGCGCTCACGCGCCGCAACTACGTGACCTTGACCCTCACTGCATCCGACGCGAACGGCTTCGAGGTCGAGACGAGCGACTCGGGCACTCCGATTCGCTTCGATCCTGACGGCAACGTCTTTTCCATGCCCGCGCCCAGGGGCGGTGGCACGCTGGTCTTCGACCCGGTCGACTCGCGCTTCCGCTTCCCGCTCCAGCCCGGCGATTCCTGGTCTGCGCGGTCGCGGGAGGTGTCCCCGCAGTTCGTGAAGGAGGCCGACAGCCGCATTACCGTGATGGGATGGGAGAGCCTCAAGGTTCCGGCCGGCTCCTTCCAGGCCCTCAAGGTGAGCCAGGTCTCGAACAAGAACTGGACGCCCTTCCCGGGGCAGTCGGCCGCCTCGAAGCGCGTGACCCACCTGTGGTACGTGCCGGCGCTGCGCACGTTCGCGCGCTACGAGACGCTGGAGGTCACCGCGCGCGGCGAGGTGCTTGCCGACCAGTCGTGGGAGCTCGACAGCTTCAAGCTCAACTAGGCGGCGCGCCCCGGCCGACGACCTCAGCGCCGGAACGCGATCTGCGTTTCGACGGCCCGTCCCGGCCGGCCCGCGTTGAACTTCCATTGCGACAGCGCGCTCGACACCGCCCGGTCGAAGACGCGCCGCGGCCGGGATTCCAGGATGTCCACTCGCGTCACGTTGCCCTCGGCGTCGACGTCCATGCGGACCTTCACCACGCCGCTGTCGTAGCCTTCCCGCATGGCCTCGCGCGGGAAGTCGGGCTCGACGCGCTGGATCACGCGCGAGGGCGCCTCCGGGGCGGGAGCCGCATTCGCGATCGCCGTGGCGGGCGCTGTCGCGGGCTTCTTCGCGGGCACGGCCGCAGCCGGCGGCGGCGTGACGGGAACCGCGGTCGCCGGAGCCCTGGGCGCGGACGCCGTCTCGGTCTTCTTCGCAGGCACGGCCGCCTCGGGCGCGGGAGGCGGCGAGGCCCGGGCCTGCACCGGCACGGAAGAGGGTGCGGGCGCGGCCTGCGGCGCGGGAAGCGGCTTGGCGGCCGGCTCCGGCTTGGGCGCGTCCAGGAGCATCTTCGCCGCCGCCTCCTGGCGGGCGAGGCGTTCGAGGAGCTGGGAGCTCGGCTGGGGCGCGGTCTCCGCGACCGGCGCGGGTGCGGCGGCGGGCCCGGGAGCGGGCGCGCTCGCGGTGGCGGCGGTCTCGCTCTTCGAGCACCCCGCGAGGAGGGCGGCGACGGAAAGGGCGAGGATCGGAAGGTGCTTCATCGTTGGGCTCGTGGTCTTCGCGACGGGCGGCAGTATAGGGGCAATCGGGCCCGGGCGGCGGGAAATTCACATATGCAACTCAGGCGCCGGCGCGCGCCAGCGGCAGCGCGGTGGTCTCCTTCACCTGCTCCAGCACGAAGCTCGACTTCATGTCGATCACGCCGGGGTGCTTGAGGAGCGAGTCCATCACGAACCGGGAAAAGTGCGGCAGGTCCTCGACGTGCACGCGCAGCAGGTAGTCCATGTCGCCCGTGGTCGCGTGGCAGGCGGCGACCTCGGGCCAGTCGCGGCAGGCCTTCGCGAAGGCGTCCGTGGGCATGCGCCCGCGCTTCTCCAGCTTCACGGTGACGAAGGCGAGCAGGCCCAGGCCGATCTTCGAGGGGTCCAGGAGCGCGGCGTAGCCGCGGATCACGCCCGCCTCCTCGAGCGCGCGCACGCGCCGCAGGCACGCGCTGGGCGAGAGCGCCACGCGCCCGGCCAGGTCCAGGTTGGTCATGCGGCCGTCCTTCTGCAGCAGGTCGAGGAGCTTTCGGTCGGTCTTGTCGAGGGTCGTGGTGGCCATTTCCGTCGGTAACGTGATTAAGGACGCAATATTATTGCGCAAGCTCGCGTAACAGGCGACATCGTTGCAATCCCATTGCGGGGGGCCGAGCGTACAATTCGCCGGTTCCACCGCCCCGAGGAGACCGCCATGCACGAGCCCGACCGCGCCGCCAATCCCATGGGCACCGACGGCTTCGAGTTCGTCGAGTACACGGCGCCCGACCCGCGGCTCCTGGGCGCGCTCTTCGAGCAGATGGGCTTCACGCTAGTGGCGCGGCACCGCTCGAAGGACGTGGCGCTCTACCGCCAGGGCGGCGTCAACTTCGTCGTGAACCGCGAGCCCGACAGCTTCGCGCAGTCCTTCGCGCGCGTGCACGGGCCGTCCGCGTGCGCGTTCGCCATCCGCGTGAAGGACGCCGCGAGGGCGTACCAGCGCGCCCTCGAGCTGGGCGCGAAGCCCCACCTCGGGCCCGTGGGCCCCATGGAGCTCAACATCCCCGCGATCCAGGGCATCGGCGGCAGCCTCATCTACCTCGTCGACCGCTACCCCGGGAGTGCGAGCGGCATCACGATCTACGACGTGGACTTCGTGCCGGTCGCGGGCGCCGAGCCGCACCCGGAGGGCGCGGGGCTCCTGGAGGTGGACCACCTCACGCACAACGTCTACGCGGGCCGCATGGACGTGTGGGCGCAGTTCTACGAGAAGCTCTTCAATTTCCGCGAGATCCGCTACTTCGACATCAAGGGGAAGAAGACGGGGCTCACCTCGCGCGCGCTCACCAGCCCCTGCGGCAAGATCCGCATCCCCATCAACGAGCCCAGCGACAGGAAGAGCCAGATCCAGGAGTACCTCGACGCCTACCGCGGCGAGGGCATCCAGCACATCGCGCTCTCCACCGCCGACATCTTCGCGACCGTGGAGGAAATGCGGGCGAGGGGCGTGCGCTTCCTCGACACGCCGGACAGCTACTACGAGCGGGTCGACGCGCGCGTGCCGGGGCACGGCGAGGACCTCGCGAGGCTGCGGGCCAACCGCATCCTCATCGACGGCGAGGGCGTGGACAAGGACCGGCGCGAGGACAAGCTGCTGCAGATCTTCACCGAGACGGTGATCGGCCCCATCTTCTTCGAGATCATCCAGAGGAAGGGCAACGAGGGATTCGGGGAGGGCAACTTCCGGGCGCTCTTCGAGTCGATCGAGGCGGACCAGATCGCCAGGGGAGTCGTTTGAGGACGGAGAGTGATGCGACCCAAGGACGAGGGACACGGATGAACACGGATGAACACGGATGTTTCGTGATGTCGGGGGCGGGTCGATGAAGACCGGAGCGCTTCGATACCTGACCGGGTTCGGGGCGCACCACGAGACGGAGGCCGTCGCGGGGGCGCTGCCGCGCGGGCAGAACTCGCCGCAGAAGGCGCCGTTCGGGCTGTACGCCGAGCAGCTCTCGCTCACCGCGTTCACGGCGCCGCGCGCGCAGAACCTGCGCTCGTGGCTCTACCGGTTGCGGCCGAGCGCGATGCACCCGCCATTTCGCCCCGTGGACGGCGGCCTCCTGCGCACCGGCCCGTGCCGGGAGGCCGAGGCCGGCCCCAACCGGCTGCGCTGGGCGCCCCTGGCCCTGCCGCGCAAGGCGACCGATTTCGTGGCCGGTCTCGTGACCCTCGCCACCAACGGCGACGCGCGCATGCAGGCGGGGATCGGCGTGCACCTGTACTCCGCCAATCGCTCGATGGAGCGCGTCTTCGCGTGCCACGACGGCGAGCTCCTCCTCGTGCCGCAGGAGGGCGCGCTTGCCCTCGCCACCGAGTTCGGCCGCCTCGCGGTCGAGCCCGGGGAGATCGCGGTCATTCCGCGCGGGGTGAAGTTCCGCGTGGCGCTGGCGGGCACGGCGCGCGGCTACGCCTGCGAGAACTACGGGGCGGCGCTGCGCCTGCCGGAGCTCGGTCCCATCGGCGCCAACGGACTCGCAAACCCGCGCGACTTCCTCGCGCCCGTGGCCGCCTACGAGGACCGGGACGAGCCCACGCAGGTCGTGGTGAAGTCCGGGGGCGGCCTGTGGGCCGCGCGCTACGACCACTCGCCGCTCGACGTGGTGGCCTGGCACGGCAACGCCTACCCCTACAAGTACGACCTCGCGCGCTTCAACGCCATGAACACCGTGGGCTTCGACCACCCGGACCCCTCGATCTTCACCGTGCTCACCTCGCCCTCCGACACGCCCGGCACGGCCAACGTGGACTTCGTGATCTTCCCGCCGCGCTGGATGGTGGCCGAGCACACGTTCCGCCCGCCCTGGTTCCACCGCAACGTGATGGGCGAGTTCATGGGGCTGGTGCGCGGCGAGTACGACGCGAAGCAGGGCGGCTTCGTGCCGGGGGGCGCGAGCCTGCACAATCCCATGGCCGCGCACGGCCCGGACCGTGCCTCCCACGCCGCGGCGGTGGAGGCGAAGCTCGGGCCGAAATATCTTGGTGATACCCTCGCGTTCATGTTCGAGAGCCGCTACCCCTTCGACCCCACCGCGCACGCCATGGGATCGCCGCGGCTGGAAAAGGACTACGGCGCGGTGTGGGACGGATTCCCGAAGGCGACCCTTATTCCCGGCCCTTCTCCCAAGGCAGAAGGGAGAAGGCGATGAAGCTCGCGTCCCTCAAGGGACCGATGCGCGACGGCACCCTCGTCGTCGTCACCCGCGACCTCGCGCGCGCCGTGGCGGCTTCCGGCATAGCGCCAACGATGCAGCACGCGCTGGAGAACTGGGACAAGGTCCACCGCAAGCTCCTCGACGCTTTCGAGAGCCTCGAGTGCGGCAACGAGATGCGGCACGCGTTCGACTTCCAGGACGCGCTCGCGAAGGGACAGGTGGCCGCGCCGCTGCCGCGCGCCTACGAGTGGCTGGACGGCTCGGCCTTCCTCTCGCACGTCGAGCGCGTGCGGCGCGCGCGCAACGACCACGTGCCCGAGACCTTCTACCGCGATCCGCTCATGTACCAGGGCGGGGCCGGGGACATGGCGGGCCCGCGCGACCCGATACGCGCCCTGTCCGAGGACTGGGGCATCGACCTCGAGGGCGAGATCGCCGCGATCACCGGCGACGTGCCGATGGGCGCGACGCCCGCCGAGGCATCGGGCGCCGTCCGCCTGCTCACGCTCGTGAACGACGTGTCGTTCCGCCGCCTCATTCCCGCGGAGCTCGCGAAGGGCTTCGGCTTCGTGAACGGCAAGGGCGCCAACGCCCTCGCCCCGGTGGCGGTCACCCCGGACGAGCTGGGCCACGCCTGGGACGGCGGCAAGGTGCACCTGCGCCTCGTCTGCCACGCGCGCGGCAAGTGGCTCGGCAACCCCAATGCCGGCGTGGGGGCCACCTTCAACCTCTTCCAGCTCGTGGCGCACGCGGCAAAGACCCGCGAGCTGCGGGCCGGGACGCTGGTGGGCACGGGCACCATCTCCAATCCGGACGCGGACTGCGGCTATGCCTGCCTGATGGAGGCGCGCCTCGTGGAGCAGGTGGAGGAGGGGGCCGCGAGGACGCCTTTCCTCGCCTTCGGCGACACGGTGCGCATCGAGATGTTCGACCGCCACGGCGCGACGATCTTCGGCGCGATCGAGCAGAAGGTGGAGCCGTATACAAGGTAGCCCTCACCCCCGGCCCCTCTCCCAAGGGAGAGGGGAGAAAAGGGGCTCCCTCTCCCTTGGGAGAGGGTCGGGGTGAGGGTGGGGATAGAGGGCGATGACGGGCGAGACAACCCACAACCTGCGCGGCGACTATTCGGGCATGCGGCCCGACTACACCGTCGAGCAGGCATGGGCGGCCTATTCGCCGGCGGAGCATGAGCTGTGGCGCCGCCTCTGCGCCCGCCAGGCGGCCCTCGTGCCGCAGTTCGCGTGCCGCGAGTTCATCGACTCGCTCGCCACGCTCGATTTCAGCGCGGCGATCCCGCGCTTCGACGAGGTGAACGCGAAGCTCGCGCGCGCCACCGGCTGGCAGATCGTCGCGGTCCCGGGGCTGCTTCCGGACCGCGTCTTCTTCGGGCACCTGGCGAGCCGCCGCTTCCCGGTCACGGTGTGGCTCCGGAAGCCCGAGGAGTTCGACTACATCGTCGAGCCCGACGTCTTCCACGACTTCTTCGGCCACGTGCCCCTGCTCTTCGACCCGGCCTTCGCCGACTACCTGCAGGCGTACGGGCAGGGCGGCCTCAAGGCCGACCGCCTGGGCGCCATCGAGATGCTCTCGCGCCTCTACTGGTACACGGTGGAGTTCGGCCTCATCGAGACGCTCGCGGGGATCCGCGCCTACGGGGCGGGGATCCTTTCCTCGGGTGGCGAGCTGCCGTACTGCGTCGGAAGCGGCGAGCCGAATCGCATCCGCTTCGACCTGCTGCGCATCATGCGCACGCGCTACAAGATCGACACCTTCCAGGAGACGTACTTCGTGATCCGCGACTTCCGCGAGCTCTTCGAGGCGACGGAGCCGGACTTCACGCCGTATTACGAGGCGCTCGCCCGCTTCGACCCCGTGCCCGCCGGGACCGTGCTCCCTACGGACCGGCTGGCGGGCTAGGCGCCGCGGCTTCGGCGCGCAGCAGCGCGCAGCGCCCGAGGGCTTCCAGGCACCGGTCGAGCGCGGCCTCCTCGCCGATGCCGGCCGCGGCCGCGCCCAGGAGGGCGAGCGTGGCCTTGTCGGCGCGAAGCTCGCGAAGGAGTTCCGCGCGGCCCCGCGTCCCGTCGAGCAGCGAGAGCACCCGCCTGGCGAGCGGATCGTCGAGCAGCACGTTGCTTCCCACGAGGCTCGTCACCGACTTGCCCGCGCGCACCTGCAGGCGGGCCAGGCTGCTCGCGAGGGGGCGCGGCCCCGGCCAGCGGGCGAACGGCGGCTGGCGCCAGTGCAACTGCACGCGGTCGGCGGCGTAGCAGCCGAGGGCGAAGTCGCCCAGCAGCGCGCGCTGCCGGGCGTCCGCGGCGATGCCGCAGCCCGCGGCGGCGGCCTGGAGCAGCTCCTCCATGGGGAATGCCCGTGGCCATTCCCTCTCCAGCAGGCGAAGCGCGGCCTTGAGGAGGGGCTCGCTCGTGGAGAATGTGCCGCCGCTGCCGCGGTAGGCTTGCTCCTCGCGCGACAGGGGATCGACCTCCGCGCCGTCCGGCTTCGCCTCGCAGGAGACGGCGAGCTCCCACACCGCGCTGCCGTCCAGCTCGCTGCGCAGCGCCACCCCGGAACGGCACAGGAGCGTCTGCCGGAAGCGTCGCTCCTTGAGGAAGTCCCGGTACTGCTCGCGCGCGACGAGGTCGGGCGCGAACTCCTGCATCTTCGCCAGGGCCGCCGGCGGGAGGTCGAGGTCCTGCATCTCGTAGAACTCCGCCTCCGCGAGGAACTGCAACCCGCGCGCGTCGGCCTGCGCGCAGAAGTCGCGGAAGTAGCAGAGGTGGAAGATGTCGGACAGGTCGTCGTGGAAGAGGCCCGCGTCCGGTCGCTTCGAGAGCCGTCCGGCCTCGAGGGCGAGCGCGCTGCCGGTTCCCTCGCGGGCGGCATCGGCGACCCAGGCCAGGAACTCCCTCGCCCCGGCGCAGCGCAGCGCGGGATCCTCGACCTCCTCGACGTGCATGAGCAGCATCTCGCGCAGCATCTGCCGCAAGTGGCCGCCCGGATAGACGTTGTAGCTGACGAAGGCCACCCCTTGCGGCGCGAGGAAGCGCCGGCATGCGTCCAGGAGCGCCCCGCGGACCTGCTCCGGAACCCACGAGTAAACGCCGTGCGCGATCACGTAGTCGAACTCGCCCAGGTCTTCCGGCAGCTTCGCGATGTCCCCGCAGCGAAGGTCGAGGTTCGCGAGCCCGAGTTCGCTCGCGACACTGCGCCCGCGGGCGATGGCGCCCGGCGCGAGGTCGACGCCCACGGCGCGAGCGCCGGGCCAGGCGCAGGCGACCGGAAGCAGGTTTCCGCCGTCGCCGCAGCCCAGCTCGAGCACCCGGGCGCCCGCAGGGTCCGCCGGCGCCATGCCGAAGAGCTTGGCCAGGGTCGCCAGGCGGTCGGGCTGGGCCTGCGGAAAGGGCCAGCCGGGGTAGACCACCTCGTCGTAGGCCGTGGGCGCCGCCATTGAACCTCCCGTTCGAATGGGGCCGATCTTATCCGCTTCCCCGTTGGTGCAGCGCGGCTTGACGGGGGCCTGCCCGAGGACTACGGTGGACCGCCGGATTCTCCGTCCGGAACCAATTCCAATGGGGGCGACATGAAGACCAGCAATTCGGGCCGCACGCGCAAGGCGATCCAGCTCGTCCTCGCGGCGGGAATGGCGGTCGGCGCCTCGCAGCAGGCGCTAGCCGGCGATATCTTCCTCAGCATCCCGGGCATTCCCGGCGAGTCCCGGGACGACAAGCACAAGGACCAGATCGACATCGAAAGCTTCTCGCAGTCCGTGGAGCGGGGCGATTGCCAGCTCACCTTCTCCAAGCGGGTGGACAAGGCGTCGCCGCTCCTCGCGGAAGCGGCATCGAGCCGCAAGCCGATCCCCTCGGCCACGCTCGTGGTGCGCAGGACCACCGATTTCAAGGAGCAGTCGGCGGACTACATCAAGCTCACCATGTCCTTCGTCACCGTGTTGAGCTCGGACATGTGGCTCAGCAACGAGTCCGCGCAAGAGGACATCACCGTCAACGCGCGTTCCATCCTGATCGGCCTCACGCCGCAGGGGCCAGACGGCAAGCTCCTGCCCGCAGTCAACAGGACCATCATGTGCGGCTCGGGCGGCAAGCTGTAGCCCCCAAGTCGGCGCCATCAATGCAAGGGCCGGTCCTTGGACCGGCCCTTTTTCATTTCATGAGCCCGCGGGAAGGAAGGCTCACGCCACCTGCTGGATGCCCGCGATGAGCCAGGTCGCCTTGCGCTCGCGCCGGTCCTGGCGCACGTGCCAGACCTCGTCGAAGGGCTCCGGGTTCGCCTCGGCAGTCTCGCGGATGAGGCCCGTGAAGCGAACGCTCGCGATGGCATAGTCGCCCTCGACCACCGCTTCGACGAGGCTCGCGTTCAGCGTCACCACCTCCGTCTTCTGGGGCGCGTCGCCGCGGTCGCGGACCTGCATGGCGATCTCGGCGAACATCTCCGGCGTCGTGAAGTCGCGGATGTCGTCCAGGTCGCGCGCGTCGTTGGCGGCCTGCAGGCGGATGAAGGACGTCTTCGCCACGCGCAGGAAGGGCTCCGCCTCGAAGCCGGGGATGGCCACGGGCGCCGTCCGCGGCGCTTCGGCCGGGGCCGCGATGCCGCCGCCGATGTCGAGGGCCGGGCGTGAGCCCGGGGCGTTCGCGGGATCCGCGCCGGCGCCGGCGAACTGCACCGGCCCGGCCGCGGCGGGAGCGCGGCGCGCCATGAGCGCGCGGATGGCTACGAAGGCGATGCCCGCCACGAGCAGCATCATGAGGAACCCCCCGAGCCCGCCCAGGCCGCCGCCGAAGACGGAGGCGAGGAGCGCACCGATCCCCAGGCCCGCGATGAGGCCGCCGAAGCGGCTCATGAAGCCGGGCTGCGCGGCCGGGGTGGCGGGCGTGGCGGTCTTGGGCGCGGCCGCCGGGGCCGCCTGCGCGGGAGTCGCCGGCGAGGTGGCCGGCGCCTCCTTCATTTGGGTGGGAGCGGCGCGCTGCTTGCCCAGGCTCGAGCCGCCGCCGAAGCGCCGTGCGGCATCGGCATCCGGGGCCGCGAGGCCGAGGGCGAAGAAGGAGGCGACGAGGAGCGTGGCGATTCTCATGTTGTTCCGTTGTCCGTGGAGTTGAGCCGGGGCCAGCATAGCAGGCGCCCCGGGCCGCGACGCGGCCGCGGGGCGCCCATGGCGAAATATCATCAGCCGACGGCGACCTGGACCCGGCGCGGCTGCGCGTGCTCGGCCTTCGGGATGCGCAGCTTCAGCACGCCGTGGCTGAACTCCGCGCCCACCTTGCCCGCGTCCAGCTCCTTCGAGAGGGTGAAGACGCGGCGATAGCGCGGGAGCGTCACCTCGACGTGCGTGGCCTCCATGCCTTCCGGCACCGGCAGCGCGATCTCGCCCTCGATCGTGAGGGTGTCGGCCTCCACGTGCACCTCGAGCTTGTCCTTCGGTACGCCGGGCACGTCGGCGTAGAGGGTGATGCCGTTCGCGTCCTCGATCACGTCCACGGGCGGCGTGAGCGCGGCCTCGACGGGCGGGTTGGCAGCCTGCCTGGCGACGTTGGTGGTGTCGTTCATGTCTCGTTCCTCCTTACTGGACGGTGATGCGGCGCGGCTGCGCGGCCTGGCGGCGCGCCACGGTGATGTGCAGCACGCCGTCGCGGTAGCTCGCCTGGACGGCGTTCGGGTCGACGTCGTCGGGCAGCGTCACGACGCGCCTGAAGCGGCCCGCGAAGCGCTCGTCGATGTGCACGCTCGCCTTCTCGGGCGCGGGATCGGCCTTCCTCTCGCCGGCGACCGTGAGCACGCCCTTCTCGATCTGCACGTCGAGCGTGGCGGGGTCGATGCCGGGCGCGAACGCGTACAGCTCGATGGATTTCGGCGTCGAGCCCACGTTCACGGCGGGGTAGCCGCCGCGGGCATGCCCGCGGATGCTGGGGGAGATGTCGAAGGCCTGGAGCATCTCGCGCTGCAGGCGGTCCATTTCCGCGAACACGTCGCGGGAGTAGAGCGGGCGGTATGCCATGTGCGTTCCTCCTGTCGGATGGGGCGGCGCCCGGGTGGGGGCGCTTACGGTCCGGTATCTGAGGCCGGTTCGCGCGGTTTCAATATCCCTTGATACGGGCGGGGCCGGCCCCATATGCCCCGTGGGGCCGGGTGGAGCGCCGCCGCGGCCGGTTGCTGCCCGTGAGGCTTGCCGCGCATGCAATTCAAGGACTACTACAAGACCCTGGGCATCGCCCGGGACGCCTCGGCCGATGAGGTCAAGAAGGCCTTCCGCAGGCTCGCGCGCAGGTACCACCCCGACGTCTCGAAGGAAAAGGACGCCGAGGCGCGCATGAAGGAGATCAACGAAGCCAATGCCGTGCTCTCCGACCCGCAGAAGCGCGCGGCCTACGACCAGCTGGGCAGCGGCTACCGGCCGGGGCAGGAGTTCCGGCCCCCGCCGGGGTGGGATGCGCCGTTCGAGTTCTCCAGCCGCGGCTTAGCGCCGGGCGAGGAGGCCGACTTCTCCGATTTTTTCTCCGAGTTCTTCGGGCGCGCGCATGGCGCTGGCGGCCGCGGCGCCCGGCGGCCGGGGCGCGGCGAGGACCACCACGCCCGGGTGATCCTCGACGTCGAGGATGCCTTCGGCGGCGTGTCCCGGCAGGTGTCGCTGCGGATTCCCTCCCTCGATGCGGCGGGCCGCGCCTCGTACCGGGAACGCACCCTGAACGTGAAGATCCCGAAAGGCGTGTGCGCCGGCCAGGTCATCCGCCTCGCGGGGCAGGGGGCGCCGGGCGCCGGCGGGGCCCCCGCAGGCGACCTGCTCCTCGAGGTCGAGTTCCGGCCGCACCCGCGCCTGCGCGTGGACGGCCGCGACCTGCTGATGACGGTGGACGTGACCCCGTGGGAAGCGGCGCTGGGCGCCGTCGTGCCCGTGGACCTGCCCGGAGGCGAAGTGCGTGTGCGCGTGCCCGAAGGCTCGCAGAGCGGCGGGCAGCTGCGCCTGCGGGGCAAGGGCATCCCGGGCGATCCGCCCGGCGACGCGCTGCTCGACCTGCGCGTCGTCCTGCCGCCGGCGGACACGCCGCGCGCGCGCGAACTCTACGAATCCATGGCGCGGGAGCTCGCGTTCGACCCGCGCCGTCCTGCGGGGAAATGAGCCATGCGCGACGACGAAGTCCTCGAGGGACAGCTGCTGGAGGAGAGGGAAGCGCTGCGCGCGCGCCTCAGGCGCGCCGGGCTGGACTGAGCGGCGCCGGGCTCACTCGACCTTCACCCAGGTCATCTCGAGGTAGTTGTCGGGTCGGTGGAAGACCGTCACGCCCTTCCTCGCCGCCCAGGGGATCACCTGGCGGTGCAGCGGGATCACGTAGGCCTGGGTGCGCACCCGCTGCAGCGCCCGCTCCATGAGAGCGGACCTCTTCGCGACGTCCAGCTCGACCTCGCTGGCGCGGATCAGGCGGTCGAGCTCCGGGTCCGCGTAGCGCCCGGAGTTGAAATCCCCCCGGCCCTTGCCGTCGTAGGAGTGCAGCACGGGCCCCAGGACGAGGCCCGGATCCGTCGGCGCGCCGCCCCAGCCGTAGAGGTGGATCGCGAAGTCGGTGTGGTCCACCTTCTGGAAGAATTGCGCGCGCGGCAGGAGGGCGAGCGAGGCCTTCACGCCCACCTTGGCGAACATTGACGCGAGGGCGGTGCAGATGCGCTCGTCGTTCACGTAGCGGTTGTTGGGGCAGAGCAGCTGCGTCTCGAAGCCCTCCGGATAGCCCGCCTCCGCGAGGAGCCGCCTCGCCCGCGCCGGGTCGTGGGGAAGGAGCCGCGGCTCGGTCGAGGCGGGGCTCGAGACCGGCGCCGGGACCATGGAGCCCGTGGGAGACGACTGGCCGCGCATCACCTGCGAGCGGATGGCCTCCACGTCGATGGCGGCGTAGAGCGCCTGGCGCACGCGCAGGTCCTTGAGCGGGTTCCTGCCCTTCACGTTCCCGTACCTGAGCTCGTCCCGCGCCTGCTCCATGGCGAGGAAGATGACCCGGTTCTCGGGCCCCTCGATCACCCGCACCAGGGGGTTCGCCCTGAGCCGCGCGATGTCCTGCAGCGGAGGGTCGAGCACGAAGTCGATCTCGCCGGAGACGAGCGCCGCCATTCGGGTCGAGTCGGACTTGATGGGGCGGTAGACGATTCTGTCCACGTTGCCCTCGAAGCGGCCGGCGGCGATGCCCCACCACTCCGGGTTCCTGCGCAGCACCGTCTTCACCTCCGGCTCCCAGGAGACGAACCGGAAGGGGCCGGTGCCGTTCGCGTTGCGCGCGGCGAAGGTGTCCTCGGCGTTCTTGAAGTCCTGCGGCCGCGCCGCGCCGTTCATGAGCGCCCACGCCTTGCTCATGATCATGATCGCGTTCACGTACTCGAGCAGGATCGGCGCGGGGCCCGGGGTGGCGATCTCCACGGTGTGCTCGTCCACGCGGCAGGGCTTGCCGATGGCGGTGGCGAAGGTCTTGAAGTTGGAGCTCGGCAGCTGCGCGCGCTCGATGGAGAAGACGACGTCGTCGGCGGTGAAGGGCGTGCCGTCGTGGAACCTCACGCCCTTCCTCAGGTGGAAGCGCCAGGTGGTGGCGTCCACCTGCTCCCAGCGCGTGGCGAGCGAGGGCACCAGCTTCAGCTCCCGGTCTCGCGCGGTGAGCCGCTCGTAGACGTGGTAGGCGATGAGGTTGTTGATCCCCTCGTTCTGCGCGTGCGGGTCCGCCGTGAGGAAGTCACCCTGGGAGGACCAGCGGAAGGGGGCGGCGTGCGCGGCCGCCGCCAGGAGGAGGGCGGCGCCGAGCGCCGCGAGCGAGCGCCCCACCGCGCTACTTGATCTTCACCCAGGTGGCCTGCAGCCAGTTGTCGGCGCGGTGCACCACCTCGACGTTGGCTCGCGAGGCCCACGGGATCACCTGCAGGTGCAGGGGGATGTGCAGCACGTTGTCGTGGTGGAACTTCATCGCCTTGATGATCGTCTCCTGGCGGCGCTTCGGGTCGGTGTCGCCCTTGGCGTCGTCGATGAGGGCGTCGAACTCCGGGTGGCTGTAGTTGCCCCAGTTGTAGTCGCCGTCACCCTTGTCGTTGCGGCTGTGCAGCACCGGCTGCAGGGTGAAGATCGCGTCCGTCGTGGCGCCGCCCCAGCCCAGCATGTACATGCTCACGTCGAGCCGCTGCGCCTTCGGGAAGTACTGCGCCCGCGGCTGCGTGTTCACCCGCATCGTGATGCCGCCCTTGGCGGCCATCGTGGCCACGGCCAGGCAGATCTTCTCGTCGTTGATGTAGCGGTTGTTGGGGCAGTCGAGCGTCACCTCGAACCCGTTGGGGTAGCCCGCCTCCGCGAGCAGCTTCTTCGCGGCCGCGACGTCGTGCGGGTAGCGCTTGTCCATGTCCTTCGGGATCCCGGCGCGGTCCGGGTTGGGCAGGTTGATCGCGGTGGGCACCGACAGGCCGCGCATCACCGACTTGTTGATGGCGTTCACGTCGATGAGGCGGTACATGGCCTCGCGCACGCGGCGGTCCTTGAACGGGTTCTTCCCCTTCACGCTGGAATAGAGGAGCTCGCCCCGCTGCTGGTCCATGCCCAGGAAGACGATGCGGTTCTCGCGGCCCTCGTAAACCCGGACCGACTTGTTCTGCTTGAGCTTCTCGACGTCCTGCACGGGGGGGTCGAGCACGAAGTCGAGCTCGCCCGAAAGGAGCGCCGCCACGCGCGTGCCGTCGTTCTTGATGGGCGAGTAGACGATCTCGTCCACGTTGCCGTCGAAGTAGCCCTTTTCCTTGAGGCCCCACCAGTTGGAGTTCCTCTTGAAGACGCTCTTCACGTCGGGCTCGCGCGAGTAGAGGAGGTACGGCCCCGTGCCCATGGCGTTCCTCACCGCGAAGGTCTCCTCCTTGTTCTTGAAGTCCTGGGCCTTTACCACGTTGTGCTTCTCGCACCACTTGCGGCTCATGATGAAGAGGCTGTTGGAGAGCATCTCCAGCATCACCGGGTTCGGCACCGGGGTCGTGAGCTCGACCGTGTGGTCGTCGATCCTCCTGGGCGTGCCCACGGCATTGCCGTAGACGCGGAAGTTCGAGGTCTCCCCCTGCAGGCGCTTGATGGAGAAGACGACGTCGTCGGCCGTGAAGTCCGAGCCGTCCTGCCACTTCACGCCCTTCCTCAGGTTGAACACCCAGGTGGTGGGCCCCGTCTGCTTCCAGCTCGCCGCCAGCGCCGGCAGGATCTCCAGTTTCTTGCCGCGCGTGACGAGCGGCTCGTAGACGTGGCCGTTGATCGAGTTGGTGAGCAGCTCGTTCTGGCCGTGCGGGTCGGCGGTGACGTAGTCGCCCTGGCTGGACCAGCGCAGCGTCTTGGCGCTGGCGAGGGGGGCGGCTGCGAGGACGGCGGCGGCGAGGGCGAGGGCGAGGGTTCGGCGCATGGGGGCTCCCGGGTAAGAGTGGGGATCATACGACAAAGGTCTCCCCTCTCCCTTTGGGAGAGGGGCCGGGGGTGAGGGCGCGCAGGGCTATAATTTCGGGCTTCCGCCGAGGAGAAGCCTCCATGAACGCCGCCGTCGCCCAACGCAAGCCTGCCCCGCCCTCCCTCCGGGACCCCGCGCTTCTGCGGGACCGCTGCTACGTGGACGGCGCGTGGGTCGAGGCGGACTCGGGCCGGCGCTTCGACGTGGACAACCCCGGCGACGGCTCCGTGGTGGGCAGCGTCCCCGACATGGGCGCCGCGGAGGCGCGGCGCGCCATCGAGGCGGCCGAGCGCGCGCTGCCCGCGTGGCGCGCACTGCCGGCCAAGGAGCGCTCCAGGATCGTGCGCAAGTGGCACGACCTCATCCTGGCCAACGCCGACGACCTCGCCCTCATCCTCACCACCGAGCAGGGCAAGCCCCTCGCCGAGGCGAAGGGCGAGATCCTCTACGGGGCCTCCTTCGTCGAGTGGTTCGCCGAGGAGGGCAAGCGCGTCTACGGCGACACGATCCCCAGCCCGACCGCGGACCGCCGCCTCATCGTCCTGAAGCAGGCGATCGGCGTGTGCGCCGCGATCACGCCGTGGAACTTCCCCAGCGCGATGATCACCCGCAAGCTGGCGCCGGGGCTCGCCGTGGGCTGCACGTTCGTCCTGAAGCCCGCGGAGCAGACGCCCTTCTCTGCGCTCGCGCTGGCGGAGCTCGCCGAGCGCGCCGGGTTCCCGAAGGGCGTCATCAACATGGTCACCGGGGACGCTCCCTCGATCGGCAAGGAGATGTGCGCCAACCCGGTGGTGAGGAAGGTCACCTTCACCGGCTCGACGGAGGTCGGGCGCATCCTCATGCGCCAGAGCGCGGACACCATCAAGAAGCTCTCCCTCGAGCTCGGCGGCAACGCCCCCTTTATCGTGTTCGACGACGCCGACCTGGACGCCGCCGCCGACGGGGCGATGGCGTCCAAGTACCGCAACGCCGGGCAGACGTGCGTGTGCGCGAACCGGATCTACGTGCAGGAGGGCGTCTACGACGCCTTCGCGCAGAAGCTCGCGGAGCGCCTGGCGACGCTCAAGGTGGGCAAGGGCACGGACGCCGGCGTTACCCTGGGCCCGCTCATCGACGCGCAGGGCCTCGCCAAGGTCGAGGAGCACGTGGCCGACGCCGTGGCCAAGGGCGCGAAGGTGGTCGTGGGCGGCAAGCGCTCCGCCCTGGGCGGGCGCTTCTACGAGCCGACCCTGCTCACCGGCGTCACCCCGGAGATGAAGGTCTCGCGCGAGGAGACCTTCGGCCCCGTGGCCCCGCTCTTCCGCTTCAGGGACGAGGCGGATGCGCTGCGCCTTGCCAACGCGACGGAATTCGGCCTCGCGGGCTACTTCTACTCGCGCGACGTGGGCCGCATCTTCCGGGTTGCGGAGGGGATGGAGACCGGCATGGTCGGCGTGAACGTGGGGAACATCTCCAACGAGGTGGCGCCCTTCGGCGGCGTGAAGCAGTCCGGCCTCGGCCGCGAGGGGTCCAAGTACGGCATCGAGGACTTCCTCGAGATCAAGTACGTGTGCCTTGGCGGGATCCAGTAGCGTTGCGGAGTGACGCGACCCAAAAGCGTCGGACACGGATGAACACGGATGAACACGGATAAGAGCTTGTCGTGTGATCTCCCGGGCCGCATCGACGGGGTGATGACGCGTGGAATCTGCAAGGCGGATCCCGATCCATCAATCCCTTATCCGTGTTCATCCGTGTTCATCCGTGTCCGACGCTTTTGGGTCGCGTCACTCGTCGCCCTCACCTCACTCTCTACCCCCGCCCAGGTCACCCAGACTCAACCCGAGCCGCCGACCGCCGTCGCGCAGAAGCCCCTCGCGACGGCCAGGCGGGAGATGGTGGCCGCGGGGCACCCGCTCGCCGTCGAGGCGGGCCTCGCGATGCTCGCGAAGGGCGGCGCCGCGGTGGACGCGATGATCGCCACCCAGCTGGTGCTCGCCCTGGTGGAGCCGCAGTCCTCGGGGCTGGGCGGCGGCGCCTTCCTGCTCTACCACGACGCGCGCGGCAAGCGCACACTC
>JBGARD010000017.1:0-57316 GCA_044230355.1 Usitatibacteraceae bacterium | reverse complement strand
AGCGAGCCGGCCCGCAGGCAGGACTGACAGCAGGCCGGAACCGATGTCGGCGGCGCCATCGTCGGGCGCCCCAGTCCCGCCATCACATTGCGGAGGATCCATGAAGAAGACGCTCGCTTTCCGCGCCGCGCGCCTGGCACTCCTGCTTCTTGCCCCGGCATCGACCGCGCTCGCGGCGGAGCGCGTCGTCGACATCCCCACGCGGCCCGGCGTCAGCCAGCGCTTTCTCTACGAGGCGCCCGAAAGGCCGCGCGCCGCCGCGATCCTCTTCGTGGGCGGTGCCGGCAACCCGGGCATCCGGGACTCGGGAGCGATCTCGCGGCTGGGCGGCAATTTCCTCGCCCGCACGCGCGGCCTGTTCCTGGCCGAGGGCATCGCCGTGGCACTGGTGGACGCCCCCTCGGATGTGGCGGACCTGCATCGCTTCCGCCTGACGCCGGAGCACGTCGCCGACGTGGGCGCAGTCATCGCCTGGCTGCGACGCGAGGCCCGCGTCCCGGTCTGGCTCGTCGGCACCAGCCGCGGCACGCAGTCGGCGGCATTCGTGGCTACCCGACTGCCGGGCGCGCACGGGCCCGACGGGGTGGTACTGACCTCGACCGTCCTCACCGATCACAAGGACGTGCCGGTTCCCGCCATGGAGGTCGAGCGGATCGCCGTGCCGGTCCTGCTGGTCCATCACGAGAACGATGGCTGCTGGGCCTGCCCCTTCGGGCAGGTCGAGCCCCTGCTCGGGCAACTGCGGTCTTCGCCGCGCAAGGAGATCGTCGCGGTGACCGGCGGGAAGGACTACGGCGACCCCTGCGGTGCGCAGGGCCATCACGGCTACCGCGGCAGGGAGGCGGAGGTGGTGGCCCGCATCGCGGGATGGATCACGGCGCCCTGACCGGCCGGTTGCGCGCAGGGCGGCAAGCCCTTATAATGCAAGGCTTTTCCGCTTCCGTGGCCGCAAGCCCGGGGGCATTTCCGCAACTGTTACCCGTTATCAACGGGATGGAGCCATAAATGGTCGTCATCAGAATGGCGCGCGGCGGCGCGAAGAACCGCCCCTACTACACCATCGTCGTCGCCGATTCGCGCATGCCGCGCGACGGGCGCTTCATCGAGCGCCTGGGCTTCTACAACCCCAAGGCCGCCGAGAACGAGCCGGGATTCCGGATCCGCCTCGACCGCATCGCGCACTGGGTTTCCCAGGGCGCGCAGCCTTCGGACGCGGTGAAGAAGCTGATCAAGCGTGGCAAGGCCCAGCTCGCCGCCAAGCCCGAAGCGCCCGCCCAGTAGTCCCGCCGGTTCCCCGTACGCGGGGGACGAGTCGCGGCTGGTGGTGATGGGGCGCATCCTCGGCCCCTTCGGCATCCAGGGCTGGGTAAAGCTCAGGACCTTCACCGAAACCGCCGACGGGCTGGCCGGCCACCGCGAGTGGTGGCTGCGCACGAAGGCGGGATGGCGGTCGGCGGCGCTCCAGGAATTCAAGGTCCGCCCCGCCGCGGTGAGCGCCAAGCTGGAAGGGGTCGACGACCGCAACGCCGCCGAGCTCCTGCAGGGGCTCGACGTCGCGGTGACCCGGGAGGGCCTCGGGGAGGCGGCCGATGGCGAGTTCTACTGGGTGGACCTGGTGGGGCTCGAGGTGGTGAACCTGCAGGGCGAGAAGCTCGGGCAGGTGGAAGAGCTGCTGAGGACCGGCGGGTCGGACGTGCTGGTCGTGCGCGGCGAGCGGGAGCGGTTGATTCCCTTCGTCGCGGATTACGTGAATTCGGTGGACCGGGAGGCGAAACGCATCACGGTCGACTGGGAAGCGGGGTACGACGTCTGATGATGCGCTTCGACGTGGTCACGATCTTCCCGGAGATGTTCGAGGCGGTGACCCGCCACGGCATCACGCGGCGGGCGCTGGAGGAAGGAGGCTTCGACTTCCGCGCCTGGAACCCGCGGGATTTCGTGTCCGACCCGCACCGCACGGTCGACGACAGGCCGTACGGCGGGGGGCCGGGGATGGTGATGCTTCCCGGGCCGCTGGAGGATTGCATCGACAGCGCGGTGGCCAGGCAGGTGGCCGCCGGGGTGGAAAGGCCGCAGGTCGTGCTGCTCTCGCCGCAGGGCGAGCGCTTCACGGACGCGGTGGCGAGGCAACTCGCGAAGGCGCCGGGCCTGGTGCTCCTGGCCGGCCGCTACGAGGGGGTGGACGAACGCCTCATCGAGCGCCGGGTGGACCGGGAGATCTCGATCGGCGACTACGTGACCTCGGGCGGGGAGCTTCCCGCGATGGTGGTGATCGACGCCATCGTGAGGCTGCTGCCGGGGAGCCTGAACGACGCCGCGAGCGCCTCGCAGGACTCCTTCTCCGAGGGCCTGCTGGACTGGCCGCACTACACGCGGCCGGAGGAGTGGAAGGGCGGTCGCGTGCCGGAGGTGCTGCTGTCGGGCAACCACGCGGCGATCGCGAAGTGGCGGCGCAAGCAGTCGCTCGCCCGGACATTGGCGAGGCGGCCGGACCTTCTCGAAGGCCGGGCGCTCTCGAAGGAAGACGCGAAGCTCCTCGAGGAGGCGCGGCGCGAGCAGCAGATGCAGGAGCAGCAGTAGGGCAAGAACAAACGCCGCGCACCAGCCTGTCGGGCTGCTCTGCCGGAAGTGGCCGAAGAGGCCGGACATCGAAAGGACCGAACCATGAATCTGATCCAGAAACTCGAGCAGGAAGAAATCGCGCGCCTCGGGCGCAAGATCCCCGACTTCTCCCCCGGCGACACGGTGATCGTGAAGGTGCAGGTGGTCGAAGGCGACAAGAAGCGCGAGCAGGCCTACGAAGGCGTGGTGATCGCCAAGCGCAACAAGGGCCTGAACTCCTCGTTCATCGTGCGCAAGATCTCCAGCGGCGAGGGCGTGGAGCGCACGTTCCAGACCTACTCGCCGTCGGTGGCCTCCATCGAGGTCAAGCGCCGCGGCCAGGTGCGCCGCGCCAAGCTCTACTACCTGCGCGACCGCTCGGGCAAGAGCGCGCGCATCCGCGAGAAGCTCACCTCCGTGGCCGACCGCGAGGTCCTGCCGCCGGTGGAAGAGGCTCCGAAGGAGTGATTCCGCGCGCAGCCGCCGGAGCGAAAGGGCCGCCTCGCGCGGCCCTTTTCTTTTCCGGTGGCCTTGCCCGATCTGCGACAATCCCGCGGTGCCCCGTATCTTCCTAGCCCGGATTCCCGTCGCCGACGCGGACATCGACGTCAACGAGCACGTCAATAACCTGGCCTACCTGCGCTGGATGCAGGACGCGGCTACCGCGCACTCGCAAGCGCAGGGCTGGACGCTCGAGGCCTATCGCAAACTTGGGGCCGGCTGGTTCGTCCGCTCGCACTCGATCGAGTACCACCTGCCTGCGCACGCGGGAGATGTCCTGCTGCTTCGCACGTGGGTGGGGGAGATGAAGTCGAGCTCCTGCGTGCGGCGATTCCTCTTCCTGCGCGAAGGCGACCCGCGGCCCGTGGCCACGGCGCGCACCCGCTGGGCATTCGTGGATTTCGCGAGCGGTCGTCCCGCGCGCATCCCTCCCGGGGTTGCCTCGGCCTTCGCCGTGGTGCCCGACGACGACCCGGAGCTCGAGTCCGCGCTGGCGTGAGGCGCGCGCCCCGCGCGCGTTTCAGAGATCGCGGGCGGCGAAGGTATCGCAGGCCTTGAGGCTGCCGGTGTCGAACCCGGTTCGGAACCAGCGCACGCGCTGCGCCGAGGAGCCGTGCGTGAACGAGTCGGGGACGACCGAGCCGCCCGACTGGCGCTGCAGCCGGTCGTCGCCGATGGCCGCGGCGGCGCCCAGGCCCTCCTCGAGGTCGCCGGGCTCGAGCAGCCCCCGCTCGCGCTGGGCCTTGTGCGCCCACACCCCCGCGAAGCAGTCGGCCTGCAGCTCCGTGCGCACGGAGAGGCGGTTGAACTGGGCCTCGCTCACGCGAGCGCGCATGCCGTCGACCTTGGCCGAGATCCCGAGCAGCTTCTGCACGTGGTGCCCGACCTCGTGGGCGATCACGTAGGCCTGCGCGAAATCTCCCGGTGCGCGGAAGCGGTCCCGGAGGTCGCGGTAGAACGCGAGGTCGATGTAGACCTTCTCGTCGCCGGGGCAGTAGAAGGGGCCCATGGCCGCCTGCCCCGTCCCGCACGCCGAGGGGGTGGAGCCGGTGAAGAGCACGAGCCTGGGCGCCCGGTAGCCGGTGCCCGCCTCGCGGAATATGCCGTCCCAGGCGTCCTCCGTGCTCGCGAGCACGCGCGAGACGAATATCGAGTGCTCGTCGCGCGTCGCCTCCTGCGGAGCCTGGGCCTGCGGCGGGGAGGCGACCTGGGCGACGTCGATGACCGTCTGCGGATCGAAGCCGAAGTACCAGGCGATGAGCGCGATGACGATCGTGCCGATGCCGATGCCGCCCTTGGCCCCCATGCCGCGGCGGTCCTCGACGTTGTCGCTTTCCCGGTGGTCGTCCAGCTTCATCGCTCGCCCCTTCGTTGCCGATGGCCGATCGTACCTCCTCTTCCGTCCCCATGTCGGGACCCCGGCTCAGGCGATCGCGAGCGCGCGCACGACGAGCGAGACGCCGGCGATGCCCAGGAGCACCCGGATCGCGGCGATCACTGCCTCGCGCGAGAGCACCCGGTGCACGCGGTCCGCGAGCCACAGCGCGAGGAGCGAGGCGGGCACGATCGCGAGCGCCGTGCGCCAGACGGCCCCGGAGTCGAGCAGGCCCGCGAGGCCGAACGCCACGATGCGCGCCGTGATGCTCACCAGGCTCGTCACCGCGAGCGTCGCGCGCATCTCCTCCTTGCCGTGGGGCCGCATGCTGAGGTAGATGGCGTAGGGCGGCCCGCCCGCCCCGAACATCGCGGAGGCGATGCCGCCCGAGAGCCCCGCCAGGTAGGCCCAGCGCGTGCCGATCGTCGGGAGCGCCCCCCGGACGGCGAGGGTGTACAGGATGTAGGCCGTGACGAAGAGGCCCAGCGCGAGCATGAGGATCCACGCCGGAAGGGCGAGGACCAGCAGCGCGCCGATCGCCACGCCGGCGATGCACGTGGGCACGAGCCTCGCGGCCTCCTCGCGCACGATGGCCTTCGGCCGGGAAAGGCTCACCCGCACCGCGTTCACGCAGTCGAGCAGCGCGAACACCGCCAGGACGAAGCGCATCTCGAAGAAGAGGGAGGCGAGCGGAATGGCGACGAGGCCTGCGCCGAAGCCCGTGACGCCGTAGACGAACGCGGCCGCGAAGGCGATCGCGGCCAGCGCCAGGGTGATGCCGAGGTCGAAATCCAAGGGCGCCGTCGCTAGGCCAGGATGGCCATCCACAGGGGAATCGTGGCCATGGACACGACCGTGCCGACGGTGATCTGCGTGGCCACCGAGGGGCCGTCGCCGCCCATGCGGACCGCGAGGATGTAGGCGCTCGATGCCGTTGGCAGCGCGGCCCAGAGCACCAGCACACCGGCCTCGACGCCGGAGAGCCCCAGCAGCCTCACGCAGGCCCACGCCGCCAGGGGCAGGGCCGCGAGCTTCACGCCGAGCCACCACGAGTGCGCGCCGACGCTCGCCTTGCCGCGCTCGATGCGAAGCGCCGCGCCCACCGCGAGCAGTCCCGCGGGCAGGGCCGAGGAGCCGAGCAGGTTCAGCGTCTGGTCCAGGAATCCGGGCATACCCAGGCCCGAGAGGTTCCAGGCGAACCCGGCGAGCGTGGAGACGACGAGCGGGTTCCTCGCGAGCTCGAGCCAGAAGTTGGCGCGCGCGTGCGCCGCGAGCATTCCCACGGCGCCGAAGTTGGCGAGCGGGATCACCGTCCCGAACAGGAGCGCCGCGACGGCCACGCCCGGGGCGCCGTAGACGCTGCCCGCCACGGCCAGGCCGATGTAGGTGTTGAACCGGAAGGCGCACTGGAAGCACGAGGCCGCCACGCGCGCCTCGACCCGGAAGAGCGGGCGCGCGAGCCATCCCAGCGCCATGCCCAGGATCATGATGGCCCACGCGCAGGCGATCACCTTCCCCAGGGTCGCGAAATCCAGCGCCGAGAGCGCGATCGAGCGCAGGAGGAGGGCGGGGAAGAGAACGAAGTACACGAGCTTCTCGAGGCCCTCCCAGAACCCGCGCCCGTAGTCGAACCCGCGCGCGAGGGCGAGGCCCACGAGGATGAGCACGAAGTTGGGCAGGATGAGGAGCGCGGTGTGCACGGTCCTAGAGTCCCTCGCCCTTGCCGAAGGTGTTGTGGTAGGCGTGCGCCTGCGTGTTCACGAGCGACACGCGCAGCTCCACGGGGCGGTCGCGGAAGGTGAGCGCCACGCGCCGGATCTCGAGGAGCGGGCTTCCCGCGGCCACCCCCAGGAGCGCGGCCGTGGCGCCGGCGGCGAGCACGGCCCGGAGCCTCTCGTCGGTGCGCAGCACGTTGATGCCGTAGCGGCTCTGGAAGAGGTGGTAGATGGTGTTGTCGCGCGCGGCGAAGATCCGCTCGTTGAGCCCGGGGAAGAGTGCCGCCGGGAGGGTGATGTCGTCCACGATGACGGGGCCGCCGCCGAGCGAAAGGAGGTTGCGGATGCGGATCACGCGCTCGTCGCGGGCGACGGCCAGCGCCGCGGCCTCGGCCGCGCCGGCCCGCCCGCGCTCGAAGGAGACGGTGCGCACCTCCGGGTAGGCCTTCGAGCCGTCGGCGCCCACGATGTGGAAGAAGTGGAACATGAGGCGGCGGCCGTCGTGGGCGGTCACGAAGGTGCCCTTGCCCTGCCGGCGCACGAGCGCCCCTTGCGCGACGAGGTTGTCCACGGCCTTCCGGATCGTGCCGATCGCCACCCCGAAGTGCGTGGCGAGCTCACCCTCCGAGGGGATCGCCTCTCCCGCCTTCCAGCGGCCCTCCGCGATGCCCTCCGTCAGGTGGACGCGGATCTCCTCGTAGAGGGGGCGGTCGGGGGGCAGGGCGCTGGAGCGCGGCGCCGGGGACGTGGAGGGCATGGCCGGAGAATAACATGCAACTCATCTAGTTGACCCGTTGCGCGCCGCCGGTCCAGAATCCTCGCTCCCCGCAAGTCAGGAGGCAGCGATGATTCACTTCGTGGTGCACGACGAGAACGATTCCGTCGGCGTGGTGGTGGTCGAGGGCGTGAAGGCCGGCGACTCCCTCAACGGCTGGATCATGGACCAGGACAAGGAGATCGCCTTCAAGGCCATGAACGACATCCCCATCGGCCACAAGCTCGCGATCAAGCCGCTCGCGAAGGACGCCACGGTGATCAAGTACGGCACCGACATCGGGCGCGTCGTGGCCCCCATCGGCGTCGGCGAGCATGCCCACGTCCACAACATCAAGACGAAGCGCTGGTGAGTGATGCTGGCGTAAACCTTTGGAACACGGATGAACACGGATGGACACGGATAAAGGCGGATAGACCAGGGCAGGATCGAATTGTGTTGGCGGAAACACCGCAGTCCCCGCCCACGACCAGCTTCCCGACCGCCCTTAATCCGCCTTTATCCGTGTCCATCCGTGTTCATCCGTGTTCCAAGGTTCTCGGCAACTACATGCACTGAAGGAAAATCCAAATGGACCTGAGCAAAGCGACTTTCTGGGGATACAAGCGCGAGAACGGCCGCATCGGCGTGAGGAACCACGTCGTCATCCTGCCCGTCGACGACCTTTCCAACGCCGCGAGCCTCGCGGTGGAGAACAACATCAAGGGCACGATGGCGCTGCCGCACCCCTACGGGCGGCTTCAGTTCGGCGCCGACCTGGACCTGCACTTCCGCACGCTGATCGGCACCGGGTCCAACCCCAACGTCGCCGCGGTGGTGGTGATCGGCATCGAGGACCAGTGGGCGAAGAAGGTGGCCGACGGCATCGCCGCCACCGGCAAGCCCGTCGCGTTCTTCGGCATCGAGCAGCACGGCGACCACGACACCATCATGCGCGCCTCGAAGAAGGCCAAGGAGTTCGTGCAGTGGGCGAGCGAGCTGCGGCGCGAGGAAAGGCCCCTCAAGGACCTGTGGGTCTCGACCAAGTGCGGGGAGTCCGACACCACTTCCGGCTGCGGCGCCAACCCGACGGTGGGCAACGCCTTCGACAAGCTCTACCCGCACGGCACGAGGCTGGTGTTCGGCGAGACGACCGAGCTCACCGGCGGCGAGCACCTCGTGGCCGCGCGCTGCCGCACCGAGGAGGTCAGGAAGAAGTTCCAGTTCATGTTCGACCGCTACCAGGCGGTCGTGGAGGCGCACAAGACGAGCGACCTCTCCGACTCGCAGCCCACCAAGGGCAACATCGCGGGCGGCCTCACGACCATCGAGGAGAAGGCGCTGGGCAACATCCAGAAGATCGGCCGCAAGTGCATGGTCGACGGCGTCCTCGACAAGGCGGAGGAGCCCACCGGCCCCGGCCTGTGGTTCATGGACTCGTCGTCGGCTGCGGCGGAGATGGTGACCCTCGTCGCGGCCGCGGGCTTCACGGTCCACTTCTTCCCCACGGGCCAGGGCAACGTGATCGGCAACCCGATCCTGCCGGTGATCAAGCTCTGCGCCAACCCGCGCACGGTGCGCACGATGAGCGAGCACATCGACGTGGACGTCTCGGGGCTGCTGCGCCGCGAGATGAGCCCGGACCAGGCGGGCGACGCGCTCCTGGAATGCATGTTCCGCACGGCCAACGGCCGCCTCACGGCCGCGGAGGCCCTGGGGCATCGCGAGTTCGTCCTAACGCGCCTGTACGAGAGCGCCTGACCGCGGGCCGGTTTTCGCGGAGAATGGCGGGAGCGCCCGGCCACAGGGCGCCCCCGGAGGAGCCATGACGCAGTCCGCGACGCCCGACGACGACCTCCTGCCCGACGACGGGCTGGCGGAGCTCTCCGAGGAGCAGCGCCACAAGGTCGAGGAGTTCATCGAGGAGGAGGAAGGCAGCTTCAACCGCTACAAGGGTTGGCTGGCGGCCTTTCTCACGGCCGTGGCCGTCGGGACCTCCGCGTTCCACCTGTACGCGGCCTACGGGATCGTGCGCACGGAGATCCTGCGCGGCGTCCACGTGGCGCTGGTCCTCTTCCTGTCGTTCATGATGTTCCCGGTGGCGAAGCGCTTCCGCCATCGCCTGATGTGGTGGGACGTCCTCCTCGCGCTGCTCTCGGTGGCGGTGATCGGCTGGATGATCTTCAACGGCGACGCGTTCACCGACCGCAACACCAGTCCCGAGACCTGGGACATCATCTTCGGCGTATCGCTGATGGTGCTGGTGGTCGAGGCCACGCGCCGCACCTCGGGCTGGATCATGCCCGTCGTCATCGGGTTCTTCGTGGTGTACGCGTTCGTGGGCCCCTGGCTGCCGCACCCGTGGACGCACCGCGGCTACGACATCGGGCGCATGGTGGGCCACATGTACATGACGCTGGAGGGCATCTTCGGCACGGCGGTGGACGTTTCCGCCACGCTCATCATCCTGTTCACCATCTACGGCGCGTTCCTGCAGTACTCGGGCGCCGGGAAGTTCTTCCTCGACTTCTCCTTCTCCCTCATGGGCGGCAAGTCCAGCAGCGCGGGGCGCGCGGTGGTGATGTCCTCCTTCCTGCTCGGCGGGCCCTCGGGATCGGGCGTCGCGACCACGGTGACGATCGGCTCGGTCGCCTATCCCATGCTGCAGAGAAGCGGCTACGAGCCGGCCGCCGCGGGCGGGCTCCTGGCCGCGGGCGGCCTGGGCGCCATCCTCTCGCCGCCGGTGCTGGGCGCGGCCGCGTTCCTCATCGCCGAGTTCCTCAAGATCTCCTACCTCGAGGTGATCAAGATGGCGGTGATCCCCACCGTCCTCTACTACTTCTCGCTCTACTTCATGGTGGAGCTCGACGCGCGCAAGTACGGCATGAGCCAGGGCGCCTTCGAGACCGTCGAGACCGCCTGGACGCTCGCGAAGCGCTACTGGTACCACTTCCTGTCGCTCGCCTCGATCGTCGTCTTCATGATGTGGGGCTTCTCGCCGACGCTCTCCGTGTTCTGGGCCACGGTGACGGCCTTCGCGGTGAGCTTCTTCCACCGCGAGACCGCGCTCTACCCGCGGCGCTTCATCAAGGCCATGGAGACGGGAACGACGGGCGTCCTCAACGTCGCGGCGACCTGCGCCTCCGCGGGCATCATCGTGGGCGTGGTCACGCTCACGGGCCTGGGGCTCAAGTTCTCGTCCATCGTGATCGAGTACGCCGGCGGCAGCCTGGCGCTCACCGCCGTCTACACGGCCCTCATCGTCTGGATCGTGGGCCTCGCGGTGCCGGTGACGGCCTCGTACATCATCTGCGCCGTCATCGCCGCGCCCGCCCTCATCACCCTGGGCGTCCCGGACTTCGCCGCGCACATGTTCATCTTCTATTACGCGCTGCTCTCGGAGGTCTCGCCGCCCACGGCGCTCTCGTGCTTCGCCGCGGCGGCCATCACCGGCGCCGACCCGTACAAGACGACGCTGCAGGCGTGGAAGTACACGATGCCCGCCTTCGTGGTTCCGTTCTTCTTCGTGCTCGACCCGATGGGCACGGGAGTGCTGCTGCAGCTGCCCGCGGGCGCCTCCTGGGCGGAGGTCTCGTGGGTGGTGTTCCTCATCTTCGTGGCCATCGCGGCGCTGGCGGCCGGCCTGCAGGGCTGGCTCCTCAAGAAGACCAACCTCCTCGAGCGCGCGCTGCTGGTCGTCGCGGGCGCGCTCGTGATCGTCCCGGTCGCGAGCCTGGACGCCGTCGGCGTCGGGATGTTCGCGAGCGTCTTCGTGATCCAGATGCTGCGCCACAGGCGCGAGCCCGCCCCCACATGACCGAAAAATTCGCTCCCGCCCCCCTGCTGGACCTCATGCGCCGCGCCCTCGAGAAGTCGGGGGCCTCGCCGGCGATGGCCGCCGCCACCGCCGCCGCGCTGGTCGCCGCCGAGCTCGACGGCATCCCCTCGCACGGCGTCTCGCGCGTCCCGCAGTACTGCGGGCATGTGCGGATCGGCCGGGCCACGGGCTCGGCCGTGCCGAAGGTGGCGCGCGAGCGCGGCGGCGCGTGCCTCGTGGACGCGGGCGGCGGGCTCGCCTTCGAGGCCTGCGCTCTCGCGGTGCGCGAGGCGATCCGGCGGGCCCGCAGCCACGGCGTCGCGTTCGTGTCGGTGGCCAACAGCAACCACTTCGGGGTCGCCGCGTTCCACACGGAGCCCATCGCGGAGGCCGGCCTTGTCGGGCTCGCCTTCGGCAATTCCCCGGCGGCCATGCCGATGTGGGGCGGAAAGCGCGCGCTCTTCGGCACCAACCCTATCGCGGCAGCCTTCCCGCGCCGCGGCGCCCCGCCGATGGTGGTGGACCTGAGCCTTTCCGAGGTCGCGCGCGGCAAGCTCATGGTGGCCGCCCGCGAGGGCAAGCCGATCCCGGCCGGCTGGGCGCTCGACAAGGATGGCAACCCGACCACCGACCCCAAGGCCGGGCTCGAGGGCATGATGCTTCCCGCGGGCGGCGCCAAGGGCGCCATGCTCGCGCTCACGGTGGAGCTGCTCGCGTGCGCGCTTTCCGGTTCCGCCTTCGGCTTCGAGTCGGACAGCTTCTTCACCGAGGAGGGCAGGCCCACGCGCATCGGCCAGGCCTTCCTCGCGATCGACCCGGACGCGCTGGCGGGCCGCGAGGTCTTCCTCGACCGCGTCGAGACGCTGGTCGCCGCGATGCTCGCCGACGAAGGCGTGCGCCTGCCCGGCGACCGGCGCCGCGCCAACCGGGAGCGCATCGCGAAGGAGGGCATCGCGCTCGCGCCCGAGCTCGCCGCGAAGATCCGGGCGCTGGCCGGGGAGGGGTGAGTGGCCCCGTTCCAGGCCTGCCTGCGCGCCCCGTTCGGCACGGTCGGGATCTCGGCCACGGACACGCACGTCACGGGCATCCGCTACCTTTCGCCCGAGGTCCCCGCCCTCGCGCCGAAGAGGAACACCATCGCCTTCCTGGCCTGCGTGCAGCTGCAGTCCTACCTGGACAATCCCGCCTTCGCCTTCGACCTGCCGCTCAGGCTCTCCGGGACGCACCACCAGATCGCGGTGTGGGAGGCGATGAGGGCCATCCCGGCGGGCGAGACGCGCACCTACGGCCAGCTCGCGCAGGCGATCGGCTCCTCGGCGCGCGCCGTGGGAGGCGCCTGCGGCGCCAATCCCATTCCCATCGTCGTGCCCTGCCACCGCGTGGTGGGCGCGGGCGGCGCCCTGGGCGGCTTCATGGGCGCCCGCGAGGAGGGCTTCGAGCTCTCGATCAAGCGATGGCTGCTCGCCCATGAAGGCGCCCGGCGAGGCTGACCTCCGGCCGGTGGAGCGCTTCTGCGACGCGGTCTGGCTCGCCGACGGGCTCGCGCGCAACACCCTGGAAGCCTACCGGCGCGACCTCTCGCAGTTCGCCGCCTGGCTCGCGGCGAACTCCGGCCCCGCGATCCTCGAGGCGGGCGCCGCCGATATCCACCGCTACCTCGCCTGGCAGGTGGGGCAGAGGAAGGCGAAGGCGCGGACCACGGGGCGCCTCGTCTCGTCCCTGCGCCGCTTCTACCGCTTCGCGATCCTCGAGGGCCTGCGCCGCGACGACCCCTGCGCGCAGGTCGAGGGGCCGAAGCTGCCGAGGTCGCTGCCGAAGTCGCTCACCGAGGCCGAGGTGGAGGCGCTCCTCGCCGCGCCGGACACGGAGACCGACATCGGGCTTCGCGACAAGGCGATGCTCGAGATCCTCTACGCGAGCGGGCTGCGCGTTTCCGAGCTCGTGGGCCTCAAGGTGCAGCAGGTGAGCCTGGACATGGGCGTGGTCCGGGTGCTGGGCAAGGGCGCCAAGGAGCGGATCACGCCCCTGGGCGAGGAGGCGCTCGCGTGGATCCAGCGCTACGGGAATCTCGCGCGGCCGCAGATCCTCGGGGCGAGGAAGAGCAATGCGCTCTTCGTCACCGCGCGCGGCGGGCCGATGACGCGGCAGGCGTTCTGGGGGCTGGTGAAGCGCTACGCCGCGCGCGCGGGCGTGGCCTCGTCCATCTCGCCGCACACCCTGCGCCACGCGTTCGCCACCCACCTCATCAACCACGGCGCCGACCTGCGCGTCGTGCAGCTGCTGCTTGGCCACGCCGACATCTCCACGACGCAGATCTACACCCACGTCGCCCGGGAACGCCTGAAGCGGATCCACGCCAAGCACCACCCGCGCGGATGAGCGAGCTCGCCCAGCTCCCGCTCGCCTTCTGGGTGGTGGCGCCGCTCACGATCCTCTTCGCCTACACGGTCTTCGGGATATCGGGCTTCGGCTCGACGCTCATCGCCATCCCCATCCTGGCCAACTGGCTGCCGCTCACCTTCCTGGTCCCGATGATGGCGCTGGGCGACCTCATGGCCGCGACGGCCGTGGGCGGCGCCAACCGGCGGCACGTGAGCGTGCCGGAGCTGAAGCGCCTGCTGCCCTTCATGTTCGCGGGCATCGTCCTGGGCATCACGCTGCTCGTGAACGCGCCTCAAGAGCCGCTGCGGGGCGGGCTGGGCGTGTTCGCGGTATCCGTCGGGCTACACGCGATCCTCAACCCGTCGCCCAAGGACACGATCTCGCCGTGGTGGTGCATCCCGGCCGGGACGCTGGCGGGGATCTTCGCGACGGTGTTCGGCGCCGGCGGGCCGGTGAACGTGGCCTACCTCGCCGGAAGGCTGCGCGACAAGGGCGAGATCCGCTCCACGGTGTCGGTCATCATCGCGATCTCGGCCACGACGCGCACGGCGGCCTACGCGGCGACGGGCCTGGTGTTCAAGTCGGCGCTGCTCGCCGGCGCGGCGCTCGCCATCCCGTTCGCGTGGACGGGCCTGTGGCTGGGCTCGCGCATCCACGTCGGCCTCACGCAGGTGCAGATGCGCCGCGCCGTCGGCGTCCTCCTCGTGGCGAGCGGCGCCGTCCTCCTCGCCCGCGCCCTGCTCGGCTGAAGGAAAGGGCGAAGGCGCCACGCCCGCGAGGGCGGTGGAACGCTGGCGCGGATGGGTTACGCTTTCGCTTTTACTTCCTTCCGCCGAGCATGGCCAAGCACACCGGGACGCCCGCCACCGCCTTCCTCGCCGCGCATGGCGTGGCCTACACGGAGCACGTCTACGACTACGTCGAGCACGGCGGGACGGCCGTCTCCTCGGAGTCGCTGGGCGTGCCGGAGCACGAGGTGGTGAAGACGCTGGTAATGGAGACCGACAAGGGCGATCCCCTCGTCGTGCTGATGCACGGCGACCGCAAGGTCTCGACCAAGGAGCTCGCGCGGTCGGCGGGCGCCAAGCGCGTCTTCCCCTGCAAGCCGGAGGACGCCACGCGCCATTCGGGCTACCTCGTGGGCGGCTGCTCGCCGTTCGCGACGCGAAAGCGCATGCCCGTGTACATGGAGCGCTCGATCCTGGAGCTCGGGCGCATCTACATCAACGGCGGCCGCCGCGGCTACCTGCTGGGCATGCCCCCCTCGGAGATCACGCGGGTCCTCGCGCCCGTCCTTGTTGACGTGGGGCGCGAAGAGTAACCTTTTCCCGCGCCACTCCCCACGACAACGACAACGACAACGATCCCATGCGCGCCGACGAGTCCGGACTCCCCCTGCCGGGGCCAGCCGCAAACGATCCCGGGCCTCCGGCGCTCGTCATGCCCGGGCGCAAGGTCCGCGCGGGCGCCGGCGTCGACTGGGTGGGCGAGGCCTGGCGCCTCTTCCGCCGGGCGAAGCTCATGTGGATCGTCATCCTGGTGCTGCTCTTCCTCGTGCACCTGGGGCTCGGCATGGTGCCCTGGCTGGGGATGCTGCTTCCCAGCCTCGTCTCGCCCATCCTCATGGGCGGCATCGCGCTGGGCTGCCGGTCCCTCGAGACGGGCGGCGACCTCGAGCTCGAGCACCTGCTCGCGGGTTTCCGCCGCAACACCGGGATCCTGTTCGCGATCGGCCTCCTCTACGTCGTGGGCGAGGCACTCGTCATGGGCGTGTTCGGCGCTGTCGCCGGGACGTCGTTCGTGTGGGCCGCGATGCGCGGCGACGAGGCGGCGATCATCGCTTCGCTCCCCGACGATCCCCTGCGCCTGTTGCTGGGCGGGCTCGTGGCCGCCTCGCTCGCCATCCCTCTCATGGCCGCCTACTGGTTCGCGCCCGCGCTCGCCATGCTGCACGACGTGCCGGCCGTCCCCGCGATGAAGGAGAGCTTCTTCGCGTGCTTCCGGAACTTCGTGCCGATGCTGGTCTACGGCCTGGTGATGACGGTCCTGGCCATCGTGGCGGCGATCCCGCTGGGCCTGGGCTTCCTCGTGTGGGTGCCCGTGCTGATCGCGACGACCTACACCTCCTACCGCTCGGTGTTCACCGAGGAGGACGGCGAGGCCGCCTAGAGGAGCCTTCCGAGCGCGGTGAGCGCGGCCGAGATGAGGATCGTCGTGGTGATGGGCAGGTACACGAGGCGCCCGCGGAAGCGCACGGTGATGTCGCCGGGAAGCCGGCCCAGGCCCAGCTTCGAGAACTGCGGCGCGAAGAGCGAGAGCACGACGACCGCGACGGCGATCACGAGGACCCACTTCAGCACGGCGGCCTCAGGGCTTGCCCGGGCGCGAGCGTTCGATGGTGACGCCCACCTTGCGCACGTTGCGGATATGGCCGAGCTTCGCCACCGAAATGCGCACCCACGGCGCGCCGAGCTCCCCGGTGACGATGCCGGCCAGGTGCTCGGCCAGCGCCTCCAGCAGCCCGAAGCGGTGCCCGGCGAGCTCCGCGGTGAATCGCTCGACGACCAGGCCGTAGTGAACGGTGTCGTGGATGTCGTCGGACTTCCCCGCGCCCGTGCCGGGGATGCCGATCTCCACCTCGAGCTCCAGCGTCTGCGGCCGCAGCTTCTCCCAGTCGTAGATGCCGACCCAGGCATCGACTCGGAATTCGCGGATGAAGATCGTGTCCATCGGGGGGCGGCAGGGGGCGGGAAAGGGGACTTTTCGAGGCCGTATTGTAGAGTATCGACATGATTGCGTTCCTGGCTGCCGTCATTGCCTACCTGGTCGGATCGATCCCGTTCGCGGTGATCGTGAGCCGGGCCATGGGGCTTCCGGACCCGCGCTCCTTCGGCTCCGGCAACCCGGGCGCCACCAACGTGCTGCGCTCGGGCAGCAAGGCGGCGGCGATCCTCACGCTGGCGGGCGACGCGCTCAAGGGCTGGCTGCCCGTGTGGGTCGCGATCCGGATGGGCCTGGGGGACGTGGTGGTGGCCGTGGTGGTCCTTGCCGCGTTCCTGGGCCACGTGTTCCCGGTCTGGCTGCGGTTCAAGGGCGGCAAGGGCGTGGCCACGGCCGCGGGCGCGATCCTCGCCGCGGACTGGCGGGTGGGCGCCGCCGCGCTCGTCGCCTGGCTCGGCGTGGCGGTGGCCACGCGCTACTCGTCGCTCGCCTCCATCGTCGCCGCGATCATCGCGCCGGCCGCCGCCTATGGCTGGCAAGGCTTCGGGTCGCTCTTCGCCGCCACCTGCGCGACGTGCGCGGTGCTCCTGTGGCGCCACGAGGGCAACATCCGCAAGCTCCTGCGCGGCGAGGAGAGCAGAATAGGCGAAAAGAAGGCCGCGACATGACCCCGAACCCGATCCCGCCCGCGGACGACGACCTCGATTTCACCAAGCCGGCGGCCGTTGCGCCGCCCCCGCCGACGCAGCAGCAGCTCGAGACGGCCCACCGGGAGGCCGCCTCGGGCGGGGCCGAGCTGCAGAAGGCCGGCTACTACGTGGCCATCGCGCGCCGGGCCACGGCGAAGGTGCCGCCCAGGAACGGCGTGCGCCATTGCCTGCTCGTGGTCGAGGACGACCCGGACCTTTCCAACCTCCTCGCCGAGATCTTCAGCGTGGCCGGCTTCGAGGTGCGCCGCGCCGCCAACCGCGCGCAGATCAACGCCGAGGTCAACAAGCCCATCCTCCCGGACCTGATCCTCCTCGACATCGTGCTGCCCGACGCCGACGGGATGCAGATCCTCGCGCGCCTGCGGGCGCACCCGAAGTTCGCGCGCATGCCGGTGGTGATGATGACCGGCAAGGCCGAGTCCTCGGACGTGAAGGCGGGCCTCGCCGCGGGCGCCGACGGCTACATCGGCAAGCCCTTCAAGATGAGCGCGCTCATGGCGGCGGTGAACCTCGTCCTGGGCCGGGCCTAGCGCCTGCGCGGCGGGACGAGCCACCACGTCGCGGCCACCAGGGCGCCGAAGGCCGCGTACAGGGCCGTGAACACCCACGGCGGCGCGCTCCAGTAGAGGATCGCGCGCACCCAGCGCTGGATGAATCCCTCCCCGGTCGCGGCACCCCGCAGCGTGTCCTCCCAGGTCGTGAGGGGGCAGGTGTACCCCAGCACCGACTGCACGACGACGAAGGCGATTGCCGCCAGGTGCAGGCCGCGCAGCCACGGGTTCCTCGCCCAGCCCCAGCCGAGCGCCGCGCCCACCCACACCGCCACCAGCCCTCCCACCACGAAGACGACGAACGCGGCGTGCAGCAGCAGGACGAGGTCGGCGAGCACTACGGCTTGAGCGTCCGGCGGATGAACTCGACCATGGCGTGGAACTGGAAGTCCGCGTTCGCCTTCTTGCGGAAGCCGTGCCCCTCGTCGTTCGCGAGGAGGTACCACGCCGGCGTGCCGGCCTTCCTGAGGGTGTCCACGATCTGCTCGGCCTCCGTGTACGGCACCCGCGGATCGTTCCTTCCCTGGATGACGAACAGGGGCTTCGTGATCCTGGCGGCGTGGGTGAGCGGCGAGATCGACTCCAGGAACGCGCGCATGCCGGGCTCGCGCTCGTCGCCGTACTCCACCCGCCGCAGGTCGCGCCGGTAGGTCTCGGTGCGCTCCAGGAAGGTGACGAAGTTCGAGATGCCCACCGTGCTCACGGCGCCCGCGATCCTGTCGGCGTATTGCACGCTCGCGGCGAGCGCCATGTAGCCGCCGTAGCTGCCGCCCATCACCAGCACGCGGCCCGCGTCCAGGCCCGGCTGCCCGCCGATCCACTCGAGGAGCGCTCCCAGGTCCTTCACGGAATCCTCGCGAAGCCGCCCGTTGTCCAGCTTGAGGAAGCTCTTGCCGAAGCCCGAGGAGCCGCGCACGTTCGGGTAGATGAGCGCGACGCCCAGCTCGTTCACGAGGTAGTTGTTGCGGCCGATGAAGCCGGCGCGCGCCTGGGCCGCCGGCCCGCCGTGCACGCTCACCACGACCGGCCGCACGCCCTCGAACCTCGACGGCGGGTGGTAGTAAAGGCCCGTGATCTCGCGCCCGTCGAAGCTCTTCCAGCGGATGAGCCGCGGCTCGGGCAGGACGGCCGCGTTGAGCGTGGGGCTGTTGCCGTTGGTCCAGCGGGTGACGCGGTGCTCGCCCGGGTCGTAGGAAAACACGTCGCCGGGCGAGCGCGAGGAGGCGTGCGTGAAGGCGATCTCGCCGCCGTCCGGGCGCCAGCGCAGGTCCGAGATGACGCCCTGCACGAGGGCGGGCCGCGGCGTCTCCTTGCGCGTGCCGGTGTCCAGGAAGCGCAGCGCGTGCGCGCCGCCTTCGTTGGTGACGAAGGCGAGGCGCTTCGCCCTGGCGGACAGGGCGATGTCCTCGACGTCGAACTTGATGTTCGCGGCGAGCGCCTGCTCGCGCCCCGTGGCGATGTGGATCGCGGCCACGTGCCGGTACTCGGAGCCGCGGTCGCTCACGACGAAGACGGACTTGCCGTCCGGGGAGAACTGCGGATCCGCGTAGTAGACGGGCTCGCCGCGCGTGGGCGGCGTGAGGCGGCGGCGCTTTCCCGTGGCCACGTCCATCAGCCACACGTGCGACTCCTCGGCCGACACGAACTCGACGAAGGCGAGGCGCTTGTCGTCGGGCGAGAAGGCGAAGCCGGACCAGCCGCCGCCGGGCAGCTCCGCGAGGGGGCGCGCGCGCTCCGGCGCTGCCGGGTCGGCCAGGTGGACGATCGTCTTCAGCTCGCGCGAGGCGTTCAGGCGGTCGATGGGCACCGTGGTGAACACGAAGCGGTCCGCCCTGTGGTTCCAGTGCGGCTCGCTCGCCCGGCGGCCCTCCGGGCTCACGGGCGCCGATTGCCGCGTGGCGGGATCGAGGCGGTGGATGCGGTAGACCTCGTCGCCGCCCGTGCCGCGCGTGAAGAGGATGGAGCCGCCGGAGCGCGGCTCGTAGCGCGCCCCGGCCACGGGGTCGGCGTGGTCCGTGAGGGGCTCGGGCGAGGCGCCGGGCCCGGCCACGCGGTGCACCTGGTCGGCGTCGCCCAGGCGCACGCGCACGAGGATCTCGCGCTTCTTCGGGTGCCAGTCGAGAAGGCGTCCCGGCTTGTAGGCCGTGTACGGCTCGGTCTTCGCGGCGATCTCGGCGGGAATCGGCGGGATGCCGTCCAGCACGAGGGCGGGCGGCGGCACGAGGAAGTCGCCCTGCGCGTGCGCGGCGAGGGCTGCGGCGGCGACGAGCGCCGCCAGGCTGCGGAACGCGTGCGCCATCACGGCGCTACTTCGGGCCGGTGGCCACGGGCCGCGACGGGTCCGAGCACCACTCGCTCCACGAGCCGGGGTACAGGCGCGAGCCCGCGAGCCCCGCCAGCTCCATGGCGAACAGGTTGTGGCAGGCGGTGACTCCCGAGCCGCAGCTGTGCACCACGCGCGCGGGATCCGCTTCGCCCAGCTCCTCGAGGAACTCCGCGTGCAGTTCCTCGGGCGAGAGGAAGCGCCCGTCGTAGCCGAGGTTGTGCTGCCAGAAGCGGTTGACGGCGCCGGGAATGTGCCCGGCCACGGGGTCGAGCGTCTCGTTCTCGCCGAGGAAGCGGGTGGCCGCGCGCGCGTCGACGACGACCAGGTCGCGCCCGGCGAGCGAGGAGGCCACGGTGGCCGAATCGACGGTGCAGCCTTCCCGCGGGCGCGGCTCGAAATGCCCTTCGCGCGGCGCGGGGACGAGGGCGTCGAGCGGCCGGTTCTCGCGCTTCCATGCGGCGAAGCCGCCATCGAGCAGGGCGACGCGATCGTGCCCCAGCCAGCGCAGCATCCACCACAGGCGCACGGCGAAGCTGCCGCCGCCGTCGTCGTACACGACGACCTGGCGGCCGGGCGCGACGCCGCACCGGTTCATGCGCGCGGCGAAATCGGCGAGGGGCGGCAGGGGATGGCGGCCGTTCTTCCCCGTTTTCGCGCCCGAGAGATCCTCGTCCAGGTGCATGAAGAAGGCGCCGGGGATGTGGCCCGCCTGCCAGAGCTGGCGGCCCTTGTCGGGGTACGCGAGGTCGTGGCGCGTGTCGAAGACGATCCAGTCGGGATCGCCCAGGCGCGCGGCGAGAGCTTCGGTCTGGACGAGCATTTCCTCAGCTTTCAAATCCGGCCTCCTCCACTTGGTCCTTCCTTTCCACGCGAATGGCGATGAGCCCGCTCGCGACGATGACGATCATGCCGGCCCAGGCGAGCGGAGAGAGCGCGTCGCCCCAGACGGCGTAGGTGAAGATTGTGGCGAAAACGATGGTCGAATACGAGAGCGCGCTCGCCACCAGCGTGTCGCCCAGGCGGTAGGCGCGCGTCATGGCGAGCTGGGCGGCCGTGCCCGTGAGGCCGATGCCCACGAGGATCCAGGCGTTGGCCAGGGTGATCGGGTGGAAGGTCGCGGTGAGCAGCTGCCAGCCCAGGCAGAGGACGGAGCCCACGGCCCCGAACCAGAACACCACGCGCCAGTCGGGCTCGCCCAGGCGGCCCAGCGTGCGCACGCTCAGGTAGGCCCAGGCTGCGAAGACCCCGGAAAGGAGCCCGATCATCGCCGGGCCCTCCTGCCCGGCCGCGAACGTGGGCTGCAGGAGCATGGCCACGCCGGCGAAGCCCAGCGCGATGGCGAAGACGAGCCATCCCGAGAACTTCTCCCCCAGCACCACCGTGGTCGCGATGGCAAGGAAGAGGGGCGAGGTGTAGTTGAGCGTCTGCGCGGTGGCGAGCGGCAGGCGCGTGATGGCGTAGAAGTAGCCGATGAGCGAGACCGCGCCCACGATGCCGCGGACCAGGTGCATTCCCATGTGCGCGCTTCGCACCGTGCCCCCGCGGACGGCGACGATGCCGGCGACCGCGACCAGCGCGAAGAGAGAACGGTACAGGGCCATCTCGGCCGCATCGAAGTGCGCGGCGCCCATCTTGATGAAGACGCCCATCACGGCGAAGAGGAAGCCCGCCACGAGCATCCAGGACGAGGTCATTGCGGGGGGGCGGCGGCTGGCGCCGGAAGGGGATGGGCAATTGCAATTATACGGGGCGGGCTCGGACGCCCTTAGAATAGGCGCAGGCGGTCCGGGGCGATCCTCGCGTCCCGCAGCCTCGATGCCGATTGGCCGGAAAGGACGCGACGCCGTGGCCGGACCCCTGCTGGACCGAATCCGAAGGACCGCGGAGGCCAATCCCGCCGCGCCGGCCTTCATCTACCAGGGCGGCATCCTCACTCGCGGGCAGGTGCTCGCGCTCTGGCACGAGACGACGCGGCTGCTGCGGGAGCGCGGCATCCGCGCGGGGGACGCCGTGGGCCTGTCCATGGCGCGCTGGCCGATGCACTGCGTCGCGCTCCTCGCGCTGGCGCGGCTCGGCGCGGTGTCGATCCCGCTCGCGCCAGGCATGTCGGCCGCCGAGAGGGCCGCCGTCATCTCGCGGTTCGGCATCCGCGCCATCGTCACCAACTGGGACCTCGCCGGGGTCCCGGTGCCCATCCTTGTGAAGCTGGACACGCTTTCCGTGCGGGAGAACGCGCCGGAACCGGACGCCGGGGGATTCGTTCCGGACGGGAACACGCCGTTTCGCGTGGCGCTCACCTCCGGGACGACCGGGGAGCGAAAGGGCATCCTGCACACCCACGGCACCTTCGCGGACCGCATCGACAAGACGTTGCACGAGTGCGACGAGTCGACGCGGCTCCTGCCGCCGGACCTGCACATCACCGTCGGGATGGCCTTCGCGATCGGCGTGCTCGGGCGCGGCGGCACCGTCGTCTTCGACAAGACCTTCCACGCGGACGACATCGCGAACACGATCCGCCTCTACGGGGTGACGCACTGCCTCATGGCCCCCGCCAGCATCTCCCGGTTCGCCGCGGCGATTCCGGCCCGCGGCCTGGCATTCCCCTCGCTGAGGCACCTGCGCATCGTGGGGGCGATGCCTTCGGCGAGCCAGCTCGAGACCCTGCGCACGCGCTTCTCGCCCAACGTCTACGTCCCCTACGGCCTCACCGAGCTCGGGGTGGTGTCGCTCGCCACGCCCGAGACGCTCGCGGCCGCGCCCGCGAGCGCGGGCCGCATCTCCCCGTGGGCCCGGGTGGAGGTCATCGACGCCGCCGGCAGCCCGCAGCCGCCGGGAACGACGGGCGAGATCCGCGTGGCGATGGAGGGCATGCCGGCGGGCTATCACGGCGAGAGCGGCGCCGGGAGTGGCGCCACCCGGTTCAGGCAGGGGTGGTTCTACCCCGGCGACATCGGCAGGGTGTCCGCGCAGGGACTGCTCTTCATCGAGGGCCGCACCGACGACGTCGTCAACATCGGGGGGCACAAGTTCTCGCTCGCGTCCGTGGACAGGCTTGTCGCGGAGCATCCCGGGGTCGGCAGGGCGGTGGCCTTCGTGCTGGAGGCGGGGGACGCGGATCCGTCGCTCGGGGACGCGATCGGCGTGGCGATCGTCCTGCGGGACGGCGCGAGCGCGGCCGACGTCCTGCGCCATTGCCGGGAGCGGTTCGAGAGCACGGTGCCGGTCCGGCTGTTCCCGGTCGCCGACATCGCCCACGACGACATGGGCAAGGTGAACCGGGGGGTGGCCCGCGCGCTCGCGCTGGGCCGCGGCGCTTCCGCGTGAAGGCGAGGCTCGTCGACTCGCTGCCGGGCTGGACGCGCGGTCCCGTCGCGGGCAGCCCGCGCGTCGTGGGCGTGCTGGCGGGGGAGGGCGTCGGGCCGGAGGTCGTGGGCGTCGCGCTCGACGTTCTCGGGTCGCTGGCCCGGGCGACGGGAGAGGCATTCGACATCCGTCGCGGCGGCCCCATCGGGTCCGAGTCCCAGCGGCTCACGGGCAAGAGCCTGAACGACGAGGCGGCGCGCTTCTGCGAGGAGGTCTTCGCGGCGGGCGGCGCGCTGTTCTGCGGCCCGGGCGGGGCGCGCTTCGTCTACGACCTGCGCAAGCGCTTCGACCTGTTCTGCAAGTTCACGCCGCTCGTCCCCTCGCCGCACCTGGAGGACGCGGGCCCGCTCCGGCCCGAGCAGCTGCGCGGCGTCGACATCGTCGCCGTGCGCGAGAACGTCGGCGGGCTGTACTTCGGCGAGGGCGGTGAGGAACGCGACGGCGAGGGACGCCGGACGGCCTTCCAGCGATTCGCCTACCGCGAGGACCAGGTGGCGAGGATCCTGGCAGTGGCGGCGAGGCTCGCGCAAAGCCGCCGCGGAAGCCTCGCGGTCGTCGTCAAGCGCGAGGGCGTTCCCGCGGTGAGCGAGCTGTGGCTCGATTGCGTCGAGAGGCTGCGCGCCGCCGCGCCGGTCGGCATCGAGGTCCTGGACATCGACAACGCGGTCTACCAGCTGATCGCGCGCGCCGCGCGCTTCGACGTGATCGTGTCCTCCAACATGTTCGGCGACGTGCTGGCCGACTGCGGGGCGCTCCTGCTGGGTTCGCGGGGCCTTTCGTACTCCGGGAACTTCGGCGAGGCGGGCCGCGCGGTGTACCAGACGGGGCACGGCGCTGCCTACGACATCGCGGGAACGGGCAAGGCGAACCCGGCGGGGCAGATCCTCTCGGCGGCGATGATGCTGGAGGAGAGCTTCGGCTGGCTCGAGGGCGCGCGCTGCGTGCGCAAGAGCCTCGCCACGGTCCTGGGCCGCGGAATCCGCACGACGGACATCGCCGGGACCGGGCACCGGGTCGTCGGCACGAAGGAATTCGGCGCCGCCGTGTGCGATGCCATCCGCCTGCATTGGGAATAGCGGCGTGCGGCCGGCGCTGATCCTCATCGACCTGCAGCGCGACTACCTGGACCGCCCGGGGCTCGTGCCCGGCGAGCGCGAGTTGCTTCGCGGCGTAGCCGCGTTGCTCGAAGGCTGCCGCGGTGCCGGCGTGCCGGTGTTCCACGCCGTGACGCTGGTGCGCGCGGATGGCGCGAACCGGATGCCGCACTGGAAGGAGGCCGGCACCTGGGCCTGCAGGGAAGGGACGCCGGGCGCCCTTGCGCCGGCCGCGGTGGCGCCGGGGGAAGGCGAGCCGGTTTTCGCCAAGGACTTCTACAGCGCCTTCGACTCGCCCGGGCTGGAGGCCGCGCTCGCCGCCGGCGCCGTCGACACCTTGATCCTCGCCGGCATCTACACGCACGCGTGCGTCCGCGCGACGGCGCTCGATGCCTATCGCCGCGGCTACCGCGTCCTCATCGCGACCGACGCCATCGGGTCCACCGACGCGGAGCACGCGCGCCTCACGCTCTCCTGGCTGGAAGGGCGCGCAAGCCATGGGGTGCCCACGGCCGGGATACTCGCGATGCTCGCGCAGGCAGGCACGGCGAGGGACGCCGGGGCGCCGGGCACGTGGCTGCATCGCAACCCGGCGAACCGCGACGAGGTCCTGTTCGAGGTTCCGGTGGCCGGCGCGAGGCAGGTCGCGTCCGCCGTCGGGCGGGCCAGGGGCGCCAGCGCATGGGGAGAGGTGGCGCCGGCGGAGCGGCTCGCGCGGCTTTCGCGCTGGCGGGGCGCCCTGGAAGCGGCGCGGGGCTCGTTCGTGGCCGCGCTCGTTCGCGACGTCGCCAAGCCGGTCGCGGAAGCGCGCGGCGAGTTCGACTACGGCATGGCCCTTCTGGGGAATTCCCTCGATTCCTTCGCGAGCGAGGAGACGCCGGCAGCGCGCACGCGCCTCGTGGTCCGCCACCGGCCCGTGGGCACCGTGGCGCTCGTCACGCCCTGGAACAACCCGCTCGCCATCGCCGTGGGAAAGCTCGCGCCCGCGCTCGCCTGGGGCAACACCGTCGTGTGGAAGCCCGCCCTTCCCGGAACGCGGGTCGCCCGGGCCGTGGTCGATGCGCTCGAGGCGGCCGGGCTCGCCGAAGTGGTCGAGCTCGTGACGGGGGACGGCGAGACGGGGCGGCACCTCGTGCGCCAGCCGGGGATCGACGCGGTCTCGTTCACCGGCTCGCTCGCGGCCGGCAGGGTCGTGGCCGCCGCCTGCGGCGCGGCGGCGAGGCCCCTGCAGGCGGAGCTGGGCGGCAACAACGCGGTGATCGTCATGGGCGGTATCGACGTGGAGGCGGTGGCGCAGGAAGTCGCGGCCGCCGCTTTCAGCTTCTCCGGGCAGCGCTGCACCGCGCCGCGGCGCCTCATCGTCGACAGGGCGATCCGCGGCCCGTTCGAGGAGGCCCTGGTGGCCGCCACGCGCGCGCTCAGGATCGGCGATCCGGGCGAGGAAGCGACGCGCATCGGCCCGCTCGTCTCGCGCGAGCAGCAGGAACGGATCATCGCGCTCCTTTCGTCACCTTCGGGCGGGCGGGTCGCCTGCGGCGGCGGCGTGCCAGCGGGATTCGAGCGGGGGTGCTGGCTCGAGCCGGCCATCGTTGCCGACCCCGACCCGGCTACGGCGATCGTGAAGGAGGAGAGCTTCGGGCCCGTGGCCATTCTGCTCGAGGCGGGCGGCATCGAGGAGGCGCTCGCGCTCGCGAACGGCGTCGAGCACGGGCTGGTCGCCTCGCTCTTCTCGAACGACTCCCGCCACCGCGACCTCTTCCTGCGGCACATGCAGGCCGGGATGCTCGCGATCAACCGGGCGCGGCCGGCGTTCGACGCGCAAGCGCCCTTCGGCGGCTGGAAGCGATCCGGACATGGACCGCCCGAGCATGGACGCTGGGACCGCGAGTTCTACTCGCGCGCACAGGCGATCTACGGCTAGCGGCGTCAAGGCTTGCGAGAGGTCGAGGCCGGCGCCTGGGACGCGTCCACAGCCCGCCTGAGGTCCTGCGCCACCTTCCCCCCCTGCAGCACGATGACCCGGCCCGCCGACGCGATGGTCTCCGGGCGATGGGCGATGAGGACGCGCGTGAGGTTGAGACCGCGGATCGCCTCGTTCACCTGGCGCTCGCGTTGCACGTCGAGCGCGCTGGTGGCCTCGTCGAGGAAGAGGATGCGCGGCTGCTTGTAGAGGGCCCGCGCGAGCAGGATGCGCTGGCGCTGCCCGCCTGAGAGGGCCGCGCCCATGTCGCCGATCAGCGTGTGGTAGCCCATGGGCATGGCGGCGATGTCCTCGTGGACGGCGGCGAGGCGCGTGCAGCGCTCGACGGCTTCCTGGCTGGGATTCGCGTCGAAGAAGCTCACGTTGTCGGCGATGGAACCGGCGAACAGGGGGTCGTCCTGCATCACCGTGCCCACGAGGCGGCGGTAGGCCTCCACGCCGAGCTTCTGCAGGTCGATTCCTCCCACGAAGACCTGCCCGTCGGTGGGCGCGAGCAGTCCCAGCATGATCTTCGCGAGCGTCGTCTTGCCTCCCCCGGAAGGGCCGACGATGGCGACCGATTCCCCCGGCTCGATGCGGAACGAGCAGTTCTGCAGGACGAAGGGCTCCGTGTCGGAGTAGCGGAAGGAGAGGTTCCTCGCCTCGATCGAGGCCTCCTCCACTGCGGGCGCGGGCGAGGGCGCCTCCTCCTCCGGAGCGGTGAGCACGATATCCGCGAGTCGCTCGCCCTGGAGCTGGAGCATCTTCAATTCCATCAGCTTGTCGATGAGCCCCGCCACGCGGGCCGAGAACTGCTCCTTGTAGGCCATGAAGGCGAAGAGCATCCCGACGGAGAAGGCGGACTCGAGCACCAGCAGCGCTCCCGCCCAGACGACGGCGATGCGCTCGACGCCGAAGACGAGGCCGTTGGCGCAGCGGAACCCCAGCGAGAGTTTCTGCACCTCGAGGTCGCGGTTCACGGCATCCACCACCAGGTTGAGCCAGCGCGCGCGCCGCTCCTCCTGGCGGCCGAAGAGCTTGATCGACTGCACGCCGCGCACGGTCTCGAGGAAGTGGCTCTGCTGCCGGGCGGCGTGGACGATGTGCTCCTCGGTCGCGCGCCGCAGCGGCGCATAGAACGCGGCCCGCGAGGCGGCGTAGGCCGCGACGGCCGCTGTCGCGAGGGCGGTGAGCCATCCGCTGTACACGAGCATCATCGCCAGGGTCGCGACGGCCATGATCCCGTCGATCAGCGCCTCCACGAAGCTCGACGTGATCGTGCGCTGGATCGTCGTCACGGCCCCGAAGCGCGACACCACGTCGCCCAGGTGGCGCCGCTCGAACCACGCCACCGGCAGGCGGAGCAGGTGCGAGAAGACGTTGGCGAGCCACTGCAGGTTGAGCGTCGTGCCGAGGTAGAGCACGACCCAGGAGCGCAGCGCCCCCACGGCCACCTGGACGACGGCGAGCAGGAGGAAGCCCAGCCCGAGCACGGTGAGCAGGTCACGGTCGGCCGACACCACGGCGCCGTCGACGACCCACTGCATGTAGAAGGGGGCCAGGAGGGCGAAGGCCTGGAGCACGAGGGCTAGGAGCAGCACCTGCGCGAGGGAGGTCGCGAGGCCGGAGACGGGGCCCGTGAGGTCGCGCAGCCGCACCCGGCGGCGCTCGTCGGCGGGCCTGAAGTCGGCCGTGGGCGCGAGCTCGAGGGCGACGCCGGTGAAGTGCTTCGAGACCTCGGCGAGGGGCATGCGCCTCGCGCCGAAGGCCGGATCGTGGATGGTCGCCTCGCGCGCCCCCGCGCTGGCGAGGACGACGAAGTGGTTGAGGTCCCAGTGGAGGATGCAGGGCGTCCTGAGCTTCGGCAGCTCGTGGAGCTCCAGCCGCAGCGCCCGCGGCGCGAGGCGCAGGCGCGCGGCCGCCTGCATCAGGTAGGCGAGCGTGGCCCCCTTGAGCGACAGGGTGAAGCGGCGGCGCAGGCCGGCGAGGTCGATGCGGTGCCCGTGGTAGCTCGCGACCATTCCCAGGCTCGCGAGCCCGCATTCCGCGGCCTCCGTCTGCAGGAAGACGGGAAGGCGCCGGCGGGCGCCGAACTCGAGGCCCTCGACGACGGCCATGTCACGCCCTGCCCGCGAGGCTGAAGACCGGCTCGAAGACCCACTCGATGAGGCGGCGCCGGTCCAGGAGGACGTCCGCCTCCACCTGCATTCCGGCCTGCAGCGGCTCGGCGCGGCCGTAGGCTGCCACCGTCTGCGCCTCGAGCGCCACCTTGACGCGGTACAGGGGCTCGCGCGATCCGTCGCTCGGCGCGAACCCGAGCTCGGCGGGCGCGATCGCCGTCCGGGAGACGGAAAGCACGCGCGCCCGGTGGCTGCCGAACTTCTGGAACGGGAAGGCCGGGTAGCGAAGGAGCACCTCCTGGCCGGCGCGAATGAAGCCGACGGAACGCGAGGGCGCGAAGAGGTGGGCCTGCAGCGGCGATCCCTCGGGCAGTAGCGTGAGGAGCGTCGCGCCGGAGGCGACGACCTGCCCGGGCTCGACGAGGATCGCGGCCACGGTCCCGGCCGCCGGCGCATTCACCACCGCCTCGGCCTGCGCCCGGCGCTCGATCCTCTCCTGGTCGAGGGCGGCGACCTGGCCGTCGAGCGCGGACAGCTGCGCCAGGGAGCGGGCACGCGCCTCGGCGGCCGCCCCCCGAAGCCCCGCGATCTCGCGCTCGAGCGCGAGCCTCGCCCTGGCGGAAGCGTGCCTTCGCGAGCGCAGGTCGAGCGCCTCCTCCTCCTTCTGCTGGTGCTGCGCCGGCGAGGCGAAGCCGCGCCGCCCGAGTTCCTCGAGGCGCGCGAGCGACCGGCGGGAGAGGGTCTCGCGGGAAGCCACCGCCTCGATTTCGCCGCCCAGCTCGAGAAGCTCCGCCTCGAGCCCCGCGATGCGCCCGGCGATCGCAGCCTGCTCGGCGCGGGACGCGGCGCGGGTCTCGTCGCGCTGGCGGCGCACCTGCGCGATGCGCCGCGCGGCCAGCGCCACGGTCGCGGAGCCGACCAGGCCGTCCCCGGGCGTGGCGCGGGCGTCGACGAGGCGCAGCAGGGCCTCGCCGGCCGCCACCTTCTCGCCCTCGCGCACCCGCCGGTCCCGCACGAGGCCGGCTTGCTGCGCGACGACGCGGATCGCGCCCGAAGCGGGGACCAGGGTGCCGGCGAGCGGGGCCTTCTTCGCGTACTCGGCGAGCACGAGGTAGGCGAGGACGACGGCGGCGAGCGACAGGGCGGCCGCGGTCAGCAGCGCGAAGGAGAGCGGGCGGATGAGGACGATGCTTCCCATCGAGGACCGGGCCTGCTCCCTCCCGACCTCCTCGCGGAACGCCGGCTTGGCCATCGCGCGTGGACCGCCGCCTAGCGGATGACTGCGTCGCGCGCGTCGCGTCGCGACATCGCGAGGTAGGCGGGCAGGGCGACGGCGACGAAGACGAGGCTCGCGAGCTCCAGGCCCCAGGCCGACATCCGGCTGGCTTCGCGGCCATCGAGGGTCAGCAGGGCCTGGCCGAGTAGCGGCCAGGAAACCAGGATGTTGTACGCCGTGTGGACGAGGATGCAGGCGCGAAGGGTTCCGGTGCGGCGCAGGATGCAGATGAGCACCACGGAAGCCAGGAACGATCCGGTGAAGTTGTGGTAATGGAAAAGGCCGAAGCAGGCCGAGGTGAGAAATATCGACGGAATCCAACCCCATTGCCGCTCCCAGGCACGGTAAAGGAATCCCCGGAAGACCAGCTCCTCCACGATCGGGGCAAGGATCCAGTTGATGGCAACGGCCTTCGCCAGTCCCTCGGGTGAAAGCGCCCGCTCCCATTCGGCAGCCGGATCGACGCCCGGGAGCCGGGATGGAAGGCTTCCGGGCTCGCCGGCGGCGAAGGCCCCGAGAACCGTCGCGCCTATCAAGGCAAACGGGATGGCCGTGGAGGCGAGCGCGACGAGGGCAATCTCGCGATCCGCATCGGGCGGAATCGGACGCTTGAGCTCGGCAATGCAATAGCGCCGAAGCGGCGCGGTCACGGACAGTGCAACTGCCGCCAGCCCGAATGTCGTCAACTGGTCCAGCGACGCGTACGCCTCATGCGGCCACGACAGGCTGTCCACCGCAACGCCGGTAGCGAAGAGCACCACGAACTGGAACGCGAAGATCAGGATTGCGACCTGCAAACCGCTGGCGGCGGGCATCGGCATCTCCGGCGAAGAGGGGCTGCGGCGGCGCAGCCCCTGGTTCAGATGGTTCGCGATTGCCTCACTTCATCGCGACGCGCTCGATCACGTGCGAAGTGAAGTCCACCAGGTCCTCGTACGCCTGCTTGAGGCTGCCGGTAATGGACAGAAGCTGCTGCGTGGTGCAGCTGCCTCCGGCGACGCTCTCCACCTGCGCCTCGTCCAGCGTGTTGATTCCTTCGTCCTTCGAATCGGGTTGGTCGCTCATGGTTCTCTCCTGGGATGGGGTTGGGGTCACTCGAGATCTTCGGTCGCGCTCGGCACGGGCAGCGGGAACGGCATCACCGGGTCGGGCGGCAGGCCCGGAAACCTCGGAAAGCAGCCGCCCTCGGGCGAGTAGCCGCCCGATACGTCGGGCGCGTCGTTCTTGTCGACTTCCTTCATGGTGTTCTCCTTGCGTTGACGGTCGCGGGGGATTCGGCGCGGCGCGCGGCGACCGGGCAGGCGCTGCGCCGCAAAGCTCAGTCCGCCTCGCGGGGATGCTCCTCGGCCGCGAGCTGGGCGAACGCCATCGGGTCGCGAAGCGGCTCGGCGGGCGCGCGGTAGAGGACGTCGTCGAGGGCGGCGCCGGGTGGCAGCCCGCCGGCGATCGCGAGCACTTCGTCTTCGGTCAGCACTTTCATGGGTTTCTCCGGGGATTTCCGGCGCGCGGAAGGCGCGGCTGGATTGGAGCCCATGCTAGGGAAGCGGGCGGGCCCGCGCCCCCGGAAATCGGGGAAAGTTGCGGCGCGATTTCCCGGCCGTCAGGCCGCCGGCGCCCGCCCGTGCGCGCCGAAGAACCGCCGCGCCGACCTCACGAACCACGCGATGTGCCGCACGCCCTTCGAGGCGGCCTTCCCGCCGTGGTGCACGATGCGCACCAGCGGGCAATACGCGACGGTGGTCACCTTCGACAGCCGCAGCGTGAGGTCGAAGTCCTCGAAGTAGAGGAAGTACGCGGGATCGAATCCCTTCACCGCGTCGAGCAGGCCGCGCCGGCAGAACAGGAAGCACCCGCTCGCGATCGTGACCGGCGCCTGCTCGCGCTCCCAGTCCACGTGCCGCAGCTCGTAGGCGTCCAGCGATTTCCGGAAGGGGCCGTGCAGGAAGCGCGGCACGAAGCCGCGCACGAAGAGCACGCCCGGCGTGGGCCAGCCCTTCACCAGGTACTCGCGCTCGCCGTCGGTGCCGCGCACGGAGGGGGTCAGCACGCCGACCTGCGGGTGCGATTCCAGGTAGCGAAGCGACGCATCCAGCGCCTCGCGCGCCATCTCGACGTCCGGGTTGAGCACGAGGTGGAAGTCGCATCCGGAGCGGGCGATGCCGAGGTTGTGCCCCTGGCCGAAGCCCACGTTGCCCTGGCCCGTGATCACTTCCAGCCCCACGTCCTGCGTGCGGGAGAGCGCGGCCTGTGCGAGCTGCGAGAGCATCGCGGCCTTGCCGTCGGGGCCGTTGTCCACGAGAAGGAGCCTGGCCGCGGCGAGCGTTCCCTGCTCCCGGGCGAAGGCGATGGCGTCGGCGGCGCTCGCGAGCGTGCGGGCGAGCAGGCGCTCGTCCGGCGCGTAGGTGACGATGGAGATCGAGAGCGAGGCGCCCGCCATGGCTCGCATTATGCGCGGGCCACGGCCGGGCTCAGAAGTCCTGGCGGATCATGGTCTCGGTGCGCTGGACGCCGTCGATCACCCAGGTGAAGGTCATGTTGTTCGCGTCCGGGAAGTTGAGCGTGAGCGTCCCGATCTCGTAGACCCTGACCCTGTTCGTGTCGAAGGGAACCTGGTCGTAGGCGGGGCCGCTGGTGCGGTAGAGCTTGCCGAAGAAGGTGCGGCTCGTGATCCATTGCCCGCCGGACATCATCAGGAACAGCGGCCCGTAATCCGCGTCGTAGTCGTACCACATGGCGAAGATCTGCCCGCTGGGGTGCTGGGTGAGGTTGATGCCCCGGCCGTTCACCAGCGGGTTCCACCATAGGTCGGTCACGTCGAAGTCGGCGAGGTTGGTGGCCTGGAGCCACGACTGGATGCGGGGGAAGGCGACGTCGAAGCGGGTGAACCAGTCGTTGCCGACGTAGTAGCCGCTGGGCAGGCGCGAGCCGCACTGAAAGATGTTGCCGGTGCTCAGCGAGCCGCGCAGCACGTACTGGCCCGAGGAAAGGGTGAAGAGGCCGCCGCCGCTCGAGCCGAACTCCGTGATGCCCTGGTCGTAGGAAGTGCGCCAGTACCCGGTCGGCGCCGACCTCGGGGCGTCGAGCAGGTCGAGGCCGCTCATCACGCCCCCGGTGTACTTCTTGAGGTCGCCGTACGGGTGGTGCAGCACCACGATGGGCGTGTTGGTGAAGGCAAACGGGTTCGCGTCCCAGCCCGCGAGGTAGGCCCCGTCGGGCGCCCAGTCGTTCATCCTCAGGAACATGAAGTCCTGGGCCAGGTCGCTGGAGAGGTAGGTCGCCCCCCCGAACTTCTGCACGTAGTTGGGCGTGGCGAAGCTGTTGCAGGCCACGGCGTCGAAGAAGAAGAACGTGCTGATGCTGCTTGCGATCTCCTGCATCGTCGCCGCCGGGTGGTAGGGCGGGCTGTCGGCCTCGAGGCAGTGGTTGGCGGTGTAGATGTACGGGATCTGCGTGCCCGGCTGGGTGTCGTTGAGGATCGTGCCGCTGCACAGGGCGGTTCCGCCGCCCGGGCGGGTGATGAGCAGCTGCACCGTCGAGTTCGCGGCGTCGAGAAATGCCTGCGTCGGGTCCGCGACGCACTTGATGTCGATGTTGCACGGCTCGGAGCTGCCGATGTCGACGACCCGCTTGCCGAAGCCGTCCTTCGGTCCGGCGACGAGGTGCGAGACGCTCGCCACCTCCACCCTCGGCTCCGGGAGCGAGGCCGGCGAGACGATCTCGATCACCTGGGCCTCGCCCTCGGTGAGCGGGGTCCAGTGGACGTCGGCCTTGCCCAGCGGGCCGCCCAGGCGCAGCGGGCCGAGGGCCCTTGTCTCGTCCGCGCTTCCGGTCACGCGCAGCTCCCAGGGCTGCCGCGTCGAGCCGATGCGCAGGCCCACGCGCAGGGCCTGTGCACCCGGCGAATGCACGCGCAGCTTGGCGATGCGCGAGGGGCCCACCCGCTCCCAGACGAGGGCCCTGGCCGCGGGCTCCTCGGCGAGCTCGGCGACGTCGCGGCCGAACCCGATGTCGACGCGCTTGGTGAAGGTCTTGCCGGGCGCGAGGGACTGCAGCTCGCGCGCCCTGGGCTGGACGAGGCGGAGCGCGCGCGCCGGCATCTCCTCCTCCGTCGTGAGGAGGTAGGGCGAGGCGGCCGACTTCAGCTCCTTCGCCAGGACCCTCTCGCCCATGACCACGGGCAGGTCCTGGGCCCACGCCGGCATCGCGAGGACCGCGAGGCCGAGGCCGAGCGAGCAGGCGAAGCGGGCAATGGCGGCGGTGAATCGTGTCATGGAAGTTCCGGGTGGAGATTGCCCTGCAATTCTAGCAGCGAGGGCGCCTCGAGGCGCCCTCGCGCCGTGCCAGGCAGTTACGACCGCCTGCGGGGGGCCGGGTTCCCGGGCAAAGGGCGCCTCCTCAGGCCGCGGTCTGCGGGAGGAAGGGCGCGGCGGCCGAGAGGACGGCCTGGACGCCGAGGCCGTGCATGCACCGAGGGACCGGGCACTCCGCGATCCCGCGCGAGCAGCGCCGGACCCAGGCCACGCGGCGCCTGAAGAGCACGTCCTGGTCGCGGCAGGGGAAGGGATCGATCGCGACGCTCGCCCCCGGGCAGCCGCCCCAGAACCGCCCGCGGCCGCCCAGCACGGGGCCGCTGGGCCCGTAGAGGACGACGGTCGGCGCGAAAGCCGCGCGGCCGATGTGGGCCACGCTCGTGTCCCCGGTGACCACGAGCGAGGCGTTGGCGACCAGGTCCCAGAGCTGCGGCAGTTCCAGCCGGCCTGCGAAGCTCGGCCGCCGGCCGCTTCCGGGAATCGCCGCGACGAGCGGCTCCTCGCCGGGCCCCGCGCTCCAGCACGCCTGCAAGCCGCGCGCCTCCAGGGCGGCGGCGAGGTCGGCCCAGTGCCCGGGAAGCCAGGTCTTGTGCGGGGTGCTCGCACCCACGTGCAGCACGGCGTAGGGCCCCTCCGGGCGGTCGTAGGGCCGGAACGGCGGGGCGGGCCACTGGCCTCGCGAATACGGGGCGGCCGGCTCCCCGGGGACGAGCGTGGCCACGAGGTCGGACCACGCCATCGGCTCGGAGGGCATGTCGACGAAGTCGGTGACGGGCCAGCGCTTGTAGGCGGAGCGCTCGCCCGAGAAGGCGACCACCCGCCGGGCCCCGATGGCGCGGGCGAGCCAGCCGAAGCGCGTGTCGCCGTTGATGAGCGCGAGGTCGAAGGGCCCCAGCGCCCAGAGGGCCTCCAGGCTCGCGGGGTCGCGCGCGCTCCAGCCCACCGGCACGGCGCCGAAGGGCCGCCCCGCGAACAGGGGCACGAACGCGTGCGGCATGACGTGCACGATCTCGGCGCCGGGGTGGCGGGCGCGAAGCTTCGCGATGCAGGCCGCGAGGAGGACCGTGTCGCCCAGGAGCGAGTGGTGCGGCACGAGGATCCGCCGCGGGGGATCGGCAGCCGGCCCCCCTGGGCGGGCCATGTTCGCCAGCGCGCGCGCGTAGATCGCGAGCCAGGTGCGCGAGCGCGAGGACATGGCGTGGACTACTTCACCACCCGCAGGCGGAAGTAGAGGCTGTTGGCCGGGAAAATGAACGCGAAGTGCTTCTCGTAGCGGCGCGGCGAGAGCGCGAAGAGCATCCGCGCGATCGCCGAGAAGGGAAAGGACTTCCCGAAGTCGATCTCCCGCTCCACCATCTCGAATCGCCTGTCGGTGTAGAAGTTCGAGTGCCGGGTGTCGCTGGTGAAGTAGTCGAGCGACTCGTAGGAGAGGTGCCGCACGTGCGTGGGGTCCTGGTACGAGTAGACGCTCGAGAAGTGCGGCGTGGTGATGAAGACCTCGGCGCCGGGCCTTCCCGCGCGGTGGATCTCCTCCATGAGCTTCACCACGTCGGGCACGTGCTCGATCACGTTGCGGCAGAAGATGGCGTCGTAGGCGCCGGTCTCGACGGGATAGGGGAAGACGCCCAGGTCGTGGCGGATGTCGGCCTCGCTCGCCACCGCGATGTCGATGCCGGTGGAGCCCGGGATCTTGTCCCGGCCGCACCCCACGTCGAGGCACTTGCGCGCCCTTGCGTACTCCGCCATTTCCGCCGTGTTCATTCCTGGCTCCCCTCTTTTTCCAGGCGGGTCAGCGCGGCGTGGAGCGCGCGACCGCCGTGAAGACGTCGATCATCCGCTCCACCATGCGGTCCTCGCCGAAGCGCCCGAGCGCGGCCGCGCGCGCGCTCGCGCCGAGCCGTGCGCGCAGCGCCGGGTCCGCGAGCAGCGACTCGATCGCGGCGGCGAGGGCTGGCACGTCCCCGGGCGGGACGAGCCTGCCCGTGTCGCCGTCCTGCACGATCTCGCCGATGCTGCCCACGGGCGTGGAGATCACGGGCAGGCCGCAGGCCATCGCCTGCATGAGCGCCTGCGGCACGCCCTCGTTCGCGTAGGACGGCAGGCAGAAGAGGTCCAGGGCCTGCAGCCAGGGCGCCACGTCGGCCTGGTTGCCCGGCATCACCACGCCGTCGGCGATGCCCAGCTCGGCCGGCCAGCAGCTCGAGCGCCTCGCGCTGCGGGCCGTCGCCCACCACGAGGAGCTGCGCGCCGCGGTCGGCGAGCCCCGCGAAGGCCTCGAGCAGGTAGCGGTGGCCTTTCCAGCTGCGCAGCGTGGCCACGATGCCGATCAACGCGACCGCGGGGGCGAGGCCGAGGTCCGCGCGGGCCATCGCCCGTTCCCCCGGCCGGAAGCGTTCGAGGTCGATGCCGGTCGGGATGGAGACGACGTGCCCGGGATCGGCGCCCGTCTCCTCGATCACCTGCAGGCGCAGGCGCTCGCCCGTGGTCACGACGCGCCGGGTCGCCTCGCGGTAGAGCCAGCGCGTGAAAGCGTTGCGCGGCACGGGCGCCGAGATGTGCCGGGTGCGCACGATCGGCGGCCGGTGGCGGACCACGCACGCGGAGACGGCCGTGAGCCAGCTGTCGGTCGAGCTGTGGGTGTTGACGACGTCGAAGGAGCGGGCATCGAGGAGCTTCACCATCCCGCGCAGGCCGCGGATCGACTTGCGCCCGATGGGGACGGCGAGCGCCTCCAGCCCGTAGCCGGGCGCGGCCTGGAAGATGCGCGACTCCCCGGGCGCGGCGAGCGTCACCTCGTGGCCGCGTCGCGCCACGCCCCGCGCCTCGGTGAGCACGCGGATCTCCTGTCCGCCCCAGCCGAGCGACGACTCGGTGTGCAGGATGCGAAGGCGCTCCGCCGCCACCGCGCTAGGCCCCGGCGAACTGCAGGCGATGCAGCCCCGCATAGACGCCGCCGGCGGCGAGGAGCTCTGCGTGGGCGCCGATCTCCACGATGCGCCCGTGCGCGAGGACGACGATGCGGTCGGCGCTCTCGACGGTGGAGAGCCGGTGCGCGATCACGATGGTGGTCCGGCCGCGCATGAGGGTCTCGAGGGCCGCCTGCACCGCCCGCTCGCTCTCGGTGTCGAGGGCGGAGGTGGCCTCGTCGAGGAGCAGGATCGGGGCGTCCTTGAGGATCGCGCGCGCGATCGCGATCCGCTGGCGCTGGCCTCCGGAAAGCTTGGCGCCGTTCTCGCCGATCTGCGTGGCGAGCCCCTCCGGGAAGCCCGCGATGAATTCCATCGCGTGCGCGGCTTCGGCGGCGCGCAGGATGTCCGCCTCCGTGGCGTGCTCGCGGTGGCCGTACGCGATGTTGGCGGCCACGGTGTCGTTGAAGAGAACCACGTTCTGCGACACCAGGGCGATCTGCCGCCGCAGGCTCGCGAGCGTGAGCTCCTCGAGCGGGTGGCCGTCGAGGGTGATGCGGCCGGCCGTGGGGTGGTAGAAGCGGGGCAGCAGGTGGATGAGGCTGGACTTGCCGCTGCCCGAGGCGCCCACCAGGGCCACCGTCTCGCCCGGCGCGATGTCAAGCGTGATGCCGGCCAGCGCGAGCGGCGCGTCGGGGCGGTAGGCGAGGGTGACGTCCTCGAGGCGCACCGCGCCCTTCGCGCGCTCCAGGACCACCGTGCCGTGGTCGTCCTCGGGCTTCTCGTCGACGAGGCCGAACACGCTCTCGCAGGCCGCGAGCCCGCGCTGCAGGTGCTCGTTCACGCCGGTGAGGCGCTTGAGCGGCTGCAGCAGCATGCCCGTGGCCGCGATGAACTCCACGAAGCGGCCCACGTCCGTCTGGCCCGTGAAGGCGAGCTCCGCGGCGAAGTAGATGATCGCGGCCACCGCGCAGGCGACCAGGAACTGCGTCACCGGCACCGTGGCCGCCGCCGCGGCCGCCTGCTTCATGTTGTGGCGGCGGATGAGCTGCGCGGCCTTCGCGAAGCGCCCGCTCTCGTACTCCTGCCCGCCGAAGACGCGCACGACGCGCTGGTTGGTGATCGACTCGTCCAGGACCTCGGCGATGCCGCCCATGGCCCTCTGGCTGGCGCGGCTCGTGTCGCGCAGGCGCCCGCTGAAGTAGCGCACCGCGAGGGCGATGGGCGGGATCACGACGAAGGTGATGAGCGTGAGCTTCCAGTTGGACCACAGCAGGATGGCGAGGAGCGCGGCGATCGTGACCGTGTCGCGCACCAGCGTGGCGAGCACGCTCGTGGAGGCCGAGGCGATCTGCGCGACGTCGTGCGTGAAGCGCGCCACGAGCCGCGCCGTGGGCACCTCGTCGAAGTAGGCGGGCGGCAGGCGCAGCACGTTGGCGAACATCGCCGCGCGCAGGTCCAGGATGACCTTGTTGTTCACCCACTGGTTGAGGTAGCCGGAGGTGAAGCTCGCCAGCCCGCTCACCAGGAAGACGGCCACCACTCCCAGCGGGATGAGGAGTGCGAGCTCGCGGTTTCGGTTCACGAAGAGCTCGTTCACCAGCGGCCCGGTGAGCTTCACGAGGGCCGCGTCCGCCAGGCCGCCCACGATCATCGCGGCGATCGCCGCGAAGAGGGCGGCCCGGTAGGGCCACACGTGCTTGAGGAGCCGCGCGTAGAGGGCGCGGCCGTCGGGCTGCGGGTCGGTCATCCCGGCATTATCCCAGTTTGCCGGCGAGGAGCCTCTCGTACAGGGCGAGGTATTCCCGGCCCATGGCCTCGGGGGTGAGCGGCGAGACGGCCTCGCGCGCCGCCTCGCCCATGCGCCGCGCCGTGGCCGGGTCGAGCCGGTCGAGGCACCCGGCGAGCCCGCCGATGTCCAGGGCGTCGCGCACGAAGCCGCTTTCGCCTTCGCGCACGACCTCGGCCGCGCCGCACTTGGTGCTCGTCACCACCGGCAGCCCCGCCGCCATCGCCTCCAGCGCGGCGTTGGGAAACGGGTCGTAGAGCGTCGGCAGCACGAAAGCGTCGGCGGCGGCGAGGAAGGGGCGCACGTCGGAGACGCCGCCCACGAAGCGCACGCGCCCGGCCACGCCCAGGCGCACCGAGAGGCGGCCGTAGGCGCCCGCGCGCTTGTCCTTGCCGGCGATGATCGCCCAGGCGCTCTCGCGCCGCCGCGCCAGGGCGTGCAGGAAGGGCGCCACGCCCTTCCTCTCGAAGCCCGAGCCCACGAAGGCGAACACGGTCGCATCCCGCGGAATGCCCATCTGCTGGCGCACCGCCGCGCCGAACTCCTCGCGCAGCCCCGGATGGAAGGTCCCTGCGTCGACCGCGTTCCGGATGAGGACGAGCTTTCCGGCGGGCGTCGCGAAGCGGCCCCGAATCTCGCCGCGCACCATCTCGGAGTTGCAGATGACGGCCTTCAGCCGCGGCGAGGTGAAGAGCTCGCGCTCGGCGGCGAGCAGGTAGCGGTGGTGCGGCGAGAGCGACGTGGCGAGCCACGCGAGGGGCGCCTGGGCACGGCTGCGCTGCGCGAGCCACTCGGCGTGCACGCCGTCGCCGGCGCGGTAGACGTCGCAGCAGGCGATGCGCTCGTGGGACTGCACGAGGTCGAAGCGGCGCCCGGCCAGCTCGGCGCAGACGGCGCGGGCGAAGCTGCGGTCGCGCCAGAGGCTGCCCACGAAGAACGGGTCCAGGATGATCGCCGTGCCGTCGTTGTCCGGCCAGCGGCGCGTCACGAGCGTGAGCGTGGCGCCCTGGGCCGAGAGCGCCGCGATGGCCGACTGCACGAAGCGCTCGGCGCCCCCGAAGGCGTCGAAGCGGCTTCGCACCAGGGCCACGCGGGGGCCGCCGGCGCCTCGGCCCCGGGTGGTCGGGCTCACGGCTGGGCGAGGAGTTCGTTGATCGCGGAGTGCACGCGGTCCACCGGCAGCCCGGTGAGGCACTCGCTCACCTTGCTGCCGCCGCAGCCGTCGTTGCCGCACGGCCGGCACGGGTGCCCGCTTTCCACCACGCGGTGGGCGACCCGCCACGGGCCCCACTGCCGCTCGCCGCTGGGCCCGAAGAGCGCCACCACGGGCGTGCCCATCGCCGCGGCGATGTGCATGGGCGCGGAGTCGACGCCGAAGAAGAGGCGGGCGCGGGCCGAGAGCGCGGCCATCTCGCGAAGCGAGAGCTGCCCCGAGAGGTCCACGACGGGCGCCTGCGCGCGATCGAGGATTCGCTTCACGATGGCCTGCTCGCGCGCGTTGGGCGCCCCGGTGAGGACGAGGCGGTGCCCGTCCCTCGCCAGGCGCTGCAGGAGCTCCGCGTTCCCCTCGTCGGTCCAGGCCTTGAAGAGCCAGCGCGAGGTCGGGTGGACGTGCAGGAACCCCCTGGCGGCCAGGCCGTGCTGCGCGAGGAGGGCGTCCACCTTCGCCTCGGCCTCGGGGCCGGGCACCATGACCAGGCGCTTCTCCTCCTCCTGCGGGTAGAGCCCGAGCCGGCGCAGCGCGTCGAGGTTCGACTCGACGGTGTGCCTTGGGGTGGCCCTGGGCAGCGCGTACCGGTGCGAGAAGCAGGCCTTCCACATCCAGCCGGGGCGCGCCTGGGCGATCGACCAGCGCGGGCGCAGCAGCTGCGAGAGCCAGGCGCCTCGCCAGTGCTCGGTAAGGTGCACGACGAGCTGGTAGCGCCGCTCGCGAAGCGTGGAAAGCAGCGCCGCCTCGCGCCGCGCCTGCACGAGCAGTCCCTGGCGCTTCCACTCCCGGTCGATCGTGTGGATCCGCGCGACGTCCGGGTGCCCCGCGAGCATGTCGCGCGTGTCCGCGTACACGAGGGCGTCGATCTCGGCGTGCGGCGCGCGCGCCGCCAGCACGCGGAAGACGGGCGAGGCGAGGAGCACGTCGCCGTGGTGGCGCAGCTTCACCACCAGCACGCGCCGCAGGGAGTCGACGCCGATCGGGTCGGGGACCATGGCCGCCAGATTAGCAAACGGCCGCCGCGAGGGGGAGGGCGGGGCGCTCAGCGGGTCTCGAATCGGAAGTTGAGGAGCACCGCGCGCCGCGGCGCGTCGTATCCGACCGCGTGCTCGTAGCGGTGGTCGAAAAGGTTCGAGGCGACCACCTCCATGCTCCAGCTCCTGTCGATGGCGTAGCGGACCGTGGCGTCGGCGATCGCGTAGCCCGGCAGCCGCGTGGCAGGCGACTCGTCGGCCGAGTCGTAGCGCTCGCTCGAGGCGGTGACCCCGCCGGACACGGTCCAGTCCCCGGTGGCCCACGAAGCCTCCAGGCGGCCGAAGCGCCTGGCCCTGCCCTGCAGCATGAAGCCCGTGTCCTCGTCGCGCGGGTCCTGCGAGGCCATGGAGCCGCGCCAGGCGAGGCCCCAGGCCCTGCCTTCCACGGCGGCCTCGATGCCGCGGATGCGCGCGCGGCGCACGTTCTGCATCGTGGGGTACACGTAGGTGATCATGTCCTCGATGCGGTTGTCGAACGCCGTGGCGCGCAGCCGCCAGCCGCCCATCGGCTCGCTCCTCCAGCTCACCTCGCGGCCCTCGCTCTCCTCGGGGCGCAGGTCGGGGTTGGGCACGTAGAAATCGGACGCGGGGGCGTAGAGGTCGAAGAAGGTCGGCGCGCGGAAGCCGCGGCCCTCGGTGTAGGTGACGAGGCCGAGTCCCGGCCATTGCAGGCCCAGGCTCAACGCGCCGGTGTCGCGGGCGCCGAACTGGTCGTCCTCGTCGCGGCGGAAGGAGGCCTCGAGGCGCCAGGCCTGCCACGATTCGCTCAGGGCCGCCCACGCCGATTTCGTCTCGCGCTCGGTCTGCGAGAACGGCGTGTCGGAGATGACCTTCTGGCGCAGCATCTCGAAGCCGGCGAGGGCCGTGCCCGCCGGCAGGGTGAACTCGTGCACCCAGGAGGCCTGGTCCTGCCGCGTCTCGAAGCGCGCCACCGTGCCGCCCTCGATCTCGAGCTCGTCGCGGCCCTGGCCCACGGTGAGGCGGCTCACCCACCACGGCTGGTAGTGCATCGAGGAGACGAGGTTCGCGCCGGCGAGCATCTGCACGTTGCGGTCGTTCGCGAAGCGGCCCTGGGCGTCGGGACAGCCGTCGAAGTCCGCGCGCCCGCGGCTCGCGAAGCCCGTGAACGCCAGCGTCTCGCCGGGCGCCAGGCGGCCCACGACCTTCAGGTTGGCGAAGGCGTTGTCGTACGGGTCGCGGTCCGGGTCGTGGCAGTAGGCGCGCTCGTTGGTGGCGCTGGGCGCGTCGACGGTCCGCCCGCCGGCGGCGAAGGAGACCGTGGCCGCGCCCTCGATCGCGGTGAACCCGGTCGCGAGGCGGCCGTCGGAGTCGGTGCCGTAGGCGCCGCTCGCGAACAGGCGCGGGGTGGCCGAGGCGCGCGTGAAGATCTGCACCACGCCGCCGATGGCATCCGGGCCGTAGAGGCTGGAGAGCGGGCCCTTCACCACCTCGATGCGCTCGATGAGGTCCAGTGGGATGTTCTCGATGGAGGTCGTCCCCACCGTGGCCGAGCCCACGCGCAGGCCGTCGACGAGCACCAGCGTCTGGCCGGCGTTGGCGCCGCGCAGGAACAGGCCCGCGGGCTGGCCGGCGCCCCCGGTGCCGCGCAGTTCGACGAGCGCCTCGCGCTGCAGCAGCTCCGCGAGCGATGCGGGGGCGGCGCGGTCGATCTCCTCTCGGGTGATGACCTGGACGTCGCGCAGCGCGTCGGCGGCGCGCTGCGGGGAGCGCGTGGCCGTGACCACCATCGCGTCGAGGGACTGGAAGGCGAGCGTGGGCGCCTGCTGGGCGTGGGCGCCCAAAGCCATCGCGGCGGCGATGCCGGCGAGGGGCTTGGTGTTCATGGAGGAAATCCTTGGGTCCGGGCGGGCCAGCGTCCCCGCAGGCCCTGAGGTCAATGTCGCCCCGCAGAAAGGGGGGCGGCTCGAAGGAACCGTCCTCTTCTCCTGCGGGGGCCTTTGCGCTCGGGCCGGTCTCCGGGCTCGCCAGACTTGACCTCCGCCTTCCCACGGCCCGAGGGCCGCAGTGGCTGGAAGGAGGTCCACACTGGCTTACCGTTGCGGGGGCAGCGCCGGCCTTTCACCGGCTTCCCGGACACCCGAAAGCAGCCCCGATGATACTCCCGCGCCGGGAAAAGGGCCTATCGCTACATTCGAAATCACTTTCAAAATAAGCGCTTACACATTGACTGGGAAATGCTTTTCCAATAGTCTTTCCGCATGGATTCCGAGCTCTCCGCCCTCGAGGCGAAGGTCGAGCAGGCCGTCGCACAGCTGAAGCAGCTGCGCGAGGAAGGGCGCGAGTTGCGCCAGCAGCTCGCGGCCCGCGCCGACGAGAACGTGCGCCTCGCCGAGAAGCTCGCGGCCGCCAAGGCGCGCATCGAGGCGCTGCTCAAGCAGATTCCCGAGACCGAGGCGTGAGCGACGACGCGAAGGCCCGCGACAAGGGGCTCGCCATCCAGATCCTCGGCCGCGAGTACCGCGTGGCCTGCCCGGAAGGCGAGGAGAAGCAGCTGCAGGCTTCCGTCGAGTACCTCAACCGCCGGATGAAGGAGCTGCGCGACAACGGCAGGATCACCGGCGGCGAGCGCATCGCGACCATGGCCGCGCTCAACATCGCGCACGAGTTCCTCTCGCACAAGCCCGGAAAGGCCGCCGCGACTTCCGTTGACGGTGCCGACTATCGGCGTAGAATCGCCGCGATGCAGGAGACGCTGGACTCGGCGCTCGCCGCCGACCAGGACAAGCTCTTCTAGCGGCGCCCGTCGCCGCCCGACCGGCCTGCCGGTTTCCTGCGGTGTTCGTCCGGGCTTACATCTTCGAGCCGATAATCTTGTAAGCCTGGATGCCCGCCAAAGCGGTGCTTTTGTGCGCGTCCCATGTCGGATGTACCTACGGCACCCGGTGGGCAACCGCCTTGAACCTGTGGGTTCGAGCGTGCGGCCCGGACGAACACCGCAGGAAATCATTCTAATCAGATTACTTTTCGGGGCTCGACTTGGTTCGAGCCCCGAAAAGTAATCTGATTAGGATGATCTCCTACTGGCTCATGAAATCGGAGCCGGACGAGTTCTCGATCGACGACCTCGTCCGCGCCCGGGGCAAGACCACGCCCTGGTTCGGCGTGAGGAACTACCAGGCGCGCAACTACATGCGCGACGCGATGCGCCCGGGCGACGGCGTGCTCTTCTACCACTCGAGCTGCGAGGTGCCCGGCATCGCGGGGCTCGCCGAAGTCTCGAGCGCCGCGCATCCGGACGAGACCCAGTTCGACCCGAAGAGCCCGTACTACGACCCCAAGAGCACGCGCGAGAGCCCGCGCTGGATGCTGGTCGACGTGAAGCTCGTGAGGAAGACGCGGCTCCTCGCGCTCGACGAGATCCGCGCCCAGCCGCAGCTTGCCGACATGGTGATCCTGCGCCGCGGCAACCGCCTGTCGGTCACGCCCGTCACGGCCGGGGAGTGGAAGCACATCGGCAGGCTCCTCGCCCGCGATGCCCGGTGACGCCCTCACCTGGCTGACGTACGCCGGCCTGGGCGTCTTCGTCGGGTTCTTCTCGGGGCTGCTGGGCATCGGCGGCGGCTCGATGATCGTCCCGATCCTGGGGCTCGTCTTCGTCGCGTTCGGGTTCGCCCCCGAGCAGGTGATGCCGCTCTCCCTGGGCACCTCGCTCGCCGCGATCATGCCCGCCACCGCCTCGGGCGCCAGGGCGCACCACGCCCACGGCGCGGTGCGCGCCGACATCGTGAAGGGGCTCGCCCCCGGCATCGTCGCGGCGGGGCTCGCCGCCGGCGCGATCGCGCGGCTCGCCCCGGTCGCGTTCCTCAAGTGGTTCTTCCTCGCCTTCGTCCTCTACGTCACCACGCAGATCCTCTTCGGCCTGAAGCCCGCCCGGGAGCGGCCGCTGCCCGGGCGCGCGGGCCTGTTCGGCGTGGGCACGCTCATCGGGGGCCTGTCCGGGCTCGCCGGCGTGGGCGGCGCGATGATCTCGGTGCCCTTCATGTCCCTCTGGGGCGTGCCCTTCAAGGCGGCGATCGGGACCTCGGCCGCGATCAGCTTCGTCGTGGCGGCCGCGGGGACCGTGGGCTACATGGCCGCGGGAGCCACGGTGCCCGCTCTCCCGGCCTGGACGGTGGGCTACGTCTACCTGCCCGCCCTCCTGGGCATCTCCGTCACGAGCGTCTTCGTCGCCCCCTGGGGCGCGCGGCTCGCGCACCGCCTTCCCGTGGGGCTCCTGAAGAAGGCGTTCGCCGTCTTCCTGCTCGCCCTCGCGGTGAAGCTGATCACCGCCCTTTAGGCGAAAAGCCCGGCCCGGCGTAAGATTTGCGCCGTCCATCCCACGATCCCCCCTCCCACTTGAAGATCCTCATCCTCGGCGCCGGCCAGGTCGGCGCCAGCGTGGCCGAGAGCCTGGTCTCGGAGAAGAACGACGTCACCGTCGTCGACACGAGCGCGGAGCGCCTGAAGGACCTGCAGAACCAGTTCGACCTGCGCACGGTCGTGGGCAACGCCGCCCAGCCCGAGGTCCTGGCCGAGGCGGGCGCGGCCGACACCGACATGCTCTTCGCGGTGACCGCGAGCGACGAGACGAACCTCGTCGCCACGAAGGTGGCCCACGCCGTCTTCAACATCCCGACCCGCATCGCGCGCATCCGCTCCACCTGGTTCGAGAGCCACCCGGAGCTCCTCGAGCAGGACGGCTTCTCGGTGGACCACGCGATCTGCCCGGAGCAGATCGTCACCGAGTACATCCAGAAGCTCATCGAGTTCCCCGAGGCGCTGCAGGTCGCGGAGTTCGCCGGCGGCAAGATGGACCTGGTGGCGGTGCGCGCGGTGGAGGGCGGGCCCATCGTCCGCCACCCGCTGCGCGACCTCGAGAAGATGCTGCCCACCATCGACGTGAAGGTGGCCGCGATCTACCGCCACGAAAGGCCGCTCGAGCTCACGCCGGAGACCGTCGTGCAGGCGGGCGACGAGGTCTTCTTCGTCGCCGCCTCCGAGCACATCCGCCACGTCATGGCGCACATGCGCCAGATGGACCGGCCCGTGGCGCGGGTCATCATCGCCGGCGGCGGCAACATCGGCCTGCGGCTCGCGCGCGCGCTCGATGGCCGCATGAACGTGAAGGTGATCGAGTCCTCGAAGCGCCGCTGCGAGTACCTCGCGGGGCAGCTCTCCGACGCGCTGGTGCTCAACGGGGACGTGAGCAACGAGGACCTGCTGGGCGACGAGAGCGTGGACGAGACCGACCTCTTCATCTCGGTCACCAACGACGACGAGGCGAACATCATGTCGGCGCTCCTCGCCAAGCGCATGGGCGCGCGCCGCGTGATCGCCCTCATCAACCGCCGCGCCTACGGCGACCTCATGCAGGGCGGGCAGATCGACATCGCGATCTCGCCGGCGCAGGCCACCCTCGGCAGCCTCCTGGAGCATGTGCGCCGCGGGGACGTCGTCGCGGTGCACAGCATGCGGCGCGGGCGAGCCGAGGCGCTGGAGCTCATCGCGCACGGCGACCGCAAGACCTCGCGCGTGGTGGGCAGGCGCATCCGCGAGATCGACCTGCCGCCGGGCGCCACCATCGTGGGGATCATCCGCGGCGACAAGGTCATCGTGGCCGAGGACGACGCCCACGTGGTCGAGCCCGACGACCACGTCATCGTCTTCCTCACCCAGAAGCGCATGATCCCCAAGATCGAGAAGCTCTTCGAGGTGTCGGTGGGGTTCTTCTAGGCGATGGCGATCCCCCTGCCGCCGCTCAGCCAGCCGCCGCCGCCGGCCCCGCGCCCCCTGGACGCGGTGCTTCGCTTCTTCCCGGTGCTGCACGTGCTCTCGGGGGCGGTGCTGCTCTTCTCGCCCGCCTTCTTCGTGCCCATCGCGTTTTCCCTCGCGCTGGCCGATGGCGCGCACGCGGCCTTCGAGACCGGGTTCCTCGTCACCTTCGTGACCGGGCTCTTCACCTTCTTCGTCACGCGCGGCCGGCACCGGCGCGAGCTGCACCGCGCGACGGATTCCTGCTGGTCACGCTCGTCTGGACGGTGGTGCCCGCCTTCGCCACCATCCCGCTCCTCTTCGCGATCCCGGGCATGTCCTTCACGGACGCCTATTTCGAGGCCGTCTCGGGCATGACGACCTCCGGGGCCACGGTCCTCACCGGCCTGGACGCGCTGGAGCCCTCGCTCAACATCTGGCGCACGCTCATGGTCTGGATCGGCGGCATGGGGATCATCGTCCTGGCGGTGGCCATCCTGCCGCTCCTGGGCGTGGGCGGCAGCCAGCTCTTCAAGGCGGAGAGCCCGGGCTGCATGAAGGACACCAAGCTCACGCCGCGCATCGGCGACACCGCCAAGGGGCTCTGGACGGTGTATGCGATCGTGACCCTCGCCTGCATCGTCTCGTTCCGCCTGGCGGGCATGACGTGGGTGGACGCGATCATCCACGGCTTCTCGACCATGGGCCTGGGCGGCTTCTCGTCGCACGACGCGAGCTTCGCCTACTTCGACTCGCAGGCCATCGAGGCCGTGGCTGTCGCCTTCATGCTGGCCGCGAGCCTCAACTTCGCGACGCATTTCGTCGCCGTGCGCCGCCGCTCCCTCGCCCCGTACGCCGCCGACGTGGAGGCGAGGCGCGTGCTCCTGTGGATGGTCGGATCGTCCCTGGGCATCGCGGCCTTTCTGCTGGCCGAGGGGACCTACCCCGATTTCGCGACGGCCCTGCGGCACGCGTCCTTCAACGTCGTGTCCATCGCCTCGACGACGGGGTTCGCCTCCGTCGACTTCTCGCAGTGGCCCTGGTTCGCCCCCATCTGGATGATCTTCCTGTCGTGCTTCGCGACGAGCTCGGGCTCGACGGGGGGCGGGATCAAGATGGTGCGGGCCGTCGTGCTCTTCAAGCAGGCGATCCGGGAGATGACCCGCATCATCCACCCGCGCGCGGTGGTGCCCGTGAAGTACGGCGACCAGGTCATCGAGAACAACGTGATCTTCGCCGTCCTCGCCTTCATGCTGATGTACGGCACGACGATCATCACGATGACGATGCTCCTGCTCGCGACCGGCCTGGACCCGATCACGGCGATCACGGCGGTCATCGCCTGCATGAACAACATGGGCCCGGGCCTGGGGCTCGTGGGGCCCGCCGGAAACTACGCCGTGCTGTCGGACTTCCAGACCTGGGTGTGCACCCTCGCGATGCTGCTCGGGCGCCTCGAGCTCTTCACGATGCTGGTGCTGCTGACCCCGGCGTACTGGCGGAAGTAGGCCGGAGGGCTCCCAGCACCGCGCCGGCCAGCGCCATCGCGAGCATCGCGCTGTGGCGCACGAGGAAGTCGTCCGTCATGTTGCGGATGGCGAAGCCGGCCAGCAGCACGATCCCCAGCGTGGCGGCGATGCGGCGGTGCCCGCCCGCCGCGAGACCCGCGGCCATCTCGCGCGCGAGCGCGAGGACCATCCACGCGAAGATGGCGAGGCCCACCACGCCGCCCTGCAGGAGCACGTTGAGCGCCGTGTTGTGGGCGTGCGCGTGCTTCGGGTTGTCGACGCCCGGGGTCACGCCCATGCGGAACTGCAGGTCGAGGATTCCGCGGCCGTAGCCGAAGCCGATCCAGGGCGCCTCCCCGTGGCGCCGGGCCGCGTAATCCCAGAGCGCGGGCCGCGGGTCGCGCAGGATCTGCGCCTCGGCGGCGTAGGGCGTGCCTTCCAGGCGCTCGGCGCGCAGCTGCAGGGACCAGGCGAAGAGCGCCGCGAGGACTGCGAGCGCGGCGGCGGCCAGGGCCAGCGCCGCGGGGCGCCGCCGCTGCGGAAGCAGGTCGTGCGAGAACGCGAGCGCGAGGAGCAGCATGGCGGCCAGCGCGATCCACGCGACCCGGTTGTCGTTCCAGGCGCTCGCCACGAAGGTGAGGATCGCGGCCGCGGCCAGCGCGCCCCGCGCGCCCCGCGAGCCGGTGCGAACCCAGGCCCATGCCAGCAGGGGCATCGCGAGCACGACGTGCGTGGCGTAGAACCCCGCGTCCCCGTGCCAGCGATCCGGATCGAACCACCCCGTCGTCACCAGCAGGAAGGCTGCCGCGGCGCCCAGGGCCGCGAGCCCCGCGGACAGGCTCCACGCCCAGCGGTCGATGGCGCGCGCGTCGGGCGTGGCGGCGAAGAACACGAGGAAGGCGACGAAGGGATAGAGGAGCCCCGGGCGCAGCTCGGAGAGCGAGTAGGCGGGATTCACGCTCCACGCGACGGAGGCCGCGCTCCACGCGCCGTAGGCGAGCATCGGCGCCAGCACGCGCCAGGAGGGAAGCCGCGGCCTCGTCGCCCGTCCCGTGGCGGCGGCGTACAGCAGGCAGGCGGCGGCGATGGCGAGGAGCGAGTTGCGCAGCGCGAGCGTCGAGGAGAAGGGCAGGACGAACAGGAACGCCGCGAGGAGCGCGCCAGCGGCCTTCAGGGGAGCGGGCTGCGCGCCGGTGCCTGTCGATGCCATGGGCCGGCCGGCGCGGCTAGAGGCTGCACCAGCGGCGCATGAGCGTGGCGAACACGTCCACGGACTGCTCGATGCGCGCCATCGAGCACCATTCGTCCGTCTGGTGCGCGAGCCTGGGCTCGCCGGGGCCCAGGATCACCGCGGGCGGGCCGCCGTAGCCGGGCTTGAGCCACGCGCCGTCGGTGGAGAAGGTGATCGTCTTCGGCGTCGGGCGCTGCTCCAGGAGGGGGGCGCACACCTCGAAAACCTCCTGCACCCATTCGGCCTCGGGCTCGGTGTAGAGCGGCGGCGTGTCCACGATGGGCCTCACCTTCGCCCCGCGCGGGCCCAGGAGCGTCTCCAGCGAGTGGCACAGGTGCCCGTGGTCGATCCCCGGCACGGTGCGCATGTCGACGGTGATCGTCGCGGAATCGGGCACGGAGTTGGTGTTGAGGCCGCCGCGGATGGTGCCCACGTTCAGGGTGGGGCTGCCCATCACCGGGTGCGACTCCACGGGAAAGCGGAAGTGCTCGAGGTCGCCGATCACGCGCGCCATCCTGTTGATGGCGTTGTCGCCTACCTCGGGCATCGAGCCGTGCGCGGTGACGCCCGTCGTCTCGATCTCGAACCAGACCAGGCCCTTGTGGCCCACGTAGGGGTAGTTCGCGGTGGGCTCGGCCACGACGATGGCGCCGGCCCGGTCCAGCAGCTTCGAGTTTGCGAGGAAGCGGGCCCCCTCGCAACCGATCTCCTCGCTCGCGGTGATGACCAGGACGACGCCGGGGCTCCTGGCGAGCCGTGGCGCCAGCTCGACCGCCGCCGCCACGAAGGCCGCGATGCCGCTCTTCATGTCGGTGGAGCCGCGGCCGTAGAGCCGGTCGCCGTCGGTCTCGCCCGCGAACGCGTCCTTCGTCCACGCCTTGGCGCCCAGCGGCACGGTGTCGATGTGGCCGGTGAAGCAGATCGGGGGCCTTTGCGGGTCGCCGCCGATCTCCGCGATGAGGCTCGTGCGGCCCTCCGCGAACTCGTGGTAGGCGGTGCGGAAGCCCGCGGCCTCGAGGATCGCGCCCAGGTGGCGGGCGCAGGCGCGCTCCATGCCCGGCGGGTTGATCGTGTTGAAGGCGAGCAGCTCCCGGGTGAGCCCCCGGGGATCGATGCGGGTCTTCATCCGCATTTCCGGCGCGCTTCAGGCGCCCCTGAGCCGGCGGCGGCGGGCCCGGACCCAGTGGTTGAGCGTCTCCACGGCCACCGAGAAGGCGAGCGCGAAGTAGATGTAGCCCTTGGGCACGTGCAGCCCCAGGCCGTCGGCGATGAGGATGACCCCGATGAGCAGCAGGAAGGCGAGGGCCAGCATCTTCACCGTCGGGTGCGCCTGCACGAAGTTCGCGAGCGGGTTGGAGGCGATGATCATGATGATCATGGCGAACACCACGGCGGCCACCATCACCCAGAGCTGGTCGGCCATGCCGACCGCGGTGATCACGGAATCCAGCGAGAAGATGATGTCGATCACGGCGATCTGCAGCACCACGCCCTGGAAGGTCACGCCGGCGGCGCCGTGCGGGCTGTCGGGCTCCTCCTCGTCCTTCTCGACCATCTCGTGGATCTCGACGGTGGCCTTGTAGAGCAGGAAGAGGCCCCCCGCGATGAGGATGATGTCGCGCCACGAGAAGCCCTTGCCGGCCACGGCGAAGAGCGGCTCGGTCAGCCCCACGATCCAGGCGAGGGTGGCCAGGAGCATGAGCCGCGTGATGAGCGCGAGCGAGAGGCCCACCTTGCGGCCGAGGGCGCGCTGGTGCGCGGGAAGCCGGCCCGTGAGGATCGCGATGAAGACGAGGTTGTCGATCCCGAGCACGATCTCCAGGGCGGAGAGGGTGACGAGGGAGAGCCAGATCTCGGGGTTGGTGACCCAGTCGAAGGCGAGGAATTCCATTGTGTTCATTCCGTCCGGCGGAATTGCTATTCTCTCACGCGTGATCGCCCGGCTCGTATTGCTTGTGCTGATGGCGGCCCTTCCCGCGGCCGCGCAGGACTACGCTCGCGAGAAGCGCTGGGCGGACGAGGTCGTGCCCGGCCTCGTGGTGGGCGATGCGCTCTGGCTGGAAACGGCCGCGGGCCGCAAGTTCCTGGCGATCCACGCGCCGGCCGCGAAGCCCCGCGGCGCGGTCGTGCTCGTGCACGGCATCGGCGTGCATCCCGACTATGGCGTGGTCGGCATGCTGCGCTCGAAGCTGGCGGACCAGGGCTGGACCACGCTCTCCATCCAGATGCCGGTGCAGGCGGCGGACGCGCGCTCGGAGGCGTACTACCCCGCCCTCTTCCCCGAGGCCATCGACCGCATCGAGCGCGCGGGCGCGTGGCTCGCCGCGAAGGGCGATGCGCGGATCGCGCTGGTTTCATACAGCCTCGGGTCGTGGATGGCCAACGCGTACTTCGACGGTGCGCAGGCCTCGCCCTTCCGGGCCTGGGCCTGCCTGGGGCTCACCGGCGGCTACAGCCTCGCCACCTGGTTCAGCCCGCGCCCCATCCTCGACGTGTACGGGGAGAACGACCTCCCGCCCTCGGTGGACGCCGCCTGGCGCCGCCGGCTCACGCTCGCCTCGGCGCCGGAGGGGTCGCGCCAGGTGATGATCCCCGCCGCCGATCACTTCTACGCGGGCCGGGAAGCCGAGCTCGCGCGCACGGTCGACGCGTGGCTCGGCGAGGTGCTGCGCTAGCGGTTCAGCCCAGCAGGCCCAGGTCGCGAAGGCGGCTCCGCGTCTCGTCCACGCCGCGCACGACGTGCGCCTCCAGCCCGCAGGCCCGAGCCCCCTCCACGTTCACCACGTTGTCGTCGAAGAACACGGCCTCGGCGGGCGTGGCGCCCAGCTCCGCCAGCGCCAGCTCGAAGTAGTCGCGGTCGGGCTTGATGGCGCCCATGCGGTAGGAGGCGAAGACGCGCTCGACCCTGTCGAAGAGCCCGTAGGACTCGGCGATCGGCCAGTGCACGGCGCTGATGTTGGTGAGGATCGCGGTGCGGTGGCGCGCGGCAAGCTCGTCCAGCAGTTCGTGGGCGCCCGCGAAGGGCCCCGCGAGCCAGCTGCGGAAGTGCTCCAGGAACTCCTCCGGCCCCGCGGAAAGGCCGAACTCGCGCACCGCCTCCTGGGCAAAGGTGGGGGTGTCCATGCGGCCCGTCTCGTGCGCGCGCACCGAGGGCGAGTGCAGCCAGCGCCGCCACATCTCCTCGGCGGCCACGCCCTCCCCCATCATCTCGAGGAAGGGGCGCTCGCCGCACAGCTCGACGAGGACGCCCCCCATGTCCAGGAGGACGCAGCGCATCAGGCCTTGAGGCGCTTGAGCGCTTCCTGGTACTTCTCCGAGGTCTTCAGCGCCACCTCGCGCGGCACGTCGGGCGCCGGCGGCTTCCTCGCGAAGCCGATGGAGTCGAGCCAGTTGCGCACGTACTGCTTGTCGAAGCTCTCGGGGCTCTCGCCCACCTTGTAGGTGGAAAGCGGCCAGAAGCGCGAGGAGTCCGGGGTGAGCGCCTCGTCGATGAGGTGCAGCCTGCCCGCCCCGTCCACGCCGAACTCGAACTTGGTGTCGGCGATGATGATGCCCTTGGTGAGCGCGAACTCGGCGGCCTCGGAATAGAGCCGGATCGCGACCGCGCGGACCTCCTCGGCGCGCTCCCGGCCGACGATCTCCGCCATGCGCTCGAAGGTGATGTTGATGTCGTGCGAGCCGGCCTGCTCCTTCGTGGCGGGGGTGAAGATGGGCTGCGGGAGCCTGGAGGCGCGCTGCAGCCCCGGAGGGAGGCGGATGCCGCACACGCTCTGCGATTCCTGGTACTCCTTCCACCCCGAGCCCTCGAGGTAGCCGCGGACCACGGCTTCCACCGGCAGCGGCTTCAGCCTCTTCACCACGATGGACCGGCCCCGCACCTGCTCGCGCTCCGCCGGCGCCACCACGCTCTCCGGGTCGATCCCGGTGAGGTGGTTGGGAACGACGTGGGCGAGCTTCGCGAACCAGAAGTCGGCCACCTCGGTGAGAACGCGGCCTTTCTCCGGGATGGGCGTGGGCATGATCACGTCGTAGGCGGAGAGCCGGTCGCTCGCCACCAGCAGCATCCTGTCCTCGCCCACCGCGTAGATGTCGCGCACCTTTCCGCGCGCGATGAGCGGCAGGGACTTCAGGCTCGATTCGTACAGGTCCATGGCCGCCTTCAGACGACGACGGCCTTGAGCTCGCCCTTCGCGTAGCGGGTGGCCATTTTCTCCAGCGTGATGGGCGCGAGCTTCGAGCCCATGCCGGCGCAGCCGAACTGCTGGTAGCGCTGCTTGCAGATCTCCTTGGCGGCCGCGCGCGCGGGCTTGAGGAAGTCGCGGGGGTCGAAGGCGCTCCGGTTGGTGGCGAGGAACTTGCGCGTCGCCGCGGTCATCGCGAGGCGGATGTCGGTGTCGATGTTCACCTTGCGCACGCCGTGCTTGATGCCCTCCTGGATCTCCTCGACGGGAACGCCGTAGGTCTCCTTCATCTCGCCGCCGAACTCGCGGATGATGGCCAGGAGGTCCTGCGGCACGCTCGAGGAGCCGTGCATCACGAGGTGCGTGTTGGGGATGCGCGCGTGGATTGCCTTGATGCGGTCGATGGCGAGGATGTCGCCGGTGGGCTTGCGGGTGAACTTGTAGGCGCCGTGCGAGGTGCCGATCGCGATGGCGAGCGCGTCCACGCCCGTCTTCTTCACGAAATCGGCGGCCTGCTCGGGGTCGGTGAGGAGCATCTCGCGGGTCATCGTGGCGTCGGTACCGTGCCCGTCCTCCTTGTCGCCCTTCATCGTCTCGAGCGAGCCCAGGCAGCCCAGCTCGCCCTCGACGGAGACGCCCAGGCGGTGCGCCATGTCCACCACCTGCTTGGTGACGTTCACGTTGTAGTCGTAGCTCGCGATGGTCTTGCCGTCGGCCTCGAGCGAGCCGTCCATCATCACGCTGGAGAACCCCAGCTTGATGGCGCCCTCGCACACGGCGGGGGACTGGCCGTGGTCCTGGTGCATCGCGACCGGCGTGTTGGGGTAGGTCTGCACCGCGGCCTCGATGAGGTACTTGAGGAAGGTCTCGCCGGCGTACTTCCGCGCGCCCGCGGAGGCCTGCATGATCACCGGGCTGTCGGTCTCGGCGGCGGCTTCCATGATGGCCTGCACCTGCTCGAGATTGTTCACGTTGAAGGCGGGAAGGCCGTAGCCGTTCTCGGCCGCGTGGTCCAGCAGTTGCCGCATCGATACGAGTGCCATGGTTCCTCCGGTGCTTGGGTCAGGGGCCCGCGGGCGGGCGATTTTGGGTTCGGGTTTCGCGCTGCGCTCAGGCGCGCCGGTTCTCGCCGACGCGCAGGATCTTCATGGTGTTGGTGCCCCCGGAGGTGCCGATGGGCTCGCCGTAGGTGACGACGATGATGTCGCCCTCCTTCACCGCGCCGTTCTTCACGAGGACGGACTCGGCCTCCTGGAGCAGCTCCTCGCGGTCGTGGCCGATGTAGCGCACGATGAGCGGGAAGACGCCGCGGAAGAGGGTGGTGCGGTAGCGGGTCGAGGTCTGGGAGGTGAGGGCGTAGATGGGCACGCCGAACTCCAGGCGGCTCATCCACAGGGCCGTCGAGCCGGACTCCGTGAGCGCGGCGATGGCCTTCACCTTGAGGTGGAAGGCGGTGAAGAGCGCGGCCATCGCGATCGACTGGTCGACGCGCTGGAAGACGCGGTCGAGGAACTCCTTGTCCAGGGTGACCGCCTGCGACTTCTCGGCCTCGACGCAGATGCGGTTCATGGCCTCGACCGTCTCCACGGGGTACTGGCCGGAGGCGCTCTCCGCGGAGAGCATCACGGCGTCCGTGCCGTCGAGCACCGCGTTCGCGACGTCCGAGACCTCGGCGCGGGTGGGCACCGGGGAGGCGATCATCGACTCCATCATCTGGGTGGCGGTGATCGTGAGCTTGTTGAGCTCGCGCGCCTGCCGGATCATCCGCTTCTGGAGCGCGGGCACGGCCGCGTCGCCCACCTCCACCGCGAGGTCGCCCCGGGCCACCATGATGCCGTCGCAGGCCCGCATGATCTCCTCGAGGGCGGGGATGGCCTCGGCGCGCTCGATCTTGGCGATGAGGAGGCCGTGCCCGCCGCCGGCGCGCAGCAGCTCCTTGGCCATGTACATGTCGGCGGCGCTCTTCGGGAAGGAGACGGCGAGGTAGTCCACCTTCAGGCGCGCGGCCGTGCGGATGTCCTCGATGTCCTTGGGCGTGAGCGCGGGCGCGGTGAGGCCGCCGCCCTGGCGGTTGATGCCCTTGTTGTTGGAGAGGGCGCCGCCATGGCGGGTGACGGTGTGGATCTCGTTGCCGCGCACGTCCTTCACGTCCAGCACGATCTTGCCGTCGTCCAGCAGCAGCACGTCGCCGGGCTTCACGTCGCGCGGCAGCTCCTTGTAGTCGAGGCCGGCGCGGCCGCCGTCGCCCATCCCGCAGGAGGCGTCGAGGATGAAGGGGTCGCCGGGCTTGAGGGAGACCTTGCCGTCCTTGAACTTGCCGACGCGGATCTTCGGGCCCTGGAGGTCGGCCATGATGCCCACGGTCCGCCCGATCCTGCGGCAGGTCTCCCGCACCAGTTCCGCGCGCGCCTCGTGGTCGGCGGACGTGCCGTGCGAGAAGTTCAGGCGCACCACGTCCACCCCGGCGCGCATCATGCGCTCGAGGACGGCGGGGTCGCTCGAGGCGGGACCGAGCGTGGCCACGATCTTCGTGCTTCGCATCTTTTCGGGGCTTCCCCTGGTTGTTGGTCTCGATCCTACCCCGGCTGCCGCCGCTGCCTAGCCGGCGGCGCGCGACTCCAGCATCTGCACCGCGGGCAGGACCTTGCCCTCGAGGAACTCGAGGAAGGCGCCGCCGCCCGTGGAGATGTAGCCGATCCGGTCCGTCACCCCGTACTTCGCGATGGCCGCGAGCGTGTCGCCGCCGCCGGCGATCGAGAAGGCGGGCGAGGCGGCGATGGCCTCGGCCACGGCCTTCGTGCCGCCGCCGAACTGGTCGAACTCGAAGACGCCCACCGGGCCGTTCCAGACGATGGTGCCGGCGGAGGCGAGGATCCCGGCGTAGCGCTTCGCCGTCTGCGGGCCGATGTCGAAGATCATGTCGTCGTCGTCGACGGCCTTCGCGTCCTTGGTCGTGGCTTGCGCGTCCGCGGCGAAGGCCTTGCCGCAGACCGCGTCCACGGGAACGGGCACCGCCGCGCCGCGCGCCTGCATCATCACCGCGATCTCCTTCGCCTCGGGGGCGAGTCCGGGCTCGCACAGGCTCTTGCCGATGGGCAGCCCCGCGGCCAGCATGAAGGTGTTGGCGATGCCGCCGCCCACGATGAGCTGGTCGACCTTCTCCGACAGGCTCTTCAGGATGGTGAGCTTCGTGGAGACCTTGGAGCCGGCGACGATCGCCACCAGCGGGCGCTTCGGGGCCGCGAGGGCGCGGCCCAGGGCGTCCAGCTCCGCGGCCAGCAGCGGCCCGGCGCAGGCGACCTTCGCGAACTTCGCGATGCCGTGGGTCGTGGCCTCCGCCCGGTGCGCGGTGCCGAAGGCGTCGTTCGCGTAGACGTCGCAAAGCGCCGCCATTCTGCGCGCGAGCGCCTCGTCGTCCTTCTTCTCGCCCTTGTTGAAGCGGCAGTTCTCGAGGAGCACGACCTGGCCGGGCAACACGACCACGCCGTCCACCCAGTCGCGCACGAGGGGCACGTCGCGGCCGAGCAGCTCCGCGAGGCGCCGGGCCACCGGGGCCAGGGAATCGGCCTGCGAGAACTCGCCTTCCTTGGGCCGGCCCAGGTGCGAGGTCACCATCACGGCGGCCCCCTTGTCGAGGGCCATGCGGATGCCGGGGACGGAGGCGCGGATGCGCGTGTCGTCGGCCACGGCGCCGTCGTCGGCCTGCGGGACGTTCAGGTCGGCGCGGATGAAGACGCGCTTTCCCTTCAGGTCGAGGTCGGCGAGCTTGAGGACTTTCATGGGGTGCCGCCTTCCTTGTGGCCTACCTGGCCGCCATCAGCGCGACGGTGGTATCCAGCATGCGATTCGAGAAGCCCCACTCGTTGTCGTACCAGCTCGACACCTTGACGAGGCGGCCGGAGACCTTCGTGAGCGTGGCGTCGAAGGTGGACGAGGCCGGGTCGTGGTTGAAGTCGATCGACACCAGCGGGCCCTTGTTGTAGTTGAGGATTCCCTTGAGGGTGGCCGACTCGCTGGCCTCCTTCATGATCGCGTTCACCTCGTCCACGGTCGTGTCGCGCGCGGCGATGAAGGAGAGGTCCACCAGCGAGACGTTGATGGTGGGCACGCGGATCGCGAAGCCGTCG
>JBGARD010000016.1:0-58645 GCA_044230355.1 Usitatibacteraceae bacterium | reverse complement strand
GGCGAATGCCGGCCCGCTTCGTTTCAGGCCCCCGCAGCGCGGTTCAGCCCATGAATCCGAGGTTCGGCGTGGCGAAGCGGGGCAGGTTCGGGAAGATGGTGACGAGCTCGCCGGGCCCCACGCCGAACCAGGTGGCGAGCGTGGCGGAATACTGGTCCACCGACGTGGTCGGGATCCAGAGCCCGCCGCCGCCGGTGTCGTCCGGACCGCCGCTCACGAGCGTCGGGAAGGTCCCGTAGATCGCGCCGCCTCGCACCGCGCCCCCTGCCACGAGGTGGTGGTTTCCCCAAGCGTGGTCGGATCCGCGCCCGTTCGACGGGAAGGTGCGGTTGAAGTCCGAGGCGGTGAAGCTCGTGACCAGGTCGGCGCAATCGAGCTCCACCGTGGCATCGTGAAGCGCCGCCATCGCGTCGCTCACCTCCGCGAGCAGCTCCGCCTGCCGTCCCGGCTGCTCGTCGCCGTGGGTGTCGAAGCCCCCGATGGAGGCGAAGAAGACCTGGCGCTTCAGGCCCAGGGCCTGCCTCACGGCGACGAGCCGGGCAATCATCTCCATCTGGTTGCCCAGCCCCGTATCGGGAAACAGGGTCGCGAACGGCGGCACCGCGGCGAGGGCGGAGGCCAGGATCTGCTGGTTCTGGATCGCGCGCCCGATCACGTCCTTCCAGGCGCCCTCGAAGAGGTTGACCGAAGGCATGGCCAGCAGCTCCGTGATGCCCTTCGAGAGCGGGTCGGTCGCCGTCGCCCCCTTGTAGAAGTCGAAGCCGAGCAGGTTCCCCGGCGAGACCTTGAAGGACGAGCCGGTCGCGCCGACCCCGAACAGGTTGTTGCCCGACACCGAGATGAGCGTCGAGCTGGCGTTGCTGCCGTTGCCGCCCTTCACCAGGTCCCCGAGCCGGCCGCCCCAGCCCGAGCGCGGCGCGCCGTCGGAGATGGAGCTCTGCCACTGCGCCTGCTGGTCGCTGTGGGAGTAGAGATCGGGGGGAATGGGTACCGAGCGCGCGCGGAACTGCTCGCGGGTCGTGGGGGCCCGCAGCGGCCCCGCATTGGCCACGATCGCGGCCCTCCCCTGGTTGAACAGGCCCTGGAAGCGCGCCATGGACGGGTGCAGCCCGAAGGTGCGCCCGGGCGTGTTCGACACCGACAGCGGCAGCAGGCTTGCGCGATCGAGCGCGAGCGCCGGCGTGCGCCCCGTGGCGTACTGCAGGTATTCCGAGTCGCCCGTGGGAACGACCATGTTGTTGCCGTCGTTGCCCCCGAAAAGGAAGATGCACACGAGCGCGCGGTAATCCTCCCCCGCCGCCTTGGGGCTCGCCGTCGCGAGGCTCGCCGCAAGGGCGGTGCGCTGCAGGTCGCTCCAGGCGCCGGCGCCGGCCGTGGCCGCGCAGGCGGCCGCGAGCCGCTTCAGGAACTGCCGTCTATTCGTCATGTCCGGTCTCCGCGTCATTTCTGGATCGTGAACTCGGGGGAAACGGCCACCATCAGCAGCGCCGCCTTGGCGCGCACGGAGATGGCCGCGGCATCGCCCGTCTTGGGCACGGCGAGGCTGCCGACGGCCGTGACGATCGCGTTGCGCGTCGCCGCCGACATGCCGCCGTTCATGAACAGGAGGTTCAGCCGGTCCACGAGGGCGGTCGGGTTCGAGGCCAGGGCGTCCAGCTCCGAGAGGTCCATCGTGAGGCGCGTGTCGTCCTTGCCGTAGTAGCCCCTGCGCACCAGCTTCGCGAAGAAGTTGAGGCCGCCCACCATGCTCGTCTCGGTGGTGATCTGGAACTCCGGCGCGACGAGCCCGGCGGCCGCGAGCGGCCCGGGATGGCGGTAGTTGGGCGAGAAGAAGTTGAACACGCTGGGCGCGAGGAGCGGGCTCTGGCCCAGTCCCTCGTCGGCGCTGTCCAGCCCGCCGATCCGGTTGCGCCCGCTCGGGCTCGTGGCCTTGAAGGCGCGCAGGATGTTCGCGAACCGGACGACGGGCTCGCGCTGCTTGCCCCAGCCCGGCTCGGCGGTCCGGGCGAGGTCGCGCGCCTCGGGGTCGAGGAGCACGGCCCGGATCACGGCGCGCAGGTCGCCGCGGACGCCCTGGCCGTTGTTGGCGAAGGCGCCCGCCACCCGCGCGATGTAGGACGGGCTCGGGTTGGAGGTCACGAAGCGCTGGATCAGCTGGCGGCCGATGAAGGGGCCGACGTTGGGGTGGTTGAAGATCGCGTCTAGCGCGTCCTTCATGTCCTTGCGGGCGCCCTGGCCGGCCGGCAGGGTGATGCCGTCGAAGAGCGTCTTCGGGCCGGTGTCGTGCCACATCTCCCAGGGGACCAGCGGCTCGAGCCAGTTCTCCTTCGCCGGATCGAACACGCCCGGCTTGCTCGTTTCGTTGCCCGCGAAGTTCCAGCCGGTGAACGCCGCTGCCAGGCCCTTCACCGCCGGTTCGTCGTAGGTCGGCAAGGGCTGGCCCTGGCCGTCGAGGACCCTCGTGCCATCGGGATTGAGGCGGTACAGGCCGATCGAGAAGAGCTGCATCACCTCGCGCGCGTAGTTCTCGTTGGGGTGGGTGCCGCGGGCGGCGTCGGCCTTCTTGCTGCCGATCATGTTGAGGTAGTAGCCCATGGCCGGGTGCAGCGTCACCTCCTCCAGGAGCTGGCGGTAGTTGCCGAAGGCGTTGCGGTTGAGCAGGTCCATGTAGGACGCGAGGGCGTAGGTGTCGAGGTCCGGCGCGACGTTGGAGATCACGAAGATCTCGGAGAGCGCGAAGGACATCCGGGCGCGCAGCTGCCCGGGCTCCGTGAGCCACTGCTGCCAGATGGCCTCGTAGGCCCGCTCTTCGTAGGCCTTCTCGCCGGCGGCCTTGCGGTCGTTCACGTATTTCACGTGCGAGGCGGCGCCCAGGGCGAACTGGGACTCGAGCCAGCCGGCGTAGCCCGTGCGCTTCAGCGTGCCGATCTCGTCCGTCCCGCGGATGCCGAAGGTGGCCTGGGTGAGGAAGCGCGCGGCGTCGCGGGTCTGCGCGTCGAAGACGGCGGCCGGCCCGGAGACGAAGATCGCGACGGGGGCGGACGTGGTGGTGGCGCCACGGTTGTCGGTGGCCACGGCGGTGATGCTCCACGTGCCCGGCGAGGCTTGCGGCCAGGTCGCGCTCCACGGAGGCGCCGTCGCTTCGGCCACCATGAGGGTGCCGGCGAAGTACTGCACCCGGGACACGCTGCCATCCAGATCGGCGGCGTTCGCCGCGAGGGCGACCGCCACGCCCGCGAGGAAGGAGGCGTTGCCCGCCGGAGCGGTCAGGGCGACCTTGGGCGGCTTGTTGGTACCCGCGGGCACCCCGGTCGCCTTCACTTTGATCGTGGACTTCGCGATCGCCGTCGCGCCCAGGTTGTCCGTCGCCCGCGCGTAGAACAGGTGCGTTCCCACCGGCAGGCCCGTTACCGCGAGGCGGTACGGGGGAGCGGCGGACGTGCCGATCACCTTGCCGCCGCGAAGGAAGGAGACCTTCCTCACCGACCCGTCGGCGTCGCTCGCGGTCGCCTTCAGCGTGATCGATGCCGGGGCGATCGCCGGCTGGGCGCCGGAAATGGCGAGGCTCACCTTCGGGGGCAGGTTGCGGGTGCCGGGGGACGTGTGCGACGCAGTCCGGGACGCCGTGCCCGTGTCGGCGGCCATGCGGTAGTCGTCGGCGGCGCGCACGGGAACGGCAAGTACGGCAAGCAAGGTGGCGGCGAGCAGCATGGCCTGCGGAAGCGGCTGCGCGGGGCGCCACCGGGCGCGGATCCTGATCGAGTCGAGCACGTTGTTCCTCCCGGAAGATCGAAAGTCGTGGCCGGGGAAGGGCAACTTTGATGCCATGTTCGCAAGCCCCTGTTTTCAGAACACATAGGGCGGCGAATGGGCAGGGGACTGTCGCCCGCGGGCAACAGCGGGGAGCGGCAACGCGCGAAAGGGAAGCGGCCCTAGAGGCCGCGGAAGCGCTTCGGGATCTTCGCTGTGGGGGAGGAGGCTTTGCCCCGGGAGGGCTCGCGCTTCGTCACGGCGGTGCGGCTGCGCGGCTTGCGTGCCGCTGCGGGCGCCGGGGTGGCCTCGTCCTCGTCCCAGGGGGACATGAGGGTGAGCCACATGAGCTTCTCGTACTCCCCGGCGAACTTTTCGACGATGCGGTCGGGGTCGGGCACGAGACCGGCGTCCGAGATGAGGCCGAACTGGATCCGGCCGTTGTAGGAGAGGATGGACACGCCCATCGCGATCCCGCCCGACTGCGGCACCCAGAAGTCGAGCTCCTCGATCCGCCGGCCCCCGAAGTAGATCGGGTGCGGCGGCCCCGGAACGTTGGTCATCACGGCCGAGGCGTTCTGCGCGAGGAGCGACGTGACCTGGTCCTGCAGGATCTTGGGACCGTGCCCGACCACGTGCAGGAGCCCGAGCGCGATGACCGGCTGGTAGGACCCCTTGAGTTCCCGCATGTGCCGCCGCACCTCGTGCAGGCGCTCGAGGGGATCGTCGATTCCGATCGGCAGGTCGAGGAAGACGAGCCCGAACTGGTTGCCGAGCTCGTGGCCGCGGCCCTGGGGCCGCAGGTTTACCGGGACGATCGCGCGGATGCCCAGGCCGTCGACCGCGTCGCCCCGGGCCTGGAGGTACTCGCGCAGCGCCCCCGTGGCCATCGCGAGCAGGACGTCGTTGATGGAGCAGCCGAGCGCCTTGCCCATCACCTTCACGTCCTCGAGCGGCAGGGGGGCCGCCCAGGCCACGCGCTTCTTCACCCCCAGGCGCCCCTTGAAGCGCGTGGGGGAGTCGCTGCCCATCAGCGCGATGCGCGCGAGCTCGCCGGCGAAGTCCATGCCCTTGCGCGTCACGCCCTCGATCGCCTCCTGGGCGAGCGCCGGGTTGGCGGCGATCTCCCTGCCCTGGTCGATGAGGCTGCGCCCCATCCGGGTGGCGCCCTCGAGGGCACCGGCGACGGGCTTGAGGATCTGCGACCAGAACTCCTCGTCGGCGCCGGCGGCCGGCTCGAAGCGCTGCGCGCGCAGGGCGAGGCTTGCGCGCGCCGACTTCTCCGTCATCGACAGCATCACCTGGACGAGCGCGATCCCGTCGGCGTAGCAGTGGTGGATGCGCATCACCAGGGCGCTGCCGCCGTCGTAGTTGTCCACCAGGTGGAACTGCCAGAGCGGCTTGGTCGCATCGAGGGGCGTGGAGGCGAGGTCGCTCACGTAGGCCTGCAGCTCGGCCTTCCCCGCCTTGCCGGGCAGGGCGACCTGGTGCACGTGCGAGTCGATGTCGAAGTCGGCGTCGTCCTCCCACCAGGCGCCGGTGGGGTCCTGCACCGCCTTCTGCCGGAAGCGCCGGTAGGCCAGGAAGCGCCGGTCGAGCGTGCGCTTGAGCCTCGCCAGCTCGAGGCGGCCCTCGAACATGAGGACGCCCACGATGACCATGAGGTTGGTCGGCAGGTCCATGCGCAGCCAAGCGGTGTCCACGCCGGATATGCGTTCCCTGCGGACCACGGGCATCGGGGGCGTTCTCCTGTCTTGTCGCTGCGCAACCCGCGTCGTTGCGGCAGGCGGCCGGTTTCGGCTAACTTTAGCACCAACCCCGGAAGGGGCATGGGAAGAGGAGACCCCGGATGTCGGATGCGAAGAAGAAGTTCGAGGCGGCCGCCGCGGCGGTCCTGAAGGCGAAGAAGGACCCCGGCAACGACCTCAAGCTGAAGCTGTATGCGCACTACAAGCAGGCCACCGAAGGCGACGTGAGCGGCGACAAGCCCGGCTTCACGGACTTCGTGAACCGGGCCAAGTACGAGGCCTGGGCCAAGCTCAAGGGAATGGGCGCCGACGACGCGATGAAGGCCTACGTGAAGCTCGTCGAGCGCGTGACGCGGGAATAAAAGAAGGCCCGCGGAAAGCTGCGGGCCTTGAACATCCTTCGGTCCCCGGCAGGCGCCGGGGCGCGGACAAGGATGGAGGAGGAGCGTCGTCGCGGGGAGGGCGCGAGCCCTCCTCGCGTCATTTCGCGGTGCGGCGCGCGGCCTTCTTCTTCGCGGGCGCCTTGCGCGCGGGCGCCTTGCGCTCGCGCTTGGCGGCGCCGCCCATCAGGGCGCGCACGCTATCGTTCAGGTCGGCGACCTGGCGGGCGAGCTCGTCGACGTCCTTGCTGGTGAGTACGCCGAGGCGGTTGAGCGAGCGCGACACGCGGTCCTCGAACACCTGCTCGAGCTTGTCCCACTTGCCCTGCGCGGTGCTCATCGTGGCGTCGGCCTGCGTGCGCACGGTCTTGAGCGCCTGGTCGGCCGCCTTCTCGCTCTTCGAGCGGATCACCTTGCCCTGCTCGACGAGCAGTTCGAAAAGCTTGTCGCCCTCGGTGCGGGCACGGGCAAAGGCGCCGAGCCCGGCGAGCCAGATCTTCTGCGCCGACTGGGTGACCGCCTGCGCGAGCTGCTTGTCGGCGGCGGGCTTGGCCGGCCTGGCGCGGGCCTTGGATTTGCGGGTTGCCATGGCATCCTCCTTGACTTGTTCCGCCGCCCCCGGCGGGCGGCATGCCGATCACACGGAAGCCAGTCTAGGCGGGAGGATTAGAGGAATCACACTATTCTTCGCGGCGGGCGGGCCTGCGGTAGACTTTGTCCGCCGAGCACGGCGGGCGCATTAGGCGAGCACCGCCGGCGGCGACAAGGAAAAGGGGCCCCGGAGCCCCGGCGCACCTCGAGGAGAACATGGAAAGACCCTGGCTCAAGTCCTATCCGCCCGGCGTGCCCGCGGACATCGACATGGCGGCGTACGCGAGCATCCCCGACATCCTCGATGTCAGCTGCGGCCGCTTCGCCGAGCTTCCGGCGTTCCACTGCATGGGCGCCACGATCACCTACCGGGAGCTCGACCGACTGTCCACGGACTTCGCGAGCTGGCTCCAGAACACGGCGGGCCTGGGCAAGGGGGCACGGGTGGCGCTGATGATGCCCAACCTCCTGCAGTACCCGGTGGCCATCTTCGGCGTGCTGCGCGCCGGCCTGGTCGGGGTCAATTGCAATCCCCTGTACACGCCCCGCGAGCTCGAGCACCAGCTCAACGACTCCGGGGCCGAGGCGATCGTCATCCTGGAGAACTTCGCCAGGACGCTGGAGGAGGTCATCGGGCGGACCAAGGTGAAGACGGTCATCACCACCCAGATCGGCGACATGCTGGGCTTCCCGAAGTCCCTGCTGGCCAATTTCGTGGTGAAGCGGGTGAAGAAGCTGGTGCCCCCCTTCAGCCTGCCCGGGGCCGTGCGCTTCAACGACGCCCTTGCCGCGGGCCGCTCGCACCGCCTCGCGCCGCCGCCGCTCACCCACGACGACATCGCCTTCCTGCAGTACACGGGCGGGACCACGGGCGTGTCCAAGGGCGCGATGCTGACCCACGGCAACCTGGTCGCGAACCTCCTGCAGGTGTCGGGCTGGGTGGGCACGGGCCTGGAGGAGGGGCGCGAAACGGTGATCACCGCGCTGCCCCTGTACCACATCTTCGCGCTCACCGGGAACTGCCTCACCTTCATGAAGATCGGGGCGAAGAACATCCTCATCCCGAATCCGCGCGACATGCCCGGCTTCGTGGCGGAGCTGCGCCGGCACCGCTTCACCGCCATCACGGGCGTGAACACGCTCTTCAATGCGCTCATGAACACGCCGGGGTTCGCGGACCTGGACTTCTCCGGGCTCAAGATGACCCTGGGCGGGGGCATGGCGGTCCAGCGCGCCGTGGCCGAGCGCTGGGCGCAGGTGACCAGGACGCCGCTGGTGGAGGCCTACGGCCTCACGGAGACTTCCCCCGGCGCCTGCATCAATCCGCTGGTGAAGGACGCCCGCTACAACGGCTTCGCGGGCCTGCCGCTTCCGTCGACGGTGATCACCATCCGCGACGACGAGGGCAGGATCCTGCCGTCGGGCGAGACGGGCGAAATCTGCATCGCGGGGCCGCAGGTGATGAAGGGCTACTGGAACCGGCCCGACGAGACGGCGAAGGTGATGTTCGCCGACGGCGCCTTCCGGACCGGCGACATCGGCCTCATGGACGAGCGCGGCTACGTGAAGATCGTCGACCGCAAGAAGGACATGATCCTGGTGTCGGGCTTCAACGTGTATCCGAACGAGGTCGAGGACGTCGTGGCGATGCTGCCGGGCGTGCTCGAGGTGTGCGCGGTGGCCCTGGCGGACGACAAGTCGGGCGAGGTGGTGCGGCTGGTGATCGTGAAGAAGGACCCGGCTCTCACGAAGGAAGCCGTCCTGGAGCACTGCCGGAAGCACCTCACCGGCTACAAGCTGCCCAAGATCGTGGAGTTCTGGAAGGAGCTGCCGAAGACCAACGTGGGCAAGGTGCTCCGGCGCGAGGTCAAGAACGCCCCGCTGCACGCGGACTGACGGGGGCCAGCTCGCCCGCCAGATCGCTCGCCATGCGCGCGGCGTGCGCGTAGATGGAGAGCTGCGGGTTCGCGCCGATGCTCGTCGGGAAGACCGAGCCGTCGTGCACGGAGAGGTTCGCCAGGTGGTGGTGGCGGCCGCGCTCGTCGACCAGCGCCTGCCGCGGGTCCGGGCCCATGGGGCAGCCGCCCATCACGTGCGCGCTGACCACCCGGGCGCGCAGGGCGGCCATGGGCAGGTCGGCGATCGCGGCCTTCGCCTGCGCCCAGTCCCGCGCGGGAGCCGCATCCTCGTGCATCGGCAGCACCGACTTCGCGCCCGCGGCGAACTGGATCTCCGCCATGGTGAGGTAGGCGCGCCGGATGCCCTCCCACAGGAACTCGCCCAGCGGGTAGTCCAGCTCCGGCGAGCCGTCGGCGCGAAGCTGCACGCGCCCTCCGGGCGAGCCGGGATGGAAGCCGTCGCGCAGCAGGGCGATCACCACCTGCAGGTTCGCGAACTCCTTCATGAGGCCCGCGTGCGAGCGTCCGAAGCCCGGCAGCGTGATCCCCGCGAGGATCGGGTGCAGGGGAGGGGCCTCGAGCTTGTAGCCCACGGGACCGTCCACGGGAACCGAGTCGAGGAAGTGATCCGAGTAGATGGTCTGCGGCGCGCCCTCGAACCCGCGAACCGGTTGCGGCATGACCGCGGCCGACACCACCGTCGGATGCAGGAACGTGCGCCGGCCCGCGAGCCCATGCGGGTCGGGCAGGCCGCTTCGCAGCAGGATCGCGGGGCTGCCGATGGCGCCCGCGGCGAGGACGAAATGGCGGGCCGTCAGGTGGATGCGGTGCGCCGAAGGCGGGGAGCCCGAGGCTGCGATCCCGCGGGCTTCGGCGGCCACGAGACGGTCTCCGGATACGACGAGCCGCTCCAGGCGCGCGCGGTGCACGAGGACGGCCCCCTTCGCGAGCGCGGCCGGGAGGGTCGTCACCAGCATCGACTGCTTCGCGTTGGTCGGGCAGCCCAAGCCGCAATAGCCCAGGTTCCAGCAGCCCTTCACGTTGCGCCGGATCGCGGCCGCGGGGATGCCCAGCTTCTCGCAGCCGCGGCGCAGGAGGTCGTTGTTCTCGTTGGGCGGCACCGGCCACGGGGAGATCGAGAGCCGCTCCTCCATGCGCGCGAACCACGGCGCGAGCGATCCCTCGTCCGCGCGCGCGAGTCCGTGCGCCGACCTCCAGTGGGCCAGCGTGCCCGGCGGGGTGCGGAAGCTCGAGGTCCAGTTCACCGTCGTGGAGCCGCCGACGCTGCGGCCCTGCAGGACCGTGATCGCCTTGTCCTTCGTCTGCCGGCCGGCGGACTCCTGGTAGAGCTGCGGATAGGCCTCGCGCTCGAGCATGCGGAAGTCGGAGGAGCTCTTCAGCGGGCCTTCCTCGACGATCGCCACCGCGAGTCCGGCCTGCGCCAGGATCTCCGCGGTCACGCCGCCGCCGGCGCCGCTGCCGGCCACCACCACGTCGACCTCGATGTCGAGGTCGCGCTCGAGGGCGGCCGCGTCGATCGCCTTCCAGCCGGCGGCGATGCCTTCCCGGATGGGATCGGAGATCATGCGGGCCGCTCCCCGAGCGCCGGCGGCCCGGGATAGCCGATGCGCTCCCACGAGGCGGCGTTCCCGTACCAGGCCGCGACGAGCAGCTGGGTGAGCGCCTGGTAGCCCGCGCGCAGGAGGCCGAAGCGGCTGCCCTTCCAGCGCCGCAGGAACGCGGACACTTCGTCCGGCGTGGCCTCGGCCCACGTCGAGCGCACCCCGGCCACGATGAAGCGCCCGGCCGCGATCCCGAGCAGGGCAAGGAGCTGGCGGATCTCCTCCTGCACCGCGGGCGAGAGCCCGGAGACGGCGCGGTCGAAGGCGGCCACCACCTCGGCGAGCGCCTGCGCGCGCGCCGGAGGCGCTTCCGGCAGCGATCCCTCGAGGACGACGGGCGCCAGGGCCGCGACGATCGACCTGCCGCGCGCGTCGAGCCACTTCAGGCCCGGCGCCGGTGCCGGCGCGCCCCGCAGGTACAGCCAGCCCGCGCCCGCAAGGAGCGCCCCGGAGGCGACCCCGACCTTCAGGAACTGGCGCCGCGTGAGCATGCGCGGCTAGCGCAGCAGAAGCCGCACGAGGGCTTCGAAGCGCTTTCCGTAGGGGGCGCGAAAGAGCTTGAGTCCGTTGAGCCGCGACTGGCGGAAGACGGCCTTCCTCTGGGAGAAGGTGTCGAAGCCCTCGCGGCCGTGGTAGCGGCCCATCCCGGATTCGCCCACGCCGCCGAAGGGCAGGTCGTCCTGCGCGATGTGCACGATGGTCTCGTTCACCGCGACCCCGCCGGAGACGGTGTTTTCGATCACCCGGTCGACGGCCGCGCCATCGTGCTCGAACACGTAGAGGGCGAGCGGTCGGGGGCGGGCGTTCACGAAGCCGATCGCCTCGTCGAGCGTGCGGTAGGGCACCACGGGAAGCAGCGGCCCGAAGATCTCCTCGCGCATCACCGCCATCGAGCCGTCGACGCCCGTGAGGATCGTCGGGGCGCGCTTCCCGGCGGCGGCCACGTCCTCGCCCGCGGGGTTGATCTCGTGCGCCTGGGCGCCCCGGGCCAGCGCGTCGGCGAGCAGGCGCGCGAGGCGATCGCGGTGGCGATCGTCCACGATGGCGGTGTAGTCGGGGTTGGCCGCGAGCGTCGGATAGAGCGAGGCCACCGCGGCGCGGGCGGCGTCGACGAAGGCCGCGACGGATTCCTCCGGCACGAGCGCGTAGTCGGGCGCGATGCAGGTCTGCCCGGCGTTCAGGCACTTGCCGAACATCACGCGGCCGGCCGCCTCGGCGACGGGGAAGCCGCGTCCCACGATGGCGGGCGACTTCCCGCCCAGCTCGAGGGTGACCGGCGTGAGGTTCTCGGCTGCGGCGCGCATCACGTGCCGGCCGACGCCGCTCGATCCCGTGAAGAGCAGGTGGTCGAAGGCGAGGCGGCAGAAGGCCTGCGCGACCTCGGGGCCGCCGTTGACGACGGTGACCTCTCCGCCGGGAAAGTGCTGCGCCGCCAGGCGCGCGAGGAGCTCGCCCGTCGCCGGCGTCGTCTCCGACATCTTCACCATCGCGCGGTTGCCGGCCGCGAGCGCCGGCACGAGCGGGCCGATCGCGAGGTAGAGGGGGTAGTTCCACGGCACCACGATCCCCACGACGCCCAGGGGCTGGGGCACGACGGCGGAGCGCCCCGGAAGGAACCAGAGGCTGGTCGCGCGCCGCTCCGGCTTCATCCAGCGCCGCAGGTGCGCCCGGGCGTGGCGTATGCCCTCGAGGGAGGGAAAGACCTCGAGGAGCTCGGTCTCGTGGCGCGAGCGCCCTCCGAAATCGCGCGAAATCGCCTCGGCCCACTCGCCGGCGTGGTCCTTCACCAGCGCCTCGAGCCGGTCCAGGAGGTCCTTCCTGTCGGCGGCCGCGGGGAAGGGCTGCCGGGCGAAGGCCTCGCGATGGCGGGCGAACTGGGTGTCGAGGTCGGGGGGCACGGCAGCGGGGGCGGTCGACGAGGATTCAAACGCTCGTTTCAATCACTCGTTAGAATAACGCATCCCCGAGGCATCCGCGAACCATGCCCCCACGCCCCGCCGGCGACGCCCCCGAGTCGCTGCGCCTGAATCTCGAGAGGCTGCGCGAGCTGCGCGGGCGGGAGGCCCATGGCCACACCCCGCCGCGCCTCGTGGAGGTGAAGGCCTGGCAGGCCGGGCGCCTTGCCCGGACCTACGCCGACCTCGCGGCCAATCCCCGCTACGCCAAGGCCACCGCGTTCTTCCTCGACGACCTGTACGGGGCGAAGGACTTCAGCGGCCGCGACCAGGCGATGCTTCGCATCTACCCCGTGATGGTGCGCACGCTGCCCCTTGGCGCCGTCGAGACGGCCGCGCTCGCCATCGAGGTGGACGCGCTTTCCGAGGAGCTCGACCGGCGCGTGGCCTCCTGCATCGAAGCCGGGCCCGTCACCGAGGCCTCCTACGGACGGGCCTACCGCGAGGCGGGCACGCGCGCCGAGAGGCAGCGCCAGGTCGAGCTCATCGACGACGTCGGGAAGCGCCTGGACGCGCTGGTGGTGAAGCCGTTCATCTACGCGACCCTGAAGCTCATGCGCAGGCCCGCGAAGCTCGCGGGGCTGGAGGATCTGCAGGTATTCCTCGAGCACGGCTTCGAGGCGTTCCGCCACATGGGGGGCGCGGAGGAGTTCCTCGCGACCATCGCGGAGCGTGAGGGCAGGATCCTCAGCCGGCTTTTTTCCGGGCACCCGGGCCCGTTTTCGGGCTGACGGGCTTTTTCGCCGCGGGCTTATTCGGCGCGGGCTTTTCCCCGGCATGCCGGGAGAAGAGCGTGTCGAGCTCCTCGTGCACCGCGCGCTCGATGGATCCGCGCAGGGCCTTGAGCAGGAAGCCCAGCGTCACCGTGAGGTGCAAGTCCTTCTCCGTCAGGACGAGCTTCCCGGCGACGCCGGGGCGATCGAAGTGCAGGGTGTTGCCGGTCCAGCTCCCGGCGAGGCCGAACTTCCTGCCGAGGTCCGCGGCCATCTCGTCGGCCGCGTGGCGCGCGGCCTTCATGCCGAGGTGGTGGACGCGCTTCAGGTCGATGTCGGCCACGGCCGGATGGCGCTCAGAGGTCGACCTTCAGGTTGGCCTGCTTCACCACCTTGCCCCAGGTCTCGATCTCGCCGCGGATGAACTTCGCGAATTCCGCCGGCGGCTGGCCGCCGGCCACGGCACCCTGCATCTCCCAGACGTTCTTCACGTCGGGATTCTGGAGAGCCTTCGCGACTTCCTGGTGCATGCGGTCGACGATCTCCTTGGGCGTGCCCTTGATCGCCCACAACGCGTACCAGGTCGTCACCTTGAAGTCGGCGAACCCGGACTCCGAAAGCGTCGGCACGTTCGGGATGACCGGCGAGCGGGCCGGCGACGTGACGGCCAGCGGGCGCAGCTTGCCGGCCTTGATCTGGGGCGCGGAGGTGCCCATGCCGTCGAAGGCGAGGTCGACCACGCCCGCAAGAAGATCCTGCATCAGCGGGCCCGCGCCACGGTAGGGCACGTGCGTGAGCTGCACGCCCGCCTGCATCTTGAAGAGCTCGCCGACCAGGTGGTGCGAGGTGCCGTTGCCGGCGGAGCCGAAGTTGAGCTTGCCCGGGTTGGACTTGGCGTAGGCGATGAGTTCCGGCAGCGACTTGAAGTCGTGCTTGGGGTGCAGCACCACGACATTGGGCACGTAGGCCAGGACCGTCACCGGCTCGAAGTCCTTTTCCAGGCCCGCGTAGGGGAGCTTGGAATAGAGCGTCTCGGCGATGGTGTGGTGGATGGCGCCCACGAAGAACGTGTACCCGTCCGGGGCAGCCTTGGCGGCCACGCCCGCGCCCACGGTCCCGCCGGCGCCGCCGAGGTTCTCGATGAACACGGTCTGGCCCAGCGCCGTCGTCAGCTTGGCGGCCAGCGGGCGCGCGAAGGCGTCGGTGCCGCCGCCGGCCGGAAACGGGTTGATCCACTTGATGGGCTTGTTGGGCCACTGCGCGAATGCGCTTCCCGCGCACGCGAGCATGAGGGCGGCCGCGGCCGCCGCGATGCGGTGGTACATGCTGATCTCCTCTCGTTGTCGGCGGGCCGCTCGTCGGCCCGCCTCGTCTTGCCGCGCCGGCGCTCTTCTCGTCCGCGGTGGGCGCTACTTTATAACAAGCTAGGCGGCGCGGCGGATGTTTCCTCGGGCCGCCTGCGGGCTGGCGAGGTAGTCCATCGCGGCCTGCGCGCCGCCCTTGCGGTGCGGCACCGCGGCGAGGGAAAGGCCCATCTCGACGCCCGCGAGCGTACCCATGAGGGTGAGGTCGTTGAAGTCGCCCAGGTGCCCGATGCGGAAGACCTTGCCCGCCAGGCGCCCCAGGCCCATGCCCAGGGACATGTCGAAGCGCTCCAGGATGGCCGCGCGGAGCCTGTCGGCGTCGTGGCCGGCCGGCATGACGAGGGCGGTGAGCGAGGAGCTGTATTCCTCCGGCACGGCGCAGAGGACCTCGAGCCCCCAGGCGGCGGCCGCGCGCCGCGTCGCCTCGGCGTGGCGGTCGTGGCGGGCGAACACGTTGTCGAGCCCTTCCTCCTCCAGCATCGCGATGGCCTCGCGCAGGCCGTAGAGCAGGTTGGTGGCCGGCGTGTAGGGGAAGAAGCCCTTGCCGTTGGGGCCCAGCATCTCTTCCCAGTCCCAGTACGAGCGCGGCAGCTTCGCCGCCTTAGCGCCTTGTCCGAGAGCGCGTTGAAGGAAAGGCCCGGCGGCAGCATGAGCCCCTTCTGCGAGCCGCCCACCGTCACGTCCACGCCCCACTCGTCGTGGCGGTAGTCGATGGAGGCGAGCGAGGAGATGGTGTCGACCAGGAGGAGGGCGGGGTGCTTCGCGTCGTCGATGGCCTTGCGCACGAGCGGCACGCGCGTCACGGCGCCCGTGGAAGTCTCGTTGTGGACCACGCACACGGCCTTGATGGCGTGCCCCTTGTCGGCGGCGAGCCGCTCCTGGATGGCCGCGGACTCCGCGCCCCGGCGCCAATCGCCGGGGATGAGGTCGATCTCCAGGCCCAGGCGGCGGGCGAGCTTGCACCACAGGGAGGCGAAGTGCCCCGACTCGTACATGAGCACCTTGTCGCCCGGGGAGAGGACGTTCACGAGCGCGGCCTCCCAGGCCCCCGTGCCGGAGGCCGGATAGATGACCACCGGGTGGCGGGTCTTGAAGATGCGCCGGATGCCCGCGAGGACCTCCTGGCCGAGGGCCTGGAACTCGGGGCCGCGATGGTCGATCGTGGGACGGTCGATGGCGCGAAGGACTCGGTCCGGGACGTTGGTCGGCCCCGGGATCTGCAGGAAATGGCGACCGGCTGGCATGGGTACTCCTCCGTGGTGGTGGTCCGAGGCCCGCGCGCGTCATTGCGGCCGGCCGGCTGTTTCTGGCCATAATGCCGCAGGCGGCCGCCGGACTCCATGGCGGCCGGTAAAAGCCCTGATGACCTCCACGCACCCGATCCGCTTCACCTCCGACCGCGGCACCCCCTCCCACCCCCTGGCCGAGCGGCTTCGCCGGGAGGTGGACGGCGACGTCCTCTTCGACCGCGCCAGCCGCGGCCGCTATTCCACCGACGCCTCGATCTACCAGATCGAGCCCGTGGGCGTGGTGGTGCCGCGCACGGGCGAAGCGGCCGCGGCCGCATTGCAGATCGCGATCGAGGCCGGCGTTCCCGTTCTTCCGCGCGGCGGCGGCACGTCCCAATGCGGGCAGACCGTCGGCGCGGCCCTCGTCATCGATGCGAGCAAGCACCTGAACCGCGTGGTGGAGGTGGACCCGCAGGCAAGCTGCGCGGTGGTGGAGCCGGGCGTCGTGCTGGACGTCCTCAACGCGCAGCTGAAGAAGCACGGGCTCTGGTTTCCCGTGGACGTGTCGACCGCGGCGCAGGCGACCCTCGGCGGCATGACCGGCAACAACTCCTGCGGCGCGCGGTCGATGGCCTACGGGTACATGGTCCACCGCGTCGCGGCCATTGACGCCTGCCTCGCCGACGGCACGCGCGGGCGCTTCGGGCCGTCGGCGGAGATCGCGCACCCGGCCATCCGGGCGCTGTCGGAGCGCGCGGCCGCCCTCTGGGAGCGGGAGAAGGACGAGATCGAGGCCCGCTTTCCGAAGGTGTCGCGGCGGGTGGCCGGCTACAACCTGGACTGCCTCGCGGCCGGGGGACAGAACCTCGCCAAGCTCCTCGTGGGCAGCGAAGGCACGCTTGCCTGGTTCGAGCGCATCACCCTCGACCTGGCGCCCATTCCGAGGCACAAGGCCCTGGGCGTCGCCCACTTCCCGCGCTTCTACGACGCGATGGATGCCGCGCAGCACATCGTGAAGCTGGGGCCCTGCGCGGTGGAGCTCGTGGACCGCACGATGATCGAGCTCTCGCGCGCGATTCCCGCCTTCGCGCCCACGATCAACGCCTACGTGCGCGGCGCGCCCGACGCCATCCTGCTGGTGGAGTTCGCCGGCGACGACGGCGATGAGCAGGTGCGGGGCGTGAAGCGCCTCGCCGAGCTCATGGCGGACCTGGGCTTCCCCGGCGGCGTCGTCGAGCTGCTGGACGCCGGCTCGCAGAAGGACCTGTGGGAAGTGCGCAAGGCCGGGCTCAACATCATGATGTCGATGAAGGGCGACGGCAAGCCCGTGTCCTTCATCGAGGACTGCGCCGTGCCGCTCGAGCACCTGGCCGAGTACACCGACAAGCTCACGGAGGTCTTCCGCAAGCACGGCACCGAGGGGACCTTCTACGCCCACGCCTCGGTCGGCTGCCTGCACGTGCGTCCCGTCCTCAACATGAAGGGCGACGGGCGCATCCGCATGCGCGCCATCGCGGAGGAGGCCGCCGACCTCGTGCGCCGCTACAAGGGCGCGTACTCGGGCGAGCACGGCGACGGGCTCGTGCGCTCGGAGTGGATCGCGCCTTTCTTCGGCCCGCGCCTCACGGCGGCGCTCGGCGAGATCAAGGGGTGGTTCGACCCGAAGGGGCTCCTGAACCCGGGCAAGATCGTGAACCCCCCGAAGCAGGACGACCGCACGCTTTTCCGCTACAAGCCGGACTACCGTCCCGAGCCCCCGGCCACCGTTCTCGACTGGAGCGCGTGGGGGGGGCTGCCGGGGGCCGTGGAGATGTGCAACAACAACGGCCACTGCCGCAAGTTCGACGCCGGCACGATGTGCCCGAGCTACCGGGTCACGCGCGACGAGGCGCATCTCACGCGCGGGCGCGCCAACACGCTGCGGCTCGCCCTTTCGGGGCAGCTCGCGGGCGCGGGATTCGTGTCGGAGGCAGTCCGCGAGGCCTTCGAGCTGTGCGTCTCCTGCAAGGGCTGCCGGCGCGAATGCCCCACGGGCGTGGACATGGCGCGCATGAAGGTCGAGTTCCTGCACCACGACCGCGCCGCCAACGGCTTCAGCGTTCGCGACCGGCTGGTGGGATCGCTGCCCGCCTACGCGCCGTGGGCTTCGCGTTTCGCCCCGCTCGTGAACGCCGCCCAGCGCCTGCCGGGCGTGGCGCACGCCATCCGGGCGCTCTCCGGGTTCGACGCGCGGCGGCCGATGCCGGCCTTCAGCGGCCGGCCGTGGCTCGACAGCCAGCCGCGCGGGGCGCCGGCCGGAAACGGGCCCCAGGCGCTGCTCTTCGCCGACACCTTCAACAACTACTTCGAGCCCGGCAACCTCGAGGCGGCCCGGCGCGTGCTCGAGGCCGCCGGCTTCGCGGTGGTGGCCGCGCGCGGCAAGGATCCGCGCCCGCTGTGCTGCGGACGCACCTACCTCTCCGCCGGCATGGTCGACCGGGCCAAGGCCGAGTCGCGGCGCATGATCGACGCGCTCGCGCCCTGGATCGAGCGCGGCGTGCCGGTGGTCGGGCTCGAGCCTTCGTGCCTGTATTCCCTCCGCGACGAGTTCCTGGCGATGCACCCCGGGGACGCGCGCGCGGGCGCGCTCGCCGGGCTCGCGGTCACTTTCGACAGCTTCGTCGCAAAGGCCGTGCGCGAGGGCGCGAAGATCGCCTGGCGGGACGGCGCCGCGCCCGAGTACCTGGTGCACGGGCACTGCCACCAGAAGGCGTTCGGCGCCTTCGAGGACACGCTGGCGGCCCTTCGCGCCGTCCCCGGGGCGAAGGTGACGGCCATCGAGTCGAGTTGCTGCGGCATGGCCGGCTCCTTCGGCCACGAGCACTACGACGTGTCCATGGCGATGGGCGAGGCCTCGCTGCTGCCGGCGGTGCGGGCGGCCGGCCAGGGAACGACGGTGGTCGCGGCCGGGACGAGCTGCCGGCACCAGATCGACCACGGCGCCTCGCGCGCGGCCGTGCATCCCGCCGTGGCCCTCGCGGCCGCGCTTGCGCCATGAGCGCGCAGCCGGCCAGCGTCCTGGAGGCGCTTCGCGCCGCGCTCGCCTTCGAGCCGCTGGGCGCGCCGGCCGCCAACCTCACGCTCGGCAAGGGCGCGCTCGAGGGCAGGCCGGTCCGCGTGGCCCTCATCGAGAACCGCATCGCGAGCGGCTCCATCGGCAAGGCGGAAGTGGCCAAGCTCGTGCCGCTCCTCACGATCGCCGCCCGCGAGAAGTCGCCCGTGGTCCTCTATCTCGATTCCGCCGGAGCACGGGTCTCCGAAGGGCTCGAGGCGCTGGGCGCGTTTCGTCGCCTCTTCCGCGAGGCGCTCGCCGCTCGCGTGGCGGGCGCGCCGCTTGCGGTGGTCCTCGGGCGAAACTGCTTCGGGGGCGCCAGCATGCTCGCGCACGTGGCGCCCAGGCGACTCTTCAGCCCGGGCACGCTGCTCGCCATGTCGGGGCCGTCCATCCTGGCCCGGACCGCGGGGGCCGACGCCCTGGACGAGATGTTCCGCGCCATCGTGGAAGCCACGGTCGGCTCGATCGCGCGCGCGAAAGCCTGCGCGGACAACGCTGTCTGGTCGCCGGGCATGGACGTGGCCGCGTGGCTGCGCGAGGCGCTCGTTCCGGCTGGCACCTGGAACGCGTTCCACGAGCGTCACCAGCAGCTTCGCGGGCGCCTGGAGAAGGGCCTCACCGCGCGCCAGCCCGAGCCGCTTCGCCGCCGGGAGCTCGAAAGGCTCTTCACGGAAGGCTACGCGGTGACCGAGTGCGAGGGCGTGGTCACGGGCACGGCGCGCCGCGGCGGGGAATCGATCCCGGTGCTGGGCCTCGTCGGCACCTCCCACGCGGGCGCCGAGCGCGCCTGGCGCTTCGCCCAGGCGGCCTGGCGCCTCGCCATCGAGTCGCCCTCGCGCGTGGAGATACTCCTCGACTGCGAATCGCACGCGGCGAGGCTCGAGGACGAGAAGGCGGTCCTGTCCGAGTTCGTGGTCGACATGGGCTCGGCCCTGGGCGCGCTCTCGGCGCGCGGCACCCACGTCCAGCTCACGATCCTCGACCGCGCCGGCGGCGGCGTCTACGTGGCGCTTGCCGCTCCGGCCACGCGCGTGGCGGTGGTCTTCGGGGCCGACGTCCAGGTCCTGCCGGGCGCTGCCCTGGCGAGCATACTGGGTACCAACCGCGACGCGGTGGGCGACATTTCGGAATACCGGCAGGCCGGCGTGGCCGACGAGGAAGTCAAGCTGGGCCTGCCGCCCTGACGACGCAACCATGAACGAGAACCTGTACTCGCTTTTCGAGTCCCGCTTTCCCGCGGACCGCACGCGGCCGCTCCTCATCCTCGAGGACGGGCGCGAGATTTCCTACGGCGAGGCAGAGGCGGCCTGCGCCCGCTATGCGTCCTTCCTTGCCGGCCTGGGGCTCGCCCCGGGCGAGCGGGTCGCCGTCCAGGTCGAGAAGTCGCCCGAGGCGCTGCTCCTGTATCTCGCGTGCCTGCGCGCCGGGCTCGTGTACCTGCCCCTCAACAGCGCCTACCAGCAGGGCGAGGTGGGCTACTTCCTGGAGAACGCCGAGCCCGGCGCCGTCGTCGCGCAGCCGCGCTCGATGCCCTGGCTCGGGCCGCTCGCCGCCGCGCGCGGGATCCGCCACGTGTTCTCGCTCGACGAGCACGGAAAGGGGACCTTCGCGGACGCGGCCGCCGGCGCGAGCGCGCGCTTCGCCACGGTGGAGCGCAGCCTGGACGACCTCGCCGCGATCCTCTACACCTCGGGGACCACGGGCCGATCCAAGGGGGCGATGATCACGCATCGCAACCTCGCCTCCAACGCGACGGTGCTGCACGGGTACTGGGGCTTCGGCCCGGACGACGTCCTCGTGCACATGCTGCCGCTCTTCCACGTGCACGGGCTCTTCGTGGCCTGCCACTGCGTGCTCATGAATGGCACCGCCATGCGATTCCACGCGAAGTTCGACGCCCGGCGCGCGCTCGGGGACTTCGCCCGCAGCTCGGTCTTCATGGGCGTGCCCACCTTCTACACGCGCCTCATCGCCGAGGCGGGCCTCACCCGCGCCGCCTGCGCGCGCATGCGCCTCTTCGTCTCCGGCTCCGCGCCGCTGCTCGCCGAGACCCACGCCGAGTTCGAGAAGCGCACCGGTCACCGCATCCTCGAGCGCTACGGCATGACCGAGACGGGGATGCTCACCTCCAACCCGCTCGCGGGCGAGCGCCGCCCGGGCACCGTGGGCCTTCCCCTGCCGGGCACAAGCGTGCGCGTGGTCGACGACGGTGGGAAGGCCTGCGCGGCCGGCGAGATCGGCCACGTCCAGGTGAAGGGCGACAACGTGCTGCCGGGCTACTGGCGCATGCCCGAGAAGAACAAGGAGGAGTTCACCGCCGACGGCTTCTTCCGGACGGGCGACGTCGGCGCCTTCTCGCCGGACGGCTACCTGTCGATCGTCGGTCGCTCGAAGGACCTCATCATCACGGGCGGCTACAACGTGTACCCGAAGGAGGTCGAGCTCGCCATCGACGAGCTGCCGGCCGTGGCCGAGTCGGCGGTGGTGGGCGTCCCGCACCCCGATTTCGGCGAGGCGGTGACGGCCGTCCTGGTGCCCCGGCCGGGGGTTCCCGCGCCCACCGAGGCCGAGGTGATCGCCTGGCTCAAGTCGCGGCTCGCGAACTTCAAGGTGCCCAAGCGTGTCTTCCTGGTGGAGGAACTGCCGAGGAACACCATGGGCAAGGTGCAGAAGAACGTGCTTCGCGAGCGCTATTCGGGAAGTTGAAAGACCCTTCCCCGGACCCCATTTGCCCCCAATGAAGGTATTTCGCCTCGCCTGCGCCCAGGGCCACGATTTCGAGGGGTGGTTCGCCTCCTCGGACGAGTTCGACCGCCAGCAGGCCGCGGGCCAGGTCCGTTGCCCCGCCTGCGAGGACAGCCACGTCTCCAGGCTGCCCTCGGCGCCCTACGTCAACACGGGCGCGCGCGGGACCGAAACGGTTCCCGTCGCCGCGACGGGCGCGGCCGCCCCCGCCGAGCTGTCCGCCGCGCTCGCGGCGCTGAAGACCTACGTCGAGGCCCATACCGAGAACGTCGGCCGCAAGTTTCCCGAGATCGCCCGCCGCATCCACTACGGCGAGGAAAAGAAGCGCGGGATCCGCGGCCGCGTGACGCCGGAGGAGGCCACCGAGCTGGCCGACGAAGGGGTGGATGCCGTCACCCTGCCGCCGGGACTGGTGCCCGACGAGGGCGTTCACTAGGGGACGCGGGGGGTCCCGTCCTTCAGAAAGCCGAGATTCCCGTCTGCGCGCGCCCGAGGATGAGCGCGTGCACGTCGTGGGTGCCCTCGTAGGTGTTCACCGCCTCGAGGTTCAGCACGTGGCGGATCACGTGGTACTCGTCGGCGATGCCGTTGCCGCCGTGCATGTCGCGCGAGGCGCGCGCGATATCCAGCGCCTTGCCGCAGGAATTGCGCTTCACCAGCGAGATCATCTCCGGCGTGGCCCGTCCCGCGTCGAGCAGGTGCGCCACGCGCAGCACGGACTGCAGGCCGAGCGCGATCTCCGTCTGCATGTCGGCGAGCTTCTTCTGGATGAGCTGGTTCGAGGCGAGCGGGCGGCCGAACTGGCTGCGGTCCAGCGTGTACTGGCGCGCCGCGTGCCAGCAGAACTCGGCGGCGCCGAGCGCGCCCCAGGAGATCCCGAAACGCGCCTTGTTGAGGCAGCCGAAGGGCCCCTTGAGGCCCTTCACGTTCGGCAGGTAGTTGTCGTCGGGGACGAAGACGTCGTCCATCACGACTTCGCCGGTGATCGAGGCGCGCAGGCTGAACTTGCCCTCGATCTTGGGCGCCGAGAGCCCCTTCATGCCCTTCTCGAGCACGTAGCCGCGGATGTCGCCGGCGTCGTCCTTGGCCCAGACGACGAAGACGTCGGCGATGGGGGAGTTGGAGATCCACATCTTGGAGCCCGCGAGGCGCCAGCCGCCGTCGACCTTGCGCGCGCGCGTGACCATGCCGCCGGGATCGGAGCCGTGGTTGGGCTCCGTGAGGCCGAAGCAGCCCACCAGCTCCCCGGTGGCGAGCCTCGGAAGCCACTTCTGGCGCTGCGCCTCGGTGCCGTAGGCGTGGATCGGATGCATGACGAGCGAGGACTGCACGCTCATGACCGACCGGTAGCCGGAATCGACGCGCTCGACCTCGCGGGCGATGAGGCCGTAGCAGACGTGGTTCACGCCCGCGCAGCCGTAGCCCTCGATGGTGGAGCCCAGGAACCCCAGCGCGCCCATCTCGTTCAGGATCTCGCGGTCGAACTTCTCGTGCCGGTGCGCCTCGAGGATGCGCGGCTTGAGCTTTTCCTGGCAGTAGGCGCGGGCGCTGTCGCGCACCATGCGCTCCTCCTCGCCGAGCTGGTCCTCGAGGAGAAAGGGGTCTTCCCACTGGAAGGCGGGCTTCGCGTCGCTGGCTTTCATGGCGTCTCCGTGATCAGGCGCCCATTCTAACGCCGCTCCCCGGTAGAATCGCCCGCCATGGCCACCAAAACCCGCCGGCTTCGCGCCGAAGACCTCTGGCGGCTCGCGCGTCCCGCGCAGCCCACCCTTTCACCCGACGGCGCGCAGGTCTGCGTATCCGTCTCCACGTACGACATGGAGGAGAACAAGGGCGCATCCAAGCTCTGGCTCCTGTCCACGTTCGGCGGCAAGCCGCGGCCGCTCACCGAGGCGGGCGAGAAGGACGGGGAGCCGCGCTGGTCGCCGGACGGCACGCGCATCGCCTTCGTCGCCAGGCGCGACAAGGACGACGAGCCCCAGCTCTGGATCATCGCGCCGGACGGGGGCGAGGCGCGCCGCGTCACGCGCATGCCCACGGGGGTCTCGGGCATCAAGTGGTTCCCGGATTCGCGCCGCGTGGCCTTCATCTCCTGGGTGTGGCCCGACTGCGCCGGCTACAAGGCGCACGAAGCGCGCTACAAGGAGCACAAGGACTCGAAGGTCAAGGCGCACGTGGTCGAGCACGAGGCCTACCGCTACTGGGACCACTGGCTCTCCGACGGGCGGGTGCCGCGCCTGTTCGTCGTGGACGTGCAGTCGCAGCGCATCACGGATCTCTTCTTCGGCACGCCCTACGAGCTGCCCTGCGCCGACCCCTCGGCGCTCCACTACGACATCGCGCCCGACGGGCGCGAGATCGCCTTCACTTACGACCCGGCCGGGGAGAAGCGCCCGGACCACGAGCACCACCTGGTCGCCCTCGACCTGCGGGCGAGGAAGTTCCGGACGCTCACCAAGGGTTCGCGGCTGGACCACGGGGACCCGAGCTACTCGCCCGACGGCAAGTGGATCGCCCTTCTGGCCCGGAATATCCGCCGCAATCCCGTGGCGGAGGCGCGCATCGTGAAGATCGATCGCCGGACGGGGCGCCTGAAGGCGTTTCCCGACTCCTGGGACCGCAGTGTGCACGCGCCGCTTGCCTGGACGGGCGATTCCGCGGCGCTCGTGTTCCTGGCCGAGGATCGCGCGCGGACCCACGTGTTCCGCTGGACGCTGGGCGAGCTCGCGCCCGAGGTGGCCGCGCTGGGCGGCACCGTGACCGACTTCGCCGTCGGCGGAGACTGCCTCGCGTTCGTGCGCAACTCCATGAGCTCGCCGCCGGCCGTCTTCTGCACGACGCCGGAGCGGGGCGAGGTGCGCATCGACCGGTTCAACGACGACGTCATGGCCGGCATCCCGCTGGGCGAGGTGCGGGAAGTCGAGATCCGCGGCTGGAAGGGCGAGAAGGTCCACATGTGGGTGATCTACCCGCCCGACTTCGACCCGAAGAAGAAGTGGCCGCTGCTGCACAACATCCACGGCGGGCCGCACACGGCGTGGGGCGACAACTTCCACTTCCGCTGGAACAACCACGCCTTCGCCGCGCAGGGCTACGTGGTGGCGTGCGTGAACTACCATGGCTCTTCCTCGTTCGGGCAGCGCTTCCTCGAGTCGATCGACGGGGAGTGGGGCAAGCGCGAGCTCGCCGACGTCGAGGCGGGCACCGACCACATGCTGCGGACCGGCTACATCGACCGGCGCCGGCTGCTGGCCGCGGGCGGCAGCTACGGCGGCTACATGGTCGCGTGGATGAACGGCCACACGGACCGCTACAAGGCGTTCGTCTGCCACGCCGGCTGCTTCGACTGGGTGGCGATGTTCTCGGACGACGCGTACTTCTGGCATCCGAAGGAACTGGGGGCCTGGTACTGGGAGGACCCGGCGAAGGTCGACGGCCAGAACCCGCGCGCGCGAGCGGACCGGATGAAGACGCCCACGCTCGTGATGCACGGCCTTCTGGACTACCGGGTGCCCGACGCGCAGGGGCTCGCCTACTACAACACCCTGAAGGCGAAGGGCGTGCCGGCGCGCCTGGTGTTCTTCCCGGACGAGAACCACTGGATCCTGAAGCCGCAGAACTCGCGGCTCTGGTACCGGGAGTTCTTCGCCTGGCTCGCGCGGCACTCGCCGGCCCGCCGCACGCGCGGCAGGTGAGGGCGGGCTAGAGGGCGTAGAGCGCGACGGCGAGTATCGTCGCGACGATCGCGCTCACGGCGGTGCGCAGGTCGACGAACCACGTGGGCAGGAGCCCGCGCCCGGCCATCCAGCCATCGGCCGCCCAGACCGCGACGAAGAGGGCGAGGGCGGCGCCCACCTGCCAGGTGGGCGAGGGCAGCCAGAGCACGGCCCACGCGGCGAGCGAAGACACCGTGGAGAGCCCCAGCGCGATGACGCGCGTCGTCTCGTTGCCGGATTCGTCGCGGATCGCGAGCCCCCATTCGATGCCGCCGAGAAACGACAGGATCACCGCCGAATAGGTGACCAGCGCGGTGATGGCCGGGACCCGCACGCTGGACGAGTCCGAGGCGTGCGCCGCCGTGGCGACGAGGAACGGAACGGCCCCCGCCAGGGAGAGGAACCACGCGAGCCGCCGCACCATGGGGGAGGACGCGCCTCAGTCGACCTTGGCGCCGGAGGTCCTGACGAGCTTCGCGTACTTCGCCGCCTCGGCCTTCACGTAGGCGGTGAATTGCTCGGGAGTGCTGCCGACCGGCTCGGCGCCGAGGGCGAGCATCTTCTCGCGCACGTCGGGCGCGGCAAGCGCGCGGGTGAACTCGGCGTGCAGGCGGTCGACCACGGGGCGCGGCGTGCCTGCGGGGACGAAGATGCCGAACCAGGTGCTGATGTCGAAGCCCGGCAGGCCCGACTCGGCGATGGTGGGCAGCTCCGGCGCGAGCTTCGTGCGCTTCGAGGTCGTGACCGCCAGGGCCCGCACCCGGCCGCCTTTCACCTGCGAAAGCGACGAGGCGAGGTTGTCGAACATGAGGTCCACGCGGCCGCCGATCAGGTCCTGCATCGCCCCCGCCGCGCCCTTGTAGGGAATGTGGGCCATGTCCACGCCCGCCATCGTCTTGAATAGCTCGCCGGCGAGGTGGCCGGCGCTGCCCGTGCTTCCCGAGCCGAAGTTGAGCTTGCCGGGCTTCGACTTGGCGAGCTTGATGAATTCCGCGACCGAGTTCGCCTCGATGGCGTTGTTGACCACCAGCACGTTGGGCGTGGAGGCGAGCTGCGTGACGGCGATGAAGTCCTTCTCCGCGTTGTAGGGGATCGTGGAGTACAGCGTGGGGTTGATCGCGTGGGTGGCCACCGCGCCCATGAGGATCGTGTAGCCGTCGGGAGGCCCGGGCCACGACGCCCGCGCCGATGTTGCCGCCGGCCCCCGGGACGTTGTCGATCACGACCGGGTGCTTGATGCTGGCCGAGACCTTCTGGCCGAGCAGGCGCGCCACGGTGTCCAGGGGCCCGCCGGGCGGGTAGGGGACGACGAAGCGGACCTGCTTGCCGGGGAAAGGCTCGGCGCCGATGCCGGCCAGGGGTGCCAGGGCCACGAGGGCCGCTGCGGCGAGGAGTCGAATGAGTTTCATGGGGCGATTCTATCCCAGGGCCTTGGCCGCCGCTTCGAGGAGCCGGTCCACCGCGGCCTCGTCGTGGTAGACCCCGAAGCCGAAGCGAAGGCGCCGGTCGCGGCGGTCCACGTAGATGCCGGAGGCGAGCAGGCGCTGGTGCGCCTCCGCGGCCTCGTCCACGTCGAAGGCGAGGAAGTTGCCGCGCGCCACGCCCGCGGGCGGGACAAGGGCGTCCGCGGGCAGCCGCCCGGGCGGGAGCGCCGAAAGCCCCGCCAGGAACCGGGCCTGCAGCCGGGCCGCGTGGGCATGGATGTCGGCGACCGTGACGCCCAGCCCCGCGAGCCAGTCCATCACCGCGTTGAAGCGGTACAGGCCCGAGGGATCGAAGGTCGATCCCCAGAACCGGAACGCGTCCGCGGAGTAGGGCACGGCCTCGCCGGGCCGGCCCGAGAGCGAATCGAACGACGCGAACCATCCCGTGTCGGCGGGCCTCAGCTCGCAGCCTGGGGGAATCGCCAGGAAGCAGGCGCCTTCGCCCGCCATCGCGTACTTGTAGCCGCCGGCGAGGTAGAAGGCGCGCGCATGGATGCGCGAGAGGTCGACCGGCAGCGCGTGGAAGGCGTGGTAGCCGTCGATGGCCACCAGCGCGCGGGCCGGGGCGGCCGCCACGATCGCCTCGAGGTCGCGCACCAGGAATCCGGAATCGAAGAAGACGTGGGAGAGCCACACGAGGTCCCAGTCGCCCGTGGAGGCTGTGCAGGCGTAGCGCTCGCCGAACGTCGCCCAGGGCTCCCCGGGAATCTCGGTGAGCTCGAGCCTCCCCGTCTCGGCCAGCCGCCGCGTCTGCCGCCGGAAGCTGTGGAACTCGTGCGCGCTCGCGAGCACGCGGACCGGCCGCGACCAGTCCAGGCACGAATACAGGCGCGCCACGAACTCGTGCGTGTTGGGCGCGAAGGCCACCTGGCGCGGGTCGGGCAGCGCGAGGAGCCGCGCCACGTGCGCCTGGGCCCGGGGCACTTCCTCCGCGAACACGCGCGCCCACTTGCGGTCCGCGAGCGTGGCCGAGTCCTCCCAGTAGCGCGCGTGCGCCGCCCGCGAGGCGTCGGGCCAGGGGTGGTGGCTGTGGGCCGCGAAGTGCAGCAGCCCGGGGTTGGCGGCGAGAAAGCGGGAGAAGTGCTCGGCAAGCATGGCCCGCGATTCTGTGCGGTCGCCGCCCCGCGCGCAAGGCACGAGTGGCGGCCATGTAGAATTCACCCTCATGGCAACCGACGAGAAGAGCGCGCGGCCCGTCCAGCTGCATGTGATCCACGACCTGGGCGGCGGAAGCGCGAAATGGCTGAGGGACTTCGGCCGTGCCGACGACGCGAGGACCAACCTCGTCCTGAGATCCTTCACCTACGACCAGGCCGCGGGAGGAGGCGTCGCGCTGCATGCGGGCGTCGACCACGAGCAGCCGCTCAAGGCGTGGGTTTTCCGGGACAAAATCGTGGCCACCGCCGTGGCCCATCCCGAGTACCGGCGCGCGCTCGAGGAGATCGTCCGCGAGCATCGGGTGGACGCGCTGCTGGTCTCCTCGGTGATCGGCCACTCGCTCGAGGTCCTCGACACGGGCCTGCCCACGGTGGTCGTGAACCACGACTACTTTCCCTTCTGCCCCGCGATCAACCTGCATTTCGGCGGGACGTGCCGCAAGTGCGACGACCGCCGGATCGAGCAGTGCCACCGCGAGAACCCGCGCCTCAATCCCTTCGTCGACTTCCTTCCTCCCGAGCGCATCGCCGTGCGTGCGCGCTTCCTCGAGCTCGCCCAGCGCCCGAACGTGACCCTGGTCGTGCCCTCGCGCACCACCGCCGACAACCTCCTGCGCGTCGAGCCCGCCTTCGCGAAGGCCACGTTCGTAACCATTCCCCACGCATACGGCGAGCCGCTGGAGAAGCTCCCCGTTCCCGCCCCCGGGCCCGGCGAGCGCCTGCGGGTCGTGGTGCTCGGGCAGCTCTCCGAGGCCAAGGGCCTGCGATTGCTGCGTGACGCGCTGCCCTCGCTCACCCGCTTTGCGGAGATCTACCTCCTCGGGGCGCGGGAGGTCGGCGAGATGTTCCGCTTCCGCGCGGGCGTGCACGTCGTGAGCCAGTACGAGATGGCCGACCTGCCCGTGCATATCGCCAACATCAACCCGCACGTCGGGCTGCTGGCGAGCATCGTCCCGGAGACCTTCAGCTACGCGCTGTCGGAGCTCATGATGCTCGGCGTGCCGGTGGCGGCCACGCGCGTGGGCAGCTTCGCCGAGCGCATCCGCGATGGCGAGAACGGGTACCTCTTCGAGCCGGATTCCGCGTCCCTGGTCCGGATGCTCTCGGCGATCGACGCCGACCGCGCGGCCCTGGCCCGGGTTCGCGCCGCCATCGCGGGGTGGAAGCCGACGGGCGCCGCGGAGATGGTCGCCGCCTATCACCGCATCACCCCGGTCGCCGCCCCCGCGCAGGAGAGGGCTCCGTCGCCGGCGCAGCGCCAGCCCGCGACGGCCGCCGCGCCCGACCACGCCCTCGTCGTCCAGGCCCTCGCCATGGCCGACATGTGGAAGCAGGTGAAGAGCCTGAACCTGCAGCTCGCCCTGGTAAACGAGGCGCGCAGCCGCGTCGAGGCCGACAAGGCCGCGACGCTGAAGCGCCTGGAGCGAAGCCGCGAACAGATCGACGAGCACCTGGCGAGCCTGGCCGAGAAGGACCGGCACATCCGGCACATCGCCAACCAGCTCGAGCTGCGCAATGCCCTCCTGGAGGAGGTCTACGCGTCGACGAGCTGGCGCGTGTCGGCTCCCGTGCGCCTGGCCGGCCGCGTGGCGCGACAGCTCGGGGTCGCCGGGCGCATCGCGCTCGCGGCCCTGAGAAATCCCGCGGCGGTGCCGGGCCGGGCGCGCAAGGTCGCCGCGGCGTGGCGCGAGGGCGGGTGGCTCGAGGCCAAGAAGGCGCTCGTGGGCCTGCAGCAGCGCGAGCTTCGCGCCGAGGCGTGGCTCGAGTACCGCCGCACGTTCGAGCGCGACGTCCGGCCGCTCGTCGTGAGGAGCATCGGGGAGATGCCGGCGCGCCCCCTGATCTCGGTCCTGGTGCCGACCTACAACACCGTCGAGGACATGCTCATCCAGATGCTCGAATCGGTGCGCGGCCAGCTCTATGCCGACTGGGAGCTGTGCGTCGCCGACGATGCGTCGACCGAGCCCCACGTGCAGCGCATCCTCGAGGAGTACGCGGCCGCGGACCGGCGCATCAAGCTGCACCTGGGGCGCGAGAACCGCGGCGTGTCGCACGCCACGAACCGCGCCCTCGAGCTCGCGACCGGCAGGCACGTCGTGCTGCTCGACCACGACGACATCCTCGAGGAGCACGCCCTGTTTCGCGTGGCGCAGTCAGTCGTCGAGGACGATCCCGACTTCCTCTACTCCGACGAGGCGCTGGTGACGCCCGACGGCGGCACGGTGCGTCGCTACGCGTTCCGGCCGGCGTTCTCGCCCGAGTACCTGCGCTCGCATCCCTACATCGTGCACCTGGCGGGCTTGCGCACGCGGCTGCTGCGCGAGCTCGGCGGGTTCGACGAGAGCCTGCGCATCTCGCAGGACTACGACCTGATCCTGCGGGCCACCGAGAAGGCCCGCACCATCGTGCACATCCCCGACGTCCTCTATCGCTGGCGCATCCACGGCGCCTCGGCGGGCAGCGAGAAGATGCACCAGGTGATGGAGACCTCGAGGGCGGTCCTCCAGCGCCACCTGGACCGCTGCAATCTGGCGGGGACGGTCAAGGACGGCCCGAGCTTCAACCTCTTCGACGTCCGCTACAGCCTGAGGGCGGACCTCAAGGTCGCGATCATCATCCCGACCCGCGACCACGGCGAGCTGCTGCGCCAGTGCATCGACAGCATCCGGGCCACCGCGGGCGGGGTGGCCTACGAGATCGTGGTCGTCGACCACCAGTCGGAGGACCCCGCCACTCGCGAGTACCTGGCATCGCTCGCCCCGGAGGTGCGCGTCCTGCGCTACGAGGGGGTCTTCAACTTCTCGGCCATCAACAACCTGGCGGTCGCGCAGCTGGACGAGGGCTTTTCGCACTACCTCTTCTGCAACAACGACATCGAGGCCCTCGAGCCGGGCTGGCTCGAGCGCATGCTCGAGCTGGGCCAGCAGCCCTCCGTCGGGATCGTCGGCGCCACGCTGTACTACCCGGACCGCAAGGCGATCCAGCACGCGGGCGTCTGCGTGGGCCTGTTCGGCGCGGCCGAGCATTACGGCAAGTGGCTGCGCTTCCCCGGCGACCCCGTGGAGCCGGGCTTCGGCGAGCTGCTGCAGGTCAACCGCGAGGTCGCCGCGGTCACGGCGGCGTGCATGCTGATCCGCAGGGAGGCGTTTGGCGAGGTGTCGGGATTCGACGAGTCGATCGCGGTGGGGTTCGGCGACGTGGACCTGTGCCTGCGGGTCGGCGAGCGCGGCTACCGCGTCGTCATGTCGCCCAACGCGCGGCTGGTGCACCACGAGTCCTACACCCGCGGCCCGAGCTCCGTCGACCCGCACCCGAAGGATTCCGCGCTCTACCGGCTCAAGTGGAAGTCGCTGCTGGAGGCGGGAGACCCGTACTACAGCCCCGGGCTGTCGCTCACGAGCACCCAGTGGGCGCTGAAGCTGCCGCTGCATTGCAGCTTCGCGATCACGCGAAGAATCGTCCGTATCGACGCGCAGACGGGCAGGGAAAGCCTGGCCTTCAGCGCGGCGGACGGCAACGAAATCACCTGAACCCGAGAGGACCCATGGCCCAGTTCCACTTTGTCGAAGACTACGAAAAGCTCGTCGCCCGCCTCGTGCAGACCTATCCCATCGACGAGGCGATGTCCTACGCGGTGGGCGGGAGCTACGAGCTGTTCGGGCAGATCGAGGCGCACCTGCTGGGCAGGGTCGGCCTGGAGGACGGGATGCGGCTGGTGGACCTGGGGTGCGGGAGCGGGCGGCTCGCCTCCGTGCTGCATTCCAGCAGGAAGATCTCCTACGCCGGCATCGACATCGTCCAGCAGCTGCTCGATTACGCGAAGTCGAAGGCGCCGAAATACGAGTTCATCCTGCACCGCGACCTCAGCATCCCGCAGCCGGACGGCTCGACGGACATGATCAGCGCGTTCAGCCTCTTCACCCACCTGCTGCACGCCGAGACCTACCTCTACCTCGAGGAATGCAAGCGAATCCTCAAGCCCGGCGGCAGGATCGTCTTCTCGTTCCTGGAGTTCGCCGAGCCCGCGCACTGGGACACCTTCATCCACACCAAGACCACGACGAAGGAGAGGACGGCCGACCACCTCAACACCTTCATCGAGCGAGGCGCGATCGCCACGTGGGCCGCGCGGCTGGGGCTCCTGGTGGACGAGATCATCTCGGCGGGCTGCCCGATCTGGAACACCCATGCGCTGGGCCAGTCGATCGTGGTGCTGCGCAAGCCCGCCTAGGCTGCCGATGGGAGCGACGGTCGACTTCACCTGCAACGTCTGCGGCCGCGACAACCGCGCCGCGCCCCTGGAGCAGGTCGAGAACCGCGAATGCCCGTCGTGCGCGGGTTGCGGCAGCAGCCTGCGGATGCGCTCGCTCATGTACATCCTGGCGGTGGAGCTCTTCGGGCAGCCCCGGATCCTTCCGGACTTCCCGGTCGACAGGACGATCACCGGCCTGGGAATGAGCGACTGGGAGGGATACGCGCGGCGCCTCGCATCCAGGCTCGGCTACGTGAACACGTTCTACCACGCCGAGCCGCGCCTGGACATCGCGAACGTGCCCGAGAAGGAACTGGGCCGGCACCGGTTCCTCATCTCGAGCGACGTGTTCGAGCACATCCCGGTCTTCGCGCTCGAGCCCGCCTTCCGGAACAGCCGCCGCCTGCTGCGCCCCGACGGCGTGTTCATCTTCACCGTGCCCTTCCTCAAGATCCCCGCGACGGTGGAGCACTTCCCGCGGCTGCACGACTTCCGGATCGTCGAGTCCGGCGGCAAGCGCGTGCTCCACAACCGCACGGCCGGCGGCGAGGAGGAGGTCTTCGACCAGCTCGTCTTCCACGGGGGCGAGGGAATGACGCTCGAGATGCGCATGTTCTCCGAGGCCGACGTCCTGCGCCGGCTGCGCGAGGCCGGCTTCTCGTCCGTGGAGATCCGCATCGACCATGCGCCGGAGTACGGGATCGTGTGGCCGATCGACTATCACGTTCCGATCGTGGCGCGCGCCTGACCCGCCATGGGAGCCGGCGAGAACTTCTGCTACACGTTCGGCGTCCTCGATGCGCTCGATGTTTCTGGGGGGCGGATCGTGGCCCACGGCTGGGTGGTCTCGCTGGGGGAGCACCCGATCACGGAGCTGCGCCTGGCGATCGGCGATGCCCCCGAGGGCAGCGTGCACCGGGAATTCCTGCCGTCGCCGGACGTGGCCAAGGTGTGGCCGCAGCTGCCCGGCACCGGTCACTGCCGCTTTTCGCTCCAGGTCGAGGTCGGCGAGGAGCAGCGGCGCCGGATCGCGAGCCGCGAGGTGATCTCGATCACGCCATGGGCAGGAGACATGCCGGGCGTTCCGCTGGAGCGGATCTTTCCGCTGTCTCTCGGCGCGGCGCAGGCCCAGGAGTCCTGCCAGGTGGGCGGGGGCGATTTCGTCGAGATCTCGTTCTCGTTCCTTGCCCTGTTCCGTCTCCTGGCGGGCCTGCGGCGCGACGAGTCGGTCCTGGATGCGGGATGCGGCATCGGCCGCATGGCCTTCGCGCTGGGGCATTACCTCGACGCGCAGGCCCGCTACGAGGGATTCGACATCTCGGACAGGTTCGTCACGAGCGCGCGCGAGCGCTTCAGGTCGCTTCCCAACTTCCATTTCCGGCACGCCGACATCTTCAACCGCATGTACAACCCGAAGGGCGCGATCCGGGCCGCGGACTTCCGCTTCCCCTACGAGGACCGCTCGTTCGGGTTCGCGTTCGCCACCTCGGTCTTCACGCACATGCTCCGCGGCGACGTGCGCAATTACCTTCGCGAGATCCGGCGCGTGCTGCGCCCGGGCGGTCGCTGCATCGCGACGTTCTTCTCGCTCGACGCCGAGGCGCGGTCCGGGATCGAGGCAGGGCGCTCGACGCTCGCATTCCGCCACAAGCTTCCGGACGGGTGCCTGGTGACGAGCCGCAGGGCGCCCGAAGCGGCGATCGCCTACCCCGAGCCGGACTTGCGGCAGATGATCGCGGAAGCGGGACTCGCGCTCGCGGTAGTGCATCCGGGGAGCTGGCCGGGGCGCGGGAGGTTCCTGACCTACCAGGACGTCTTCCTGCTGGGGCGCGAGTAGTGGGGCGTCAGCCGTCCTGCCGGAGCCTGCCGCCGCGGCCCGCCGCGGCGTCGCGGATTCCCCGCCAGGTCATGCGGGCGTATTCCCCGCGCGGCGCGAGGAGCAGCATCGTGGCGGCGAACTTCGACAGCCACCGGAGCAGGTCCTTCAGCTTCCACTTGAGCGGGATGTAGGGGCGCCGGTACAGCAGGAAGCGGTTGCGCGTCATGTAGTAGATGCGCTGCGGCGAGTGGACCACCAGCTCGAGCGTGCCCGTCACCGCGTGGCGCCGGTCGCCCAGCTGGTGGTCGAGCACCGCCTCGCAGACGCCATAGAGCTCGAGCCCGCGGGCGCGGGCGCGGCAGCACCACTCCAGGTCCACGTTGTCGATGAAGAGCGTCTCGTCGAACTCGCCGATGGCCACGAGCGCTGCCATCGGGACGAGGGAACCGGAGCTGATGAGGAAGTCGCAGGCGATGACCTCGCCGGGCACATCCCCGCAGCGCAGGTGGCGGTTGTGCGTCCAGCCCATGCGGATGAACGGGTAGTCGCGCGGATCGCGCGAATCCTGCACCCGCGGGCCCATCGCGGCGATGTCACCCCCGCCATCGGTGCGGCTGCTTCGCTGGTACGCCGAGACCAGGGTCGCGACCATGCCGGGCGTCGGGATGCTGTCGTCGTCGAGCAGGAGCACGAAATCGGCGCCATTTTCCCGGGCCCGCGCGATGCCCTCGTTGAATCCCCCGGCGATTCCCCGGTTCTCCGGCAGCCGGATCCAGCGGACGGGGAGCCCCGCGAGGCCCGGCAATTGCTCCACCGGCGCCTCCGACTGGTTGTCGACGACGACGATCTCGTCGACCTCGCCGCGCAACGCGTGGATCTGCCTGGCCAGCCGCTCGGGATTCGGGTTGAACGCGACGGTGATGCTGGTGACGCGTCGAGGTGCGGGCGCGGGGAAAGGCATGGCGAAGATAGTACACAAACGCCGCGGCGGTCCGTTCGCCGCTTTCGCGTCGGGGAGGCGGCGGCGCGGCGCCGCCTCCCGGAGCCGGTCAGTCCTTGAACGCCTCGACCTGGATGCGCAGCGTCACCTCGTCGGCCACGGCGGGCACCGCGTACTTCATGCCGAAGTCCGTGCGCTTGATCGTGGTGACGAAGTCGCCGCCGCAGGCCTTCTTTTTGGCCATCGGGTGGTCGGCGCAGTTGAAGTGGGTCGCTGCCAGCGTCACGGGCTTCGTGACGCCCAGGATCGTGAGGTTTCCGGAGACGCTCTTCACCTTGTCGCCCTCGAAGGCGAACCTGTCGCCCTTGAAGGTGATCGTCGGGAACATCGCGACGTCGAAGAAGTCCGGGCCGCGAAGGTGCTCCTCGAGCTTGGCCAGGCCCGTGTCCACGCTGGCCGCGTCGATGGTGATGTCGGCGGTGCCCTTCTTCGCGGCCATGTCGAGCGTGATCTTGCCGGCGGTCTTGTTGAAGCGCCCGCGCTGGATCGAGTAGCCAAGGTGCAGGACCTCGAAGCTGGGGAAGGTGTGGCTCACGTCGAGCGAATACGTCTCCGCGGCCGCGGCGGGGAGGGTGGCGATGGCGCCGGCGAGGGCGGCGGCAAGGGCGATGCGTTTCATGGGTGAAGCTCCTTTACTTGGTGGAGGGAATGACGAACCTGAAGCGAACGGTGACCTCGTCGGCCACGGTTTCCGTGTCCGCCCAGGGTCCTTCGCCGATCTTGTATGGCAGCCTCCGCAGGGGGAATTGCCCCTCGACGGTGCGCATCCCGCCCGCGTCCACGAGGCTGAACGGCGCGGTGACGTTCAGGGAGGCCCCCTTGATGGTCAGGGGGCCGGTGGCCTCGTAGCGGCCGGGGCCCGTGGCCTTCACGCTCGAGGCTACGAACTTCGCCTTGGGGAAGGCATCGACGTTGAGCCAGGGCTTGCGCCGGGCCTCCGTCTCGCCTTCGGCGTTGCCGAGGTCTATGGAGGCGAGGTCCACCTCGAACTCGGCCTTCGTCGCCTCGGGCTTCTTCGGATCGAAGGAGACGGTCGCGTCGAACTTGCGGAAGCTCCCCTCGACGGGGACGTTCATCTGCTTGAAGGCGAAGCGGATGTGGCTTTTCTCCGCCACTACCTTCTGCGGTGGCTGGGAGAAGGCGGGCAGGGCGAGGGCGAGCATCGCGGCCGCGGCGAGTGGGAGGATTTTCATGCGTCAGGTCCTTGGTTTCAGGAAGGGCAGCATCCGCACGAGGACGTCGTCGCGATCGACCACGTGGTGCTTGATGGCCGCGGCGGCGTGAACGGTGACGAGCGCCGCGAGCGTGTAGTTGGTGAAGCGGTGCACGAGCTTGAGCACGTCGGCCAGCTCCTTGTTCTTCTCGAGCAGGTCCGGGATGGGCAGCACGCCGAAGTAGACGGTCTGGAAGCCGGCCGCGGAGCTGAAGAGCCAGCCGGTGAGGGGGGCCGCGAAGAAGAGCACGTAGAGAAGGTGGTGGGAAGCGCTCGCGGCCGCGCGCTGCCAGGCGGGCATGGAGGAGGGAAGGGCGGGCGAGGGGTGGCCCAGCCGCCACAGGAGCCGCGCGGCGGAGACGAGGAAGATCGTGACGCCGGCCCACTTGTGCCAGGAGTAGTACTTGAGCTTCGCGGGCGAGAGCGGCATGTCGACCATGTACAGGCCGAAGGCGAGGTTGCCGACGATGAGCGCCCCGGCGATCCAGTGGAGCGCGATCGCGGTGCCGGTGTAGTCAGCCTTGCCTGCCGGGTTCATCGTTTCTCTTTTCAAGTGCCTCGCGCAGTTGCCGGAGGCGTTTTTCCAGTTCCTTGCGCCCGCATTCCGGCAGCGACTCGAAGGCCGGCGCCAGGAAGGCGAGGTGGGGCTCGAAGACTTCGCGGAACACGCGTTCGCCCTCGGCCGTGAGCCTCACCCGCGTCGATCGACCGTCGGTCTGGCTCGCCTGGCGCTCCACCAGGCCGCGCGCCTGCAGCCGGTCCACCACCCCCGTCAGCGTTCCCTTCGTGATCAGGGTGCGGCTCCCGAGTTCCTTGAACGACATTCCCGGGGTGTTGCCCAGGGTGACGACGATGTCGAACTGGGGCGGGGTAAGCCCCATTCCACGGATGTTGGCGTCGGACGCCCGCTGGAACGCCTGATAGCAGCGGGCGAGTTCTCGGATCACGGGAACCACGATGGCTCTGGACACGGGCGGCGGCAATTAGTTCTAATACGAACTATCATGGCGCAGAATATTATGATTTTCAACAACATTTTTTCTGCCAATCCGAACCGCTCGCCGGGGGCATCGAAGCGCCATGGAGCATGACCCCGGAACCCGGGATTTCCCTCGTGCCACCGCCGCCGTAGCCCTTTACGCGGCCCTCTACGCGACCTGCCTCGCGCACCTCTCCGGGGCGCCCGGGTTCCAGGCCGGGGAGTCGCTGGCGGTCCTGCTGATCTTCGGGCTCGGATTTTCGGGGGCCGCGTGGGCTGCGACGCGGGGCGCGAAGCCGCAGGCGCTCACGGTGAGGCGTCCGCTGGCGGAATCGCTGGCCATCCTGGCCTACCTCGCCGTTTTCGCCGTGCTCTTCCTGGGATTGGGATTGAGCGCGATCCGGGACATGCTCCCGGACGGACGCGTCGAGCGCTCCGGCATCCTGGCCGCCAAGTTGGCGGCGATGGTGATGCTGCCCGCATTGCTGTTCGTGGCCCTGGGCATCCGGCCGCGCAAGCTCGTCCCGCGGGGCGCCGGCTTCGTCGGCGGCCGCCGCGAGTGGATCGCCCTGGCCATCCTGTGCGCCCTGGTGCTGGTCATGCAGCTCACCGTCGGGCGGGGCCCGAGGCAGATTGCGCTCCTGCAGGCGGAGTGGGGCTGGGCTGCCTGGCAACTCGCGCTCGTCGCGCCGCTCGCCCTTGCCTGGATGACGCTCGAGGCGGGCCTCACGGAGGAGTTCCTCTTCCGGGTCCTGCTGCAGACCCGTCTGGAGGCCTGGATGCGAAACCGGACCGCGGCAATACTCTCGATGTCCGTCCTCTTCGGACTAGCTCACGCTCCGGGCTACGTGCTGCGGGGAGGGCACCTGGCGGAGGGCATGGCAATTGCCCCGGATCCGCTGGCGGCGGCCGCCTACGCCATTGTGGTCGTGTCGCCCATGGGATTCGTCTTCGGCGTGCTGTGGGCCCGGACCCGAAGCTTCGGGCTCGTCGTCCTGCTGCACGGCTTCACGGACCTGGTGCCGAACCTGGCGCCATTCGCGCGCACGTGGTTCGGGCCGGGCTGATTCGGGCAAAATCGCCCTCCGTCACCCACCAACCACCATCCAGGTCGCGCTTGATGAATACATCCTTCTCCCTAGCCGCCCTTGCCGCCGTTTCCCTGGCCTCGCTGCCTGCTGCCGCTGCATCGCCGCACTCGTTCAGCGGGAAGGGCGCGCTCTACAGCGAATACGAGTACCGCGGCATCGCCCAGACCTCCGAGGATCCCGCGCTCCAGCTCACGCTCGACTACGCCCACGCGAGCGGGTTCTATGTCGGCACGTTCCTGAGCAACGTCAAGTGGCTCGAGGACTCGGGCGACTCCTTCAACATCCCGAACGACGGCAAGGTGGAGTGGGACATCTACGGGGGCTACAAGTGGAGCTTCGCCCCGGGGTGGGCGGCGGACCTGGGCGTGCTGCGCTACGAGTACCCGTCGTCCGGCTCTTTCGATCCCTTTCTCGGCAGCCCCGAGACGACCGAGCTCTACGCGGGCGTTTCCTACGGGCCCGCGACGCTCAAGTATTCCTATGCCACGACCCAGATCTTCGGCGTGCCGGACAGCGAAGGCTCGGACTACCTCGAGCTCGCGCTCGCCCATCCCGTGATGTCGAACAAGCTCACCCTGAATGCGGTGCTGGGACACCAGCGATATCGGGGAACGCAGCGGGTGTTCGGGAGGCGGTTCGACAACGGCAACTTCGACTACACGGTCTGGAAGTTCGGTGCGACCTACGACTTCGGCAGCGGGATCACCGCCGGGGCGTACTACAAGGGCACGGACGCCGAGCCCGCGTATTTCACCTACGAAGGCAAGGACTGGAGCCGCGACCGCCTGGTGGCATTCGTCGCGTACACGTTCTGATCCTCGGCTCTCGGGGCGGGGGTGGACTGCCTGGCATCCACTCCCGCAAGGCGGATCCAATAGTTTACATAATACCAATTATACGCGCTTTGGATGAGAATCCCGGGCGCCGGTCGGATCCCGCTATTCCGACCCGGCAAGGACGGCGAATCCTTCGCGCCCGGCGGCCACCGCCAGCCTGTCGTCCAGGCAAACGAATGGCAGCGAATCGGGCGATCCGTCGGCGGCCACGATGGCCGCGGCCAGTTGCAGGCTGTCGGCTGCCCGCAGCGAGTGGACCCGCAGGAGCCGGGTCGCCGTTTGCCGGACGGGTTCCGAGGCAATGACCTCGTTCCAGGATTCGGACAGGAGCCTTAGCCGCCCGATGGCGCGGGACGCGTCTGCCGGGGAAATCCGGCCCTCCCGCTCGCGCCGGGCAATGGCGGAGACGCATTCGACGGGTGTTCCCCACCACGCGGCGATGGCCGGGTCCTGCTCCAGAAGGCCAACCAGGCCGGGCGCCGGCGTCGCGGGCTCGTCGACGAGAAGCGGGATGATCGCGGACGAATCCCAGAACCTCATCGGCCCTCGCGACGCTCGTCGATCAGCGCCTCTAGAACGCTTGCCGAGGCGCGCGGAGCCGGCCGCCTCAAGGAATCGAGGTCGAGCGGCACGGGGTTGGAGGGCCTGCGAAGAAGCCCGGCCCGCTCGAGCTTCATGCACCGGGGATCGTCGCCCGCCATCGCCCCGACGCGCTCGATGATCGCGATGGGCTGGTCGCGGTCGAGCACCAGGACGGGCTCGCCCGCCCGGACGATACCGAGGTACGCACTCAGGCGATTCTTGAGTTCTGAGATCGAGACAGACTTCATTATGGCCATAATAGCCATCATAAAAGAGCTACACAAGAGTTGCCTCGAAACATGGCCAATATTTCGCTTTAAAGCTTATACATCAATAATCTATAAAATATAGTTAATGTTTCGGTGGAAGTCGTCGCCGCCTGTTTCCAGGGTCCCGGGACTTGGCTCGGGATCGCGACGCGGAACTGGTTTCGCCCTTCCCTGAGCGCCCGATTCGGCAAACGACGCCGGGCGTGATCCAATCGGGAACAACGTCGTTCTCGCACGGGCGCGAATGATGTTCGTCAACCGGGGGCAACATTTGCCGGATAGCATTTTTTCATTACGTCCGAAGACCAAAGGGGATCAAATGAAAATCAAATTCCTGCTTGCGGGGTTTGCCGCTGCCGTCGCTTTCGCCGGACCCGCTGCGGCCGCCGACGTCATCTGCTACAACTGCCCGCCTGAGTGGGCCGACTGGGGCACGATGCTCAAGTCGATCAAGGCGGACCTCAAGCTCGACGTTCCGCACGACAACAAGAACTCCGGGCAGACGCTCTCCACCCTGATCGCCGACAAGGCCAATCCCGTGGCCGACATCGCCTACTTCGGGGTGACCTTCGGCATCAAGGCGGTCGAGGCGGGAGTGGTCGCGCCCTATACCCCCAAGTTCTTCAACGAGATTCCGCAGGGCCTCAAGGCGCCCGACGGCAGCTGGTTCACCATCCATTACGGCACCATCGGCTTCTTCGTGAACGTCGATGCCCTGCGCGGCGTGCCGGTGCCGAAGTCGTGGAAGGACCTGCTCAAGCCCGAGTACGCGGGCCTCGTGGGCTACCTCGACCCGACGAGCGCCGCCGTGGGCTACGCCGCCGCGACTGCGGCCAACCTCGCCCTCGGCGGAACGACCAGCGACTGGGGGCCCGGCATCAAGTACTTCAAGGACCTGAAGAAGAACCGCCCCATCGTGCCGCTGCAGACTTCCTACGCGCGCGTGCTCTCGGGCGAGATCCCGATCATGTTCGACTACGACTTCAACACGCTGCGCGCCAAGTACAAGGACAAGTGCAACTGCGTGTTCGTGATCCCGCAGGAAGGCACCATCGTGCTTCCCTACGTGATGAGCCTGGTGAAGGGCGGCCCGCACCCCGAGAATGCGAAGAAGGTGCTCGACTACCTGATGTCGGACAAGGGCCAGGCGATCTGGGCCAACGCGTACCTCAGGCCGATCCGGGCATCCGCCATGCCGCCGGACGTCGCGGCCAAGTTCCCGCCCGCGGAGGAGTACAAGCGCGCCAAGGTGATCGACTACGCCAAGATGGAAGCCGGCCAGAACGCCTTCCGCGACCTGTACCAGAAAGAGGTCCGCTGAGCCCCAGCCGCGACCTTCCATGCGAGGCCGCGAGAATCGCTTCCTGCTGTTGATGGTGGCGCCGGCGATCGTCGTCGGCGCCGCCTTCTTCCTGCTGCCGCTGGCCCGCCTGGCGGTCGTCGGCGCCACCGGCAAGCTCGGCTTTTCGGCCTACACGGCCGTGGTCACGAACCCGCAGTACTTCGGGGCGCTCACGTCCACCATCGTCCTGTCGGTGGCGGTGACCGTCGTCACGCTCGTGATCGCCGGCATCGCGGGCGTGTTCCTGGAGCGCAACCGCTTCTTCGGGCGCGAGGCGCTCATCTCGATGCTCACCCTGCCCCTCGCCTTCCCCGGCGTGGTGGTCGGCTTCATGGTGATCATGCTCGCCGGGCGCACGGGCCTCATCGGCGAGCTCACCTCGTACTTCGGCGCGGGCCGCCTGGTCTTCGCCTATTCCATCGCCGGGCTGTTCACCGGCTACATCTATTTTTCCATCCCGCGCGTGATCCTCACCATCATGGCGGCGGCGGAAAAGCTCGACCCTGCGCTGGAGGAGGCGGCCAAGTCGCTGGGCGCCAACCCTTGGCGGGTGATCGTCGACGTGATCCTGCCGGCCCTGAAGCCCGCGCTGATCGCCTCTGGCGCGATCTGCTTCGCGACCTCGATGGGCGCCTTCGGCACGGCGTTCACCCTGGCGACCGACATCAAGGTGCTGCCGATCGTGATCTACACCGAGTTCACGCTGCTCGCCAACATCAGCCTGGCGGCGGCGCTGAGCATCGTGCTCGGAATCATCACCTGGGCCACGCTGGCGCTCTCCCGGGTGGCGGCGGGCGCGACAGCCGCGGCGGCAGGCTGAGGCGGCCATGCGGCGAACGCCCTACTTCTGGCTGCAGCTCGCGTTCACGCTGCTGGTGTGCTCGTTCCTGCTCGTGCCGGTGTTCATGTCGATCGTCGCGGGCCTCACGGAGAACTTCTTCGTCGGGGTGAAGAGCGGCCTCACCACGCGCTGGATCGGCGTCGTCTGGGAGCTCTACGCGCCGACCATCTTCCGGAGCATGTACATCGCGCTCGCGACCCTCGCCGTGACGCTGGTCCTCGGCGTGCCCGCCGCCTACGTGCTCGCCAAGCGCCCCGGCATGATGACGCGGCTGATCGAGGAATTCCTGGTGCTGCCGGTGGCCATTCCGGGCCTGGCGATCGCGCTGGCCCTGATCATCACCTACGGCGGCTTCCGCGACTTCCGCACCAGCTGGGGCTTCATCCTCGTCGGCCACGTGCTCTACACCCTGCCCTTCATGGTGCGCTCGGTCCTGGCGGTCCTGTCGTCGTTCAATTTCCAGGTCCTCGAGGAGAGCGCCGCGAGCCTGGGCGCGGGCTTCTGGCGGCGCTTCTTCGGCATCGTCCTGCCGAACGCGCGCTCGGGAATAGTCGCAGGCGCGCTCACCGTGGTGACGCTGTCGATCGGCGAATTCAACCTCACCTGGATGATGCATACTCCGGAAACCATGACGCTGCCCGTGGGGCTCGCCGACAGCTACGCCTCGATGCGCCTGGAGATCGGCAGCGCCTATACGCTCGTCTTCTTCATCATGATCACGCCGCTGCTCGTCGCGCTCCAGCGCTACGGCGTCCAGAGCACCCGCACGAGAAAAGGCGCATGAACGGCAAGTCCGGCACCGCAATCCGGCTGGTGGACTGCGCCAAGACGTTTCCAAACGGCACGCGCGCGCTGGACAAGACCTCGCTCGAGATGCGCAGCGGCGAGACCGTGGTCTTCCTGGGCCCGTCGGGCTGCGGCAAGACGACGCTCCTTCGCGTGATCGCGGGGCTGGAGTCGCCGGACGCCGGCGGGCGCGTGTACTTCGACGACGAGGACGTGACCGGCCGGCCGATCGAGCACCGCAACGTCGGCATGGTGTTCCAGTCCTACGCGCTGTTTCCCAACATGAACGTCGAGGACAACATCGCCTACGGGCTCAAGGTCCACGGCGTGGCGCCGGCCCCGCGCAGGAAGCGGGTGGAGGAGATGCTCGCGATGATGCAGATCGCGGAGCTGCGCGAGCGGCGCATCACGGAGCTCTCGGGCGGCCAGCGCCAGCGCGTCGCCCTCGCCCGCGCGATCGCGGTCCAGCCCCGGGTGCTGCTGCTCGACGAGCCCCTCACCGCGCTCGATGCGCTGCTGCGCGAGCGGCTTCGCATCGAGATCGACGTGCTCCTGCATTCCCTGGGCATCACCGCGGCCTACGTCACCCACGACCAGGGCGAGGCGATGGCCATCGGTGACCGGGTCGCCGTGATGAACAAGGGGACTGTCATCCAGACCGGAACCCCGCGCGAGATCTACTACAAGCCGGCCAGCTCCTTCGTCGCCGACTTCATCGGCACGATGAACCGCGTCACCGGCACCCTGCGAAGCGGTGCGCTGGAGCTGCCGGGCGGGCGGATCGACTGGGCTGGGCAGGAAGGCTCCGGCGAGATGCAAGTCCTCTTCCGCCCGAACGACGCGCGCATCGTCGACGAGGCCGGGGCGCCGCTGCGCGGCGTGGTGGAGCAGCAGTTCTTCCTGGGCGACCGCACGCGCCTGCACGTGACCGGGGTGGCCGACCGCGCGGTGGTGGTCGAGACCACGGAGCACCGCGAGTTCCGCGTCGGCCAGGCCATCGGGCTGCGCATCGAGCCCGGGGCGCTGCTCAGGCTGCGGGACTGAGATGCTGATCGCTCAGATCACCGACACCCACATCAAGGCCGCCGGCAGGCTCGCCTACGGGAAAGTGGATTCGGCGGACAGGCTGGCGAACTGCGTGGCGCACCTGAACGCGCTCGCCCCGAGGCCGGACATCGTCCTCCTGACCGGGGACCTGGTGGACCTCGGCCGGCCGGAGGAATACGCGCTGCTGCGCGAGATCCTGGCGCCGCTCGCGATGCCGCTGTACGTCGTTCCGGGCAACCACGACGAGCGCGGCGCCATGCGCCGGGCGTTCTCCGACCATGCCTACCTGCCGCTGTCGGGCGACTTCCTGCAATACGTCCTGGAAGACTATCCGGTGCGCCTGATCGGGCTCGATACCGTCGTCCCGGGCGAGCCGCGCGGCGAGTTGTGCGGGCGCCGCCTGGCCTGGCTCGAGTCGGAGCTCGAGCGCGCGCCCGACCGCCCGACGGTGCTGTTCATGCACCATCCGCCGTTCCTGACTGGCCTCGCCAACATGGATTGGCAGAATTGCGGCAACGGAGACGCTCTCGGAGCCCTGCTCGAGCGTCATCGGCAGGTCACGCGCATTCTATGCGGCCACGTCCACCGCCCCATTCACCTGGCCTGGCACGGCGTGACCGCGAGCATCGCGCCGAGCCCGTCGCACTCCTGCGTCTTCGACCTGAACGCGGATGCCTCGCACGATTTCGTTCTCGAGCCGCCGACCTGCGAGCTGCACTACTGGCGCGAAGGCGCGGGCCTGGTGAGCCACATCACCTTCATCGGCGACTACGGCGGGCGTTTTCCGTTCTACGACGGGAGCGGCAAGCTGATCGATTGAAGGCCCGGAGCCCTATTCCCGGGTCCCGGACCGATCGGCCTTCCATTGGCGGTACAGCCACCACAACGCCCAGGCCATGAGCGCCACGGCCGTGAGCCGCGTAAGCCCCGCGACGCGCGTGTCCAGGTGAAGGATCCGCCAGCGGCTGAAGATCTCGGCCCAGTCGTGGTCGCCGCCCCCCACCAGAGGCAGCAACTGCACCCTCGCGTCGGCCATGTAGCGCGCCACGTTCAGCAGGTTCTCGCCGAGCCAGACGGCGCCCGCCGCCGCCCCGGCCGCGTGGCCCCGCCGGTGGAAGTGAACCGCGACGGCCAAGGGAAACGCCAGCTGGAGAAGGGTGCCGCCGTAGACGGCCAGGCGGTTGCTCAGGATGCCGGTCAGCGGATGGCCGGCCTCGTGGAGGGCGAGGTTCGCGCTGTCGAGGATCGGCACCCACCCCTGGGCGCCGAAGGCATGGGAGGCTAGCGAGACGGCCGCGAATGCGGCGACCGCGACCAGCGATGCCGTGGAAACCGGTACCGGGCCGGAGTCACCGTACTGCCCCGGAAACAGCTCGTTCATTTTTATAAATGTATTTAAAACAATAACTTAATAAATACATCTAACAACTTGCATTAAGTTTTTGCCTGTGGGCTTCGGCTACGCCCTGTCGGGCAGCTCCGGCTCGCCTGGCGGTTCACGAGGCCGATATTCATGCCGCCATTATGCCGTCCGTGCCCGGGGCCGGTTGCCCGCCCCTGGGTCAGTGGAAGTCATGGCTCTCGGTCTTGAGCTCGCCCAGGAGCCGGCTCAGGTCCTCGAAGCGCTTCGCCAGCACGTGCACGACGATCCCCTGCTTCTGCACCTGCCCGCCCACCGCCAGCAGCCGCGAGCCGAGGATGGGGCGGCGGTTCCGCTCCACGATGTCGTTCCAGACCACGAGGTTCACGTAGCCCGTCTCGTCCTCGAGGGTCACGAACAGCACGCCGCTCGCGGTGGCCGGGCGCTGCCTGCAGGTGACGATGCCGGAGGTGCGGATCCACTGCCCGTGGCGGGCGTTGGCGACCTCCTCCGCCGTGCGCAGGCCCCGGGTCTTCAGGCGGCTCCTGAGGATCGCCAGGGGGTGCCGGCGCAGGGTGAGCCCGAGGGCCGCGTAGTCGCCGACCACCTCCTCGCCTTCGCTGGGCGCCGCGAGCCCGGCCCTGGCGGACTCGCGGCCTGCGGGGAGCGCGAGCCGGGTGGCCTCGTCCACGGCCAGGGTCGACCAGAGGGCTTCGCGGCGATGCCCGGCCAGCGAGGACAGGGCATCGGCCTTGGCCAGGTGGGCGAGGTCCGTCTTGTCCAGGCCGGCTCGCCGGGCCAGGTCGTCTATAGACTCAAATATCTTTTTATTTCTTGATCTTATGATTGATTCCACAGAATCTACTTTAAGTCCATTGATCATCGCCAGCCCCAGCCGGATGACCGGCTCGCCCCGGGAACCGGGCTCGAGCTGGCACTCGACCGCGCTCGCGAGGACGTCGACGGGCCTCACCTCGACGCCGTGCCGGCGGGCGTCCTGGACGATCTGGGACGGGGTGTAGAACCCGAGGGGCTGGCTGTTCAGGAGCGCGCAAGCGAAGGCCGCCGGCTCGTGGCGCTTGAGCCAGCAGGAGACGTAGACCAGGAGCGCGAAGCTGGCGGCGTGGGATTCCGGGAAGCCGTACTCGCCGAAGCCCTGGATCTGCTGGTAGATCTGCTCGGCGAAGGCCAGGGCGTAGCCGCGCTCGAGCATCCCCTGCACGAGCTTTTCCCGGAAGGGCTCGATGCCGCCGCGGCGGCGCCAGGCGGCCATGGCCCGGCGCAGCCTGTCGGCCTCGCCCGGGGTGAAGCCGGCCGCCACCACCGCGAGCTGCATCACCTGCTCCTGGAAGATGGACACGCCGAGCGTGCGCTCCAGCACCCCCCTCACCGCCTCGCTCGGGTAGGTGACGGCCTCGGTCCCCTCGCGCCGGCGCAGGTAGGGATGCACCATGCCGCCCATGATCGGGCCGGGGCGCACGATCGCCACCTCGATCACCAGGTCGTAGAAGCAGGCGGGCTTGAGCCGGGGCAGCATCGACATCTGCGCCCGCGACTCGATCTGGAAGACGCCGATCGTGTCGGCCTGCTGCGCCATCTCGTAGACGGCCGGGTCCTCGGCAGGGATGTCCGCCATCGTGAGGGCCGTCCTGCGATAGCCGTTCACGAGGTCGATGGCGCGCCGGATGCAGGAGAGCATCCCCAGGCCCAGCACGTCGACCTTGAGCAGGCCCAGGGCGTCCAGGTCGTCCTTGTCCCATTGGATGACCGTGCGCTCCGGCATCGAGGCGTTCTCCACCGGCACCAGCCGCGACAGTCGGCGGTTGTCGATCACGAAGCCGCCGGGGTGCTGCGAGAGGTGGCGCGGGAAGCCGACCAGCTCGCCCGTGAGCTCCACCACCTGCTTCACGGCGCGGCTTGCGGGATCGAAGCCGGCCTCGGCGAGGCGGGTCTTGAGCGCATCGCGGTCGTCCCACCACGAAAGCGACTTCGCGAGCAGGTCCACCTGGTCGAGCGACAGGCCCAGCGCCTTGCCCACGTCGCGCAGGGCGCTCCGGGGCTGGTAGGTGATGACCACCGCCGTGAGGGCCGCCCGCTCGCGGCCGTACTTCGCGTAGATGTACTGGATCACCTCCTCGCGCCGCTGGTGCTCGAAGTCGACGTCGATGTCGGGAGGCTCGTTCCTCTCCTTCGAGATGAAGCGCTCGAAGAGGACGGACATGCGGCCCGGGTCCACCTCCGTGATGCCCAGGCAGTAGCAGACGGCGGAGTTGGCCGCGGAGCCGCGCCCCTGGCACAGGATCGCGCGGCTGCGCGCGAAGACCACGATGTCGTGCACGGTGAGGAAGAAGGGCTCGTAGCCCATGTCCGCGATGAGCCGAAGCTCGTGCTCGACGGTGGCCACGACGGAAGCCGGCGGCCCCGAGGGATAGCGCCTCGCCAGGCCCCCGAAGGCGAGCTTGCGCAGGTGGGTGGTGGGCGTCTCCCCTGTCGGCACGAGCTCGCCCGGGTACTCGTAGCGGATCTCGGCCAGGGAGAAATCGCAGCGCGCCGCGACATCGAGCGTGGCGGCGAGGAGCGCGGGCGGGTACGTCATGGCGAGGCGGCCGATGGGGCGCAGGTAGCGCTCCGCGTTGGGCTGCAGCCGGCGCCCGGCCTGCGCGACAGGCACCTTGAGGCGGATGGCGGTGAGGACGTCCTGCAGGCGCTTGCGGTTGCGCCGGTGCATGTGCACGTCGCCCGCGGCCACGAGCGGAAGGCCGAGCGCCCGGCCCAGTGCCTCCAGGGACGCCAGGCGAGCGGCGTCGTCGGGACCCTTGTGCAGCTCGACCGCGATCCAGGCGCGGCCGGGGAAGCGCCCGCGCACCCAGGCCCCCTCCTCCGGCTGGCCCTCCCCCGCCGGGAGCCAGAGGGCGAGAAGGCCTTCGGTCGCGGCCGGGAAGTCCTCCCTTGCGAGGCGGTACTCGCCCTTGGGCGCGGCGCGCCGGGCGCGGGTGACAAGCGCGCAGAGCGATTCGTACCCGGCGAGCGATTGCGCGAGGAGGACGAGTCCCAGCCCGCAGGCGAGGCGCAGCTCGGTGCCGATGAGCAGGCGAACCCCGGCCTCCTTCGCCGCGAGGTGCGCGCGCACGATGCCGGAGACGGAGCACTCGTCGGTGATCGCGAGCGCGCCGTAGCCCAGCTTCGCGGCGCGGTGCACGAGCTCCTCCGGATCCGACGCGCCCCTCAGGAACGAATAGTTGGAAACGCAGTGCAGCTCGGCGTAGCCCGGGAGCATGGTCGCCCGCGGCTCATGCGAAGACGCCGTGCAGGTACCACGCGCCCGGATCGCGCCGCTCGCGGTAGATCCACACGGCCTCCCCCACCGGATTGGCGGCGACGAAGTAATCGCGGCTCACGGGCTCGCCGTCCCACCAGCCCGTCTCGATGCGCTCGGGCACGGCGAGGATCCGGAGCGAGCCCTGCAGGGACGGGCCCGCCTCGCCGGCCACCAGCCTTTGCGGCCGGTTGAGGAGCCACACGGGACGCGCGCCGCCGTCGAAGCGCGCCCGGGAGGAGGCGGCCGGGGGATTCTTCCAGCCGCGCTCGGGGCGGTGGTCCTCCGCGAGCGCTATGCCGAAGACCCGCCCCTGCCCCAGCCGCGCGGCCAGGCGCTCGACGAGGCGCGCGCGGCCCACGGCGCGCTCCTCGCGGCCCGGCAGCCACGTGCCCTCGCGCGGCGCGAAGGGCTGCAGCCGCTCGGCCGCCAGGCGCAGGCCCACCGTGGGCGCGGCGAGCTCCTGGCGCGAGAGCTTCTCGCGGGCGATGGCGAGGATGAACTCCGCCTCTCGCTCCGGCGAGGCGAAGGAAAGCGCCAGGCGCGTCTGGCTGCGGCGGCCGTGCTCGAGGACGAGGTCCAGTTCCTGCACGCCCGCGCCGCGGCCGCGCAGGTATCCCTCCATCTCCGCGAGCAGGCGCTTGAGCGGAAAGAGGATCGCCTCGACGCCTTCCGCCTCGGCCGGCAGCTCCAGCCGGGCGCGGTAGCGCGCGGGCGGCACGTAGGGCAGCCGCGGATCGGGCACGCGGCCGGCCAGGCGATCGAGGACGGCGAGCGCCTCGGGACCGAAGCGCTGCGAGAAGCCCGCGCGCGGGAGCGAGAGCGCATCCTTCACCCGGACCACGCCCAGGTCCGACAGGTGCTCGAGGGTGCGCCCCGGCCATTCGAGGAGGAAGAGCGGCAATTCCGCGAGGCGCGCGGGCAGCTCCGGCATCGTCGCGCAGCTCCGGACAGCCATGCCGCGGGCCTTGGCGCGGGCGAAGGCGCGCGCGGCAAGGGGCGTGGGCGCGACGCCGACCGTGGCCTGCAGGCCTAGAGAGCGCACGCCTTCGCGCAGCGCGGCGAGGAGCCTGGCGAGGCCGCCGAAGAGCCTCACGCTGCCCTCGACCTCAAGGACGAGCCCCGTGGGCTCCACCGAGACCGCGGGCGTGTACTGCGCCGCCCAGCCCGCCAGGCGCTCGAGGGCATCGCGCTCCGCGGCCTCGTCGCGATCGACGCAGCGCAGGTCGCTTGCCAGGGCCTTGGCCGCCGCGACCGCCATGCCTTCGCGCACGCCGGCGGAGCGCGCGGCCGCGTTGGCGCAGGCCACCACCGGGCGCTGCGCGGGGCCTTCGCCCACCACGAGCGGCAGGGGCTCGGCGCGCGCGCGCTCCGCGAGCTGCAGGGGCAATGCGGGCATCTCGAGCGCGACCCAGAGCACGGCGGGCCCTTCAGGCCGCCAGGCGCAGGGCGATGGGACGGACGAGGGGCGGGCCCCGGCGCTTGGGGAGGGAGACTTGCAGCAGCCCTTCCCGGCGCGTGACGACGACGCGAAGGTGCGCGGGCGTGGCGTTGGCCAGGGCCGAGGTGGGGCGAAAGAGCACGGCGAGCGTGCGGCCGGCCTCGGCCGCCACCTGCAGGCGGCGAAGCCAGGCGTAGTCGGTCTTCCCGGGCAGCCAGAAAAGAGCCGCCCCGCACGCGCCCGAGCGAAGCGCCTGGTCCGCGGACCAGAGCGCATCCTCGGCCGTGGCGGGGCGGACCACCAGGCAAGCTTCGAGAGGCACGCCGGCGAGCGCCAGCGCGGGAGCGTAGGGAAGGTGCGGCGGGTTGATCCAGGCGACGGCCCTGCCCTCCTGCGCCACGGCCTTGAGGGCGGGCAGCAGGAGCGAGACCTCGCCCAGGCCCGCGCCGTCGTGCAGGACCTCCGTGAGCCCCGCGCGCGGCCAGCCACCGCCGGGGAGCTCCATGTCCAGGCGCGCGTGTCCCGAGGCGATGCCGGCGGGGGCGGCCTGGTCGACCTCCCCCGCGCGCCAGACGCCGGGAAGGCGGGCCGGATCGACGATGGCGTTCACAGGCGGTGGACCTTGCGGCCCTGCGCGGACGGCGCCGCGGCGGTGAGGTTGCGGATCACGCCCACGCCGATGCCCTCGATCTCGAGGCTTTCGCGCGTGAGGTCGAGGTGGAGCGTCTGGAAATCCGGGTTGGCGGGGATGAGCTCGGCCTTGCTGCCGCGCAGCTTCAGGCGCTTCACGGTGACGTCGCTCCCTAGGCGCGCCACGACGAGCTGGCCGCTCTTCGCCTCGCTCGTGCGGTGCACCACGAGCCAGTCGCCATCCAGGATGCCCTCGTCGCGCATGCTCAGGCCCCGCACCTGCAGGAGGTAGTCGGCGCGCGGGTTGAAGAGCGAAGGATCCACCGGGTAGCGACCCAGCACGTTCTCGATGGCGAGCACGGGGCTGCCGGCGGCCACGCGGCCCACGAGGGGAAGCCCCGCCTCCTGCAGGACGCGGATGCCGCGGGCGGCGTTGGGCACCAGCTCGATGGCCCCCTTGGCGGCGAGCGCGATGAGGTGCTTCTGCACGCCGTTGGTGGAGCCCAGGTCGAAGGCGCGGGCGAGCTCCGGCCTCGTGGGCGGGCGGCCTTCCTCCGCGAGGTGGCGGCGGATGAAGTCGAGGATTTCGGCCTGGCGGGCGGTCAATTCATGCATGGTGAAAACATTATCACCCATTTCCTCCGGCACGCAAGCCCCCGTGAATTGGTGTCAGGTTACTTTTCAGACTTGATCTCGCCACCGGCGCGAGGCGGCCGAAAAGTAACCTGACACCAATTCACTTACAATCCGACGCTCATGCGCCACCCCCACGACGACAAGCTCCGGCCCCCCGCGGCCACGGGGCGCGCCCCTTGAGCCGCAGCCTCTTCCGGCAGGAAGCGATCGACGCCCAGCGCGAGAAGTACCTGGGCGAGACGACGCTCGCGCGCCCGGTGGCCTACTGGGTCTACACGCTCCTCGCCGCGGCCATCGCCGTGCTGCTGCTGGGCGTGGCGATCTGGGGCGAGTACACCCGCCGCGAGCGGGTCGAGGGCCACCTCGCCCTCGACGTGGGCGCCGCGCGCGTCCTGATCCCCGACCCCGGCCGCGTGGCCGAGCTCCTCATCAAGGAAGGCGACGAGGTCGCCGCCGGCGCCCCCATCGCCAGGATCACCTACGACCGCTCCACCGCCGAGACCTCCGCCACCGAGCTCGCCAGCCGCCGCACCCTCCTCGAGCGCGAGCAGCAGCAGCTCAAGGAGCTGGGCGAGCAGCAGGTGGCACAGGTGAAGAAGCGCATGAAGGACCTGGAGAGCGAGCTCGCCCAGGCCGACCGCGAGATCAAGCTGCAGGAGAGCCGCGTGAAGAGCTCCCGCGAGCAGGCCGCGCGCTTCCAGCAACTGGCGGGCGAGAAGTTCGTCTCCGACCTGGTGGCCAGGCAGAAGCTCGACGAGGTGACGGACCAGGAGATCAAGCTGCAGGCGCTCAAGCGCACGCGCTCCCAGGTGGATCGCGACCTCTCCGCGGCGAGGATGGAGGAACCCTCGATCCAGCTGCGCTCGAGCGGGCAGGTGGACCAGGTCGCCCGGCAGCTTTCCGAGCTCCAGGAAAGCCTCGCGGGGGCGGAAGCGCGCCGCGAGACCGTGATCAAGGCCCCGGTGAGCGGCACGGTGACCAACATCGCCGTGGTGCAGGGCCAGTCCGTGCCGGCCGACACCCCGCTCGCCACCGTGTTGCCCAAGGGAAGCGGGCTGCACGTGGAGCTGCTCGTGCCCTCGCGCGCCATCGGCTTCATCCAGAAGGGGCAGCAGGTGGTGCTGCGCTACGAGGCCTTCCCGCACGAGAGGTTCGGCCAGTACAAGGGCGTGGTCACCGAGATCGGCCGCAACGTCTGGTCGCCCGGGGAGAAGATCGGCCCGCTCACCGTGAAGGAGCCCGTGTACCGCGTGGACGTGAAGCTGGAGCGCCAGAGCGTGGCCGCGCTGGGCACGGAGATCACGCTGCGACCCGGCATGCTCGTGAACGCCGACATCCTGCTCGAGCGCCGCACCCTCCTCGAGTGGCTCTTCGAGCCGGTGCTGCAACTTCGGGGGCGCCTCTAGATGCCCGGGATCTTCAGCCGCCGCGTGCCGGTGATCCTGCAGAGCGAGGCGCCCGAGTGCGGCATCGCGTGCCTGGCCATGGTGGCCTCCTACCACGGCTACCTCACCGACCTGTCGGCGATGCGGGTGCGCCTGTCGCCCTCGCTCAAGGGGATCACGCTCAAGAACGTCGCCCAGATCGCCGAGGGCATGGGGCTCACCTCGCGCGGGGTGCAGGCGCCGCTGGAGGCCCTGGGCAAGCTCCAGCTGCCCGCCGTGCTGCACTGGGACATGAACCACTTCGTGGTGCTGGTGGCGATGAAGGGCCGAAAGCTCGTGATCCACGACCCGGGGCGCGGGCGGCGCGTGATGCCCCTGGACGAGGCCTCGCGCCACTACACGGGCGTGGCCATGGAGTTCTCGCCCGCCTCGAGCTTCAAGCCGCGCGACGAGCGCGAGCAGGTGCGGGCCACGCAGCTCCTGGGCATGGCGCGTGGTCTCAAGGGGACGCTCGCGCAGATCCTCGTCCTGTCGCTCGCCCTGGAAGTCTTCGCCATCGCCATGCCCTTCTTCCTGCAGCTCGTGGTGGACCGGGTGCTGGTGGGGCGGGACCGCGACCTCCTCACCGTGCTGGGCGTGGCCTTCGGGGCGCTCGTGGTCATCACCGTGGCCGTGACCGCGGTGCGGGCGTGGGTGAGCGTGTACCTGTCCACGAACCTGAACATGAGGCTGCTGTCGACCCTCTTCGCGCACCTGGTGAAGCTGCCCCTCACCTGGTTCGAGAAGCGGAACATCGGCGACATCGTCTCCAAGTTCCGGAGCGTGGACGCGGTCCAGAGGACGCTCACCACCACCTTCGTCGAGACGATGGTGGACGGCCTCATGGTGGTGCTGACCCTCGTCGTGATGGGCTGGTACAGCCTCACCCTGACCGCCATCGTGGTCGGCGCGGCCATCCTCTACGTGGCGGTGCGCTGGGCCCTCTATTACCCGCAGCGCTACGCGACCGACGAGCAGCTCTCCCACGAGGCGAAGAGCGGCACGCACTTCATCGAGACCCTGCGCGGGATGATGGCCATCAAGCTGAACCTGCGCGAGAACGAGCGGCGCGCGGCCTACCAGAACCTGGTGGTGGACCAGATCAACGCCGGCGTGAAGGTGCAGAACGTGGGGATCGCCCAGCGCGCGGCGAGCGCCCTCATCTTCGGCCTGGAGAACGTCGCGATCATCTGGCTGGGGGCCATCGCGGTGATGGACGGGAAGTTCTCCGTGGGGATGCTGTACGCCTTCCTCGGCTTCAAGCTCGTGTTCCTGACCCGGGTGAACGCCCTGGTGGAGAAGTGGAACGACTTCCGCATGCTCGACCTGCACGCCGAGCGGATCGCCGACATCGCGCTCGCGGAGGAGGAAGTCACGACGGCGGGGATGCCCGGGGAGGCAGCCGCCGGCCCCATCACGATCGAGGCCAAGGGGGCGAGCTTCGCATTCGGGCCCGAGGGCTTCGTGTTCAGGGGGGTGGACTTCTCGGTGGCGCCCGGGGAGACGGTGGCGATCGTGGGGCCGTCGGGCTGCGGCAAGACCACGCTGATCAAGGTGCTGGTGGGCCTGCTGGAGCCCACGGAAGGCGCGGTGCTGGTGAACGGGCGGAACCTGAAGGACTGGGACATCGGCCAATACCGGAGGCGGATCGGCGCGGTGATGCAGGACGACCAGCTCTTCGTCGGCACCATCGAGGACAACATCAGCTTCTTCGACCCCGAGCACGATCCGGAGCGCGTGCGCCAATGCGCGCGCCTCGCCATGATCGACGCGGACGTGGCCGCGATGCCCATGGGCTACAACACGATCGTCGGCTCGCTGGGTGCCGCCCTTTCGGGGGGGCAGAAGCAGCGGGTGCTATTGGCTAGAGCGCTATATCGGGAGCCGCAGGTCCTTTTCCTGGATGAGGCGTTCGATCAACTCGACGTACAGCTCGAACGGGGCATTTCCACCGCGCTTGCCTCTCAGGGCCTGGCGCTGGTTGTGGTCAGTCATCGTCCAGAGTCGACCGCCGACATGATCAAGACGTTCCGGCTTGCTTGATCGAAGTCGCTGGTCGCTTCCCTCCGCTGAACGCTAGTGGCTAGGCGCATCAATCAAAAATCACATCGCCGCTGCCGCCGCCAACGAGCGAGAGTTCAAGCTCTCCCAGTTCACGGATGGCCACTTCGGCATCATTGACGGTCTTCTCGACTTCCAGCACTTCGATTTTGTTGAAATCCATGTAAGGCACTCCTGGGTTAGGTTGGTTGGGCAATCAGTCAAAAATCACATCGCCGCTGCCGCCGCCAACGAGCGAGAGTTCAAGCTCTCCCAGTTCACGGATGGTCACTTCGGCGTCTTTGATGGTCCTCCCGACTTCCAAAGCTTCTAGGCTGCGCTACTCCACATATCCTCAAGCATATATTCAATAAAAACAATGGGATAAGCTACGATCAGAAACATTTAGGGTCTCGACATCGGGCAACACTTCTTATTGGTGGTGATTCAACGACGACAAGAGGAAACCGTCCATCGACACGAGGCATTGCCTAGAATACGAACTTCCTACGTGGCAAATGGCAATAACTGATTCCGGCGTTGCACCGGGTGCGCGTGGATAGCAGAAAGCCGCTACCGCAAACTACTCTCGTGGCCTGCCAACCGAACCAATAAGGTCAGGATAGCTCGATCAACGGCCCGATTCTTGTGGTAAAACTGTGACTTAGCTCACAGTGTTGAGAGCTTAATTAACAATGAGAGGTTTCGCAATGCCTGCCTCCTCCACCATTGCGTCGGGGATTCAGGAGGCCACTTTGGTCTCCCTAACCGCCGACAACCCAATCGTTGCCGAGGCGCTTGGGAAGTTGGCGAGCGACCTCAAGCTAAGTTTGCATTCCGGCACAGCTATTAGTGCGGCCGAATGCTCATTGATCGTTAATGCCCTTCGACGCCTTCAGGGGACGGCGAACGCGGAATTGCGCATTGGTTGTTTGATTGACCTTGCGCAATGTCTATATCTGATGGGGACTCCGTTCCTAGCAATCGAGGCCGCGAAACAGGCAAGTGAACTGGCTTCCCTGACTGGTAGGCGGCCTTTGGAAAGAAAGTCGCTTACAGCTCTTGGCATCTTGTTCGCCGACACGGGCAACATTTCTGAAGCTATTGAGTGCTATGCCCACGCGCTGGATATTGCTCAGGGCCTAGCGGACAAGGACGGTGAATGCGTGGTCTGGATAAATATTGGCGTGGCACTACTATATGCCGCCCAATATCGAGACGCGATCGATTGCTTTGAGCGAGTACTGGCCATCGTCGGCGACAATCCTGCATTTCACGCGTCTCGCCATAGTGCACTTTCAAATATTGCGCTTGCGTCGCTGCACCTCGAAGACTTTGCGCGAGGCCTGAGAGCTGCCGAAGCAGCTCTAAAGGAAATTAGAGAGCCGCAAAATGCAAAGGAGATGTTGTCTCGTGTTCTATTGGAAAACAACTACACACGACTGCTGCTCGAGGTAAATAGCATCGAGAGAGCTGTCGAACGGTGTGCAATAGCCAAACGATATGCGGCGGAGTCTCATTCGGCCCGAGCCGAAGTTGCCGCCGCGATTGCCGAGGGACTTTGTGAGGTACATGCGGGGAAAGCTGACGTCGGCATTTCCAGGCTCACCGCTACGCTGGAAAAGGCACGCCTGCTTCGCGCAATGTTGCGCGACGCACTGGCGGCGTTAGTCAAGTCCTTCGAACTCCTCGGCCAACCGCAACGGGCCTTGGTCTACCTCAGGGAAATGATGGAGGCCACACGTCAGGTACAGCAGGACAATGCCCTGAAACACGTCAAGCTTCATCTTGATCAAGTGGGAATGGATTTGGCAGAGGCAAAGTCTGACGCCGTTGCACTGGAACGTCGCGAAGCAGCGCTCCGTGGCAAGGTAGCTGAGCAAGAGCTGTTTCGTTCACGAATAGAAATGCTCGAGCGACTCGCCGTTACAGCAGAACTGCGCGATGACTCGACCGGCGAACATTCCTACAGAGTAGGCAAGCTGTCGGCACTTCTTGCCCTAGAGTATGGCTGCGATGAAGGCACATCATTCATGATCGAGCTCGCCGCCCGACTTCATGATATTGGCAAAATCGGTGTGCCCGATGCGATCTTACTTAAGCCGGACAAGTTAAATGATGCCGAGCGCCTCGTGATGCGTTCCCACACAACCGTCGGCGCCGAACTCCTTTCTAAGAGCAACATTCCTCACATGCAGATGGCCGAGGAAATTGCTCGGTACCATCATGAGTGGTGGGATGGGTCAGGTTATCCCGGAAACCTTTCGGGATCCGCGATTCCATTCGCGTCGCGAATCGCGGCGCTTGCCGACGTCTTTGACGCTTTAACGCATAAACGTCCCTACAAGGAGGCTTGGCCTGTAGACCGCGCAATAGACGAGATTGCAGGGCTCAAGGGGCGTCAGTTTGATCCGCAGCTCACGGATTATTTTTTGGTACTGATCGAGAAGCTCCGCGCCGTATACGTTGATCTCGATGCATACCTTGGCCAAGCGGCCTTGAACTCGCCATTTCTTCAGGCGCGCTCCAAGATCTGGGACACGCTTCGGAAATCCAAGGAGCCGGACGGCAGCGGCGCCAACAGCAGACTTGATCTCCAGCGATAACGCGCCCTTCAAAGCGCCCAAGTGGTCGCTGGAAATCCCAGTTAACGTATGATAGTATTTTGGTGAAAGTATTTTTCGCCAGGGGCCGCCGTGAGCGTCGATCCGGTCATACGGGATCTCTCCAACGCTGTCCGATTTTCTCCAGCCGCCTCAAGCCCTGGAATATCTAGGCTGCTTTTACGGGCTCTTGCCCGATCGATTGAACTGGAAAAATCTTCCGAGAAGGACTCGGCAAAATTCTTTCGGCAGCTTGGGAAGGACCTAAGCAGACTGCGTGGTACTGCGCACTCCGAGGCAAGACTGGAGTGCATTTTTCGCGCGTGCCTTTTCCTTTGGCAATATGGCGATTCGCGAGATGCAGTGGAGTTTGCAGAACATGCAATAGAACTTGCGGTCGCTGCCCAACGCCCTCACGACCTGCGGCGCTTCCACTCTGCCCTGGGTGCGCTATTTGCAGACTCAGGAGATCGTTGTGGAGCACTACAGTCGTACCTCCAATCACTGACACTGGCCCAGGAACTGGACGACATCACGGGTGAATGCATTGCATGGAACAACCTTTCTGCGCTATTCGTCGATTCCGGCTTGTTTGCAGAGGCTCTTTCTTGCGCCCATCAATGTCTTTACATTGCGGAACTCCGCGACCTGTCTGAGCACGATTTAGTCCGAAGTGCTCACAACAATATTGTTCTGGCTAAGTATCGCCTCGGGGACCACGCTGACGCGCTCGCGTGGGCACGTCGCCTGTTGCTTGAATATCCTGAGCCAGAATCTTCTCACGAGGCCGCGGCAAGAGTGGTCCGCGAAGAACATTTCGTACTTGCGCTCATTGCAACCAACGGAGTTAAAGAGGCCAAAACACGCGTTGAATATCTGAAACGCCTCGTGTCTCGGTTTCCTGCTCCGCGTCAGCAGCTAATAGTCGCGGTCGTTGAGGGCCTATGCGAGGTAATGATTGGTGATTCTCGGCGAGGCATTGAAATAATCGAAGAGGCCGTCGCTACATCGCGACTTCGGCATCCTCGAGTCCATTCGGAGGCCCTTTCGGCACTTGCTCAAGCTTACGACGCAATTGGCGATTGCGAACGCGCGCTTGAAGCGACGCGCAACTTGCGCGGGCTCCTTGAGTCAATTCACTTGGACACCACTATCGCAAATCTCGCGACGCTGAAAGGCAGTCGTGATGGCACCATTCTTGGCTTCCGACCAAACAGCGCTGAACTTGACAGGACAGAAGCCGAGCTGCGAGCGAAGGTACTCCAACGTGAACTTGATCGCACGCGTCAGGAAATGCTTGAGCGCATGGCCGTCGCCGCCGACATTCGCGAGGATATTTCGGGAGAGCACGGATATCGCGTCGGCAGGCTAGCGGCTCTACTAGCTGCGGAGACTGGATGGAAGCCTGATGCATGTAGCGCAATCGAGCTATCTGCCCGCTTGCACGACATCGGCAAGTTCGGCATACCCGAGAAGATTCTCTTCAGCGAAAACACTCTGCAGAAGCCTGAAAGGGACTTTATTGCCTCCCATACAATCGTCGGGGCAGAGATCCTGTCGAAGAGCGAAATTCCCCAAGTTCGAATCGCAGAAGAAATTGCTCGCTGTCACCATGAGTGGTGGGATGGGTCCGGCTACCCGCGCGGCCTCAAGGGTCTAGCCATCCCGAAAAGCGCCCGAATCGTCGCCTTG
>JBGARD010000015.1:0-61792 GCA_044230355.1 Usitatibacteraceae bacterium | reverse complement strand
AAGACGAGCCTGGTGCGCGTGAAGGGCGAGTCGATGATCGACGCCGGCATCCACGACGGCGACCTGATCGTGGTCGAGCAGCAGCCCAACGCCAACGTCGGCGAGATCGTCGTGGCGATCGTGGACAACGAATTCACCGTGAAATACCTGGACCGAGAAAAAGGCACGTTCGTCCTGAAGCCCGCGAACAAGGCCTTCCCGGTCATTCGCCCGAAGGGGCGCCTGGAGATTTTCGGTGTGATGGCGGGGCTCGTCCGGCGTACGCGCTAGGACGGGTCCTGGGCGGAAAGTGCAACCTCAACGATATGGGATAATTCCAATGCTCAAAGTCATCGCAACCCGCGAATCCGAAGCCCCCAAGATGGACGAGAACAAGGCCAAGGCCCTGCAGGCCGCCCTCACGCAGATCGAGCGCCAGTTCGGCAAGGGCGCGATCATGCGCATGGGCGACAAGGACGTCGAGAAGGGCATCGAGGTCGTCTCCACGGGCTCCCTCGGCCTGGACCTCGCCCTGGGCGTCGGCGGCCTCCCGCGCGGGCGCGTCGTCGAGATCTACGGGCCGGAATCCTCCGGCAAGACCACGCTCACGCTCCAGGTCATCGCCAACATCCAGAAGCTCGGCGGCACCGCCGCCTTCATCGACGCCGAGCACGCGCTCGACCCGCAGTACGCGCAGCGCCTCGGCGTGGACACGTCCGAGCTCCTGCTCTCGCAGCCGGACAACGGCGAGCAGGCGCTCGAGATCGCCGACATGCTCGTGCGCTCGGCCTCGGTCGATTGCGTGGTCGTCGACTCCGTCGCGGCCCTGACGCCCAAGGCCGAGATCGAGGGCGAGATGGGCGAGCCCCAGATGGGCCTGCAGGCGCGCCTCATGTCGCAGGCGCTGCGCAAGCTCACCGCGAACATCAAGCGGTCCAACACGCTGGTCATCTTCATCAACCAGATCCGCATGAAGATCGGCGTCATGTTCGGCAACCCCGAGACCACCACGGGCGGCAACGCGCTCAAGTTCTACGCCTCGGTGCGCATGGACATCCGCCGCATCGGCTCCATCAAGCGCGGCGAGGAGGTCATCGGCAACGAGACCCGCGTGAAGGTGGTGAAGAACAAGGTGGCGCCCCCCTTCAAGGTCGCGGACTTCGACATCCTCTACAACGAGGGCATCTCCCGCCACGGCGAGATCATCGAGCTGGGCGTGCAGCACCGCATCATCGACAAGAGCGGCGCCTGGTACGCCTACAAGGGCGAGAAGATCGGCCAGGGCAAGGACAACACGCGCGAGTTCCTCCGGGAAAACCCGGCGCTGTCCGACGAGATCGAGCAGAAGATCCGCGAGGCGGTCGGCATCGCCGGCGGCATGCCCGTCGCCAAGGAAGAGCCCGACGCGGCCGAGGCGGACTGACCGCGGCTTCCGCGCGCTGCCCGGGACTGGGCATGTCCCCCGGCTTCACCAAGCCTTCGCCGGATTCGGCCCTGCGCACCCGCGCGCTGAGGCTTCTCGCCCGCCGCGAGCATTCGCGTGCCGAGCTACGGCGCAAGCTCGCGCCGTACGTGGAGGAGGGCGTCGACCTCGAGGCCCTGCTCGACGAATTCACTCGCCGCGGCTGGCTCTCGGAGGAGCGCTTCGTCGAGCAGACGGTGCGCGCGAAGGCGCGTAAGTACGGGCCCCTGAAGATCGCGCAGCACCTGCGCGAGAAGGGCATCGACGAGGCCGGCATCGAGATTGGCCTGGTGCAGGCGAGGGCGGAGGAGGGCGAGGCGCTCGCCTGCGCCTGGCGCTCGCGCTTCGGCCGGGCACCCGCCGACGAATCGGAGAAGGCGCGGCAGGTGCGCTTCCTGCAACAGCGAGGTTTTCCCCTCGAGGCGGTTCTGCGATTCCTGAAGTCGCAATCAGCCCATGACCGATAAGGCACCGGAGGCACCCATGATCCTCGGACTGAGAACGGCCCTCTATCCCGCACCCGACATCGAGGCCGGCAAGGCGTGGTACGCGCAGGTGCTGGGCGTCGCGCCCTATTTCGACCAGCCCTTTTACGTGGGCTTCGCGGTCGGCGGCTTCGAGCTGGGCCTCGTTCCCGACGCGGTGCCAGGGGATGCGGGCGCGCAACCCCTGTGGGGCGTGGATGACATCGATTCGGAGGTCGTCCGCCTGCTATCGCTCGGTGCGGAGCCGATCGACCCGGTGGTGGAGGTGGGCGACGGGATCAAGGTCGCCGCGGTCCGCGATCCGTTCGGCAATCGCCTCGGGCTCATCGAGAATCCCCACTTCAGGGCTGTCGACGTCCGGTAGGCAAAGGGAACCCGAATCAGGTCGCGGCGGCTTCCACGGGCTGCGGCTCGTCGAGGGGTTGGGCGCAGTCGACAGGCGGGGGAATCGGCGCGGGCTTGCGAACCCCGCCGTCCGGAGGCAGGGCACGCAGGTCCGTCGAAACCCTCTCGATGGCCGTGTGCATCTCGTCGAAGGTCGCCTGAACGCCGGCCTGGACCTGCGCGGCGAGCGCGTCCTTGGCACCGCGGGCGGCTTCGAGGGACTTCTGCACGGCCTTGCGGCCCAGCCGCAGCTCCTTGAGGCGCCTGTCGTAGGCCGTGCGGGTTTCGCCGCTCGTCTTCCTGCCCTCGGTCACGAGCGCTTCGAACTGCGTGTCCCAGGTCCTCAATTGCAGCTGCATGCCGGCGAGGTATTCCGCGTGGGTGGTCATGTCCTGTGTCCTTTGGGAGTTGCGCGTGCGAGGCTCCGCGCGCACCCCGGGGCATGCAGGCCGGTGGCAGAGAAGGGGGGCGGGCCCGGGTTCCCGGGCCCTTTCCGGTGGGCCGCGCGGACGCGACCCGGCCCGGCGTGCTGCTAGAGCGCCTTGATGTTCGCGGCGCAGGGGCCCTTGGGGCCGGACTGCACTTCGAATTCCACGCGCTGCGCTTCCTTGAGGGACTTGTAGCCGTCCATCTGGATTGACGTGTGGTGGGCGAAGAGATCCTTGCCGCCGTCGTCAGGGGTGATGAAGCCGAAACCCTTGGAGTCGTTGAACCATTTCACGATGCCGGTAGCCATTGTTCATTCCTTTTCAATCGTTGTACGAGACAAAGCCGAGCCCCGCTGCGGGCATGACGATCAAGAGGGGAATGGACTGCCACATCGGACGCCGGACTGCGGCGAGGGTGGACTGCGTGATTCACTGCTTGACGATCCTGCGGGACGGACAGTACCACGGATCCGGGCCGGAATCCGCGATTTCTCCAAATATGTCTGAGGCTCTCCGCGGTGCCGCCCGGACGAGGTGGTGGCAGGCAACCCATTCACTTTGCCCGCGCCGGCTGCCGCGGCGGTTCGGGAGGGGTTCGCATTTGGTATCCTTGCGGTTTCGCCCGCAGCCCCGGCGCACCTCATGAAAACCAGCGAAATCCGCAAGAAATTCATCGACTTCTTCGTCTCCCAGGGGCACCAGCCCGTGGCCTCCAGCCCGCTCGTCCCGGGCAACGACCCCACGCTCCTGTTCACCAACGCCGGGATGGTCCAGTTCAAGGACGTGTTCCTGGGCACGGAAAAGCGCGCCTACAACCGCGCCGTGACCTCGCAGCGCTGCGTGCGCGCCGGGGGCAAGCACAACGACCTCGAGAACGTGGGCTACACGGCCCGCCACCACACCTTCTTCGAGATGCTGGGCAACTTCAGCTTCGGCGACTACTTCAAGCGCGACGCCATCCGCTTCGCCTGGGAGCTCATCACGCAGGTCTACGGGCTGCCGAAGGAAAAGCTCTGGACCACCGTGTACCAGACGGACGACGAGGCCTACGACATCTGGACGAAGGAGATCGGCGTCCCGGCCGAGCGCTGCGTGCGCATCGGCGACAAGCCCGGCGGCCGGAAATTCGAGAGCGACAACTTCTGGCAGATGGCCGACACCGGCCCCTGCGGCCCGTGCTCGGAGATCTTCTACGACCACGGCCCCGGCGTCGCGGGCGGCCCCCCGGGCTCGCCCGACGCGGACGGCGACCGCTACATCGAGATCTGGAACCTCGTCTTCATGCAGTTCAACCGCGACGAGGCCGGCACGATGCATCCCCTGCCCAAGCCCTCCGTGGACACGGGCATGGGCCTGGAGCGCCTCACCGCGGTGCTTCAGCACGTGCACTCGAACTACGAGATCGACCTCTTCCAGACGCTCGTGAAGGCGGCGGCGCGCGAGACCGGGCACAAGGACCTCGCCTCGCCCTCCCTGCGCGTGATCGCGGACCACATCCGGGCCTGCGCCTTCCTAATCTGCGACGGGGTGATCCCGGGCAACGAGGGGCGCGGCTACGTGCTCAGGCGCATCTCGCGCCGCGCCATGCGCCACGGCTACAAGCTGGGGCAGAAGCAGCCGTTCTTCTACAAGCTCGTGGCCGACCTCGCCGCCGAAATGGGCGACGCCTACCCCGAGCTGCGCGAGGCCGAGGGCCGCGTCACCGCCACCCTGCGCCAGGAGGAGGAGCGCTTCGGCGAGACCCTCGAGCACGGCATGTCGATCCTGGACGAGGCGCTCGCCGGCGGCCGCAAGGAGCTCGACGGCGAGACCGCCTTCAAGCTCTACGACACCTACGGCTTCCCCGTGGACCTCACGGCCGACATCGGCCGCGAGCGCGGCTTCGGGGTGGACATGGAAGCCTTCGAGGCCGCCATGACGGCGCAGCAGGAGCGCTCGCGCGCCGCCAGCAAGTTCAAGGCCGGCGCGCAGCTCGAGTACAGCGGCGCCAGGACCGCGTTCCGCGGCTACGACACGCTCTCCGAGGAAGGGCGCGTCGTGGCGCTCTACCGCGAGGGCAGCCCCGTGAAGAGCCTCTCGGCGGGCGAGGAGGGCGTGGTGGTCCTCGACCGCACGCCCTTCTACGCCGAGTCCGGCGGCCAGGTGGGCGACCGCGGCGAGCTCACGAAGGGCGGCGTCTGCCTCACGCTCTTCGCCGTCGAGGACACGCAGAAGATCCAGCCCGAGGTCTTCGGCCACTACGGCACGGTGAGGACGGGCGAGCTCGCGGTGGGCGACACCGTGGCCGCGCAGGTGGACCTCGACAAGCGTTCGCGCACGATGCGCCATCATTCCGCCACCCACCTCATGCACAAGGCGCTTCGCGAGGTGCTGGGCCCGCACGTGCAGCAGAAGGGCTCGCTGGTGGACGAGGACAAGACGCGCTTCGACTTCAGCCACAACGCGCCCATGACCGCGCCCGAGATCAGGCGCGTCGAGGAGATCGTGAACGCCGAGATCCTCGCCAACGCCGCGACGAGCGCGCGCGTCATGCCCATCGACGACGCCCAGAAGGTCGGCGCGATGATGCTCTTCGGCGAGAAGTACGGCGACGAGGTGCGGGTGCTCGACATCGGCACTTCGCGCGAGCTTTGCGGGGGCACCCACGTGGCGCGCACGGGCGACATCGGCTACTTCCGGATCGTCTCCGAAGGCGGCGTCGCGGCGGGCATCCGCCGCGTCGAGGCCATCGCGGGCAGCGTGGCCCTGGCGCACGCGCATGGCGATCGCGAGCGCCTGGCGCGCGCGGCCGAGGCGCTAAAGGCGCAGCCGCACGAGATCGACGCGAGGATCGCGCAGGTCGTCGAGAACGTGAAGGCTCTCGAGAAGGAAGTCGCGAGGCTCAAGGGCGAGCTCGCCCGCGGAAAGCTCGACGACGTGCTCGCCGTGGGCATGCGCACGATCAACGGCGTGAAGGCCATCGCGGTCGTCCTCGACGGGGCCGATGCCGGGATGCTTCGCGAGTCCCTCGACCGCGTGAAGGAGAGACTCGGCAGCGGCGTGGCGCTCCTCGCCACGGTGGCCGATGGCAAGGTCTCGCTCATCGCGGGCGTCACCAAGGACCTCACGGGCAAGGTGAAGGCGGGCGACCTCGTGAACTTCGTCGCCCAGCAGGTGGGCGGGAAGGGCGGCGGCAGGCCCGACATGGCGCAGGCCGGCGGCACGAACCCGGCCGCGCTTGGCGACGCACTGAAGAGCGTCGAGGGCTGGCTCGCCGAGCGGCTCTGACCCGCGCCCCGGCGCGGTCGTCGTTCTTGCCACCGCACCGGGGGGATGCGGCGGTCTAGGGAGGGCGCGTGGAAGGCAACCTGGGTTTCGTGCTGTTCGTGGTCGTCCTGATCCTGTTCTTCGTCGTCCGCCCCCTCGTCGGGCTCGTCCGGGATCGGCGCGCGCACCTGACCGGGATCGAGGCGGCGGAGAAGTCCGAGGCACTTTTCGTGGCGATGTTCCCGGAGCTGCAGCCGCATTTCCATCCCGAGCGCGTTGCCGAGTACGTAGTCTCCCGCGTGGAGAAGGGCGCCGCCCCCTCCGGCGGCATCCTGGAGCGTCCGCAAGGATTCCCCGGCGCGGCGCGCGCGCGGATCGAGATCGTGCCGAGGGGGGAGCGCACGGTCCTCGAGGATGCGGCCGGCGAGAAGCTGGCCGAGTTCATCTTCGAACGCCGCCAGGACGCGCTGGGTTCCCTGCGGGTGGGCCAGGGCAAGCTCACGGTCAGGCGCAAGGTCCATCGAAGTCCGTCCGTGAAGTATTGGCACCCGGAGCGCGAGTTCGAGTGGCTCTCCCGCGGCAACTGGACCTTCAGGACGCCCGTGGCCGATCGCCCGATCGAGTCCTCGGACAGCGGCACCGGCTGGTCGCGCGATTCTTCGTCATCGCCAGCGGCGACCACGGCCGCCGCGGCCGTCGCGGGGCTCGGTGGCACCTTCGACGGCGGCGGCGCGTCGGCCGGCTGGGACGGGGCTGGTGTACCGGGAGACACCTCGGGCGCGCCATCGGCCACGGCTGCAGGGGATTCGGATTCGGGAAGCGACTCGGGCGGCGATTCGGGAAGCGATTCGGGCGGCGATTCGGGCGGCGATTCGGGCGGCGATTCGGGCGGCGATTCCGGAAGCGACTCCGGCAGCACCTCGTACTGATGGATCGCGCGCCGGATTTCCTCGTCGCCCGCGTCGCGGATGACGGCATCGCCGCTGCCGTGCCGGGCGAGACGATCCGCGCGGTCGTGTCTTCGCTCGCCCGGGGCGGGGCGGAACGGATCGTCCTCGACTGGCTGGGAGCGGAGCGCAGGCGCGGCCGTGCCGTCGAGCTGGCGGTGCTGCATGCGAGGCGCCACGAGTATGCCCTTCCCGACGGGCTCCCGGTCATCCGGCGAGCGGGCGAGACGGTGCAGGCCTTCGTGTCGGCGCTCGGCGCGCGCTGGGCGGGGTCGGCTGCGCCGGTGTCCACGCACCTCGTGGGCGACGAGCTCCTCGCCAGGCTCTGGGATCGGGGCGTTCGCACCGTGCCGGTCATCCACAACGTGCGCGAAGGCTGGCGCAACGACCCGGCGGCGTGGCCGGCCGAACACGTGCCCTTCGCGCTCGCCTGCGCGGAGGCGGTCCGCCGCCAGATGCTCGAGGCGGGGTGTGCCGTCCCGGTCGCCACGGTGCGCCACCGGCCGGCGGTCGGCGCGGCGGCGACCGATGGCCTGCAGCGCAGGAGGCTGCGGGCCGAATGGGGCATCCCGCCCGGGGCTTTCGTCGTTCTCGCCGTCGGCGCCTTCAAGGCGCAGAAGGACCATCCGCGCGCGCTCGAGGCGCTCGCCGAGCTGCGGCGCAGCGGCCGCGAAGCGTTCCTGGTGATCCTCGGCGGCGCCCTGGATGGGGCGGGGCTGGAGGAGCTCGACCGGCTCGCGGGGGCCGCCGCGCGCGCGGGCGTGGCGCGTGCGCTGCGCCTGCCCGGATTCGTCGATCCGGTGGCGCCGTGGTACGCGGCTGCCGACGCGCTCCTCAACGCGAGCCGGCACGAGGGGCTCTCCATGGCCACGGCCGAGGCGCTGGCCGCGGGGCTTCCGGTGGTGGCGACGGACGTCGGCGGGCAGCGCGAGATCCGGCACGGAAAGCTCCTGCTCCTCGCGCCGGACTCGCCTCCCCAGGCGTTCGCGCGGGCGCTTGCGGGCCTGCCGGTGCGCGAAGCGCTCGAAGCGAATCCCGTGCAGGGGCATCCCCGGGCCTGGTCGATGGGCGTTTCGTGGCGCCGCCGCGCGGGAGCGGCGATGGACACGCTCTTCGTGACGGCGAACCTCAATGCGGGCGGCGCGCAGCGCTCGCTCGTCAACCTGGCGCAGAGAATCGCGGGGCGCCATCGGTTCGCGATCGCGGTTTGTGGCGACAGCACGCATCCGGCCTTTCCCGGACGACTCGCGCAGGCCGGCGTCGAGTGCTTCCGCCCGGCGCCGACGGCCGATTGCTTCGACGTGGCCGAGGGCATCCTCGCTCGCGCGACGGCGGGCGGCGCCCGCACCCTGTGCTTCTGGAACGCGGATCCGCGCGTGAAGCTGCTCGTCGCGCGCTTCGCCCCCGCGGCGCTTCGCCTCGTCGACGCGAGCCCCGGCGCCTATGCCTACGAGGAGCTCGCCGCGACCGGCGGCCTCGCGTGCACGCTCGCTTTCGGGGCCGAGGACTACTACCGGCGCCTCGACGTCCTGGTGACCAAGTTCCACGACCGCGGCCACGCGCCGTGCCGGCGCGTGGAGGTCATACCCAACGGCGTGGCCTTGCGCGAGCAGCCGCGTGGCCTGCCCGTCGCTCCGCGGTTCCTTGTGAGCGGGCGCATCGCGCCCAGCAAGCGCCTGGAGACGGTGCTCGAGGCGTTCTCCCGGATCGTCGCGCAGTTCCCCGGCGCGACGCTGGACATCTTCGGCCAGGCCGAGCTCCGCCACCGTGGATACCTCGAAGGCCTGCGCGCCCGCGCGCAGGGACTTGCGGCCGCCTTTCGCGGTGCGCAGCCGGAGCTGGGATTCCTCGACGAGCCGTACACCGCCGCGATCGTCCTCGGCACCCACCAGGGTTGTCCCAACGCGGTGCTGGAAGCGATGGCGGCGGGCATCGCCGTCATCGCCAACGCGAGCGGCGGGACGGGGGAACTGGTGCGGGGCGGGGAGACGGGATGGCTGCTCCCGGAATCCTGCACGGCCCCCGAGCTGGCCGCGGCGATGGGGCAGGCGGCAGCCGATGCGGGCCTTTGCCGGCGCCTGGGCCTCGCCGGCCGCGAGCGGGCGGCGGGCCGCCACTCGCTCGAGGACATGGCGGTGCGGTATCTTTCCCTTTTCGCTCGCGACGAGCGCCGTGAGGAAAGCCGCGCCGCATGATCTCGCCTGCCTTCGCCCTGCCGGAAGACGCCCTTCGCCACGCGTTGAATGACGAGGTCCATGCGCGGCCGCCCGTGCGCCTGGAGGGTGCCCAGCACGTCGTCTATCTCGCCGTGCGCCACCGTCCCGGCGAGCGCGAAGCGCACCGGCAGGCCCTCGCGCGCCTGGCGCAGTCCGCGGGGGCGTCCGTCCCGCCGGGGGTGGACCACGCGGTGGTGACGCTCGCCGAGGACATCCGCTTCAAGTGGGAAGGGCATGCGGAGTTCGCGACCTACACGTTCTTCGCCCGGGACGGGGGCGGCAGCGCGCCCGCGGCGGTCCTCGAGCGTGCGGGATGGCCCGACGTGGCCTACACGCTGCCCGGCGAGGTGCTGGTCGCGATCTCGATCGACCTGGATCCCTACACGGGGGATGCGCCGCCGCCGGACGCGTTCCGGACGACGGCCGACACGGTGATCGGCGGCGCGGTGGCCGAGGGGCGCGGCTGGGCTTACGCGGATTTCCGCATCCGCGAGGACGGCTTCACGCGCTTCCTCGTGCTCAACCGCGAGATGGGCCTGGGGCAGGCCGGCCGCATGGTGCAGCGCCTGCTCGAGATCGAGACCTACCGCATGATGGCGCTGCTCGCCTTCCCGGTGGCGCGCAGGGCGGCGCCGGACGTCGGCGAGATGGAGGCCGAGCTGGCCGGCATCGTCGAGCGCATCGCGGGCGGGGCGCCCGAGGACGAGGCGCGCCTGCTCGACGACCTCACGCGGCTCGCGGCCCGCGTCGAGCACCTGCAGAGCGCCACGCGCTTCCGCTTCGAGGCGGCCGAGGCCTACGAGACGATCGTCAACCGGCGCCTGGCGGAGCTGCGCGAAGTGCGCATCCCCGGGCTGTCCACGATCGGGGAATTCCTGCACCGCCGGCTCGCCCCTGCCATGGCCACCTGCCGCAGCGCCTCGAGGCGGATCGGCAACCTCGCCGCCCGGCTGACGCGCGCGAGCGCGCTCCTTCGCACGCGCGTGGACATCGCGCGCGAGCAGCAGAACCTGAAGATCCTGGAGGCCATGAACCGCCGCGGCCGGCTGCAGCTGCGCCTGCAGCAGGCCGTGGAGGGCCTCTCGGTCGTGGTGATCACCTACTACGGCGTCTCGCTCGTCGGCGTCCTCGCCAAGGCGGCCAAGGCCGCCGGGCTCGACTGGAATCCGGACCTGGTGATGGGCATCGCGATTCCCTTCGTCGCGGCGGCGGTCTACGGCGGCGTGCACCGCGTGCGCAAGGCGTTCGAGGCGAAGGAGGGCGGCGCATGAGCGCGGAGGCCTTCGCCTACTGCCCGCGCTGCGCGAAGCCCCTCGCCGAGCGCCCCATCGCCGACGACGGCGTCACGGTGAACCGGCTCGCGTGCCGGGACGAAGCCTGCGGGTTCGTGCAGTGGGGCAACCCCACGCCCGCGGTGGGCGCGCTGGTCGAGCACGAGGGCGAGATCATCCTCGCCCGCAACCGGGCCTGGCCCGAGGGCTGGTTTGCGCTCGTGACCGGCTACCTCGAGGCCCGGGAGGACCCGAAGGCCGCCGTCGTTCGCGAGGTGAAGGAGGAGCTGGGCCTGGATGTCGTCGAGACGCACCTCATCGGGAATTACATCTTCGAGCGCAAGAACGAGGTCATGCTCTGCTACCACGCGGTGGCCACCGGCACCGTGACGCTGGGCGCGGAGCTCGCGGAGTACCGCCGCCACAGGCCCGAGGACCTGAAGCCTTGGCCGCGCGCCACCGGGTTCGCGGTGGCGGACTGGATGCGCGGGCGCGGCCTCGCGTTCGAGTTCCACGACTTCGCCGCGGCGAAGCCGAAGGCGTGAGGCCATGAAGGCAGCGGCGCGATGAGCATGTCGTACCGGCCCACGCCCGGCGGGCAGGCGCGCATCGCGGATTACCTGCGCGCGGCCGGCCTCGCCCAGATCGAGGGCCGCGGGGACGACATCGCGCTCGCCATCGGCGATTTCCTCGAGGCCATGAGCGAGAAGGTCGTGATCCATGATCCCGCCTCGCTCTACTCGTATCCCATTCCCATGCTGGGCGAGGACGGGGCCTGCTCCGTCGTGGACGAGCTCGCGCCGGTTCCCTACGACCTTTCGGTGATCCTCGGCGGGTGCACGGAGCAGACCACGCGGCGCCTGGCGCTCCTCGAGCGGCTGGTGGAGCGCGCGCAGGAGACCACGGGCTCGGACTGGGTCGGCATCTACCAGCGGCGCGTGAACCCCGCGGGAACGCCGGTGCTGGTGAAGCTCGCCTACGTCGGGCGCCCGAGCCGGGCCGAATTTCCTCTCACGCAGGCATTCGCCGAGGGCAGCAGCAACAGCACCGTGGGCCTCACCGGCCGCGCCCTCGTGATCGACGACGTCGGCAAGCACGTCGAGGCCGGCGGAGGGTTCTACGTGTGCGACGCCGAGGTGCAGTCGGAAGCCTGCCTGCCGCTGCTGGACGATGACCGGAACGTGGTCGGCATCCTCGATGCCGAGGCGAAGGCGAGGTCGTTCTACGGCTCGCCCCGCCTGGCCACGCTCTCCGCGCTGGCGATCGTGGCCGCGGCCGTCCTGCCCTAGGTGCCCGGGCGACGGGGCCGGGGCCTACGCCCTGCAGCCGGGCCCGGTGAAGGCCTTCTTGCCATCGCGCCAGCGGCGCTCCGATTTCGGGTTGGCGAGCGCCTCCAGCAGGGCGCCGTTGAGGTCGTAGGCGCCGTCGTCGAGGCCGGCGTCGCGCACCGCATGCCGCGCCAGCGTCACGACCACCCCCGCGTTGTGCGCGACGACGGGGTGCTCGGGGCTCGCGATGGAATCGTCGGCCGGGTCGGCGTGGGAGGCCTCGCAGGTCGCGACCCGCGGTGAGTGGAACTTGCGGCACTGGGCGGGGCGCGCCTCGTAGGCGCCACAGGCTCCGTCCCCCTCGAGGAGGGCGCAAGGGACATTGGCGCGCCTTCGCGCCTCGGGACCCATGGCCTCGGTCCGCGCGGCATTGTCGCGCAGCTTCGCGAGGAGGCCCTCCAGGCGCGGCGCCGTGAAGTTGCGGCGCAGCCAGGCCGCGAGCGCGAACGCCTCGTGCGGCTGGACCTGCACCTGAAGGCTGCAGCACAGGTGGCAGCCGCGGGCGCATGCGACGGGGACCGCGTGCCCCTGCACGCTGGCCGCGACCACTTCGTCGACCCTGCGGTGGAAGGCGACGACCGCGGCCGCCATCGCCTTTGGGTCGCGAGCGCCGGCGAACCGGGCGCGGAACTCGGCGCGCCACTCCTCGGTCCGGACGGGCATCAGCGCTTCGGGGGCATCATGTCCGTGATGGAGCCTTCCGCGATCTCGGCTCCGAAGAACACCGTCTCGGATAGCGTCGGGTGGGGATGGATCGTAAGGCCGATGTCCTCGGCGTCCGCGCCCATCTCCAAGGCCAGCACGGTCTCGGCGATGAGCTCGCCGGCGTTGAGGCCGACGATGCCCGCGCCCAGGATCCTCTTCGTGCCCTTCTCGAAGAGGATCTTGGTGAGGCCTTCCTCGCGGCCCATGCCGATGGCGCGCCCGCTCGCGGCCCAGGGGAAGACCGCCTTCTCGTATTCCACGCCCTTCGCCTTGGCCTCCGGCTCCGAAAGGCCCATCCAGGCGACTTCCGGGTCGGTGTAGGCCACGCTCGGGATCGTGCGCGCCTCCCACACGTGGTGCGCCTGGCCCGCGATCACCTCGGCCGCGAGCTTGCCTTCGTGGGTCGCCTTGTGCGCGAGCATGGGCTCGCCCACGATGTCGCCGATGGCGTGGATGTGCGGCACGTTGGTGCGCATCTGGTTGTCGACGGGGATCCAGCCGCGCTCGTTCACGGTGACGCCGGCCTTCTCCGCGGCGATGTTCTTCCCGTTGGGCCGGCGGCCCACGGAAAGGAGCACGCGGTCGAACACCTCGGGCCCGGGCGCGGGCGAGGCGCCGTCGGCGCTCTCGAAGGTGGCGCGCAGGCCTTCCTTCAGCGCCTCGATCTTCGCGACCTTGGTCTTCAGCAGGATCTTCTCGTAGCGCTTCTCGATGCGCCGCGCGAGCGGCTTCACGATGTCCGGGTCCGCGCCGGGGATGAGGCGGTCCATGAACTCGACCACGGTCACCTTCGAGCCCAGGGCGTCGTAGACGGTGGCCATCTCCAGGCCGATGATGCCGCCGCCGATCACCAGCAGGCGCTTCGGGACGTCCTTCAGCTCGAGGGCGCCCGTCGAATCCATGAGCCGCGGGTCGTCGGGGAAGCCGGGAATCCTCGCGGGCTGGGAGCCCGCGGCGATGATGCAGTGGTCGAACGAGACGACCTTGCGGCCGTCCTTCGTATCGACCTCCAGCGAGTGCGGCGAGGCGAACTGCGCCTTCCCCTCGACCACGGTCACCTTGCGTGCCTTGGCGAGGCCCGCGAGGCCTTTCGTGAGCTTGCCCACCACGCCGTCCTTGAATTTGCGCAGGCCGTCGAGATCGACCTTCGGCGTGCCGAAGCTCACACCGTGGGGCGCCATGTCCGCGGCGTCCGCGATGACCTTGGCCGCGTGCAGGAGCGCCTTCGACGGGATGCACCCGACGTTGAGGCAGACGCCACCCAGCGTGGGATAGCGCTCCACCAGCACCACCTTCTTGCCGAGGTCGGCGGCGCGGAAGGCGGCCGTGTAGCCGCCCGGGCCCGCGCCAAGGACGAGCACTTCCGCGTGCATGTCCGCGTCGAGGCTCGCGAGCGTGGAGGTGAGCGCCTCGCGCAGCGCGGCCTGGCCGCCTGCGGCGGCGGGGCGGGGCGCTGCCGGCGCCGCAGCGGCCGGTGCCGGGGCAGTGGCCACGGGGGAGGGCGATGTGGCCGGCGCGCCCTGGATGGCCTCCGCCGTCTCGAGCACGGCGATCACGGAGCCCTGGGAGACCTTGTCGCCCAGTTTCACCTTCACTTCCTTCACCGTGCCCGTGTGCGTCGAGGGCACCTCCATCGTCGCCTTGTCCGATTCCAGCGTGACGAGGGAGGCTTCCTTCTTCACCGCGTCGCCCGGCTTCGCCAGGATCTCGATGACGGGCACGTCCTTGAAGTCGCCGATGTCGGGGACCTTGATCTCCAGCGTGGCCATGGCCGCGCCCCTCCTAGAGCATTCCGCGCCGCAGGTCGGCGATGACCTGGGCGAGGTAGGCGGTGAATCGCGCGGCCGACGCGCCGTCGATCACGCGGTGGTCGTACGAAAGCGAGAGCGGCATCATGAGGCGCGGCACGAATTCCTTGCCGTTCCACACCGGTTTCATCGCGGCCTTGGACACGCCCAGGATCGCCACTTCGGGGGCGTTGATGATCGGCGTGAAGGCCGTGCCGCCGATGCCGCCCAGCGAGGAGATCGTGAAGGTGCCGCCCTGCATCTCGGCCGGGCCCAGCTTGCCCTCGCGCCCCTTGGCGGCGAGCTCGCCCGTCTCCCGGGCGATCTCGACCACGCCCTTCTTGTCGGCGTCCTTGAGCACGGGCACCACGAGGCCGCCCGGCGTGTCGGCGGCGAAGCCGATGTGCCAGTACTGCTTGATCACGAGGTTGTCGCCGTCGATGGAGGCATTGAACGCGGGAAACTTCTTGAGCGCCGCCACCACCGCCTTGATGAGGAACGCGAGCGGCGTCACCTTCACGCCCGACTTCGCGTTCTCCTCGTTCACCTTCGCGCGGAAAGCCTCGAGCTCGGTGATGTCCGCCTCGTCGAACTGCGTGACGTGCGGGATCATCACCCAGTTGCGCGCGAGCGCGGGGCCCGAGATCTTCTGGATGCGGGTCAGCGGCTTCACCTCGACCGGCCCGAACTTGGCGAAGTCCACCTTCGGCCAGGCCGGGAGCCCGAGGTCGGCGAGCCCGCCGCCAGCGGCACGCGGCGCACCGGCGCCGGCGCCCGAGAGAGCGCCCTTCACGAACCCCTGGATGTCCTCCTTGAGGATGCGTCCCTTGGGGCCGGCGCCCTTCACCTTCGACAGGTCGACGCCCAGCTCGCGCGCGAAGCGGCGCACGCCGGGGCTCGCGTGGGCGGGTGCCGCGCCTTCGACCGCGGGCTCGGCGGCAACGGGCGGGTGCCGCGGGGAGGCGGCTTCCGGCTCCTGGAAAGGCTTCGCGGCAGGCGCGGCCGTTGCGGGCGGCGCGGGTTGGGCAGCCGGTGCCGGTGCCGCAGGCGCGGCGGCGGCCTTCTCGGCCGGCCTGGCGGCGGGAGCGTCCGCAGCGTCCAGCAGGAGCACGAGGCTTCCCTCGCTCACCTTGTCCCCTACCTTCAACTTCACCGCCTTCACCACGCCGTCGGCGGGCGAGGGCACTTCCATGGTCGCCTTGTCGCTCTCCAGGGTGACGAGCGAATCCTCCTTCTTCACCGCGTCACCCGGCTTCACCAGGAGCTCGATGACAGGCACGTCCTTGAAGTCCCCGATGTCGGGGACCTTGACCTCGATGGCGGCCAAGGCTTTCTCCTCGCTTGGTTGTTCGTCGTATTCCCGGGGCGGCGTTCAGACCGTCCAGGGCGCGGGCTTCTCGGCGTCGATGCCGTACTTCTTGATGGCCTCGGCCACCTTGGCGGCCGGGATCTCGCCGTCCTCGGCGAGCGCCTTCAGGGCCGCGACGGCCACGAAGTGGCGGTCCACCTCGAAGAAGCGGCGCAGGTTCTCGCGCGAGTCGCTGCGGCCGAACCCGTCCGTGCCCAGCGCCTTGTAGCGCCGCGGGACGAACTCGCGGATCTGGTCGGCGAAGGCGCGCACGTAGTCCGTCGAGGCGACGACGGGGCCCTTGGTGCCGGCGAGGCACTGCTCGACGTGCGAGGCGCGGGGCTTTTCCGTCGGGTGCAGCAGGTTCCAGCGCGCCGCCGCGAGTCCGTCGCGGCGCAGCTCGGTGAAGCTGGGGCAGCTCCACAGGTCCGAGGCCACGCCCCAGTCGGCCGCCAGCAGGTCCGCGGCGGCGATGACCTCGCGCAGGATCGTGCCGCTGCCCAGGAGCTGCACGCGCGGGCCCTTGCCCGACCCGCCGCCGGGCAGCTTGTACATCCCCTTGAGGATGCCTTCGCGCGCGCCCTCGGGAAGCGCGGGCTGGGCGTAGTTCTCGTTCATCACCGTGATGTAGTAGTAGACGTCCTCCTGGTCCTCCACCATGCGGCGCAGGCCGTCCTGGATGATCACCACGACCTCGTAGGCGAAGGTGGGGTCCCAGGAGCGGCAGTTGGGGATCATGGAGGAGAGGATGTGGCTGTGCCCGTCCTCGTGCTGCAGGCCCTCGCCGTTGAGGGTGGTGCGCCCCGCGGTGCCGCCCATGAGGAAGCCGCGCGCGCGCATGTCGCCCGCCGCCCACGCGAGGTCGCCCACGCGCTGCATGCCGAACATCGAGTAGAAGATGTAGAAGGGGATCATCGGCACGTTGTTCGTCGAGTACGACGTCGACGCGGAGATCCAGGAGCACATGGCCCCGGCCTCGTTGATGCCCTCCTGGAGGATCTGCCCGTTCTTGTCCTCCTTGTAGAACATGAGCTGGTCGCTGTCCTCGGGCTCGTAGAGCTGGCCGATGGAGGAATAGATGCCCAGCTGGCGGAAGAGCCCCTCCATGCCGAAGGTGCGCGACTCGTCCGGGACGATGGGCACGATGTTGCGGCCGATGTTCTTGTCCCTCACGAGCGTCGTGAGCATGCGCACGAAGGCCATCGTCGTGGAGTTCTCGCGTCCTTCCGCGGTGGCCTCCAGGAGCGGCTTGAAGCTCTCGAGCTTCGGGGCGTCCAGGCTCATCGTGCGGCGCCGGCGCTGCGGGATCGAGCCGCCGAGCCGCGAGCGAAGCTCGCGCATGTAGTTCATCTCGGGCGAGTTGTCTGCCGGCTTGAAGTACGGCAGCTCCGCGAGCCGGTCGTCGCCGATGGGGATCGCGAAGCGGTCGCGGAACTGGCGCAGCACCTCGATCGGCATCTTCTTCTGCTGGTGGGCGACGTTCTTTCCCTCGCCCACCGCGCCCATGCCGTAGCCCTTCACGGTCTTGGCGAGCACCACGGTGGGCTGCCCGCGATGGTTCACGGCGGCGTGGTAGGCGGCGTAGATCTTGTGCGGGTCGTGGCCGCCGCGGTTCAGGCGCCAGATGTCCTCGTCGGACATGCTCGCGACCATGGCCTTGAGCTCCGGGTACTTGCCGAAGAAGTGCTCGCGCACGTACGCGCCGTCGCGGCTCTTGAACTTCTGGTACTCGCCGTCGACCGCCTCCTCCATGCGCTTGCGCAGGATGCGCTGCTTGTCCCTGGCGAGCAGCGGATCCCAGTACGAGCCCCAGATGACCTTGAGGACGTTCCAGCCCGCGCCGCGGAAGCCGGTCTCGAGCTCCTGGATGATCTTGCCGTTGCCGCGCACCGGGCCGTCGAGCCGCTGCAGGTTGCAGTTGACGACGAAGACGAGGTTGTCGAGCCCTTCGCGCGCCGCCATGCCGATGGCGCCCATGGACTCGGGCTCGTCCATCTCGCCGTCTCCCATGAAGGCCCAGACCTTGCGCCCGGCCGTCTTCGCGAGCCCCCGGTCCTCGAGGTAGCGCAGGAAGCGGGCCTGGTAGATGGCCTGGATCGGGCCCAGCCCCATGGACACGGTGGGGAACTGCCAGAAGTCGGGCATGAGCCAGGGGTGCGGGTAGGAGGAGATCCCCTTGCCGTCGACCTCCTGGCGGAACATGTCGAGCTGCGCCTCGGTGAGGCGCCCCTCGAGGAAGGCGCGCGCGTACACGCCGGGCGAGGAATGGCCCTGCACGTAGATGAGGTCGCCGCCGTGGCTTTCCGTGGGGGCGTGCCAGAAGTGGTTGAAGCCCACGTCGTAGAGCGTGGCCGCGGAGGCGAAGCTCGCGATGTGCCCGCCCAGCTCGAGGTCCTTGCGGCCGGCGCGCAGCACCATGGCCACCGCGTTCCAGCGCACGATGTTGCGCAGCCGGTTCTCGATCTCCATGTCGCCCGGGAGCGGCTCCTCCAGGTGCGTCGGGATCGTGTTGATGTAGGCGGTCCCGGCGCTGTAGGGCAGGTTCACGCCCGAGCGGCGCGCCTTGTCGATGAGGCTCTCGAGGATGAAGTGCGCGCGTTCCGGGCCTTCGACGGCGAGAACGGCTTCCAGGGCGTCTACCCACTCGCGGGTTTCCGGCGGGTCGATATCTTGCAGTCGGTCCATGGCGGCCATTGGGAGTTGGAAGTGACGGAGGGTGTAACGGCGGGGAAGGGCACCATTAGACGCAATCTTGCAAATGCTGGCAACCTTGCCGCGGGGGCCTCCGGCGGCACGGCGGGAGGGCCGAAACGCAGGCTCCGGGAGCGGTCCTGGAGCAAGAAAGCCCTAGACAAATCAGGCACATCGGGCCGACAATCGGGACAGTTTCTCAAAAAAGCTTTTTAAGTTATTATAAAAACGGGTTTTTGCACTTTTCGTCAGGGAGGCCGGACGGGCCTTCGGCCGATGCAGCCGCGCGGGAGGCGGCTGCGGGCGAGGCGTCCGTGACCGGAAACCACAAGAATCGAGAACGCAATGGACCATCGGGCGCACCGAATCGGGGAGAACGGAGCGCGAAGCGCAGGCCGGCAGGCCGCGCCGGCGCTCGCCCTTTCCGCCCAATGCCGGGGTAAACGGCCGTGAGCCTGCCGCAAGCGCTGCAGAGCGCCAGCCTTTCCGACCCCGGGCGGGTTCGCGACCACAACGAGGATTGCGTCGAGGCGCGACCGGAAATCGGCCTCTACGTCCTGGCGGACGGCATGGGGGGCTACAACGCGGGGGAGGTGGCAAGCGGCATGGCGACCTCGCTGATCGCGGACGGCATGCTGGAGGCCTGGGTGCCCCGGGACGTCGACCGCCTCTCGCGCGACGAGGCGATGGCGCTCGCCGAGCGCCTCATCCGAGAGCAGATCGCGCGCGCCAACACCGCCATCTTCACCACCTCGCAGAACAACCCGGAATGCGCCGGGATGGGCACCACGCTGGTGGTCTGCCTCTTCTACGACAACTTCGTGAGCGTCGCCCACATCGGGGACTCCCGGCTCTACCGGCTGCGCGGCGAGGCGATGGAGCAGGTCACGCGCGACCATTCGCTGCTCCAGGAGCAGCTCGATTCCGGCCTCATCACGCCCGAGGAAGCCAAGCTTTCGCAGAACAAGAACCTCGTCACCAAGGCGCTCGGCATCGACCCCACGGTCGAGCCGGAGCTGCACGTTTACGAGACCGAGCCCGAGGACCTCTACCTCCTGTGCTCCGACGGCCTGAACGACATGGTCGAGGACGAGGAGATCCGGCTCACGCTCATCACCCTGCGCTCGAACCCGAGCCTCACCGTCCAGCAGCTCGTCCAGGCGGCCAACGACAACGGCGGCCGCGACAACGTCTCGGCTCTCCTCATCCGGGTGGCCGAGCCCTTCGCCGTGGCGCGTGGCTGGCTCGCGCGATTCAAGGCACTATTCAGGTAATTCGCAAGGAAACCGACCATGGCCAAGCTGATATTGAGTGTCGACGGGCAGGTCCTGAAGGAGCATGTGCTCTCCAAGGAGCGCACCCTGATCGGCAGGAAGCCCCACAACGACATCCAGATCGACAATCTGGCGGTCAGCGGCGAGCACGCGGCGATCATCACGATCCTGAACGACTCGTTCATCGAGGACCTGGGCAGCACCAACGGCACCATGGTGAACGGCAAGCCCATCAAGAAGCACTTCCTCCAGGCGAACGACGTCATCGAGATCGGCAAGCACAAGCTCAAGTACTTCAACGACGCCCCCTCGCAGACGTCGTCGGCCGACTTCGAGAAGACGATGATCATCCGCAGCCCGGCCAAGCCCGCGGCACCCGCCGCGCCGCCGCCGGCCGCCGCCCCGGCCGCCCAGGCCGCGCCGCCCGCGCCGCCCGCCGAGCGCGTGTCGAGCGACACGGTCACCAACATGAAGGCGATGGCGCCGGAGGTGGTCAAGGCCGCGCCGCCGCCTGCCGCCCCCACGGCCCACGCGGACCACGCGCCCCTGCCCGATGCCGCGATCCAGGTCCTCTCCGGGGCCGCCGCCGGGCGTACCCTCGACCTCACGAAGAACCTCACCACCATCGGCAAGCCGGGGCTGCAGGTCGCCGTCATCACCAAGCGCCCCAACGGCTACTTCATCACCCACGTGGAGGGCGCCACCTTCCCGACGCTCAACGGGGCGTCGCTGGGCGGCACCGCCCACCCCCTCGCCGACCACGACATGATCGAGATCGCGGGGGTGAAGATGGAGTTCTTCTTCAAGCCGTGACCGCCCCGGCCGGAAAGGCCGGGAGAATCGGCCGGGCGAATGTGCCGTGCCGCACAACCGGAGCCGCCGGTTTTCGCCAATAATGGCCCGTGCAGTCCGGGCCCCATGGCCCGGCCGGCGCCGCGGAACGCGGGCCGGCAACAATCCCGTTTCCACGGGCCGAGGTCAGGATAGATGCGCATCAGGGTCCTGGGGTGCAGCGGCGGCATCGGCGGAAGCCTGCGGACGACCGCCTTCCTGGTCGACGACGACATCCTCGTCGACGCGGGCACCGGCGTGGGCGACCTGACCCTGGAGAGCCTGGCGAAGATCGACCACATCTTCGTGAGCCATTCCCACCTCGACCATGTCACGAGCATCCCCTTCCTGGTGGACACCGTCTGCTGGATGCGCGGCAGCCCGATCGCGGTCTACGGCATCAAGGACACGCTGGACATCCTGCGCGCCCACCTCTTCAACTGGAAGGTGTGGCCCGACTTCACCCAGATCCCGGACGGCGAGAACCCGTTCATGGTCTACCGGGAGATCGAGGTGGGTGGGACGGTGGAGATCGGGGGGCGGCGCATCACGGCCCTGCCGGCCAACCACACGGTGCCCGCAGTGGGGTATCTTCTCGACAGCGGGCGGGCGAGCCTCGCCTACACGGGCGACACGACGACGAACGACGGGCTCTGGAAGGCCGTGAACGAGGCCGCGAACCTGCGCTACCTGATCATCGAGACGGCGTTCTCGAACAAGGAGCGGGACATCGCGGTGGCCTCGAAGCACCTGTGCCCCGACATGCTCGCGAGGGAGCTGGCCAAGTTGCGCGCCCGGCCGGAGGTGTTCATCACGCACCTCAAGCCGGGCGAGGGCGCCCTCACGATGAAGGAGGTTTCCGAGGCGGCCGGTCTCTGGCGGCCGCGGATGCTGGAGAACCACCAGGAGTTCACGCTCTAGCCCAGGCGGGGCGTGGCGGACCGCAACAGGCAGCCCAATACACGATCGGCAGGTGCACACATGAGCGCAGTCCTCGAACCGAAGATGCCGCAGGCCACGGCCGGCGCGGCGGACGTTGCCGTCAAGCTGGCCTTCTCCAAGAAGATCCAGGCGGTCACCAACCGGATCCACTCCACGAACAACGTCGACGAGATCATCCTCGAGGTCTCCCGCGACATCTGCCAGCTGTTCGAGGCCGACCGGATGACTATCTACACCATGAGCGAGGACACCCAGTCCATCGTCTCGAAGGTGAAGACGGGCCTGAATTCCTTCAAGGACATCAAGCTGCCGATCTCCGAGTCCTCGCTCGCCGGCTTCTGCGCGCTGCACAAGCGCCACATGAACATCAAGGACGTCTACGACGACGCGGAGCTCAAGCAGTTCTCCCCGAACCTCGCGTTCCTCAAGGCCGTCGACCAGCGCACCGGCTACCGCTCCAAGCAGATGCTGATCGCGCCCATCCTCGGGGGCGAGTCGGGCACGGAGCTCATGGGGGTCCTGCAGCTCATCAACAACCTGTCGGGCCAGCCCTTCAGCTCGCTGCACGACGAGGGCGTCATGGAGCTCGCCAAGACGCTCGCCATCGCCTTCCGCGTGCGCCAGCAGATGCCGGGGCAGATCGCCTCGAAGTTCGAGTACCTGGTGATCGACAGCATCATCCAGGCCGGCGAGCTGGACCTCGCCACCAAGGCCGCACGCCGCAAGAACAAGAGCGTCGAGGACATCCTCATCGACGAGTTCCAGGTGAAGCCCGCGGCGATCGGGGCCGCGCTCGCCAAGTTCTTCGGGGTCGAGTACGAGGCGCACAAGAGCGACCGCATCAAGCCCATCGACCTGCTGAAGAACCTGAAGCGCGAGTACTGCGAGCAGAACCAGTGGATCCCGCTGGAGGACTCGAAGCAGGGCATCCTCGTGATGGCGACGGACCCCGAGCGCGTGCGCAACTCGCGCATGGTCGAGAACGTCTTCCCGCGCGCCAAGATCGTCTACAAGGTGACGACCTCGCGCGACTTCGCGCAGACGCTGACGCTCTATTTCGGTGGCGCCGCGGAGACCTCCATGGGCTCCGAGTCCATCGGCGACCTGCTGTCGAACCTGGACGACGAGGAGGAACCCGGCGCGATCGGGAACGACGACGTCTCGGCGGCCGCCGACAACGAGCTGGTGAAGCTCGTGAACAAGATCATCGTCGACGCCTACAACCAGGGCGCGTCCGACATCCACATCGAGCCGCTGCCGGGCAAGGGGAAGACGGGCGTGCGCTTCCGCAAGGACGGCTCGCTGTCGAACTACATCGAGGTGCCGGCCTCCTACCGCCAGGCGCTCGTCACGCGCCTGAAGATCATGTGCGACCTGGACATCTCCGAGAAGAGGAAGCCCCAGGACGGCAAGATCAAGTTCAAGAAGTTCGGGCCGCTCGACATCGAGCTGCGCGTGGCCACCATCCCCACCGCCGGCGGCGTCGAGGACGTGGTGATGCGGATCCTCGCGGCCGGCGAGCCGATCCCGCTCGACAAGCTCGGCGTGCTGCCGCTCAACCTCGAGAGGCTCAAGGCCTGCGTCTCCAAGCCCTACGGGCTCTTCTTCGTCTGCGGCCCGACAGGCTCCGGCAAGACGACGACGCTGCACTCGGTGCTGGGCTTCCTCAACACGGTCGACACCAAGATCTGGACCGCGGAGGACCCGGTGGAAATCACGCAGAAGGGGCTGCGCCAGTGCCAGGTGAACCCCAAGGCGGGCTTCACCTTCGCGGTGGCGATGAAGTCGTTCCTGCGCGCCGACCCGGACATCATCATGGTGGGTGAGATGCGCGACAAGGACACCACCTCGATCGGCATCGAGGCCTCGCTCACGGGCCACCTGGTGTTCGCGACCCTGCACACGAACTCCGCGCCGGAGTCGATCATCCGCCTGCTCGACATGGGCATGGACCCCTTCAACTTCGCAGACGCGCTGCTGGGCATCCTCGCGCAGCGCCTGGCCAAGCGCCTGTGCAAGTGCAAGGAGACCTACACGCCCTCCCAGGAGGAGATGAAGCACTTCATCAGCGAGTACTGCGACGAGCTGAAGAATACCGACGAGTTCAAGAAGGACCTCAACGCCGGCTACAAGAGCGTCTTCGACCGATTCCAGAAGGACTACGGCTTCGGCAAGCCCGACTTCCAGATGTACCGGCCCAAGGGCTGCGACGCCTGCGGGAACTCCGGCTACAAGGGCCGGGTGGGCCTGCACGAGCTCATGATCGGCTCCGACCCGGTGAAGAAGCTCATCCAGGAGCACGCCCGCGTGGCGCAGCTCTTCGCGCAGGCGCTCTCCGACGGGATGCTCACGCTCAAGATGGACGGGATGGAAAAGGTCCTGCAGGGCGTCACCGACATGAAGCAGGTGCGGGCCGTCTGCATCAAATGACCGCGACGCCCGGCTTCGCGCCTCCCGGGGAACCGGCGCCGAAGCTGGCGGACCTGCAGCGCTCGCTCGAGACGCACGTCCTCTCGAAGCTCGAGTACCTCAATGCGATCGGCATCGCGCTCTCGCAGGAGCGCGACACCAACCGCCTGCTGGAGACGATCCTCGTCGCCGCGAAGAACCTCACGCGCGCCGACGGCGGCACGCTCTACCGGCTGGTCGACGACAAGCTGCACTTCGAGATCATGAAGAACGACAGCCTCTCCATTTCGATGGGCGGCACGTCGGGCAACGCCATCCCCTTCTACCCGATCCCGTTGCACGACAAGGACGGCAGCCCCAACCTCACCATGGTCGCCGCCTACGTGGCGATCAACGACCGCACCGTGAACATCGCGGACGCCTACACGGAGGAGGGCTTCGACTTCTCCGGCACGCGCAACTTCGACAAGCGCACGGGCTACCGCTCGACCTCCTTCCTCACCGTGCCGATGAAGAACCACGAGGGCGAGATCATCGGGGTCCTGCAGCTCATCAACGCCATGGACGCCTCGACGGGGCAGGTCACCGTGTTCAGCGACGAGGACCGGCGCCTGGCGGAGTCGCTCGCTTCGCAGGCGGCCATCGCGCTCACGAACCGTCTCCTCATCCAGCAGCTCGAGGTCCTCTTCGAGTCCCTCATCGAGCTCATCAACACCGCGATCGACGACAAGAGCCCGTACACGGGCGGGCACTGCAAGCGCGTGCCGACGCTCACGATGATGCTCGCCGAGGCCGCCAGCGCCGCCGGCGACGGCCCGCTCTCGTCCTTCCGGATGACGGACAAGGACCGCTACGAGCTCAAGATCGCGGGCCTGCTGCACGACTGCGGGAAGATCACGACCCCCGTGCACGTGGTGGACAAGGCCACGAAGCTGCAGACCATCTACGACCGCATCGGGCTCCTGGACACCCGCTTCGAGGCCTTGAAGCGCGAGGCGGAGGTCGCGATGCTGCGCGCCGTGCTCGCCGCGCGGGAGGCGGAGGACGCCTCTTCGGAGCAGCGCGCGCGCGAGGACTTCGTGGCGAAGGTCCGCCAGTACGACGACGACCGGGAGTTCGTGCGCCGCACCAACATCGGCGGCGAGCGCATGAGCTCCGAGGACCAGGCCCGGGTCACGCGCATCGCCCAGTACACCTGGACGGGGCCCCGGGGCGCGCCCGAGCGCTTCCTCTCGCGCGACGAGGAGGCGAACCTCAACATCCCCTACGGGACGCTCAACTCGCAGGAGCGCGAGGTCATCAACCACCACATCGTCGCCACCATCAAGATGCTCGAGGCGCTGCCCTGGCCGCGCCACCTGGTGAACGTGCCCGAGTACGCCGGCGGGCACCACGAGCGCATGGACGGCAAGGGCTACCCGAGGGGCCTCACGCGCGCGCAGATGAGCGTCCAGGCCCGCATCATGGGCATCGCGGACATCTTCGAGGCCCTGACCGCCAAGGACCGGCCCTACAAGCCGGGCAAGACCCTTTCGGAGTCGCTCGCCATCCTGGGCAAGTTCAAGGAGAACGGCCACATCGACCCGGACCTCTTCGACATCTTCGTGAAGGAACGGGTCTACCTGCGCTACGCCCGCGAGTTCCTGGATCCCGAGCAGATCGACGAGGTGGACATCTCGGCGATCCCGGGCGCCCCGGGCTAGCGGCACGGAACTTGCATCCCCCGTCCGGCCGATTCCCCTTTCCCCCTTCCAGCCTCATTCCATGACGACACGCCTGCCCGTCAGCGTCTTCTTCGCGCTTTTCACCATCTCCGGCTTCGCCGGGCTCATCTACCAGTCCATCTGGAGCCACTACCTCAAGCTCTTCCTGGGGCACGCGGCCTATGCGCAGACACTGGTGCTGGCGATCTTCATGGGCGGCATGGCGCTCGGCTCGTGGCTCGTGAGCCGCTACACGGGCCGGATCGCGAACCTGCTCCTGGGCTACGCCTTCGCGGAGCTGGGAATCGGGCTCCTCGCGATCGTCTTCCACGCGGTCTTCATCTCGGCCACGGGCTGGGCTTTCGACTCCGTCCTGCCCTCCCTGGGGAGCCCCTTCGCGGTCGACGTCTTCAAGTGGACTCTCGCCTCCGTCCTCATCATCCCCGCCTCGGTGCTGCTGGGAACGACCTTCCCGCTCATGAGCGCGGGCATCATCCGCCTCTACCCGCAGGACAGCGGCCGCGCGCTGTCCATGCTCTACTTCACGAACAGCCTCGGGGCGGCCTTCGGGGTGCTCGCGAGCGGCTTCTGGCTCATCGAGGCGCTCGGTCTCCCCGGCACGATCCTCACGGCGGGGCTCCTCAACGTGACCCTGGCCCTCGTCGTGTGGGCCATCGCCAAGCGCCTGCCGGCGCACAAGCCTTCGGCGGCCCCGGCGGGGGCGGGCGCGGCGCAGGCAGGAGGCGCCGCCGTGCTGGCGATCTTCGTGCTCGCCTTCGCCACCGGCGCGGCCTCGTTCGTCTACGAGATCACCTGGATCCGCATGCTCACGATGGGGCTGGGCGCCTCGACCCACGCCTTCGAGGTGATGCTCTCGGCCTTCATCCTCGGCATGGCACTGGGCGGGCTCGCGATCCGCAACCGCATCGCCTCGATGAGCCGCGACATCCGCTGGCTGGCGGGCCTGGTCGCCGCCAAGGGCATCTTCGCGATCCTCGCGCTGGGCGTGTACGTGAACGTGCTCGAGATGGTCCAGTGGGTGATGAGCGGGGTCGGCCACTCGCGAGCCGGCTACACGCTGATCACGTTCTTCGGCCAGTTCGCCTCCATGCTGGTCATGTTCCCCAGCGCCTTCATGGCCGGCATGTCGCTGCCGGTGGCGACCAACGTCCTTCTGCACCGCGGCGTGGGCGAGGCCTCCATCGGCAAGGTGTACGCCGCCAACACGGCCGGGTGCATCTTCGGCGCCTTCTTCGCGACGCACGTGGGGATGGAGCTCCTGGGCGCGAAGGGGCTCACCGGGTTCGGGGCGGCGATGGACATCCTCGTCGCGGCCCTCGCCTACGCAGCCTTCAATCCCGGGGCGCGGATGCGCGCCGCGTTCGCGGCCCTGGGGCTTGCGCTCCTGGGCACCGCCGTCTACGCCTCGGTCACCTTCGACCAGCTCAAGATGGCCTCGGGTGTCTTCCGCCACGGCAACTTCCTCAACCCGGCGACCACGAGCGTGGCGTTCTACCGCGACGGCAAGACCGCGACCGTCTCGGTGACGGCCTCGGGAACGAAGCGCGCGATCCAGACCAACGGCAAGCCGGACGCCTCGGTGGAGCTCGAGGACCGCGATTCGCCGGCGAGCGACGAGCCGACGATGGTGCTGGCCGGTTCCCTCCCGCTCGCCTTCAAGCCGGACCTGGGTGAGGTGGCCATCATCGGCTTCGGCTCGGGCCTCACGACGCACACGATCCTGGGCAGCCCCAAGGTGAAGCGCGTGGACACGATCGAGATCGAGCCCGCGATGGTGGACGGGGCGCGCCTGTTCATGAAGCGCAACGGCCGTGCCTACGAGGACCCGCGAAGCCACATCCGCATCGACGACGCGAAGACCTACTTCGCCGCCCGGGGCGCGCGCTACGACGTGATCATCTCGGAGCCCTCCAACCCGTGGGTGAGCGGGGTCTCCACGCTCTTCTCGGAGGAGTTCTACCGCCAGATCCGCCGCTACCTGAAGGACGACGGGATCCTCGTGCAGTGGGTCCACCTCTACGAGATCAACATCGACCTGGTGAGCAGTATCTTCAAGGCGCTGGGCGGCTCCTTCGCGGACTACCGCGTTTTCAACGCGAGCCCGGGCGACGTGATCGTGATCGCCACTGTGAAGGGGAAGCTGCCCGAGATGCGGCCGGACGTCTTCGGCTACAAGGAAGTGGCGGCGGACCTCTCCGCGCTCGGGTTCCACGGACTGGAGGACTTCGAGCTCGCAGGCCTGGGCACGCGCCGCGCCCTCGAGCCGCTCTTCCTCGCCTCGGCCTACCCCGCGAATTCCGATTTCTTCCCGGTGCTGGACCTCAACGCCGCGAGGTCGCGTTTCATGCGCGAGTCGTCCGTGGGCCTGCAGGACCTGCGCAAGTCCTTCACGCCAGTAATCGAGGTCAAGGACGGCGACGAGCGCGTGGCCGGCGCGGCTCTGCGCGGGCACCGCGGCGTGGTCCAGCCCGGCAAGCGCGCGGTTGAGCACGCCCGCGACGCCCTGGCGATCTGGCTTCGCGACGATGCGCCCGACGGCGTGCTCTCGCCTCAGCTGGCGCTCCAGCACCGCCTGGCCCGCCAGGCGCTCTCCAACTGCCGCCTGATGTCGCCCGCGTGGGTCGACATCGTCGAGGACGTGATGCGGATGACCGCGCCGTTCCTCGCCGAAGGCGACATGCGCGCGTTCGTGGAGCGGCTCTCGTCTTCGAAGTGCGTCGCGGCCCTCGGCGAGCGCGAGCGCATGCGGCTGCGCTACTTCGCGGCGACGGCGCTGCGCGACTACGCCTCGGTCGCCCAGGTCACGGAGGCGATGCTCGCCTCGCGGGAGCGATGGCCGGAGGCGGACGCGGCCGAGTACGTGAGGGCAGGCGCCACCGCCCGCCTCGCGCTCGGCAAGCCGGACGAGGCGCGCGGGTTCTGGATGCGCCACCGCCTGCGTGTGGTCGGCACCGAGCGGCTGCTCATCACGCGGCTCGTTGCGGCCCACCTGCCCGGGGCGAGGCCCGAAGCAGCGCCCATCGAGCCCGAACCGTCGCCGATTCCCCAAACCCCCCGCTGAAAGGTGGCGCGATGGGGAGGAATGTGACCAATCGCGGCAGGGGCGTCGGCCCCGGATGGGTGGGATCGGGGTCCGGTTGTCCCGCTTTCGGCCCCGATCACCGCACGGGCTTCCTGCCCGATCGGATTGCAGGTGAAATGACGACTCAGATTATTGATTTTAAAGTGGAAAAAACCTCGGTCTCGGGGCCTCCGCCGAACCGGGGCCGCCGGTGCCAGGCTGGCATGCCGATTGCATAACCCGGTGGCACGGTTTCGTTGTGTGGTTCACCCGGGTCACCAATCACCTACAGGAGTCCAACGCATGAAGAAGATCCAGCAAGGTTTCACCCTTATCGAACTGATGATCGTCGTCGCGATCATCGGCATTCTGGCGGCCGTTGCGATTCCGGCGTACCAGGACTACATCAAGCGCTCGAAAGTGACGGAAGTGAACGCCCTTGCCGGCGCCTGCAAGACGTCGGTTGCGGAGTACGCCGCCTCCAAGAACACCATGCCCCTCGACGCCGATACGGCCGGCTGCGCGCTCGATGCGAAGGGCACGCAATACGCTTCCGCGCTGACGGTCGCCAAGGGCAAGATCTCGGTGACGATCCGCAACGTCGACGCGGTCAACGTGGACGGCAAGAACCTCGTCCTCGCGCCGACCAGCGACTCCACCCCGCCCAAGACGCTGGCAGGCGACGGCGAGTCCATCCTCGGCTGGCATTGCGGCACGGATGCCACGGCGCCGAACTACAAGTACTTCCCGGCTCCCTGCCGTCAGGCCGCGCTGTAATCGCCTAGGCATCCGGCAGTACGAAGGGCGGGGACTTGTCCCCGCCCTTTTTCCTTATCGACCTTCGTCAAGCGCATTCGCCCATGGCAACTGCGTTCCCCGTCCCGCCGGCGCCCGCGATCGCCGCCTCCCGCTGGAAGGCCTTCGCGATCCACCTGTCGATCAGCGCGCTGATCGCGACGGTCGTCGTCTCGACGATGTATTTCGTGTGGTACCCGGAGCCGCTCTTCGAGGCGATGGGCGGCAACGACCTCGTGATCATCATCGTGGGCGTAGACGTGATCCTCGGGCCCCTGGTCACCCTCATCGTATTCAATCCCGCGAAGGGCCGGCGCGTGCTGCGCATGGACCTCGCCGCGATCGCGCTGGTCCAGCTCTGCGCGCTCGTCTACGGCGTGCACATCGTGGCGGTGGCAAGGCCCGTCTACGTCGTCTTCACGTTGGACCGCTTCGACGTCGTGTCGGCCAACGACCTGTTCAAGGAGGACCTGGACCAGGTGAAGCGCCCCGAGTTCCGGTCCGTGCCCTGGGGTCGGCCGAGAGTCATCGCCGTGTCCATGCCTACCACGGCGGACGAGCAGTTGCGGGTGATCCAGTGGGCGGCCTCCGGCTCCGACCTGCAGGTCTTCCCGCAGTACTACCGGCCGTACGCGGAGCTCGCGCCCGAAGCCCTGAAGCGCTCCGCGCCTCTCGCGGAGCTTCGCAAGCGCCATCCCGGGGAGTCGGGCGAGATCGACGCCGCGCTCGCGGCGCTGGGCCGGAGCGAGGTGGACACGCGCTTCCTGCCCATGAAGGCGCGCAATCGCGACATGACGGTGCTCCTGGACGCGCGCACGGGGGAGGTGGCGGGGTACGCGAAGGTGAATCCCTGGTAGATCGCCCGCCCGGGCACTACTCGTAGCGCAGCGCCTCCACGGGCCGAAGGCTCGCCGCGCGCCGCGCGGGCCAGAACCCGAAGAAGATGCCGGTCGCCGCGGAGACGGCGAACGCGATGAGCATCACCGAGGCCGAGAAGGCCACCTCGATCTGCATCACCTTGCCGACCACCAGGGCGCCGGCGACGCCGATCGCGATGCCCACGAGGCCGCCCACGATGCAGATCATCAGCGCCTCGAGCAGGAACTGCAGCAGCACGTCGCGCTGGCGCGCGCCGATCGCCATCCGGATGCCGATCTCGCGCGTGCGCTCGGTCACCGACACCAGCATGATGTTCATGATGCCGATGCCGCCCACGACGAGCGAGATCGAGCCGATGGCGCCGAGCATGAGGGAGAGGACGCGCGCGGTCTGCGAGGCCGCCTCCGCGACCTGCGTGAGGTTGCGCACCGTGAAGTCGTCGTCGGCGTCGGGCTGGATGCGGTGGCGCTGCCGCAGCAGCAGGGTGATGTCGTTTTCCGCGGCGCTCGTGGCCTCCTGGCTCACCGCCTGCACGAACATGAACCGCACCGTGCCGGGGAAACGGTTGCCGAAGAGCTTGCTCTGGGCGGTGGTGATGGGGACGAGGACGGAGTCGTCCTGGTCCCGGCCGTCGAGGCTCTGGCCCTTCTTCTTCAGCACCCCGAGCACCTGGAAGGGCTGGCCGCGGATGCGGATGGTCTTCCCGACCGGATCCTCCGTGTCGAAGAGCTTCTCGACCACCGTCGTCCCGAGCAGGGCGACCCGCGTCGAGCTGCGGATGTCGGTGTCGCTGATCGCGTCCCCGGATTCCACCGGCCAGTCGCGCACCGAGGTGTACTCGGGCGTCACGCCCAGGACCTGCGTCCCCCAGTTGTTGATGCCGTAGGCGACCTGCGCGCCGCCCGGGAAGGTGGGCGCCACGGCCTGCACGTCGGGAAGCTTCGCGATCGCCTCCGCGTCGCCCGTGGTGAGGGTGGGGGCGTTCCCGGAGCCCATGCGCAGCGTCCCGGTGCTGGTGCTTCCGGACAGGATCACGAGGAGGTTGCTGCCCATGGAGGAGACCGCGCGGTTCACCTGGTTCTGCGCGCCGCTTCCGACCGCCAGCATGAGCACGACCGCTGCCACGCCGATCACCATCCCGAGCATGGTGAGCGCCGTGCGCAGCGTGTTCGCCCCCAGGGAGCGGGCGGCCTCGCGGACGACTGCGGCGAGGTTCACGCCGGCGCCTCCTCGTGGACCACGGCCCCGTCGTGGACGACGCGGCCGTCCTTGAACCGGATGAGGCGGTTGGCGTGCTGCGCGATGTCGTTCTCGTGGGTGACGAGGAGGATCGTGACGCCCGTCTCGCGGTTGAGCTGCGTAAAGAGCGCCATGATCTCGTTGCTCGTCTGGGTATCGAGGTTCCCTGTGGGCTCGTCGGCGAGGATGAGCTGGGGCCGGTTGGCCAGCGCCCGCGCGATGGCCACGCGCTGCTGCTGCCCGCCGGAGAGCCGGTTGGGCATGGCGGAGCCGTAGGCGGCGAGGCCCACGCGGGCCAGGAGCTCCTCGGACCGGCGGCGGCGCTCGCCGCCCGGTGTGCCCGAATAGACCATCGGCAGGGCCACGTTCTCGGCGGCCGAGATCCGCTTGAGCAGGTTGAAGCCCTGGAAGACGAAGCCGAAGACGCGGTTGCGCACGTGGGCCAGCTCGTCGGTGGAAAGCCCCGCGACGTCCTTGCCGTTCAGCCGGTAGACCCCGCTCGTGGGCGTGTCGAGCAGGCCGATGACGTTCATGAAGGTCGACTTGCCCGAGCCCGAGGGGCCCATCACCGCCACGAACTCGCCCGGGCCGATGGCGAGCGACACCGACTGCAGTGCCGGGGGCGTCCCGGGCGCCGCCGTCTCGTAGACCTTGCCGAGGTTTTCGACCTCGATGAAGCGGCCGTCCATGCGGCTTCAGAACATGCGAAGGCGCAGCTGCGATTGCGGGCCGCCCTGGCCCGAGAGGTCGCGCGTGACGAGCTTGTCGCCTTCCTTCACGTCCCCGCCGACGATCTCGGTCCACGCCGTGTCGGCGACACCCACCTGGACGGGCACGGCCACGAGCGCGCCGCCCACGAGCTTGTAGACGCGGGCGGCGGCGTCGCGCCGCCCCGCGCCGCCGCCGGCGCCGCCCTTGCCCGCCGTGGCCGTGGACTTCGCCGCGGTCCCGCCCTGGCCGGCTTCCGCGGGCGGCCGGAAGCGAAGCGCCGCGTTGGGAACGCGCAGCACGCCGAGGCGGCGGTTGGCGGTGACCTGCACGAAGGCCGTCATGCCGGGCTTCAACTTTCCTTCCGGGTTGTCGGCGGTGACGATGACCGTGTAGCTCACGACGTTCGACTGGATGGTGGGGTTGAGCCGCACCTGCCTCACCGCCCCCCGGAAGAACTGCCCCGGGAAGGCGTCGACGCGAAAGCGCGCCTCGAGGCCCTCCCGGACGCCGCCGATGTCGGCCTCCGCGATGCTCGTCTCGATCTGCATCTGCGAGAGGTCGCGGGCGATCTGGAAGAGGGTGGGCGTGTTGAAGCTCGCCGCCACCGTCTGGCCGAGCTCGACGTTGCGCGCCACGACCACGCCCGAGATGGGCGAGCGGATCACCGTGTAGCGCAGGTTCGTCTTGTCGCGGGCCACCTGCGCGTTCACGAGCTCCACGTGCGCCCGGGCCGCCTCGAGCTCCTGCACCGTGATGTCGAGCTCCGCCTGCGAGATGAATCCCTTGGCGACGAGCGAGCGGTTGCGGGCCTCCTTCGTCTGCGCCAGGCGAAGGCTCGCCTTGGCGCTCGCCAGGTTCGCCTCGCTCTGGGCCAGCGCCGCGTTGAACAGGGAGGGATCGAGCTCGGCGAGGAGCTGGCCTTCCTTCACGATGCTGTTGAAGTCCGCGTGCAGGCGGATGATCGTCCCGGACACCTGGGTACCCACGCTCACCGACGTCACGGGGTTCACGTTGCCGTTGGCGGAGATCACCTGCACCACGTCGCCCTTGTCGGCCGCTTCCACGCGCCAGCGCTCGGCGGGGGCGGCATTCGACTGCGAACGCCACCAGGCATAGCCGCCGGCGGCCGCGGCGAGGATCAGGACGGGGACGAGGATGCGTGGGCGAAGCAGGGTGCGGACCATGGGAGGTGAGTTCTTCTTTCAGTCTCCATTTTAGAGGCGCGGCCCACCCGCCGGTGCCCCGGCCTTACCTTTGGTTACAAGTCGCGCTCACGGGCGCCAGGCATTGGGGCGAATGGGGAGCCCGTTGGAGAGGTAGGTGAGGAAGAAGTCGAGGTGGGCCAGCTCGTCGGATCCCGCCGGGAAGGGGGCGGCCCCCATGCGATCGAGGCACTCGCGCAGGCGCATCTGCAGGGTGACGGCGCGGCCGCCCTGCAGGAACGGCCACTGCGTCGCGGTGCCGACCGGCGAGGGGATGGCCGTGTCGCCGAAGAAGCTGCCGGAATGCCTGGCGTGGCAGGAGGCGCACGAGTAGTTCTGCTGGCCCATGCGCGTGAAGTAGATGCGCCGGCCCTCCTCGAAGGCCGCCTCCGCCGGGGCGGTGCCGGTGCGGACGGAAATCTTCTGGCCCTGCGCGAGCGAGCGCAGGTAGGCGAGCACGGCCCCCATGGTCTGCGCGTCGCCCGCCTCCAGGAGCGGCTGGCCGTGCGTCTTGAGGCACTGGTTGATCGCGGTTTCCAGGGTCACGAGCCGCTTCACGCGCGGGTCGTACTGTGGATAGGCCGTCGCGATGCGGCGCCCGCCGTTGGGAAAGCAGCCGGCCAGCGACTTGCCCTTGGCGAACTTGCGCGTCCAGATCTTCCTGCCCGCCTCGATCGCCTCCGCGGCGCCCGGGGCCGGGCGATTGACTTCGGCCTGGTCCCGGCGCGCGGGATCGAAGGCGGCCGAGCCGGCGGCCAGGTCGGCGCTCGCCAGGGACGGGTGCCGCTCCTTCTGCGCGGCCAGGATGGCGCTCCGGACTTCCTCCGCCCCGGCCGCAGCGGCGAGCGGGAAGGCGAGGGCCAGCGCGAGCGCGGCAAGGCGGATGCGGTCAGGGAAGGGCATGGAGGAAGTCGATGACGCGCTCGATCTCACCGGCCTCGAGCAGGCGGTGCCTGCCGTACGGGGGCATCACGGTGTCGGGGTTGGCGCGCATGGGGTCCTCGAGGAGCTCGCGCAGGCGCGCGCGGTCCCATCCCTTGAGGCGCGCGGCATCCAGGCGCGGGCCCACGTCCGCGCGCACCGCGGGCCCCGATCCTTCCGGGACCTGGTGGCAGGCGATGCAGTTGCCCTTGTCGGGGCGGGTGAAGATCTCGCGGCCCGCGGTGGACTGGCCCGACGCCGCGGCGGCGGTCATGGCCGCGGCCGTGGCGAGGATTCGCGCGAGACGCCGCATCAGCCGAGCTTCAGGGCCTTCTCGGCCTCGCGCTCGATGCGCAGCTGCGAGCGCAGCTCGCGCAGCCGGGCCTCGGCCATCGACTGCTCGTAGTAGTCCGTGCCCGGCACCCTCGTCGCGAGCAGGAGCTGGTCGACGGCGGCCGCGAGGTTGCCCCGGCGATAGTAGGCTTCGGCCTGCGCGCGGTGCTGGGCGAGTCGGTTTCCCGTGGCGGCATGGGCGCGCGACTGCAGCTCGTAGAGCTTTGCCTCCTCGGGCATCGCGCGGACCTTCTCGTCGAGGAGCGCGATGGCCTCGGCATGGCGGCCGGATTCGATGAGCAGCTCCGCGAGGCCGTACGCGAGCCCGCGGTAGCCCGGGTGGGCCTTGAGGGCGGTGCGGTAGGTCTCGAGCGCGGCCTCTCGCCGGCCCTGGTCCGCCTGCAGCTGCGCCGCCAGCCACTCGAAGGCCGGGTGCGCGTTCTCGCCGGTGCGGATGGTGGCGAGCTCCTTCTCGGCCTCCGCGAACTCGCGCATTCGCCTGAGGGAGAGCGCGAGCCCGTAGACGTCCTCGCGGGGCCGCACCACGGTGCGATCCTCGAGCTGGCTGCGGAAATAGGCGACCTGGACGTTGGCGGAACCGGAGATCGCGCGCAGCTTCGCCTTTGCCAGCCGGTATTCGAAGCTGTCCGGGACGAGGCGCGGGGCCATGTTCTCCACCCGGCCCTGCAGGTCGGCGATCCGCTCGACGGTGAGCGGGTGCGTGCGCAGGTACGAGGGCGCGCCCTTGAACTCGTTGAGTCGGTTGGCGCGCTGCATGCGCTCGAAGAAGCTCACCATGCCGCGGGGGTCGTAGCCGGCGCGCTCGAGGACGGTGAGGCCGATCCGGTCCGCCTCGCGCTCGTGCTCGCGCGTGTAGTCGAGCTGCCCCTGCATCATGATGGCGCTGGCGCCCATGATCGCGGCCTCGGTGACCTGGCTGCTCGAGGAACTGCTGCCGCGGGAGGCGAGGATGGCGAGCGCGAGCGCGGCCAGCGAGGCGAGCTGGTACTTGCCCTGCCCCTGGTACAGGCGCGACTGGTGGCGCTGCAGGATGTGCGAGATCTCGTGCGCCATCACGCCGGCCAGCTCCGCCTCGTTGCGCGTGAGGAGGATCAGCCCCGTGTGCATGCCGATGTGCCCGCCGATGAGCGCGAAGGCGTTGATCGAGTCGTCCTGGACCACGAAGAACTCGATGGGGCGCCGCGGCGGGTCCGCGGCCCCCAGCAACCGGTTGCCGAGGGACTTGATGTAGTCGGAGACGTCGGGATCGTCCACGAACGCCGGGTCGATGCGCACCTCGCGCATCACGCGGTTGCCGATGGTCTGCTCCTGCTTGTCCGACAGGGCGGCGTCCGAGACGTCGCCCAGGTCGGGCAGCCCCTGCGGGTGGGCCGGCAGGAGCGCCGCGCAGACGGCCAGGGCGACGAGGCGGCGGATCAGTTTTCGGGCGGGATGCAAGGCGGGCCGGGAGCGGGCGCGAATGAAATCGTGGATACTTTGGGACACGCGGCGGCCGCATTGGTTCGCCGCATCCGGAGTTCCTGATTATGAACGAAAAGCTCACCCATTTCGACGCGGGCGGCCAGGCCTGGATGGTCGACGTCGGGGCCAAGGACGAAACCGCCCGCCGCGCCGTCGCGGCCGGCAGCATCCGCATGCGTCCCGAGACGCTTGCGCTGGTCCGCGCCGGGACGGCGAAGAAGGGCGATGTCCTGGGCATCGCGCGCATCGCGGCCATCCAGGCGGCCAAGCGGACCTGGGAGATGATTCCCCTGTGCCATCCCGTCGCGCTCACGGCGCTGGAGGTCCATTTCGACCTCGACGAGGCGGCCTCGCAGGTCTCCTGCCGGGCCGTGGCCGAATGCCGCGGCCGCACCGGGGTCGAGATGGAGGCGCTCACCGCCGTGGCGGCGGGCCTGCTCACGATCTACGACATGTGCAAGGCCGTGGACCGCGGGATGACCATCGGCGACATCCGCCTCCTGGAGAAGCAAGGCGGGAAGTCGGGCCGCTTCGTCGCGCCTTGATGCGGGGCCGGGTGCCCGGCGCGCTCAATCGACGAAGAGGTCCTTGAAGGGCGCCATGCCCGGCGTGACGGCGTAGCGGGCGAAGTCGGTCACGCCCGCGGCCCGAAGCACTTCCTCGTCCAGGAAAAAATTTCCCGTCGTCTCGCGGCTCGCGCTCGTGAGGATCGCGTGGGCGGCGTCGGCCATGATGGCCGGGTGGCGGCTCGCGGCGAGGATCTCCGGCGGGAAATTGAACTCGACGGCCGCGGTCGCGATGGTGGTCGCGGGCCACAGGGAGTTCACGGCGATGCCCTCGGCCCGGAACTCCTCGGCCATGCCCAGGGTGCAAAGGCTCATGCCGTACTTCGAGATCGTGTACGCCGTGTGCGGCGCGAACCACTTCGCCTTCATGTCGAGCGGCGGCGCGAGGTTCAGGATGTGCGGGTTGGGCGAGCGGCGCAGGTGGGCGGCTGCGGCTTGCGAGCACAGGAAGGTCGCGCGCACGTTCACGCCCATCATCAGGTCGAATCGCCGCGCCGGCGTCTGCAGGGTGGGGGTGAGGCTGATCGCGCTCGCGTTGTTCACGAGGATGTCGAGCCCGCCGAAGGTTCCCGCCGCGAGCTCGACAGCCCGCGCGATGGCGTCCTCGTCGCGGACATCGAGCGCGATGGCAAGCGCCCTGCCGCCCGCGGCCTCGACTTCCGCCGCCACGGTGTGGATGGTGCCCTTGAGCTTCGGGTGCGGCTCGACGGTCTTCGCGGCGATCGCCACGTTGGCCCCGTCGCGCGCGGCGCGCAGCGCGATCTCGCGGCCGATGCCGCGCGAGGCGCCGGTGATGAAGAGCGTCCTGCCCGCCAGGGTGGCCATGGCCGCCTAGCGCCCCGTGAAGGAGGGCTTGCGCTTCTGCACGAAGGCGCCGGTGCCCTCGGCGAAGTCGTGGGTCGGGATGCAGCGCCCGAACGAGGCGAGCTCGGCGTCGAGTTGCCCGGCCATCGGCCGCTCCCAGGACTCGTTGAAGAGGGCCTTGGTGCGCCCGTAGGCGAACGTGGGGCCCGCGGCGAGGCGCCCGAGGATCTCGGCCGCGCGCGCCTCGAGCTCCGCGGGCTCCACCACCCAGTTCACGAGGCCCAGCGCGAGGGCCGCGTCGGCATCGAGCCGCTCGCCGAGGAAGGCGAGCTCGAGCGCCTTGCGCAGCCCCACGATGCGCGGCAGCGAGAACGAGCTTCCGCCGTCGGGCGAGGTGCCGATGTTGGCGTAGGCGAGAGAGAGCTGGGCGTCGCGCGAGGCGATGGCGAGGTCGCAGGCGAGCATCACCGACAGGCCCCCGCCCGCGACGGCGCCGTGCACGCAGGCGAGGACGGGCTTGGGCATCGTGCGCAGGCGCTTGATCGACGCATGGAATCCCTGGCCCATCTCCTGGAAGCGCGGGCCGAGGGTGGCGAGGTTCGCGTGGAAGTACGCGACGTCGCCCCCGGCCATGAAGGCCCTGCCGGCGCCGCGCAGCAGGACGGCGCGAACGGCGTCGTCCTCGGCGACCTCGCGCGTGGCGCGGTCCAGCTCGCGCATGAGGGCCCCGTCGAGCGCGTTCAGCTTGTCCGGGCGGTTGAGGGTGATGACGGCCGCCGCGCCGCGGCGTTCGAGGAGGACGGTGTCGGTCATTGGGGCGGCTCTCCAGTGGGGGGGATGATACCGCGCGCCACGTAGGCGGGACGCAGGTGCTCGCGGAACGACGGCAGGCGCCAGGTGAAGGCGGCGCCCGCGAGCGCGCACAGGATCCCGCCCGCGAGGAAGGTGTACGGCGCGCCGATGCGCTCGGCCAGCGCGCCGGCGGCGAGGTGCCCCAGCGGCAGCGAGCCGATGAAGAACATCGTGTAGTAGCTCATCACCCGGCCGCGCTTGTCCTCGTCCACGACGCTTTGCACGATCGTGTTGCAGGAGGCTGCGGTCATGAACATGCCGAAGCCGGAGACGGCCATGAGGAGGGCCGACAGGGGAACGGAGCGCGAGAAGCAGAATCCCGCCGCCCCCAGCCCCGCGGCGATGGACGAGAAGCCGATCCACTTCGCGAGGCCCCGCACCGAGTGGCGCCGCGCGAGCCCCACCGCCGCGATCACGGCCCCCAGGCCCACCGCCCCGATGAACAGGCCCACCAGCCGCGCGCCTTCGCCGAAGGTCTTCACGGCGATGGCCGGCATGAGCGTCGAGTAGGCGCCGACGGTGACCGAGAGCGTCGCGAGGAGCAGCAGCATGCGGCGGATGGGCACGAATCCCATGGCGTAGCGCCAGCCGTCGGCGAGGTCGGCCAGCGGGTGGCTGGGGGCGCGGGCCGGGGCGGGGCGCACGGCGCGGGCGTGCCGCAGCGCGGCGAGCACCACGAGGTAGGTGGCGGCGTTGATCGCGAAGCACGCCGTCTCGCCCCAGGCGGCGATCACGAGGCCGCCGATGGACGGGCCCACCAGGCGCGCGCCGTTCATCAGCACGGAGTTGAGCGCGATGGCGTTGGGAAGGTCCTCGCGGTTGTCCAGGAGCTGGACGAAGAACGACTGCCGCGTCGGCGTCTCGAAGGAGTTGGCCACGCCGGCGAAGAGCGCGAGTGCGGCGAGCTGCGCCATCGTGAGCACGCCGAATCCCGAGAGGATGGCGAGCGCGGTCGATTGCAGGAAGAGAAGGGCGAGGACCGTCATGAGGATGTGGCGCCGGTCCAGCCGGTCGCCCAGCACGCCGGCGAAGGGAGACAGGACGAGGTAGGGCACCGAGTTGAGGAAGCCCACCAGCCCGGTGAACCACGTCGATCCCGAGAGGCGGTAGGCGAGCCACATGAGGGCGAGCGACTGCACCCAGGAGCCGATCATCGACACCGCCTGGCCGGCGTAGTAGATGCGGAAGTTGGGCGAGCCGAGCGCCCGGAGGCTGTGGGGAAGCGGCACGGACTAGTCTCGCCGGCGGCCGGCTCGCTGCCCGGCCACGGCTAGGCCAGGCGCGCGAGCTGGGAGCGGACGTCGACGAGCTTGGCGCGGTTGTCCGCGAGGCGCTTCTTCTCCTGCTCCACGACCTCGGCCTTGGCGCGCTCGACGAAGGACGCGTTGCCGAGCTTGGCCTCGGACTTCGCGATCTCGCCGTCGAGCCTGGCGGCCTCCTTGGCGAGGCGCTCGCGCTCGGCGGCGCGGTCGATCTCCACGTGCAGCATGACCTTGCCGCTGCTGGTGACGGCGACCGGTGCCTGCGCGTCCGGAAGGGCCGCGACGAGCTTCACCTCCGACAGCCTCGCCAGGGCCTGCAGGTACGGCAGGTGGGAGGCGACCTCGGGGCCGGCCTGGACGAAGCCCGGGACGCGCTGCCCGGGGGCGAGCCCCATCTCGGAGCGCAGGTTGCGCGCGGCGTTGGTGAGCTCCTTCAGCACGGCGACGGCCGCCTCGGCCGCCTCGTCGATCTTCTCCGGCTGCGGCTGCGGCCAGCGTGCGAGCATGACCGTCTCGCCCGTGGATCCCGCGAGGGGGGCCACCTTCTGCCACAGCTCCTCGGTGATGAACGGGATGACCGGGTGCGCCAGGCGAAGCGTCGCCTCGAGCACGCGGATGAGGGTGCGGCGCGTGCCGCGCTGGGCGGCTTCGCTGCCCGACTGCAGCTGCACCTTGGCGGCCTCGACGTACCAGTCGCAGTACTCGTCCCACACGAACTCGTAGAGGGCGCGCGCGGCGGTGTCGAAGCGGTACTCCGCGAAGCCCTGCGCGACCTCGGCCTCCGCGCGCTGCAGGCGCGAGATGATCCAGCGGTCGACCGTGGAGAGCTCCACGGGCGCGGCCGGGTCGAGCCCCGTGTCCTTGCCCTCGCAATTCATGAGCACGAAGCGCGTGGCGTTCCAGAGCTTGTTGCAGAAGCTGCGGTAGCCCTCGCAGCGCTTGAGGTCGAAGTTGAGCGTCCGGCCCAGGGTGGAGAGGGCAGAGAAGGTGAAGCGCAGCGCGTCGGCGCCGTACGAGGCGATGCCTTCGGGGTAGTCGCGCTTGATGCGCTTCTCGGCGGCCTGCTTGTGGGCCGGCAGCATCAGGCCCTGCGTCGACTTCGCGAGGAGGTCCTGGAGGGAGATGCCGTCGATCACGTCCAGCGGGTCGATGGTGTTGCCCTTGGACTTGGACATCTTCTGGCCCTCGGCGTCGCGCACGATGGCGTTGATGAAGACGTCGCGGAAGGGCACCTCGCCCGTGAAGTGGAGCGTCGTCATGATCATGCGCGCCACCCAGAAGAAGATGATGTCGAAGCCGGTGACGAGGACGGAGGAGGGCAGGTAGAAGGGCCGCTCCTTCGCCATCGCGGCCTCGTCGGGCCAGCCGAGCGTCGAGAAGGGCACGAAGGCCGAGGAGAACCAGGTGTCGAGCACGTCGGGATCGCGCGATTCCGCGCGGATCACCTTTCCGGCAGCCTTCGCCTTCGCGAGGGCTTCCTCGAAGTTGCGACCGACGAAGGGCGTGCCGTCCTGGGCGTACCAGGCCGGGATCTGGTGGCCCCACCAGAGCTGGCGCGAGATGCACCAGTCCTGGATGTTCTCGAGCCACTGGTTGTACACCGTGGCCCACATGTCGGGCACGAAGCGCGTGCGCCCGCTCGCCACGGCCTCGAGGCCGGCCTTCGCGAAGCCGTCCATCTTCACGAACCACTGGTCCGAGAGCATGGGCTCGACCACGGCGTCGGAGCGCTGCGAGCGCGGCTGCATGAGCTTGTGCGGCTTCACGCTGTCGACGAGGCCGGCGCGCTCGAGGTCGGCCAGCACGCGCTTCCTCGCCTCGAAGCGGTCGAGGCCGCGGTAGGCCTCCGGCGCGTTCTCGTTCACCTTCGCTTCGAGCGTGAAGATGTTGATCATGGCGAGCCCGTGGCGGGCTCCCAGCTGGTAGTCGTTGAAGTCGTGCGCCGGCGTGATCTTCACGCAGCCGGTGCCGAACTCCTTGTCCACGTACTCGTCGGCGATCACCGGGATCAGCCGGTCGGCGAGCGGCAGCCGGACCATGCGCCCGATGAGGTGCTGGTAGCGGCGGTCCTCCGGGTGCACCGCGACGGCGGTGTCGCCCAGCATCGTCTCCGGGCGCGTCGTGGCGACGACCAGCGATTCCGTGCCCTCGGCGAGCGGGTAGCGCAGGTGCCACAGCGAGCCGGTCTCCTCGCGCGACTCGACCTCGAGGTCCGAGACCGCCGTGTGCAGGACCGGGTCCCAGTTCACCAGGCGCTTGCCGCGGTAGATGAGGCCCTCCTCGTGCAGGCGCACGAAGACCTCGGTGACCGCGCGCGAGCGCGGCTCGTCCATCGTGAAGTACTCGCGCGACCAGTCGCAGGAGGCGCCCAGCCGGCGCATCTGGCGCGTGATCGTGGAGCCGGACTGCTCCTTCCACGACCACACGCGCTCGACGAACTTCTCCCGGCCCAGGTCGCGGCGCGAGGTGCCCTCCTGCTCGAGCTGGCGCTCGACCACCATCTGGGTCGCGATGCCGGCGTGGTCCGTGCCCGGCTGCCACAGGACGTTGGCGCCCTGCATGCGCTGCCAGCGCGTGAGGATGTCCATGAGCGTCTGCTGGAACGCGTGCCCCATGTGCAGCGTGCCTGTCACGTTGGGCGGCGGCAGCTGGATGCAGTACGAGGGGCGCGAGGAGTTGAACGAGGCCTTGAAGCAGCCGCGGGATTCCCAGAAGGGGTACCAGTGCGCCTCGATGGCGCGGGGGTCGAAGCTTTTGGCGAGTTCCATGTTTCCTGTGGGGCTATCGGTTCGGGCGGCGCGCGAGCGCCTCGGCCACGGCGTCGCCGACGGCATCGGCGATGTCCTGGCGCAGGTCGCCCAGCACGGCGGCGACGGCGGCCTGGACCTCCGTCGTCACCTGCTGCGCGACGCGGCGCTCGAGGTCCTGGGCCAGGCGGGCGTGGACGGTGTTCACGACCTCGGCGACGAGCTCTCGCGTCACGGTATCGCGGGAGGGAGTACCGCCCTCGCGGAGCGAGGCGGGCACGGCGGAGGCGGGGGCCACGTGGCCCCCGGGCGTGATGAGTTCGGTGAGGACTGGCACGTCGGCGCCGTCGGTGGCGCTGCTCCGGGGCGGCACGTGCCGCCGGAGGAGGGCGTCGGCCTTGCCGAGGATGTCGCGGTCGTCCTCCATGGCTCAGGCCTCCCCGATGGCGTTCACGTTGATCTCGTAGCCGCGCTTGCGATAGAAGACGAACCGCCCGCGCGCGCGCGCCTTGTCCTCCTCGTCGGCGCCCACGATCTCCAGGAGCCGCTCGAAGGAGGCGAAGAAGGGCGGCCAGTCGTCGCCGAGGTTGAGGAGCACGTCGTGGTGCGGCAGGGCCTCGTCGCTCGTGGCGAGGACCACCGGCGTTTGCGCGGCGATCGGGTCCGTGGCGCGGCAATGCGGCACGAAGCGCGTGGACTGGAAGGTCCAGAGCAGCCGGTCGAAGGCCGACATCACGTGCTCGTCCGGGGCGAAGACGACGAGGCGGCTGTCGCGCTCGGCCACCGTCGCCGCGAGGCGGCAGGCGTAGCGAAGCTTGTCCTCGGCGTAGTGGTAGAAGTCGATCCGCGTCACGCCGCGCGCCGCGAGAGGAAGTTCGCGAGGAGCGCCACGGGCCGGCCGGTGGCGCCCTTCTCGTGGCCGGACTTCCAGGCCGTCCCCGCGATGTCGAGGTGGGCCCACGGATAGGCCTTCGCGAAGCGCTCGAGGAAGCAGGCGGCGGTGATGGCCCCGCCGGCGCGCGAGCCGATGTTGGGGATGTCCGCGAAGTTCGACTTGAGCCCCTCCTGGTAGTCGTCCCACAGGGGCAGGTGCCAGGCGCGGTCCCACGCGGCCTCGCCGGCGTGCACCAGCTCGCGGGCTAGCGGGTCGCTGTTCGCGAAGAGGCCGGTCGCCACGTGCCCGAGCGCGATCACCATGGCGCCCGTGAGGGTGGCGATGTCGACCACGGCCGCGGGCTTGTAGCGCTCCGCGTAGGTGAGCGCGTCGCACAGGATGAGGCGGCCCTCGGCGTCCGTGTTGAGGATCTCGACGGTCTTGCCGGACATCGTGGTCACGATGTCGCCCGGCTTCACGGCGTTGCCGCCCGGCATGTTCTCGGTGGCCGGGACGATCCCCACGACGTTGAGCGGCAGCTTCATGAGGGCCGCGGCCTTCATCGTGCCCAGCACGCTCGCCGCGCCGCACATGTCGAACTTCATCTCGTCCATCTCGGCCGCGGGCTTGAGCGAGATGCCGCCGGTGTCGAAGGTGACTCCCTTGCCCACGAGGACCACGGGGGGCGAGTCCTTCTTCTTCGCCCCGCGGTGCTCCAGGACGATGAGCTTCGGGGGCTGGCGGCTGCCGCGCGCGACGGCGAGGAAGGCACCCATGCCGAGCTTCTCGAGATCCTTCTGGTCCAGCACCTGGCACGCAAGCCCGTGCTGCCTGGCGAGATCCTGCGCCTCCGCGGCGAGGTGCGACGGCGTGCAGACGTTGGCGGGGAGGTTGCCGAGGTCGCGCGCGAGGTGCACGCCCTCCGAGATGGCCCTGGCGCGCTTCGCGGCGGCCTCGCCGGCGGCGATGTCGCCGCGGCGGGGCACGTGCAATGCGACCTTGCGCAGTGCCCGCTTCGTCTCGGGCGGCTTGCTCTTCATCCGGTCGAAGCGGTACAGGCCCTCCATGATGGCCAGCACCGCCTGCTCGATGCGGAAGGCGACATCGCGCTTGCGCAGGGCCAGTTCGGTGAGGAAGAACGTCGCCTCGGTGGTCCCCGTGGCGCGAAGGGCCTTGATGGCGGTGTCGATCGCCTTGCGGTAGGCAGACTCGCCCAGCTCGCGCTCCTTGCCCAGCCCCACCAGAAGGACGCGGTCGGCGGGCAGCCCGGTGAGACAATGCAGCAGGAGCGAGGTGCCCGCTTTGCCGTCGTGGTCGCCGCGGCGAAGCACCTCCGAAAGGAAGCCCTTGGCGGCGCGGTCGATTTCCTTCGCGGAGGGGCTGAGCTTGCGGCCCTCGAACACCCCGACGACGACGCATCCGGTGCGCTGCTTCTCGGGGCTGCCGCTCTTTATGCTAAATTCCATTTGTTTTCCTGTACTTGGGTGCTCGCGCCAGAGCGCGATTATCCCCGGTTTGGACGACCCAAGTCAAAGCGAACCACGTCCCCATCCCCTTGATCTTCGAGCGTAGCCTCATCCGGGAATTCAGCCTCGTGGCCCTGGCGGTCGTGGCGGTCCTGCTCGCGCTCATCCTCACGCGGCTGCTCATCCTGCTCCTCGGTAAGGCCGCCGGCGGCGAGGTACTTCCCGAGGCCGTCATCGGTCTCATCGCGTTCGGCATCCTCACCTACATGCCGGTGCTGCTGTCGATCGCGGCGTTCGTGGCGGTGCTGCTCACCCTCACGCGCAGCTTCCGGGACAGCGAGATGACCGTCTGGTTCACCTCGGGCCTGTCGATCGCGGCGTGGGTGAAGCCGGTGCTGCGCTTCGCCCTGCCCATCGCCGTGGTCTGCGGAGTGCTCTCGCTCGGGATCGCGCCCTGGTCCGAGTCCCAGAGCCGCGAGTACCGGCGCCTCCTCGAGAGCCGCGACGAGCTCTCGATGGTGACGCCCGGAGTCTTCCGGGAATCGCGCCAGGCCGACCGTGTCTTCTTCGTGGACAAGATCTCGGCGAGCGACGAAGTCGTGAACAACGTCTTCGTGCAGTCGAGCCAGGCCAACCGCCTCGGCGTGATGGTGGCGCAGAAGGGGTTCGTCGAGACGGTGGCCAACGGCGACCGCTTCGTGGTGCTGCTGAACGGGCGCCGCTACGAGGGCACGCCCGGGACGCTCGATTACCGGACGGCGGACTTCGACCGCTACATGCTGCGCATCGAGCCCCGGGAGGCCAAGAAGGACGAGACGCCCCCGGCCAAGGCCATGAGCACGCTGGAGCTCCTCGACGCCCCCACGCCCCACAATCTCGCGGAGCTGCACTGGCGGGTCGCGCTGCCCTTCTCGGTGCTGCTCATGGCGATGTTCGCCGTGCCGCTGTCCTTCGTGAACCCGCGCACCGGGCGCTCGTGGAACCTGGTGCTCGCCGTGCTGGCCTACGCGCTCTACAACAACCTGCTGTCGATCTTCCAGGCCTGGACGGCGCAAGGAAAGATCCCCACCTGGCTCGGGCTGTGGCCGGTGCACCTGGCGGTCATCGCGATCCTCGCCTTGCTGCTGTCGCGGCAGATGGTCTCGAGGCGCTGGTTCATGTCCGCGCGCTAGGAGGACTCGCCCGGGCATCCCCGGCAGGGTATAATTTCGGGCTTCCCGCGGGCGACAGCCGTGGCGGGAGCGCCTTGTGCAGGATCCACGGAGAGGTGGATGAGCGGTTTAAGTCGCACGCCTGGAAAGCGTGTTTAGGTTAACAGCCTAACGCGGGTTCGAATCCCGCCCTCTCCGCCAGTTTCCTTCCCGGCCTGGTCTGACCCGGACGCCACAGATCCCGTTTATTTCCGGGTCGCCATTCTCAGCGCGCCGGAGGCTTCGAGACAGGAGCGATTGTGACCTCGTGCCCCGCGCCCCGGTCCTGCGTGACCACTACCGCCACGACCGCGCTGACCGCGACCACTGCGATGGCAATGCCCGCCAGGAGCCACTTCTGCGTTTTCTGCCGGACCGTCTCCTCGGCCTGGATCCGATCGACGAGTCCGCGAACATTTCGCAGCGCTCTGTGCTCGAGGTCGCGCTGGGCATCGTGCCCGGACAGATCTTGGGTGGAAGGATCCGCGGTCATGGCGCCTCCTAGGGCCGTGGGCGTGTCGGGTGAAATACTACTCGCGCGCCGTCGGACTGCAAGCTCGCGACTCGGGGGCCGGCTAAAATGTCGTGATCTCGACCAATACCCTAAGGAGAAGCCATGGCTGAACTGCAGAAGATCGATGTGGTGGTGGGAACCGGCGCCGAAGCGCGACCCGGCATGGTGAAGGTGCACTACACGGGGTGGCTGCACGATCCCGCCCAGCCTGACGGCCACGGGAAGAAGTTCGACAGCTCCGTCGACCGCGGCTCGCCCTTCGATTTCCGGCTCGGCGCCGGGCAGGTGATCCGCGGCTGGGACGAGGGCGTGGCGGGCATGAAGGTGGGCGGCAAGCGCACGCTCATCATCCCGCCGGAGATGGGCTACGGCGCCCGCGGTGCCGGCGGAGTCATCCCGCCGAACGCCACGCTCGTCTTCGACGTGGAACTGCTCGACGTTCGATGAGGCGGCAGGGCAATGCGTCACCCGGCCCGGAATCGTCACCGGCCATGAAGCGTCTGGCTTCCGCCCTGGTGATGGCATTCGCGCTTTGCGGCGCCGCGAAGGCAGGCGTCGCCGAAGAGGCCCGCGACGCCTACCAGCGCAAGGATTTCGCCACCGCGATGCGGCACTGGCAAATGCTCGCCGGCCAGGGAGACGCCACCGCGCAGACGAGTCTCGGGCACATGTACGAAACCGGCCAGGGTGGCCGGCAGGATCATGCGGCCGCGCTGCAGTGGTACCGCAAGGCCGCGGATCAAGGCCACGCTCCCGCGCAATTCAGCCTGGCCTTCATGTACCAGAACGGCAGGGGCGTAGTCCAGGACCCTGCCGAGGCCGCGAAATGGATGCGCATGGCCGCCGAGCGGGATTACGGACCGGCCCAGGACGTCCTGGGCCGCTACTGCGAAAGGGGTCACGGCGTCCCGCAGGATTTCGCCGAGGCGGCGAAGTGGTATCGCCGCGCCGCCGAAAAGGGGCTGTCGCCTGCCGAAACCAACCTCGGCGTTTTGTATGAAACAGGGAAAGGCGTGACGCAGGACTTCGCCGAGGCGGCCAAGTGGTATCGCCGCGCCGCCGATCGCGGGCACCCGGAGGCGCAGAGCAACCTCGGGATCCTCTACGCGACCGGTCGCGGCGTCGAGCGCGACCCGGTGCAGGCGCTCATGTGGTTCAAGCTGGCCGCCTTCCGCGCGGCGGATCCCGGACTTCGCGCCACTTTCGCCGGCAACCGGGAGCGCGCGGCCTCGGGCCTCTCGCCGGCCCAGCTTGAGCAGGCCGAGAAGCTTGCCCGGGAGTGGAGGCCGAAGTGACGACCGGCCCCTGCCCGGGCTTGCCCTGACGGCCGGGCAGCCTGCTCCGTCCGGGCTGCCTTCCGAGCCAGGCATCGGGTCGATTCTCGTACCGACCTTATCCCCGCAAGCTCGACGAAGCGCGAGGGCTGATTGTCATGCCCTGCCCGAAAGCTTCTGCCCGCTAGCGCTTACCGCCTGCGCGGCGCCGGCGGATCGCGAGGATCGCGATCCCTGCCACGCCCGCGATCACGCACCCCGCGTGCAGCACTCCCAGGTCGATCCGCCCCACCAGCGGATTGGCTTCCTGCAGCGGCCAGAGGATTCTCACGTCGCCGTGCATGAAGGCGTCGAGCCCGACGTGGCTCAGGGTGCCCAGCAGAGCGCCGGCCCATGCCGAGGCCGACGGGATCCCGGGGCGCATCCACAGCCATCGCGCCTGCCCCGGCGACAGGCGGGAGTTCCACCACCGGAGGAATGCCTCGCAGGGCCTGCGCCCGGCGAGTGCCGCCAGCACCGCGACGGCAAGCGCCCCGGGCACCGTGTGCAGCCAGGGGTGGGCGGGATCCCCGATCAGGAAGTAGAGGCCGACGGGCTCGAGGTCGATCAGGACATTGGCAAGCGCGAACACCGTCCAGGAGATGCGGCCGGGCGCGGCGCTCGCGAGGAGCGCTCCCGGCCCGAAATGGAACGGCGTGATCGGCATGCCCGGCAGTCTACGCCGCGCGCGCGCCCATCCGCTTCAGGCACCGGTCGATCCACATCGCGGTGAGCTTCTCCTGCACGGAGTTCTGCCCCAGCCTCTCGCGAAGGCCCGGGAAGTCCACGCGGTCGAGCTCCTGGTCCTGGTTGAAGCACGAGAAGACGTACGTCGTCTTTCCCGTGGCCGGATCGCGATGCGGCTGCAGGCACTGCGCGCAGATCTCCTTCATCATGCATTGCATCGGCGAGTTGATGGAGCCGATGGCCACGTGCGCGGGCTTGAGGTGCGGCGCGAGGACGCCGTGCCGGGCGAGCGCGACCGCGGCCATCATGGCGTCGGAGCCGATGACGACGAGGCGGTCCGCTTCGTTGAGCGCGATCGTCGCCTTCCCGAGGCGGCCTTCGGCGTGCGCCTTCATGGCCTCCACGATGTTGCCGTGGAACGACTTGTCCTGCGGCCGGCCCGGCGCGAATCCCGGCGCCTCGTCGCAGCACCACACCACCTCGTCGGCGGCTGCCTCGATCTGCTCGACCTTGTAGCGGTCGATCGCCTTCTTGTAGCCGGCGAAGTACAGCACCTTCGACCCGGCCGCGCGAAGCGCCGCGCCGATGGATAAGAGCACCGCGTTGCCCAGGCCGCCGCCCGCGAGCAGGACGGTCTCGCCGGCCGGCGTCTCGGTGGGCGCGCCGGTGGGCCCCATCAGGATCACGGGCTCGCCGGGCCTGAGCATCGCGCACAGGTCGCTCGAGCCGCCCATCTCCAGGACGATCGTGGAGACGAGACCCTTCTCGCGGTCGACCCAGGCGCCGGTAAGCGCGAGGCCCTCCATCGCGAGGCGGGTGCCCTCGACCTCGGGCGCGAGCGTCTCGAAGTTCTGCAGGCGGAAGAACTGGCCGGGCCTGAACTGCGCCGCGGCCTGCGGGGCGTGCACCACCACCTCGACGATCGTGGGCGTCAGGCGCTCGACGCGGTGGACGCGCGCGCGCAGCAGGGAGTTGAGCTTCCCGAGGAAGGCTTCCGTGTCGGCGACCGTTCGCGCGGGCCGGCGCTGGAGCACGCGACTCACCACGGGATAACCCAGCTTCGCCGAGCCCATCGCCTTCACGACGTTGCCCGAGAAAGACGGGTGCAGGTCGCCGAAGAAGCTGACGTAGCGGTCCTCGCTGTCGCGCGAGAGCAGCACCTGCGGCGTGGCCGGCTTCGAGGAGCGCTCGGGGGTGACGGGGTTGCCCTCGTCGTCCACGGCGCGGAAGTAGCGGCCGTCCAGGACGAAATGGTCCGCGTCCTCGCGCGCGAGCACGGTGTTGGGCGCCGTGCCCGCGGCGACGAGGATGCTGCGTGCTGGAAGGGTGTATTCCCGTTCGCCGGATCCGGATGCCGCGCGGACCACGAGCCCCGCCGCGTGGCCGTACCGGTCCACATCCACGCGGACGGGAGTGAGGCCCTCGGCGAAACGGATGCCCTCCTCGAGGGCCTTCTCGATTTCCTCGTGGTTGAGGGTGTAGCTGGGGCTGTCGATCATCCGCTTGCGGTAGGCGATCGTCGATCCGCCCCAGGACTGCAGCAGCTCGAGGATGCGCGGCTCCCGGCCCTCGGCCTTCGCCTTGCCGCGCTCCGCCCGGATGGCCTTCGCATGCGCGATGAATTCTTCCGCGATGGCGCGCTCCTCCTCGCGCCAGGCGGCCCTCACGCGCTCCTCGCCGAGCTCCGCCGCGAGCGTCTCGAAGCGGGACAGGAACTTCTCCACCTGGAGGGGGTAATACGCGAGCGATTCGGTGGCAGTGTCGATGGCGGTGAGGCCGCCGCCCACCACCACGATCGGCAGCCGGAGCTGCATGTTGGCGATCGAGTCGGTGCGCGCGGCGCCGGTGAGCTGCAGCGCCATGAGGAAGTCGGAGGCGGTCCGCACGCCGCGGGCCAGCCCGTTGGGGAGGTCCAGGACCGTGGGCTTGCCGGCGCCGGCCGCGAGCGCGATGTGGTCGAAGCCCATCGCGAAGGCCTGCTCGAGCGTGATCGTGCCGCCGAAGCGCACGCCGCCGAAAAGCGCGAACTGGCTTCGCCGCTCGACCAGGAGCCGGGCGACCTTGAGGAAGTTCTTGTCCCAGCGGACGGTGATCCCGTACTCGGCCACGCCGCCGAAACCCGCCATCACGCGGTCGTCGAGCGGCTCGCGCATGGATTCCATGTCGCGGATGGGCTCGAAGGGGACGCGCCTGCCGGTGGGCTCCACGCCCGAGAGGGAGGAGGCGAGCGGCTCGATCTTCAGCCCGTCGATGCCCACCACCGTGTGCCCGTCGTTCATGAGGTGGTGCGCGGTCGTGAAACCCGCGGGCCCCATGCCCACCATGAGGATGCGCTTGCCCGTGGCCGGCAGCGGATACGGCCGCCGCAGGTTCAGCGGGTTCCAGCGCGTGAGGAGCGAGTAGATCTCGAAGCCCCACGGCAGTCCCAGCACGTCCTTGAGCGTGCGCGTCTCGGCCTGCGGGATGTTGACGGGGTCCTGGCGCTGGTAGATGCACGACTTCATGCAGTCGTTGCAGATGCGGTGCCCGGTCGAGCAGACGATGGCGTTGTCGACCGTGATCATGGCGAGCGCGCCGATGGCGACGCCCTCGGTCTTCAGCTTGTGGAACTCCGAGATGCGCTCCTCGAGCGGGCAGCCGGGAAGCGGCACGCCGAAGGGGCTCTTCTTGAAAGCCACCTTGCCGGTCTCATCCGGCTTCTCCTTGAGCCCCTTCGAGCAGGAGTCCTTGCCCTGCTCGTGGCAGATGATGCAGTAGTGGGCCTCGCCCAGCCCGCCGACGAGGCTGGTGCCCGCGTCCGTGAGGGCGAAGCCCTCGCGCCGGCGGACGTGGTGGAGCGTGTGCACCGCGTAGCCGGCGGAGGCGTCCGTATCGACGGGGACGAGGGCGAGCGGCTCCACCTTCTGCGGCGGCTTGAAGAGCACCCCGGCCCGGTAGCGGCGGCGACCCTCGGGCGTGTGCGCGGCCCAGGCGCAGAATCGTTCCGCGAGGTCCAGCGCCGCGGCGTTGGCTGCCTCGTCCGCCTGCCACCCGAGCACGGCGCGCGCGAAGGCGAGCTCCTCGAAGCGGCCGCCGAGCTTCGCGGCGAGCTCGGCCTCGAGGGCCGGGCCGTCGAGCTTCGCCGCCTCGTCGGCCTTGATTCTGAGCATCGCGCGGCGCTGGACGAACTTGCGCTTCACGCGGAAGAGCGGCTCGGTCTCGGTGTGCGCGGCCACGAGCCGGTCTACCTCCGGCACGATGCCGAAGAGCTCGGCGACGAAGTCGTCCAGCACCGGCGCCACGGCGAGCAGGAGCTCGGCCTCCTGCAGGGTGGCGAGCGAGTCGGGCGCGGCGCGGGCGGCTGCGAGCCGCGATTTGAGCTCGGGGCTGGCGGCTTCCAGCGCGGCGAGGAACTTCCCGTCGAGGCGCGTGAGGCCGTCGGTGTCGTACAGGTCCTCGAAACGGGTGCCGAAGGCGAGCGGGAGCGTCGAGGCGGGGGAGGCGGTGGGGGCGGTCATCGGATTTCCATGCTCGGCGCGGGGTCTTTCGCGCGCGACTCGGGCTGCAAAACGGGTTATTTTATCCGACCCGGCGCGTCCCACGCCGGTCATGTGGAGCCTCCATGATCATTCCCAGCCGTTCGCGCACCAAGCGATCCCTCCTGACCTCGCCGCTCGCCTGCGGCGGCATCGGCCCCCGACGCGCCTTCGCGCCGCGCCACTTCGCCTGAGAAAGGAACATTCCATGCAACGTCGCGACTTCCTTCGCTTCGCCGGCCTTTCCACCTCGGGCCTCCTCCTTCCCTCCGCCGTCTCCCGCGCTTTCGCGCAGTCGCCCACCGACCGCTGGCGCACCTACGAGGTGACCACGCGCGTCGAGGTGTTGAGTCCCGCCGGACGCACGCGCATCTGGCTGCCCACGCCGCTCACCGTGGATACCCCCTACCAGAAGTCGCTGGGAAGCAGCTTCAACGCCGAGGGCGCCGAAGGGAAGGCGATGTCCGACCCGGACTGGGGCCTGGGCGTCGTCTGGGCGGAGTGGGGCGAGGGCGCGAAGCCGGCCATCACGCTGGTGAGCCGCTTCGCCACGCGCGACGTGGCGGTGGATCTCGCCAGGCCCGGCAAGGTCGAGGCGGACCGCGCCGAGCTTGCCCGCTACCTCAAGGCGACCGAGCTCCTGCCCACCGACGGCATCGTGAAGTCGACGGCGATGGAGATCACGAAGGGCGCGAAGGGCGACGTGGAGAAGGCCCGCCGAATCTACGACTGGATCTGCGACAACACCTTCCGCAACCCCGAGACGCGCGGCTGCGGCACGGGCGACATCAAGTACATGCTGGAGACCAAGAACCTGAACGGCAAGTGCGCGGACCTGAACGCGCTCTACGTGGGCCTTGCCCGCGCCGCGGGGCTCCCGGCCAGGGACGTCTACGGCATCCGCGTGGCCAAGTCGGCCCACGGCTACAAGAGCCTGGGCGCGGGCACCGAGAACATCACCAAGGCCCAGCACTGCCGCGCGGAGGTCTTCCTCGCCGAGTACGGATGGGTGCCCGTCGACCCCGCGGACGTGCGCAAGGTGGTCCTCGAGGAGCCGCCCGGAAACCTGCCGCCTGGCGACGAAAAGGTGATGAAGGCGCGCGCGCGCCTCTTCGGCTCGTGGGAGATGAACTGGCTCGCGTACAACTTCGCGCACGACGTGGCGCTGCCGGGCGCGGCGAAGGGAACGATCCCGTTCTTCATGTACCCGCAGTGCGAGACCGCCGAAGGCCGCCTCGACAGCCTCGATCCGGACAACTTCAGGTACCGGATCACGGTGCGCGAGGTCTGAGGCCCGAAGGGCCGCCCCTGGCGGCCCCCGATCCATGTTCTTGAAAGCGAAAACCATCGCGGCCGCGGCCCTCCTCGCCGCGGCGGTTCCCGCGGCTGCGGCCGAGGCGCTCCTGCCGTGGAAGGGCGGGGCCACGCCGGCGCTCGTCCTCAGGAACCCGGCGGGCGAGGCGGTGGATCTGGCTTCGCTGCGCGGCAAGGTGGTGCTCGTGAACTTCTGGGCGACCTGGTGCGCGCCATGCGTGGAGGAGATGCCGGCGCTCGCGCGACTTCGCGCCCGCCTCGCGCCGCGCGGATTCGAGGTGCTCGCCGTGAACCAGGGCGAGATGCCGGCGCGAGTAACGGCCTTCGCGGAGCGCACGGGCCTCGACCTCGCCATCCTCCTCGACCGCGAGAAGTCGGTCGCGAGGGACTGGAAGGTCCGGGCGCTGCCCACGACGTTCGTGGTGGACGGGAAGGGACGCATCCGCCTTTACGCCGAAGGCGAGCTCGACACAGGGCCGGCGCTCGAGGCGGCGATCGCGCCGCTGCTGCCGCGCGAGCGGCCGACGAACGCATCGAGGTGACGCGCATGGACGGCCCGCTCCTGCTGAACCGCCTGGCCTTCGATCCCGAGGGCGAGCGCCGCGAGCTCCTGGCGGGGCTCCTGCGGGATCCCGCCTCGATCCCTCCCAAGTATTTCTACGACGAGCTCGGCTGCGCACTCTATGGCGCGATCTGCCGCCTGCCCGAGTACTACCCGACCCGGACCGAGGTCGCGCTCTTCCAGGCGAGGCGCCTCGAGATCGCCGAGTCGATCGGCCCGGGCCGCCAGTTCGTCGACCTGGGCGCCGGCGACTGCTGCAAGGCCAAGGGGTGGCTGCCGGTCCTCTCGCCCGTGCGCTACGTCGCCGTGGACATCGCCATCCACGAGATCACCGCGGCGCTCGACAGGCTGGCGCCGGATTTCCCGGGCCTGGAACTCGTCGGCGTGGCCACCGATTTCGCGCGCGCGCTGGAGCTCGACGGCGTGCTCGCCGATTCGCCCGCGCTCTTCTTCTACCCGGGGTCGAGCATCGGCAACTTTACGCCGGCCGAGGCGCGCGTCTTCCTGGCGAGAATCCGCCACTACTGCGTGGCAAGGCCCGGGAGCTCGCTCCTCATCGGGGTGGACGGCAAGAAGGAGAAGGCGCTGCTGGACGCCGCCTACGACGACGCGCTGGGAGTCACCGCGGCGTTCAACAGGAACATGCTCCGGCACCTGAACGCGAAATTCGGCCTTGGCTTCGACGTGGACGGCTTCGCGCACGTCGGCTTCTACAACGAAGCCGATGGGCGCATCGAGATGCACCTGGAAAGCGTGCGCGACCAGGCCGTGCTGCTCGACGGCCTGGAGCGCGTCTTCCGGAAGGGCGAGCGCATCCACACGGAGAACTCCTACAAGTACGCTCCTGCGGAATTCGAGGAAGTGCTCTCGGACGCGGGGTTCGCGTCGATCCGCCGCTGGGACGCGGTGGGCGTCGCGTACTCGGTGTACCACGCCGCTTGAAGGGCACCCTCACCCTTGGGAGAGGGGTCGGGGGTGAGGGTCAGTCGCGATATCAGTCGACGCGCACGCCCGGCTCGCCCGTGACGACGTCGCCGATCACCGCCGCGCGCCCGAACCCGTCGGCGGCGAAGATCGCGAGGACCTCGTCCACGCTCTCCGGCGCGCAGGAGACCAGGAGCCCGCCGCTCGTCTGCGGATCGGTCAGCAGGGCCTTGCCGGCCTCGTCGATGGAAGGCGACAACGAGATCCGGTCGCCGTAGCCGGCGAAATTGCGCTTCGAGGCGCCCGTGGTGAAACCTTCGCGCGCGAGCTCCAGCGCACCTGGCAGGACCGGCAGCTTGTCCCAGTCGAGATGCGCGGCGACCCCCGAGCCCTTGCAGATCTCGAGGAGGTGGCCCAGCAGGCCGAACCCGGTGACGTCGGTGAGCGCGTTGACGCCCGGGAGCAGGCCCAGCTTCGGGCCCGGCGTGTTGAGCTTGGTCGTGCTCTCGATCATCGCCGCGTAGCCCTCCTTGCCCAGGCGCCCGGTCTTGAGCGCGGCGCTGAAGATGCCCACGCCCAGGGGCTTGCCGAGCACGAGCTTGTCGCCGGCCCTGGCGCCCGCGTTGCGCTTGAGGTTGCGTGGATCGACGAGGCCGATGGCGACGAGCCCGTAGATCGGCTCGACGGAGTCGATGGTATGGCCGCCGGCGATGGGGATCCCGGCGCGCGCGCACACCGACTCGCCGCCTTCGAGGATGCGGCGGATCATCTCCACGGGGAGCTTGTCCACGGGCATGCCCACGAGTGCGAGGGCGAAGAGCGGGTGGCCGCCCATCGCGTAGACGTCGGATATCGCGTTCGTGGCCGCGATGGCGCCGAAGTCGAAGGGGTCGTCGACGATGGGCATGAAGAAGTCCGTCGTGGCGACGATCGCCTGCGTGTCGTTGATCTGGTAGACGGCGGCGTCGTCGGCCGTCTCGATGCCCACGAGGAGCTGCTTCGGCACCAGGCCGGGGGCGGTCTTGGCGAGGATCTTCTCCAGCACGCCCGGGGCGATCTTGCAGCCGCAGCCGCCGCCGTGGCTGAATTGGGTGAGTCTGACCTGCAAGTCCATCGTCGTTCGCTCCGGGGATGTGTTCATTCGCCTGAATTCTAGCGCCTGTCGCGGCCCAGCAGGCCGAGGACGAGGCGGCGAAGGGCCTGCCGCTCGCGAGCCGGCGAGAAGAGCTTGCGCCTGTCTCCGCACGCCTGGCGCAACTCGCGAAGTGCCGCCGGGTCGCGGACCAGGCTCGCGAGCAGGCGCGCCAGGCCCTGCGCATCACCGACCTCGAAATAGCCGGGATAGTTCCGCCCCAGCATGCCGACATTGCCGGAAACGCGGCTCGCGACGACGGGCGTGCCGGCGGTGATGGCTTCCACGATGACGTTGGCGCCGCCCTCCATCACGGAGGGGTGCACGAGGAGGTGCGCGTCGCGGATCGCGCTGCGGGCGAGGCCGTGCGGCAGGGGGCCGTTCCAGCGGAAGCGACGGTCCGACGCCATCAGCTCGCGCGCCTGCCTTCCCAGTTCCGGATCGAGCGCCGCGCCGATGTGCCGCACGCGGATCGGGAGCCCGGGTTCGAGAAGGCCCAGGGCGCGCCACAGCGTGCGCGGATCCTTTTCCTCGCGAAGGTGGCCCACGGCCACGCAGTCGAGGCGGCCGGCGGGCTTCCCCGCGCGGGCGAGGCTCGAGGAGGACTGGTAGATCACCTCGCACTTGCCCAGGAGGGCGGGCGGCACGTGCGCCAGCGCGTCCTCCTGGAGGGCCACGATGCGGTCCGCGAGCTCCAGGGAGCGCCTTGCCTCGGGGGAGGACGGCAGGTCGCGATAGAGGTCCGTGCCCGAGAGCACGAGGACGAGGGGGACTTCGGGGCGCGCGCTGCGCAGGCGCTCGATGGAGCCGGCGCTTCGCCGCGCGTGCAGGGCGATGGCGACGTCCGCCGGCTCGCCGTTCCACGCGCTCTGTACAATCGGCTTCGCGACCCCGGCGAGGAACCCCGCCCAGCGCCGGGCGGTGCGCCAGTTGCCGTTGTTGGCCTCTCGCGTGCCGGGCGTCACGATGAACGCCACGGGCCGGGTCCTGGAAGACTTCGCCATGCTGAACGATATCGACGCGCTTGCATCCGCCTTGCGGGAGAGCCGCGAGTATACGCTCGCGATGTACGGCCACCTCGAGGGCGCGCAGTGGCAGGTTCCGCTCCTGGAGATCGTGAATCCGCCGATCTGGGAACTCGCGCACATCGGCTTCTTCCAGGAGTTCTTCTGCCGGCGCTGGCGGCCCGACGACCCCTCGGGCACGCGCATCCCCTCGCGCCTTCCCGGGGCCGATGCGCTCTTCGACTCGCGCACGGTAGCCCACGATTCGCGCTGGACGCTCGCCTACCCGCCGCTCGAGGCGGTATCCGGCTATCTCGAGCAGACGCTGGAGCAGACGCTGGAGGATCTCGCCGCGAGCCGCGACGACGATCGCCACCGTTTCCGCCTGGCGCTCTTCCACGAGGATATGCACGGCGAGGCGCTCCTCATGACGCTGCACACGCTGGGCTACGCGGCGCCGCGCCGGCCACACGCGCCCGCGCCCGCGGCGCCGGTCCCCGCGGTCCGCGACGTGCACTTCGCCGGCGGCGAGTTCCTCCAGGGCGCGCGCCGCGACGATGGCGAGCACGCCTTCGACAACGAGAAGTGGGCCCACCCCGTGCGCGTGCCGCCTTTCGCCATGGCCTCGCTGCCCGTGAGCAACGGCGAGTACCTCGCGTTCGTGGAAGAGGGCGGCTACGGCCGCGACGAGTTCTGGAGCGCCCAGGGGCGGCAGTGGCGCGAATCCGCGGGCGCGAAGTCGCCTCGCAACTGGGCCCGCGACGCCGGTGCCTGGACCATGCGGTGGTTCGATGGGCGCGCGCCCCTGCGGCCGGATGAGCCCGTCGTCCAGGTCTGCCTCCACGAGGCCGAGGCGTGGTGCCGATGGGCGGGGCGCCGGCTTCCGACCGAGAGCGAATGGGAATTCGCGGCGCGAAACGGAGGCCGGGAGGATCGCTATCCCTGGGGCGCGGCGATGCCGGAGGACGCGCCCGGGCTCGACTACCGGCTCGAGCGGCCGCGGTTCGCGCCGGATCCGGCGGCCGGCGCGAGCGGCCTGGAGATGATGATCGGCGGGGTGTGGGAGTGGACCGCCACGAGCTTCGCCCCGTACCCCGGATTCGAGAAGGACGCCTACGCGGAGTACTCCGAGCCCTGGTTCCACACGCATTCGGCGCTTCGCGGCGGGTGCTTCGCCACGCGCTCGCGCCTCGTCCACAGCCGCTGGCGCAACTTCTACCTGCCGCACCGCAACGACGTATTCGCGGGCTTTCGCACCTGCGCGCTCGCGGCCTGAATCGATGTGAGATAATCCCCGGCGGCGGGCCTCCCCGCATTGAAGGGCGGCGAACCTGGTCAGGTCGGGAACGAAGCAGCCATAGTCGATTCCTTCAAGTGCCGGGGGTCAGGCTCGCCTTTCCCGTTTCCATCGGTCGCCCCCGGGGCGGCCGTTCCGCCGGACGATTCCATGACGTACCAGGTCCTCGCGCGCAAGTGGCGCCCCAAGGCGTTCGACCAGCTGGTCGGGCAGGCCCACGTGGTCACCGCCCTCGCCAACGCCCTGGACACCGGCCGGCTGCACCATGCGTACCTCTTCACCGGGACGCGGGGCGTGGGCAAGACCACGCTCGCCCGGATCCTCGCGAAGTCGATCAACTGCGAGACGGGCGTCTCCTCGCGCCCCTGCGGCAAGTGCCGCGCGTGCACCGAGATCGACTCGGGGCGCTTCATCGACATGCTCGAGGTCGACGCCGCCACCAACACCAAGGTGGACGAGATGCGCGAGCTCCTCGACAACGCGCAGTACATGCCGGTGTCCGGCCGCTACAAGGTCTACATCATCGACGAGGTGCACATGCTCTCGCGGCATGCGTTCAACTCGATGCTGAAGACGCTCGAGGAGCCGCCGGAGCACGTGAAGTTCATCCTCGCCACCACCGACCCCCAGCGCCTGCCGGTCACGGTGCTGTCGCGGTGCCTGCAGTTCAACCTGAAGGCCCTGCCGCTCCAGGCCCTCGCGGGGCACCTCAAGCACGTGCTCGAGGCCGAATCCATTCCCTTCGAGGAGGCCGCGCTCGCGCTCCTCGCGCGCGCGGCGGCCGGGAGCGTGCGGGACAGCCTGAGCCTGACCGACCAGGCCATCGCCTTCGGCTCCGGCAAGGTGACAGCCTCCCAGGTGGCCGAGATGCTCGGCGCGGTCGGCGGCGAGCTGGTCTGGCCGCTCCTCGAGAAGATCGCGGTCGCGGACGGCGCTGGCGCGCTCGCGGAGGCCGAGCGGATCTCCGAGCGCGGGCTCTCCTGCGACCAGGCCCTCCAGGACGTCGCGGCGATCCTGCATCGCGTCGCGCTCGCGCAGCTCGGGGCCCTGCCCGCGCCCGACGATCCGGACGCGGCGCGCATCGCCTCGCTCGCGGCCCGGCTCGATGCGGGGCGCGTGCAGGTCATGTACCAGGTGGCGATCCTCGGCCGGCGCGACCTTCCGCTCGCGCCCGACGAGATCGCGGGCTTCGGCATGGCGGTGATGCGCATGCTTTCCTTCGGGACGGCCGCCTCCGGCGAGCCGCTTCCTGCGCGAAGCGCGCCGGCCGCAGTCCCGGCACGCAGCCCGGCGGGGCCCGCGGCGTCGGTCGCCGTCGCGCGCGAGCCGGCTCCAGCCCCGGTCGTGGCGCAGGCGCCTTCCGCGCCGGCGTTCGAGGGCGACTGGGCCGCCTTCGTGGAGCGCCAGGGCCTCACGGGCATGGCGGGCCTCCTCGCGCGCTACGGGGAGTTCGCTTCCCTGGAGGGCAACCATCTCCAGCTCGTCGTTCCCGAGTCGCAGAAGATGTACGCCGAGAAGCCGTACCAGGACAAGCTCAAGGCCGAGCTCGCGCCGCGGTTCGGGCCGGGGTTCCGGCTCTCGGTTCGGGTGGGCGAGACGAACGGGCGCAGCGTGGCCGCCGTTCGCGGCGTGGAGGCGCAGAAGAAGCTCGACGGCGCCGCGGCCGCGCTGGCGAGCGATCCGTTCGTGAGGGACCTGGTGGAGGGCATGGGGGCGCAGGTGGTGGCCTCGTCCATCCGGCCCGCGAGCGACGGGGATTCCAAGGCAAACGACGACAGGAGAGGCAAGTCATGATGAAGGGCGGGCTGGGCGCGCTGATGAAGCAGGCGCAGCAGATGCAGGAGAACATGCGCAAGGTCCAGGAGAGCCTCGAGGCGATCGAGGTCGAGGGCCAGTCCGGCGCGGGTCTCGTGAAGGTCGTGATGACCTGCAAGCACGCGGTGAAGCGCGTGACCATCGACCCGAGCCTGCTCGGCGAGGACAAGGACATGCTCGAGGACCTGGTGGCCGCCGCGTTCAACGACGCCGCCCGCAAGGCCGAGGCCACCAGCCAGGAGAAGATGGCCGGCTTCGCCTCGGGCATGAACCTCCCGCCCGGGATGAAGCTCCCGTTCTGAGGCGCGCCCGCGAATGCGCACGCCCGATTCGCTGGAGGAACTGATCCAGGCCCTTCGGTGCCTTCCGGGCGTGGGGCCCAAGTCGGCCACGCGCATGGCCTATCACCTCCTGCAGCGCGACCACGCCGGCGCCGGCCGCCTCGCGACGGCGCTGGGCGAGTCGGTGCGCAGGATCCGCCACTGCGCGCGCTGCAACACCTTCACCGAGAACGAGGTCTGCGAGCTCTGCCTGTCGCCGCGGCGCGATGGCGCGCTCCTGTGCGTGGTCGAGACGCCGGCCGACCTGCTCATGATGGAGCAGACGCAGAGCTACGGCGGCCTCTACTTCGTGCTGATGGGGCGGCTTTCGCCGCTCGATGGCATCGGGCCGCGCGAGATCCACCTCGATCGCCTCCTCAAGCGGGCCACCGACGGCGTGGTGAAGGAGGTGATCCTCGCGACCAACTTCACGGTCGAGGGCGAGGCGACGGCGCACTACGTGTCCGAGATGTTCTCCGGCAAGGGCCTCGCCGTGAGCCGCATCGCCCGCGGGCTGCCGGTGGGCGGCGAGATCGAGCACGTGGACGCGGGGACCCTCGCCCAGGCCCTCATCGAGCGGCGCCCGGCCTAGGGGCCGGGCGGGTCACCGCAGCGCGGCTTGCGCCGGCCCGGCGCGGGCAAGCCGGTTGCGCACGAAGCGCGCGAAGGCGAACACGAACCACGCCGCGAACGACATGAAGACGACGAGCGCGCCGATGAAGACGGCGGGGTAGTTGAGCGCGACCCAGATCCCGCCCAGGACCATCGCGTCCTCCGTGAACGACGCGACCCAGTTCGAGAGCGGCTCCGGGGAAGTGTTGAGCGCGGCGCGGCCTCCGGCCTTCGCGAAGTGCGTGCCCGCGGTGATCGTGCCTCCCAGGAGGCCGGCGGCCACGGTGATCGCGGTGAGGTCGCCTCCCGCGGTGCCGGCGGCGAGCAGGGCGCCGGCCGGGATGCGGATGAAGGTGTGCAGCGCGTCCCAGGCGCTGTCGATCCCGGGCACCTTGTCGGCGAGGAACTCGACGCACAGGAGGATTCCTGCGGCGGCGATCACGTACGTGTGCGAGAGGACCTCGAGTCCCTGGGGGAGGGTCAGGTACCCGAGCCGGGAGGCGAGCCCGAGCACGAAAACCACGAGGTAGAGACGCAGCCCGCTGGCCCACGCCACCAGCGAACCCAGTGCCACCGCCTGAATGAGCTGCCAGTCGTTGGGATCCATATTCCTAGCCCCTTGATTTCATGGGAATAGAGCGTGGACAGGACGTGCAGGACGCGTTCTACGTTGACGCGAGGGCACCCAAGATGCCATAATTTCACCTCTCGACGCCCGGTTTTCTTTTTGGCCTGGCGTTCGACTCGGGCGCGGGGTGGAGCAGTCTGGCAGCTCGTCGGGCTCATAACCCGAAGGTCGCAGGTTCAAATCCTGCCCCCGCAACCAACTCCTTGACTGGCATCTTGCTCGGCAAGGGGGGATCGTCGCTCTTTAACAAGTTACAGCCGATAGAGGTGGGTGCTGTGGGTGCGCACCGGGAGCCTAGTGCCGCAAGGCATTGG
>JBGARD010000014.1:0-64088 GCA_044230355.1 Usitatibacteraceae bacterium | reverse complement strand
AATTCTACCGCATCGGAACGCGGCTCACGAGCGCGGCGCCCGCAGCGTCAGGCGTACGCTCGCACCGAGGCGCTTCAAGGGTTCGGTCGGGGAAACGATCCGGCCCAGCGGGACGCCCGGCGAGGCCATGCGCGGCTCGTCCCCATGGCTGGCTGGCGTGGGCCCGAAGAAGATGCAAAAGGCGTTTCCGGGCGGCCACAGGGCCACCTCGCCGACGGCGTACTCCTCGCGCTTCCTGCCGCCGGCAGGGAGAGTCACAGGGAGGCTCCCGTAGTACTCGTCTCCCCAGCGGCTCATCGCGAGATCCAGCGGAAGCGCGGCGAGGAGCGCCGAGGAGGCGGCGCCCTCGACCAGCTGCACTTCGAGGACGGCGCCCGTGTCCAGCGCGATTTCCATTCGCCGGGCCATGTCGCGAGCCTTCGGGACGATGGGGACGGGAGCCGGCATAGGCGGAAGAATTGGTAGGCGCGATTGGACTCGAACCAACGACCCCCACCATGTCAAGGTGGTGCTCTAACCAACTGAGCTACGCGCCTGCGGAAAACAGAAGCGGAATTATAGCCGAACTTCGCGGTCGGAGGAACGGTGGCACCCCTCTTGCTTCGCCAGGCATGGCCCCATCCGGGCCGACGTCACCCACAAGGAGACCCCATGACCGGCATCATCCCCCTGCCGATTCGCCTGCTTCCGGCCGACCGCGCCGCCCTTACCGAGCACTTCCTCGCCCTGGACCGCGACGACCGCCGCCTGCGCTTCGGCGCCTCGCTCTCCGACGACGCCATCCGCGCTCTCGAGGAGCGCATCGACTTCGAGCGCGACGAGATCTTCGGCATACCGGGCGCCGACCTGCGCCTGCTCGCCGTGGTGCACATGGCCTTCTACCCCGGCAAGGCCGAGCTGGGCCTGTCGGTGCTTCCTGCCGCGCGCGGCCAGGGACTGGGCAACGCCCTCTTCTCGCGCGCGGTGATGCACCTCGTGAACCGCGGCGTGCGCGAGGTCTTCGTGCACTGCCTCACCGAGAACGGCGCAATGATGCACCTGGCGCGCAGGAACGGGATGCGGGTCGTCCGTGACGGCCCCGAGACGGACGCCTATCTGGCACTGCCCCGCGCCACGGCCGGATCGGTCATCGCCGAATGGTTCTGGGACCATAACGCGCGGGGCGCCCACGAGATGCGCCGGGGCACGCGCCGTTTCCTCGACCTCATCGACGCCTTCCGGCCGCATCCGGCGCGCTGAGCGCCGCCCGCGGCGCTACCGGAGCCAGCCCTTCGCGAGGAAGGCGTAGAGCACGCCCAGGATGAGGATCAGCGTGCCGAAGGCCACCTGTCCCAGCGTCACGGGCCACGGCGAGTCCGCCAGGTTCATGCCCATCAGCCCTCCGGTGACGGCGGGGATGAGCCCGAGCGTGCTCACGATGGCCACGAGCCGCATGAACCGGTTGGTGTCGTGGGCGGCGACGTTGATGTGCAGGTCGATGAGCGAGAGCACCGACTCGCGCGTGTTGTCGATGGTCTCGTAGAGGTAGTCGGCCTCCTCGGCGAGCCTCGCCGCGGCCGCGCGCCCCTCCTCGCCGATCCCCGGCAGCGTTCGGCGCCCCTCGGCCAGCATCTGGAGCAGCCCCCGCAGCCGCCACAGGTCGCCCTTCGCCACGGAGAGCGCGCGCTTCAGCCGGAACGTGGACTCGAAGAAGCGCTCCGGGCTCTCGTCGGCGGGCAGCGCCTCGAGCTCGCGCAGCTCGCGCTCGAGGCGCCCGGCCAGCTCCTCGTTGCGCTCCAGCACGCGGCGAACGACGTCGAGCGCGCAGCGCGGCCCCCAGGGCAGCGTGCCGAGGGGCGCCGGGGGCTTCTCGAGCTCCAGGGGATGCACCGCGAGCGAAAGGACGTCGTCCTCGGTGAGGAGGAGGAGCACCGGGTCGCGGCTCGCGAGGTCGGAGCTGGACGGGACCGAGATCGTGAGCGACGACCAGCGCTTTTCCGACTCGAGCCGCGGGTAGCTCGATTCGTTCAGCGCCGCCTCGACCATGACGTGCGGCACGCCGGCGGCCTCGGCCGCCTCGCGAAGGCGCTGCGGCGCGAGGTTCGAGGCATGGATCCACTCGCTCGTGGGGGAAGCCGCCCAGCGCAGCAGGTCCGCCCATTCGCCCGCGACGATGGCCTCGCTCCCGGAAGCGAGCCGCGTCACGCGCGGCGGGCCCTCGGGCAGGGGCCGCGCCGGCCGCAGCGCCGGGGAGGAGACGCCGTGGCCCGCCCGGAAACCGAAAAGCAGCACCCGGAACAGGCGCAGGATGCGCAGTGCGGGCATCGTGCGGGCTGCATCGGAGATTGACGGCAGGAGCGAGGCGAGCGAGCCCAGCACGATCGCCGCGTCCAGCAGCCGCCACGGGTCGCGCAGGTAGGCGGCGCGGTCGGAGGCCACCGCCAGGTGGACCGCGTACTCGAGGGCGAAGAGGCCGACGATGACCCACTCGGCGGCGTCGATGGCGCTTTCGGCCGCGGGAGTGAGGGAGAAAAGGAAGGGCGCGAGCCCCGTGCCCAATGCGGCGAGCGCGAGAAAGCCCATCAAGGCTTCGCCGAGGAGGTCCGCGAGGCGCCGGAGCATGGTCCCATGCTAGGCCCGCCCGCCGGCCGGTTGCAAGTGAAACGCTCCCTCGGGGCCCCGGGATGACGCAGGCCGCGATGAGCGCCCTATAATCCCCGGCTCAGCCCCCCTTTTGCCCCGGGAGACTTCCCATGCGCAATTCTCGAGCCGCCCTCCTCGCGACCTTCTCCCTGGCCTTGCCGCACGCCGCCGCCGCCGCGGTCGACATCAACGTCACCGGCGAGGCCCGCCAGGAAGTCGTGTCCCAGCAGTTCCAGGACCGCTACCACTCCCTCGCGAACTACATCGGCGCGAGCGTCGGCACCGACGTGAAGCTCGTGATCGGCTCCGACCCCTCGCGCGAGCTGCAGAAGATGCGCGCGGGCATGTACCAGGTGGTCGTCGGCCCGGCGCACGTGATCGGCGCCGCCATGCGCTACGGCTACGAGCCGGTGGCGCGCTTCGCCGGCGAGGAGCAGGCGGTGTTCGTCGCCAGCAAGGCGAGCGGCGTGAAGACCTTCGAGGAGGCGCGCGGCAAGCGCCTCGCGCTCCCGCCCACGGACTCCCTGGGAACCTACCTGGCGCGGGGCGAGCTCAACGCGAAGGGCGTCGTGGCGAAGTCCTACTTCTCCGAGATGAAGGAGCACCGCTACCATGAGGTGGCGCTGATGGCCCTGCAGGTCGGCTCGGCCGACGTCGCGGTGGCCGAGAAGAAGCTCGCCCAGGAATGGGTCGCCAGGAACGGCGGCCAGATCGTCCTCGAGACGCGCTCCACCCCGGGCCTGGGCATCGCCGTGAACGCGAAGCTCGACAAGCCCACCAAGGACCGCATCCGCGCCGCGTTCCTCACGCCCAACCCCCGCCTGGTCGCCGCCAACAAGCTCTCCGGCATCGACCTCTCGCAGGCGGCGGCCATCTCGCCGGACGACTACAAGTACGTCGCCACGCTGGGCTACTTCACCCCGCGCCAGCTCCCCGGGGCGACGATCGTCACCGCCGAGCAGGTGGCCGACCTCCTGAAGAAGGGCGCCACGCTCTACGACACGCGCTCGGCCGAGGAGTACGCGGCGCGCCACATCCAGGGCGCCAAGCTCCTGCCATACGGGGAGAAGAGCCGCAAGGAAGTCGGCTTCGACGAGAAGGCCGACAAGTTCGACGTCGACAAGCTCGGCGCCGACAAGAACGCGCCGCTCATCTTCGCCTGCAACGGGGCCGAGTGCTGGAAGAGCTACAAGGCCAGCCAGCAGGCCGCCAAGGCCGGCTACAAGCAGGTGTACTGGTTCCGCGGCGGCTTCCCCGAGTGGAACATGGCCGGGATGCCGACGGCATCCCTGGGAACCGCCGTCGCGCAGAAGAAGTAGCGCTACGCCGGGGGCAGGCGGCCGCCCGTCAGGCGACCGAGCGAAGCAGCAGCCCCTTGAGGTACTCGCCCTCGGGGAAATTCAGGCTCGCGGGGTGGTCCGGGGAAGCGGACAGGTGCCCCTCGATGACCAGGTCCGAGCGCGCGTCCGCGGCGGCCCCGGCCAGGATTTTCTGGAAGAGCTCGGGGCCGATCGCGCCCGAGCACGAGAAGGTCAGGAGCCTGCCGCCGGGCGCGAGCAGCTTCATCGCCCAGAGGTTGATGTCCTTGTAGGCGCGCGCGGCCTTCTCCACGTGCCTTTCCGTCGGCGCGAACTTGGGCGGGTCCAGGACGATGAGTCCGAAGCGCCGCCCCTGGTCGCGCAGCTTCCTCAGGTACGCGAAGACGTCCGCCGCGACCCACTCGGCGTGCCCGGGGTTCAGGCGATTGGCCTCCACGTTGCGCCGCCCCAGGGCCAGCGCCTCCTCCGAGGTGTCCACGGACACGACTTGCTTCGCCGCGCCGGCGAGCGCCGCCACCGTGAAGCCCCCCGTGTAGCAGAAGGCGTTCAGGACATCGCAGCCCTTCGCGAGGCGGCTCGCGAGCGCGCGGTTGTCGCGCTGGTCCAGGAAGAAGCCCGTCTTCTGGCCGTGCGCCACGTCCACCTCGTAGGCGAGCCCCGCCTCGCGCATGCGCACGACGCCGGGCGGCTCGCCCAGCAGGGGCCCGGCGCGCGGGACGAGCCCCTCGAGCGTGCGGACCTCCGCGTCGGAGCGCTCGTAGACCGCCTGCGCTCCCGCGACCCGGGCGATCGCCTCCGGCCAGAAATCGCGCCAGCGCTCCGCGCCCGCCGACAGCAGCTGCACGACGGCGGTATCGCCGTAGCGATCGACCACCAGCCCGGGCAGGCCGTCGGACTCGGCGTGCACGAGGCGGCAGGCGTCGTGGCCTTCGTCCAGGAGGCCCGCGCGCCGCGCCACGGCCGCGGCGAGCCGCGCCTCCAGGAAGTCCTCGTCGATACGGGCGCCGGGGTCGAAGGACCAGGCGCGGGCGCGTATCTGCGAGGCGGGCGACCACGCCGCCCACGCGAGGGGCGCGCCGTCGTGGGCCACCACGGCCACGGTTTCGCCCGGGGCGGGGTCGCCCTCGACGCGGGCGATGGCCCCGGAGAAGACCCACGGGTGGCGATGGCGCAGGGACTTCTCCCGTCCCGGCTTGATCACCACCCTGGCGAAATCGGCCATGGCTAGAGGCGCCGCGCCTGGTCCACGCCCGGCACGTCCCGGACCTGGCGCAGGACGCGCTGGATCGCATCCGCGGAATCGACCTGCAGCGTGAAGCGCATGAACGCGTGCGCCCCGCGCGAGAGCGTGTTCACGGCCGTGACGTTGATGCGCTCGCGCGAGATCGCCTCCGAGATGTCGCGCAGCAGCCCCTGGCGGTCCAGCGCCACGACCTCGACGTCCGCGGAAAAGGGCGCCTCGCCGGTCTTGCCCCAGTCGGCGGGCAGGAGGCGCTCGCGCTGTTCGCCGGCGAGCCCCGTGATGTTGGGGCAGTCGGCGCGGTGCACCATCACGCCGCGCGTGCGCGTGACGAAGCCGACGATCGCATCCGGCGGCACCGGCTTGCAGCACTTGGCGACGAGGGTGGCGATGTTGTTCACGCCGAGCACCAGCACTCCCGAGGAGGTGCGCGAGGCCGGCGCGGGGACGACGGTCACCGCGGGCGGCGGCGCGGCCGGCGCCTCGCCGCGCACCGCGATCTCGATCTGGCGCCCGGTGACCTCGCCGCGTCCCAGCGCGGCGAAGAACTCCTCGGTCCTCGCGAAGCCGCACGAGGCCGCGATCTTGTCGTGCGCGACGCTGGTGGCCCCCAGGCGCGAGAGCTCCTTCTCGAGCGCCGAGCGCCCCGCGGCCGCGTCGACCTCGAAGTCCTCGTGCCGGAACCACTGCCTCACCTTGGCGAGCGCCCGCGGGCTCGCGAGGTAGCCGCCGGAGAGCCAGTCGCGCGACGGGCCGCCCTGCTTGGCCGCGACGATCTCGACGCGCTGCGCATTGGCGAGCTTCGTGGTGAGCGTGACCATCTGCCCGTCCACCTTCGCGCCGCGGCAGCGGTGCCCCAGGTCGGTGTGGACGTGGTAGGCGAAGTCCAGGGGCGTCGACCCCGCCGGCAGGTCCACCACCTTGCCCTGCGGCGTGAGGACGTAGATCGTCTCCTCGAAGAGTCCGCGCGGCACGCGGCCGGAGGCACCTTCCACCGCCAGCACGTCCGCCTTCCACGCGAGCACCTGGCGCAGCCACGCGATCTTCGCGTCGAACTTCTGGTCCGCCCGGCGGCCCTCCTTGTAGCGCCAGTGGGCGGCCACGCCGTGCTCCGAGTGCAGGTGCATCTCCTCGGTGCGGATCTGCACCTCGAGGGTCCTGCCCTCGGGGCCCACGACCGCCGTGTGCAGCGACTTGTAGTCGTTCGCCTTGGGGCTCGCGATGTAGTCGTCGAACTCGCCCTCCACGGGCGTCCACAGGTCGTGCACGACGCCCAGCACGGCGTAGCACTCGCGCACGTTCTTCACGATCACGCGAACGGCACGGATGTCGAAGAGGCGCTCGAACGGGAGGTTCTTGCCGCGCATCTTCCGGAAGATAGAGTAGATGTGCTTCGGGCGGCCGTGGATCGACGCCTCGATGCCCATGCCCGCGAGCTCCTCCGAGAGCTTCGCCACGACGCGCGCGATGTACGCCTCGCGGTCGTTCCTCTTCTCGTCGAGGAGCCCGGCCACCTTGCGGTAGAGCTCGGGCTCGGTGAAGCGGAAGGCGAAGTCCTCGAGCTCCCACTTGAACTCGGCCACGCCCAGCCGGTTGGCGAGCGGCGCGAAGAGCGCGAGCGTGTCCTCGCCGGCCGCGCGCCGCACCGCCTCGTCCGCGCGCGTGATGGAGCGCAGGTACACCACGCGCTCGGCCAGCTTGATGAGCACGACCCGCACGTCCTCCGCAATCGCGAGCAGCATCTTGCGCAGCTGCTCGGGGTCCGAGCCGCGGGCGGCGAGCGCCTCGATGCGCCCGGCCCGCGAGAGCCCCTTGATGAGCTGGGCGAGTTCCTCCCCGAAGGCGGCCTGGATGCCCTCGAGGTCCAGCTCCGCCTCGGGCAGCGCGCCGCTCACCAGGGCCGCGCTCACCGTCTCGGGGTCGGCGCCCTGCGCGAGGAGCAGCCGCGCGACCGACACGGCGCGCTCGAACGCGGCGTCCCGTCCCGCCGCCTGGCAGGCGCCGCGGGCGAGCGCGAGCGCCCGCAGGGGCGCGTCGGCCAGCGCCTCGCCATAGGTGGCGACGAGGCCCGAGCGCAGCTGCGGGAGGTCGGAGACGGAAAGGTCGGTGATCACGGGGGGCGTGCGAAAGGCGTTCCAGCCGCAATTCTACCTCCCCGCCCCCGTACGAAATGCCGCGCGCGAGCGTGCCACCTTTCGGTGCGCTTGCACCATTGCGGTTCACGATCAGCGCCCCGGGGCGGCCGCCTCCGCCCCGGCAACGGGCGCATACTCATGTGGCACGCCCATTGCTGTCATCACGGAATACCCCCCGCGATGCCCATGCCGCTCCCGACCCCCTACAACGAGATGTTCGCCGCCGACGGATCGGTGCGCGCGCACTACGAGGCCTTCGCGGCCTGGCTGCGCGACACCCCGCCCGAGCGCATCGCGCAGGATCGCCATGCGGCGGACCTCCTGTTCCACCGCGTGGGCATCACCTTCGCGGTCTACGGCGAGGCCTCCGGCACCGAGCGGCTCATCCCCTTCGACATCGTCCCGCACGCGATCCCCGGCGCGCAGTGGGACCGCCTGGCCGCGGGGCTGCGCCAGCGGGCCACGGCCCTCAACCGCTTCCTGCACGACATCTACCACGGCCAGGAGATCCTGCGGGCCGGCCGCATCCCGCGCGAGGACGTCGAGTCCAACTCCCAGTTCCGGCGCGAGATGGTCGGCGTGGACGTGCCCGGCGGCATCTACGCGCACGTGGCCGGCGTGGACCTGGTGCGGAACTCCGACGGCGAGTACTACGTCCTCGAGGACAACCTGCGCACGCCCTCGGGCGTTTCCTACATGCTCGAGAACCGCAAGATGATGATGCGGCTCTTCCCCGAGCTCTTCGCCCTGCAGTCGGTCAGGCCGGTGGACCACTACCCGGACATGCTCCTGGAGACGCTGCGCGAGGTCGCCCCGCGCGACGTCGACGACCCGGTGATCGTGCTGCTCACGCCGGGCCACCACAACAGCGCCTACTTCGAGCACGCCTTCCTCGCCCAGCAGATGGGCATCGAGCTGGTGGAGGGCCAGGACCTCTTCGTCCAGGACCGGGCGGTCTTCATGCGCACCACCCAGGGGCCGCGGCGCGTGGACGTGATCTACCGGCGGATCGACGACGACTTCCTCGACCCGCTCGCCTTCCGACCCGACTCGATGCTGGGCGTGCCGGGCCTGCTCGAGGCCTACCGCGCCGGCCGCGTCACGCTGGCCAACGCGATCGGCACCGGGGTGGCCGACGACAAGTCGGTCTATCCGCACGTGCCGGAGATGATCCGCTTCTACCTCGGCGAGGAGCCCATCCTCGCCAACGTGCCGACCTACCTGCTGCGCGACCCCAAGGACCTCGCCTACGCCCTGGACCACCTCGAGGACCTTGTGGTGAAGGAGACCCAGGGATCGGGCGGCTACGGCATGCTGGTCGGGCCCACGGCTTCGAAGGAGGAACGGGAGAAGTACCGGCGCCGCATCCTCGACGCCCCGGAGCGCTTCATCGCCCAGCCCACGCTCTCGCTGTCGCAGGTGCCGACCTTCTGCGGCGACGCGCTGGCGCCGCGGCACATCGACCTGCGACCCTACGTCCTGTCGGGGCGCGAGGTGCGCTTCGCTCCCGGCGGCCTCACGCGCGTCGCCCTTCGCGAGGGCTCCCTCGTCGTGAACTCCTCCCAGGGCGGCGGGGTGAAGGACACCTGGGTGGTCGATTGAAGTGAGTGATGCGGGCGCAAACCTCTGGAACACGGATGAACACGGATGGACACGGATGAACACGGATAAGGCCAAGGCCAGGGCTTGTCATGACCGGGCTCGCGGACAGGTGATCGCAGCCACAGGCGCATCTCACCATGGATTCATCCGTATTCATCCGTGTCCATCCGTGTTCATCCGTGTTCCAAAGGTTTACGCCGACTGAACTCCATGCTCTCCCGCGTCGCATCGAATCTCTACTGGATGAGCCGCTACGTCGAGCGGGCGGAGAACACCGCGCGCGTGCTCGACGTCACCTGGCGCATGTCGCTCCTGGTGAAGGAGCCGCGCCTGCAGGACCAGGAGTGGTTCGCGCCCCTCAACATCACCGGCACGCTCTTCCCGTTCTCGGGCCGCCACAGCGCGGTGTGCGCCCGCGAGGTGCTGCACTTCATGGCGCTGGACCCGGAGAACCCGTCCTCGATCCACTCCTGCGCCCGCCAGGCCCGCGAGAACGCGCGCGCCGTGCGCGGCTCCATCACCTCCGAGATGTGGGAGGTCCTCAATGCCACCTGGCTCGAGATGCAGCAGATGACCGAGGCGCGGATGAACGCCCGCGGCATCTCGGCGTTCTTCGACTGGGTGAAGGAAAGGAGCCACCTCTTCGGCGGCGTGACCTTCGGCACCATGCGCCGCGACGACGCCTACAGCTTCACGCGCCTGGGCACGCACATCGAGCGCGCCGACTCGACCGCCCGCATCCTCGACGTGAAGTACCACGTGCTGCTGCCCAGCGTGAAGGACGTGGGAGGCGCCGTGGACTACTACCAGTGGTCGGCGGTGCTGCGCTCGGTGTCGGCCTTCGAGGCCTACCGCAAGGTCTACCGCGACGTGATCACGCCGATCCGGCTCGCGGAGCTCCTCGTCCTGCGCGAGGACCTCCCGAGAAGCCTGCACTTCTGCATGCGCCAGGTGAGCGAAACCCTCGACATCGTCCGCAACGACCGCTCCCCCGAGTGCCTGCGCCTGGCGGGCCGGATCCTCTCGCAGCTGCGCTACGGGCGCATCCAGGACATCTTCGCGCTCGGCCTGCACGAGTACCTCACCGACTACCTGGACTCGATGCAGGAGCTCTCGGCCGAGGTGCAGAAGAGCTTCTTCGCGCCGACGCTACCGGAATGAGGGCCGGCGCGCCGGACGGCCGCCCTTGCGCTATGATCCCCGTGCACTCCCGCCCGCGAGAAATCTCCCCCCATGACCTATTGCGTCGCCCTGCGCCTGGATGCCGGCATGATCTTCGCCTCGGACTCGCGCACGAACGCGGGCGTGGACCACGTATCCACCTTCGCGAAGATGCGCGTCTTCGAGAGGAAGGACGACCGCGTGATCGTCATCCTTTCCTCGGGCAACCTGGCCATCACGCAGGGGGTCGTGAACCTCCTGGACCGCCACCAGCACGCCGTCGAGGGCACGGCCACGATCTGGAACGTCGACTCGATGTACGACGCCGCCGCGCTCGTGGGCGACGCCCTCCGCGAGATGCAGAAGAAGGACGGGCCCTACCTCCTGCAGAACAACATCGACGCGAACGCCAACCTCATCGTCGGCGGGCAGGTCAGGGGCGAGGCGATGCGGCTCTTCCACGTCTACCCCCAGGGCAATTTCATCGAGGCGACCGACGAGACGCCCTACTTCCAGCTCGGCGAGTCGAAGTACGGCAAGCCGATCCTCGACCGCGTGGTCAACACCTCCACGCCGCAGAAGGAGGCCGCCAAGTGCGTCCTCATCTCGTTCGACTCGACGATGAAGTCCAACATCTCGGTGGGCCTGCCCATCGACCTGCTGTGGCTTCCCAAGGACAGCCTGCGCGTGGGGCTGCAGCAGCGGATCCGCGAGGGCGATCCCTACTTCACGATGCTGCGCTCTCGCTGGGGCGGGGGCTTGCGGCGCGTGTTCGGGGAGCTTCCCGATCCCGACTGGCTGGAGTGATGCGGGCGTAAACCTTTGGAACACGGATGAACACGGATGGACACGGATAAGGCCAAGGCATGTCGTGTCGGGGCTTGCGGCCAGGCGATCGCAGCCGCCTGCGCATCCCGCCATGGACTCATCCGTGTTCATCCGTGTTCATCCGTGTTCATCCGTGTTCCAAAGGTTTGCGCCCGCATCACTCCCAACCCGTGACGATCAAGGTCGCCCTCCACCACAGCACCCGCTACCGCTTCGACCGCGCGGTGAACCTCTCGCCGCACGAGGTGCGCCTGCGCCCGGCTTCCCACTGCCGCACGCCGATCGAGAGCTACTCCCTCAAGGTGCTGCCGGCGAAGCACTTCCTCAACTGGCAGCAGGACCCGTACGGCAACTGGCTCGCCCGGCTTGTCTTCCCCGAGCCCGCCCGCGCGCTCGAGATCACCGTCGACCTCGTCGCCGACATGACGGTGGTCAACCCGTTCGACTTCTTCGTGGACAAGTCCGCGGAGTTCTTCCCCTTCCCCTACACGCCCGAGAACGCGCGCGAGCTGGCGCCCTACCTGGAGCTCGAGCCCCTCACGCCGCGCCTCGCGGCCTGGATCGAGCGCTCGCGCTCCCGCCACCTGCGCGCGCCCATCACCACGATCGACTTCCTGGTCGCGGTGAACCGCGACCTGCAGCTCGACGTGACGTACCTGATCCGCCTGGAGCACGGCATACAGACGCCGGAGCAGACGCTGGAGCGGGCGGAGGGCTCGTGCCGCGATTCGGCGTGGCTCCTGGTGCAGGTCCTGCGCCGCTTCGGGCTCGCCGCGCGCTTCGCCTCCGGCTACCTCGTCCAGCTCGTGGCCGACCAGAAGCCCCTCGACGGGCCCGCGGGCACGGACAAGGACTTCACCGACCTGCACGCCTGGTGCGAGGCCTACGTCCCCGGCGCCGGCTGGGTCGGGCTCGACCCGACCTCGGGGCTGCTCGCGGGCGAGGGCCACATTCCCCTCGCGTGCACCGCGCTTCCCTCGAGCGCCGCGCCCGTGACCGGGTTCACCGACGTGTGCGAGTCGACGCTGGAGTTCGAGATGAAGGTGACGCGCATCCACGAGGATCCGCGCGTCACCCGCCCCTTCGACGGGGCGCAGTGGAGCGCCATCGAGGCGCTGGGGCGCGCCGTCGACCGCGAGCTCGCCGACGGCGACGTCCGCCTCACGATGGGCGGGGAGCCGACCTTCGTCTCCGTGGACGACATGGAGGGCGCCGAGTGGAACTTCACGGCGCACTCCCCGCGCAAGCTGGAGCTCGCCACGGACCTCCTGCACCGGCTGCGGCGGCGCTTCGCGCCCGGCGGCGTGCTGCACTTCGGCCAGGGCAAGTGGTATCCCGGCGAGGCGCTGCCGCGCTGGGCGCTCTCCTGCTTCTGGCGGCGCGACGGCACGCCGCTCTGGGAGGACGAGGCGCTGCTGCCCGGGCTCGCCGGCGAGGCGCCCGCCACCCACGAGGATGCACGCCGCTTCGCCGCCGAGCTCTCCTCGGCCCTGGGCCTCGCCGCCGATTTCGTCCGGCCCGCCTACGAGGACCCCTGGAAGATCCTGCGCGAGGAGGCGAACCTGCCCGCAGGCCTCGACCCGCTGGCCGAGGACCTTGCCGACGGAGCCGCGCGGGCGAAGCTCGCGGCGCAGCTCGCCGGCGGCATCGGCACGCCCGCCGGCTACGTCCTCCCGCTCAAGGTGCACGCGCGCGCGAAGGCCTCCGCCGCCACGAAATGGGCCAGCTCGGCCTGGCCGCTTCGCCGCGGTCACGTCTTCCTCCTCGAGGGCGACTCGCCGATGGGCTACCGGCTGCCGCTCGCCTCGCTGCCCGAAGTGCTGCCCGGGGACGAGGAGCCGGTGATCGCGGCCGACCCGTTCGAGCGCCGCGACGCCCTCGGCAAGCGCAAGACCGCGCGCGCCGCCCGCAGCGCCGTGCCGGCCGCGCGCCCCGCCGGCCGCGAGGTCGTGCGCACCGCCCTTTGCGTCGAGGCGAGGCAGGGCCGCCTGCACGTCTTCCTGCCCCCCGTCTCCCACGCGGAGGATTTCGTGGCGCTGGTGGGCGCGATCGAGGCAACCTCGCGCGCGCTCTCCCGGCCCGTGCGCCTGGAAGGCTACCCGCCGCCCGGCGACCCGCGCATCGCGCGCTTCGCCATCACGCCCGACCCGGGCGTCATCGAGGTCAACATCCACCCGGCGTCGAACTGGGACGAGCTCGCGCACCACGTCACCGCGCTCTACGAGGAGGCGAGGCTCGCGCGCCTCGCCACCGAGAAGTTCATGCTCGACGGGCGCCACACCGGCACCGGCGGCGGCAACCACGTCACGATCGGCGGCCCCACGGCGGCCGACAGCCCGCTGCTGCGGCGCCCGGACCTCCTGCGCTCGCTCATCACCTACTGGCAGGTGCACCCCGCCCTCTCCTACCTCTTCTCGGGGCTGTTCATCGGCCCCACGAGCCAGAGCCCGCGCGTGGACGAGGCGCGCGACGACGCGCTCTACGAGCTCGCGATCGCCTTCGAGCAGATGCAGGCCGTGCTGCCGCCCGGCGAGACCAGCGAGAAGCCCTGGCTCGTGGACCGGATCCTGCGCAACTTCCTCGTGGACCTCACGGGCAACACGCACCGCGCCGAGTTCTCCATCGACAAGCTCTACGCGCCAGGGTCGGCGACCGGCCGCCTGGGCCTGCTGGAGTTCCGCGCCTTCGAGATGCCGCCGCACGCGCGCATGAGCCTCGCGCAGATGCTGCTGCTGCGCGCCCTGGTGGCGCGGTTCTGGAAGGCGCCCTTCCGGGAGCGCCTGGTCGACTGGGGCACGCGCCTGCATGACGCGTTCATGCTCCCCCACTTCGTCGCGCAGGACCTGCGCCACGTCGTCGAGGACCTGCAGGCCGCGGGCTACGACCTGCGCCTGGAGTGGTTCGCTCCTTTCCTGGAGTTCCGCTTCCCGCGCTTCGGCACCGTGACCTACGAGGGGGTGGAGCTGGAGATCCGCCAGGCCATCGAGCCGTGGCACGTGCTGGGCGAGGAGGTGAAGCAGAACGCCACCGCCCGCTACGTCGACTCCTCCGTGGAGCGCCTGCAGGTGCGCGCCGCGCACCTGAACGCGACCCGCTACGCCGTGGCCTGCAACGGCCGGCGCGTGCCCCTCGCCCCCACCGGCACCCCGGGCGAGTACGTGGCGGGCGTGCGCTTCAAGGCCTGGGCGCCCCCGTCGGCCCTGCACCCGACCATCGAGCCGCAGGCGCCCCTCGTCTTCGACCTGGTGGACCTGTGGAACGGCCGCCCCATCGGCGGCTGCACCTACCACGTGTCTCACCCCGGGGGACGCAACTACGCGACCTTCCCCGTGAACGCGCTCGAGGCCGAGGCGCGGCGCGTGGCGCGCTTCCAGGGGATGGGCCACACGGCGGGGCCCATGGAACTGCCCGAGGAGGCGCGCAACCCGCGCTTCCCGCTCCTGCTCGACCTGCGCAAGGGGCGCGAGTCAGCCGCCTAGCACCACGTCGAGCGCGCCGCGAAGGCCCTTGCCCGCGTTCTCCAGCCGCATGGTGACGAGCTTCGCCTCGGGCCCGAGGCCGCGGTAGAGGAAGTCGCGCTCGTTGCCGCGCTCGCCCTCGAAGAACGCCTGCGAGGTGAGGACGCGCCGGCGCCCATCGCGCACCGTGAAGTGGATGTGGGGCGTGCGCCCCGGGTAGGGCGGCGGCTTGATCGTGCGGAAGGCGAAGCGGCCCTCCCCATCGGCAAGCGCCTCGCCCCAGCCCTGGAAGGCCGCGTCGCCCGCGCCCCCGGGCTCGCCGATGTGGTGGTACTGGCCGAACTCGTCGCAGTGCCAGATCTCGATGGCCCGGCCCGCGAGCGGTCGGCCGCGGCGATCGAGCAGGCGCCCGGAAAAATCGAGCGGCGTTCCAGCGGCGACACCGGGCCTGCCGGCCAGCCGGGTGAGATCCGGATCGCGGTCCGCCGGAAATGCGCGGGGGTAGAAAGGTCCCTCGGTGAGGGGCGGCGTCGGGGCACGCTCCTGCGCCAGGGCGTGGCCGGGCAGCCAGGGGGTAAGCGCGAGGGCGCCCAGGGTCGCGAGGATGCGGCGGCGGTCGGTCATGCGCATCTCCCAAAGGGGAAGTTGACCACGGCGCGTCACTCCGGTTCCGGCCGCCGGTCGGACCAGTAGCGTACGCGCCCGGACAGTTGCCCGGCCACGACGGCGCCTTCCGCTCCCGCCGGCAGGCGTACCCGAACGGCCCCCAGGAGGTCCGTGCGCAGGATCTCCGCGCCGCTTGCGCGGTAGCGCGCCAGGACGACGGGAGAGGGCTGGCCGAAGCGATTGCGCCAGCCGACGGACACGAGCGCGACGGCCGGCGAAACCGCGGCGACGAAAGCCGGCGTGGAGGAACTGCGCGAGCCATGGTGCGGCACCAGGAGCGCGTCGGCGCGCAGCCGCTCCGGCGAGCGGGCGAGGAGCTCCGCTTCCGCCTGCCGCCCGATGTCGGCGGCGAGGAGCGCCGAGCCCCCGCCCGCCGCGACGCGGATCACGCAGGAACGGTCGTTCCCGCGTCGCCGGTCGCGCAGGGCCGCGCGATCGGGATGCAGCACCTCGAAGTCCACGCCGTCCCACTCCCAGCGCGCCCCCGCGAGGCAATCGACGGAAACCGGGGCAAGCAGGCGGCGCCCGTCTTCCGGCGGCAGGGAAGAAAGCAGCCAGGGCGGCGAGCGCGACTTCGCCACCGAGGCCGCACCGCCCGCGTGGTCGTCGTCGGCGTGGGTGACGACCAGGGCGTCCAAGCGCCGCACGCCCTCCCCCCGCAGGTAGGGGACGACGATGCGGCTGCCGCTGTCGGCCTGCGCGCTCCAGGACGGGCCGGCATCGTAGGCGAGCGCATGCGAGGCGGTGCGCACCACGACCGCGAGCCCCTGGCCCACGTCGAGGACGTCGATCCAGGCTTCCCCCGGCGAGGGCCCGGGGGCGCGGTACGCTGCCAGCGGGACGAGGAGCGCGAGCCCGGCCAGGCGAAGGGGAACCCCGCGCGGCGCGAGAAGAAGCACCGCCCCCGCGAGCGCCGCGACGACGGAAGCAAGCGGGGGCGCCGCGAACTCCGCCACGGCGAGCGGCAACGCGGCCAGCGCCTCGAGCGGCGCCATCGCCGCTTCCAGCAGCGCGTGGGCGACCTCGAGAAGCGGCGCCAGCGCGAGGAGCGCGCCCGCGAGCGTGAGCGGCACCACCACGAGGCTCACCAGCGGGATCGCGAGCGCATTGGCGAGCGGGGAGACCACCGACACCTCCCCGAACAGGGCGGCGAGCAGCGGCCAGAGCGCCACCGTCACCGCCGCCTGCGTCGCGGCGGCCGCACGGGCCGTGCCCGGCGTGCCCGTGCGCAGCCCCAGCGCGAGGAATATCGCGCCCACCGCGCCGAACGAGAGCCAGAACCCCGGCGCGAGGACCGCCCACGGATCCACCAGGAGCACGGCGAGGACGGCCGCCGCGAGCACCCGCGATCCGGATGCCTGGCGCTCCGCCACCACGCTCGCGGCCGCCACCGCGAGCATCGCCAGCGTGCGCTGCGCGGGGACGCCGAAGCCCGCGAGCAGCGTGTAGGCCGCGGCGGCCGCCACGCCCGCCACGGCCCCCGCCTTGCGCGCCGGAACGAGGAGCGCCAGCGCCGGCACGCGCACCCACGCGAAGGCGACGAGGGCGAACGCGAGGCCCGCGAACATCGTGACGTGCAGCCCCGAGATGCTCACGAGGTGGCCCACGCCCGTCCTCCAGAACGTCTCCCAGTCCGCCGGGGCGATGGAATCCTGGTCGCCGACCGCGAGGGCCACCAGCACGCCGGCGAGCCGCGCCTCCCCCAGCGACTCGCGCATGGCGTCGCGGATGCCCCCGCGCAGCCGGTGCAGGCTCTGCGGCCAGCCCGGCTCGTGCGCCGACAGCCGCTCCGGGGCGGGAACCGCGCGCACATAGCCGGTGGCCCGGATGCCGCGGGCCAGCGCCCAGGGCTCGAAATCGAAGGCGTGGGGATTGGCGAGGCCGCGCGGGCGCTTGAGCCGCACCGTGAGGCGCCAGCGCTCGCCGGCGCGGATCGCCGGCGGCGGTTCCTGCACGCCCGCTTGCGAATCGCGCCCCGCGTACCAGGTGAGCGATACGCGCGAGGGCACCCGGGCGCCTGCCGTGAGGACCGCCCGCGCATCGAACAGGAAGCGGGGGCCGCGCCCGTCATCCCGCGGAAGGCCCGACACCACGCCCTCGATCGCGATGTCCCGGCCTTCCCACGCCGCCGGCAGCTCGTCGGCGAGGCGCGCCTGCGCCCGCCACGCGGCGAGCCCGTGGCCGGCCGCGAAGGCCGCCGCCGCAACGAGAAGCGCGCGCGCCAGCGCGTGCCGCGGCAGGCGGGAGGCGAGCGCCAGCGCCGCGGCCAGGAACGCGAGGCGGGGCTCGGGCAGCCCGGCCGCCTGCTGGAGCGCGGCCGTGCCGGCCAGGAAGGCGGCGGCGAAAAGGCGCATGGGGAACGCGCGCGGGCCGGGCGGGGTCTGAAAGGGAGCCGATGCCGCTACGCTAGAATCCCTGAACGCGCCGACCCGCCAGCGCGCCGACATGATCCGACGCAAGCTCAAGGACTGGTTCCCTTCCCCGGAAAGCATTCGCGACCACCGCTGGCTGCGCTGGTGCGCGCCGCTGCTTTCGCACCCGCGCCTGTGGCACCTGCACCGCCGCGCGGTCGCGCTCGGCGTGGCCATCGGCCTCGTGACCGGGCTCATCCCCGGGCCGGTGCAGATGCTCATGGCCGGCCTCATCGCCATCCCGCTGCGCGCCAACATCCCCGCGGCGGTCTTCGCGACGCTCTACACCAACCCCTTCACCTTCATCCCGCTGTACGTCCTCGCCTACAACGTGGGAGGGCTCGTGACCGGCAGCCCCGCGCCCCTCGTGCTGCCGCCGGAGATCGGGTGGTCGTGGTCCGGGCTCGCGGGGGCGTTCCCCACGCTTCTGTCGTGGATCGGGTCGATGGGGCACACGCTCCTCATCGGGCTCGCCATCCAGTGCACGGTGTTCGCCGTCGCGGGATACGCGGCGGTGATGCTCGCGTGGCGCGCCATCGCCACGTGGGCCTGGCGCACGCGGCGCGCGCGGCGGGCGCGGTCCCCGCGATGAAGCCGCGCTACTGGGACGAGGCCAAGGCGCACCTCGCGAGGCGCGACCGGGTGCTGCGGGCGATCATCCGCGCCCACCCCGACGCCAACCTGCGCACCCGCGGCGACGCCTTCCAGACGCTGGCGCGCTCGATCGTCGGGCAGCAGATCTCGGTGAAGGCCGCGCAGGCGGTCTGGGAGCGCTTCGAGGCGCTCGCCGGGCGCGTCGCTCCCGAATCGATCGTCGGGCTCGAGGAGGACGCGATGCGCGCGGCCGGGCTCTCGCGCATGAAGGCCGCCTACCTCAAGGATCTCGCGGGCCACTTCCATGAAGGAAAGCTGCGGCCGCGGCGCTGGGCGCGGATGGACGACGAGTCGGTCATCGCCGACCTCGTGCAGGTGAAGGGCATCGGGCGCTGGAGCGTGGAGATGTTTCTGATCTTCCACCTGATGCGGCCCGACGTGCTGCCGGTGGGCGACCTCGGGCTGCAGCGCGCGATGGAGCGGCACTACAACGGCGGCGAGGCGCTCACGAAGGACGACATGCGCGCCCTCGCCGGGCCCTGGCGGCCTTGGGCTTCGGTGGCGACGTGGTACCTCTGGCGCTCGCTGGACCCGGTGCCCGTGGAGTACTGAGCATGGGCGAATCCCCGCGCCTGATCGCGCCGTCGCTCGCCTGCAAGGAGTCCTACCGCGCGCTCGTGGCCGAGTTCGCCGCGAGGGGCGAGGAGCCGATCCCCTTCCCGCTCTCCTTCCCCAACGAGAACTTCGAGGCCTTCCTCGCGCACCTCGCCGGCTGCGAGCGCGGCATCGGCATCCCGGCGGACTTCGTCCCGCACTCGACCTTCTGGCTGGTGGAGGACGGCGAAGTCGTGGGCGTGTCGAACCTGCGCCACCGGCTCACGGAAAGGCTCCTCGAGGAAGGCGGCCACATCGGCTACGGGATCCGGCCGGGCGCGCGCGGCCGCGGCCTGGGGAAGGCGATCCTGGGCCTCACGCTCCGGGAGGCGGCGCGGCGGGGCATCGGTTGGGCGCTCCTCACCTGCGCGAAGGCCAATGCGGCGTCGGCTGCAGTGATCGCGGCGAACGGCGGCGTGCTCGAGTCGGAAGGGTTCGTCGCGAGCCGCGGCGAGGTCGTGCAGCGCTGGTGGATCGAGGTGCGCGGCCCCTAGCGGCCTTCCTTCATCCGCTGCCGCTGCTCCTCCATCATCCGCTGGTACTCCCGCTCGCGGGCCTCCCGCTGGGCGCTCTCGTGGCGGGCGGCGCGGGCGCGCTCCTCCTCGAGCTCCAGGCTGCGCAGGTACTGCTTCTGGCGCTCGACCTCGTATTGCGCCTGCCGCCGGCGCGTCTCCTCCTCGCGGCGCAGGCGCTCCTCCTCGCGCTGCCTGGCGTAGATCTCGTTCCGCGCCTGGCGCTCCTGCGCCGACTCGGCGTAGCGCGCCTGGGCCTCCTGGTTGCGGCGCCAGCGCTCGTACTCGGCACGCTCGCGCTGCACGCGAAGCTGCTCGCTGCGCTCCCGGGTGACGGCCACAGCCTCCTCCCGCCTCGCCTGCGCCTCGCGGATGCGCGCGTCCTCCGCCTCGGCGCTGCGGCGGGCCGTCTCCTTCTCCATGGCGAGCCGCGCCTCCTCGAGGCGAATGCGCTCCTTCTCGCGGGAATGGTTCACCCACATTCCTCCGGCCGCGAGGGCCACGACGGACGCGAGTGCCGCCGGGACGAGCCAGGCCGGGCGCCTCGCGGCGGGCCCCTCCGCCTCGAAGGCTTCCAGCTTCGCGTCGTAGGGCCCGCGCTTGGCCGGGACCGTGAGCGTCACCACGGCCTCGCGCAGCAATCGCTCCTCCTCGCGCCTCTCCGCCGGCGAGGCGGCGTAGGCGGGATCGGCGAGCGCCTTCAGCTTGCCCTCGAAGGCGAGCTTCACGAGTTGGGGGCTGGCGTTTCGCGCCACGCCCAGGACCTGGTAGTAGTCGTGCACGGGGAAGACCCTCGTCGCAGGTACCGGGGATTCTACCGCCGGCCCTCAGGCGGGCTCCAGCCGCCCGTCGGCAAGGCGCAGGCGCCGGCCCATGCGGGCGGCGAGCGCGGGATCGTGGGTGACCATCACGAAGGCCGTGCCGTGGCGCGCGTTGAGCGACACGATGAGGTCGAAGACCTGCCCGGCCGTGCCTCGGTCGAGGTTGCCCGTGGGCTCGTCGGCGAGCACGCAGGCGGGCTCCGTCACGAGGGCGCGGGCGACGGCCACGCGCTGGCGCTCGCCGCCGGAGAGCTCGCCGGGACGGTGCGCGAGGCGATGGCCCAGGCCCACCTCGGCGAGCATCGCCTCCGCCCTCGCCTTCGCCTCGGCCACGGGCAGGCGGCGGATGGCGAGGGGCATCGCCACGTTCTCGAGCGCCGTGAACTCCGGAAGCAGGTGGTGGAACTGGTAGACGAAGCCCAGGCTGCGGTTGCGCAGCTCGCCCTGGCGGCGTGCGTCGAGCGCGGCCATGTCGCGGCCGGCGAGCGTCACCGTGCCCGCGCTCGGGCGGTCGAGGCCTCCCAGGATATGCAGCAGCGTGCTTTTCCCGGAACCCGACGATCCCACGATCGCCACCGAGTCGCCGGCGCGCACCTCGAGGTCGACGCCCCGGAGCACGGGCACGGCCACCTCGCCCAGCCCGAAGGTCTTCTCGAGGCCGGCGCAGGCCAGCACGATCTCACTCATACCGCAGCGCCTCGGCCGGGTTCACGCGCGCGGCGCGCCAGCTGGGGTAGATCGTGGCCGCGAAGGCCAGCCCGAGCGCCACGGCCGCCACGGTCCACACGTCGCGCCACACGAGCTGCGAGGGCAGCTCGCTGATGTAGTAGACCTCGCGCGAGAGGATCTGGAAGTCGAAGGCGCGCTCGATCGCCGGGACGACCACGTCGATGTTGAGCGACAGGACCACGCCCAGGACCACGCCCAGGGCCGTGCCGATCACGCCGATGAGGGTACCCTGCACCATGAAGACCTTCATGATGGAAGCGGGCGAGGCGCCCAGCGTGCGCAGGATCGCGATGTCGGGGTGCTTGTCGGTGACCACCATCACGAGCGTGGAGACGAGGTTGAAGGCCGCCACGGCGATGATGAGCGTGAGGATGATGAACATCATCCGCTTCTCGATCTGGATGGCGCGGAAGTAGTTCGCGTTCTGCTGCGTCCAGTCCGTGACATAGGCGTCCGTGCCCACCGACTTCGCGATCTCGCGCGCCACGCGCGGGGCCTCGTAGAGGTTCGCGAGCTTCAGGCGCACGCCGCTCGCGGCCTGCCCCATCCGGTAGAGCGCCTGCGCGTCCTCCATCCGCACCAGCGCGAGGCCGGAGTCGTACTCGTAGTGCCCCACGGAGAAGATCCCGGCGACGCGGAACTGCTTCAGCCTCGGCACGAGCCCCGCGGGCGTCACCTGGCCCTGCGGCGCGACGAGGGTGACGCGGTCGCCCCGTTGCACCCGGAGCGCCCGGGCGAGGTCCCCCCCCAGCAGGATGGAGAACTCGCCGGGCTGCAGGTCCGCCAGGCGCCCCGAGCGCATGTGCGCGCCGAGGTCGGCCACCTGGTCCTCCATCTCCGGGACGATGCCGCGGACGAAGACGCCGCGCACCTGCGCCCCCGAGGACAGCAGGCCCTGGGCCGCGACGAAGGGCGCGGCGGCGCCCACCTGCGGGTTGCGCCTCGCCTCGGCCATGACCCCGGGCCAGTCCGCCAGGGCGCCGTCGACCGCGAGCACCTGGACGTGCGCGGCCACGCCGAGGATGCGCGAGCGGATCTCGCGCTCGAACCCGTTCATGACCGACATGACCGTGACCAGCGCCGCGATCCCGAGCGCGATCCCGAGCATCGACACGAGCGAGATGAACGAGATGAAGTGGTTGCGGCGCTTGGCGCGCGTGTAGCGAAGGCCGACGAAGAGCTCGAAGGGCTGCAAGAAAACCGACCGGGAAGGAAAAGGGGGGCGAACCGCGTTTATTATCCACGGTTGCACGCCATGCCGCTCACCCTGCTCGTTCCCGACCTGCTGCCGCTCGCCACTGCCCCGGAGGCCGCGGCGCTGCGCCTGCCGGCGCTGGAGACCTGGCTCGCCCGCGCCCGGGCCCGCCGCGAGCCCGGCACGGGCAGCCGCTGGCTCCTGGCGCAGTGGGAGCTCGGAGACGACGCGCCGGTGGCGGCGCTCACCCTCGCGGCCGACGGCGGCCCGCGCGGGGGCGACTGGCTGCGCGCGGACCCGGTGCACCAGCGCGTCGAGGGCCACGGCCTCGTCCTGCACGACGCCAGCGCGCTCGCGCTCACCCGGGACGAGTGCGACTTCGCGATCGCCGAGCTCAACCGCTTCTTCGCCGCCGACGGCCTGGAATTCGTCGCCCCCGTCCCGGAGCGCTGGTACGTGCGCGTGCCGCCGGGCGAGCTGCCGCGCACGGTGCCGGTCGACGCGGCCGTCGGCCGCAATCCCTTCGGGATGCTCCCGGAGGGCACGGGGCGCCTGCGCTGGCCCTCGCTCTTCAGCGAGGCGCAGATGCTGCTCGCGGGGCTCGCCTTCAACCGGGCGCGCGAGGCGCAGGGGCGCCCCGCGCTCAACGCCGTCTGGTTCTGGGGCGGCGGGGCCCATCCCGCGGCGCTGCCGCGGCCCTTTGCGGGCGTGGCCGCGGACGCGTCCCTGCCGCGCGCCCTCGCGCTCGCGAGCGGCTGCGCGGTGCAGTCGCTGCCGGAAGGACTCGCGCAGCTGCCGTCGTCCCGGTCCGCCGAAACGCTGGCCGTCGTGGACCCGCTCACCCGCCCGCTGCAGCAGGGCGACCGGGACGCATGGCTAGAGGCCGCGCGGGCCCTGGACCGCGACTGGTTCGTGCCGCTGGGCCGGGCGCTGGGAACGTTCGAGCGCGTCCGCATCGTGCTGCCCGGCGAGCGGGACACCGCCGTCTTCGAACTGGCGGGGCATGCCCGGTGGCGGTTCTTCTCGCGACCGCGGCCGATCCATGCGCATGCCTGAGATCGCCCCGCGTCCCGTCGACGAAGCCGCGCGCGCGAGGCTCGTGGCCGGCGGCGTGGACCCGCGGCTCGCGCGGCTCTTCGCCGCGCGCGGCGTGGCCGATCCCGGCGAGGTCGCGCCGGGCCTCGCCTCCCTCCTCGCCCCGGAACGGCTGGCGCACGCCGCCGAGGCGGCCGCCCTGCTCGCGGACGCGATCGCCGCCGGCCGGCGCATCCTCGTCGTGGCGGACTACGACGCCGACGGCGCCACCGCCTGCGCGGTCGCGCTGCGGGCGCTGCGTGCCATGGGGGCGACGGTGGAGTTCCTCGTGCCCGACCGCTTCCGCTTCGGCTACGGGCTCACGCCGGAGATCGTGCGCCTGGCCGCCGGGCGCTCGCCGGACCTCCTGGTCACCGTCGACAACGGCATCGCTTCCGTGGAAGGCGTGGCGGAGGCGAACCGCCTGGGGATGCGCGTGCTGGTGACCGACCACCACCTGCCCGGCGCCGAACGGCCCGACGCCGCGTGCATCGTGAACCCCAACCAGCACGGCTGCGGCTTCCCGAGCAAGAGCCTCGCGGGCGTGGGCGTCCTCTTCTACGTGATGACCGCGCTGCGCGCGGAGCTTCGCCGCCGGGGCGCCTTCGCCGGGCGCGCCGAGCCGAACCTCGCCGCCCTCCTCGACCTGGTGGCGCTGGGAACCGTGGCCGACGTGGTGAAGCTCGACGCCAACAACCGGATCCTCGTGGCGCAGGGCCTCGCCCGCATCCGCGCCGGCGAGGCGTGCGCCGGCATCCGCGCGCTCCTCGCCGTGGCCGGCCGCGAGCCGGCTCGCGCGGGCGCCTACGACCTGGGCTTCGTGGTCGGACCGCGGCTGAACGCCGCCGGCCGCCTCGAGGACATGACGGTGGGCATCGAGTGCCTCGCCACGGACGACCCCGCCACCGCCATGCGCCTCGCGCAGAAGCTCGACGCCCTGAACCGCGAGCGCCGCGAGATCGAGGCGCGGATGCAGGAATCGGCCCTCGCGATGCTGGCGGATGTCGACCCGGGCGAGGGCTGGTCCCTCACCGTCCACCGGCCGGAATGGCACGCGGGCGTGGTGGGCCTGCTCGCCTCGCGGCTCAAGGACCGCTTCCACCGCCCGGTCTTCGCCTTCGCCGCCGACGAGGATGGCCGCCTCAAGGGGTCCGGGCGCTCGATCGCCGGCCTGCACCTTCGCGATGCCCTGGACCTCGTGTCCAAGCGCGCCCCCGGGGTCCTCGAGCGCTTCGGCGGCCACGCCGCGGCGGCGGGTGCGACGCTCCACCCCGGCCGGCTGGAGGAGTTCGGCGCCGCCTTCGAGGCCGTGGCGCGCGAGCTCCTGTCGCCCGCCGACCTGGAGCAGCGCATCGACACCGACGGCGAACTGGGCGCGCAGGACGTCAGCTTCGACTTCGCGCGCGAGCTGCGCCGCCACGTGTGGGGCCAGGGCTTCCCCGAGCCGCGCTTCTCCGGGCGCTTCGCCGTCGAGGGCCAGCGGGTGGTGGGCGAGAAGCACTGCCGCCTCACCCTGGGCCTCGCCGGCCGGCGCTTCGCGGCCATCCGCTTCGGCGAGCCGGGCCCCTTCCCCGCCGCCATCGACGCCGTCTACCGGCTGGACGTGAACGAGTTTGGCGGCACCGAAACCCTCCAGCTCGTCGTCGAGCACTGGGCCGCCTGAAGCCCCTTCAGGCGCGGGGGCGGACCGCGATCGCGGCTATAATCCACGGTTTACCGGAAGAACCGAAGCTCCATGGAAGCCGACCAGCTCAACGCCATCGAAAACTCCCTCTCGGACCTGGCCATCCGCACGGCCGAACTCCGGAGGTATCTTTGACTTCGACGCGAAGAAGACCCGCCTAGCCGAAGTCAGCAGGATCCTCGAGGACGCCTCCGTCTGGAACGACGCCACCCGCGCCCAGGAGCTGGGCCGCGAGCGCGCGGGGCTCGAGGGCATCGTGAACGTGATCGAGCAGATCGAGTCCGGCCTGAAGGACTCCGGGGAGCTCTTCGCTCTCGCCAAGGCCGAGGGCGACGACGACACGCTCGCGGCCGTCCGCGGCGACGCGGCCGGCCTCGAGAAGCTGGTCGCGGGCCTGGAGTTCCGGCGCATGTTCTCGAACCCCATGGACCCGAACAACTGCTTCGTGGACATCAACGCGGGCCAGGGCGGCACCGAGGCGCAGGACTGGGCGCAGATGCTCCTGCGCATGTACCTCAAGTACTGCGACAAGCGCGGCTACAAGGTGGAGGTCCTCGACGAGAGCGAGGGCGAGGTGGCGGGCCTGAAGGGCGCCTCGATCAAGGTGAACGGCCCCTACGCGTACGGGTACCTGCGCACGGAGACGGGCATCCACCGCCTCGTGCGCAAGAGCCCGTTCGACTCCAACGCGCGGCGCCACACGTCCTTCGCGAGCGTGTTCGTCTACCCCGAGGTCGACGATTCCATCGAGATCGACATCAACCCGGCGGACCTGCGCATCGACACCTACCGCGCCTCGGGCGCCGGCGGCCAGCACATCAACAAGACGGATTCGGCCGTCCGCATCACCCACCTGCCGACCAACACCGTCGTCTCCTCGCAGAACGACCGCTCCCAGCACAGGAACCGCGCAGAGGCGATGGCGATGCTCAAGGCGAAGCTCTACGAGCTCGAGCTGCGCAAGAGGAACGAGCAGAAGCAGGCCCTCGAGGACACCAAGACCGACATCGGCTGGGGGCACCAGATCCGCTCCTACGTCCTCGACCAGTCGCGCATCAAGGACCTGAGGACCAACCACGAGGTGGGCAACACCCAGGCCGTTCTCGACGGCGACCTCGACGACTTCATCGCCGCATCCCTCAAGCAAGGCGTCTGACCATGTCCGAAGAAAAGAAAAGCCCGCCGGCCGAGCCGCCCCAGGACGAGAACCAGATCATCGCGGAGCGGCGCGCCAAGCTCGCCCGCCTGCGCGAGAAGGGGCAGGCGTATCCCAACGACTTCGTGCGCGAGCACCTGGCTGCCGACCTGCACTCCGCCCACGGCGCGGCCACCAAGGAGGATCTCCAGTCCGCGGCACCGCGCGCCTGCGTGGCCGGCCGGATGATGCTCAAGCGCCTGATGGGCAAGGCGTCCTTCGCGACCCTCCAGGACATGAGCGGGCGCATCCAGGTCTACGTGAAGGCCGACCTGGTGGGGGCCGAGACCTACGAGGCGTTCAAGCACTGGGACCTGGGCGATATCGTCGGCGCGGAGGGGACGCTCTTCCGCACCAACACCGGCGAGCTCACCCTCCAGGTCACCTCGATCCGCCTGCTCTCGAAGTCGCTGAGGCCCCTGCCGGACAAGTTCCACGGCCTCGCGGACATGGAGGTGCGCTACCGCCAGCGCTACGTGGACCTCATCGTGAACCCGGAGTCGCGCGAGAACTTCATCAGGCGCTCGAAGCTGGTGCAGGCGATCCGCGAGTTCTTCGTCGCCCGCGGCTACCTCGAGGTCGAGACGCCGATGCTGCACCCCATCCCCGGGGGCGCGGCCGCCAAGCCCTTCACCACCCACCACAACGCGCTCGACATGGAGATGTTCCTGCGCATCGCCCCCGAGCTCTACCTGAAGAAGCTCGTGGTGGGCGGCCTGGAGAAGGTCTTCGAGATCAACCGCAACTTCCGCAACGAGGGGATCAGCACGCGCCACAACCCCGAGTTCACGATGATCGAGTTCTACGAGGCCTACCGCGACTACCACTACCTGATGGACCTGACGGAGACGCTGCTGCGGGAGTGCGCGCAGAAGATCCTGGGCACGACCGCGCTCGCCTACCAGGGCGAGAGCATCGATCTCGCGAAGCCCTTCGACCGCCTCACCATGGCCGAGGCAATCGCCAAGTACAACCCGAGGTACCCGCTCGCCGAGCTCGCGAAGCCGGAGTACCTCAAGGCGGCGCTGGGCCCCTTCGAGGTCGAGGTATTCCCCACCGACGGGCTGGGCCTGCTGCAGCTCAAGCTCTTCGAGGCGACGACGGAATCGAAGCTGGTGCAGCCCACCTTCATCGTGGCGCACCCGACCGACGTCTCGCCGCTCGCGCGAGCGAGCGACGCGGACCCGGCCGTCACCGACCGCTTCGAGCTCTTCATCACCGGGCGCGAGATGGCCAACGGCTTCTCGGAGCTCAACGACCCCGAGGACCAGGCCGCGCGCTTCGCCGCGCAGGCGCGCGCGAAGGAGGCCGGCGACGAGGAGGCCATGTACTACGACGCCGACTACGTCCGCGCGCTCGAGTTCGGCCTGCCGCCGACCGCCGGCGAGGGCATCGGCGTCGACCGGCTCGCCATGCTCTTCACCGACAGCCCCTCGATCCGCGACGTGATCCTCTTCCCGCAGCTCAAGAGCGTGGAATCCTGAGCTGCCTCAGCGGCGGCCGGCTGTCTCCGGCGTGAGCGGCAGGACCAGCCGGTCGGGGTAGCGGTAGGGCGTGCCCTTGCCGTGGTCCATGACTGCGCTCACCGTGCCCCCCAGGAGGGCCGTCCCGCCGACGGTCCCGGCGTAGATGAGCGGCCCGAACACGGGTATGGCCAGCAGGGGCGTGGCGACGACGGCGGTCGCCGCGCCGCCGAGTGTCGCGCCCTTGACCACCGAACCGATGAGGTCCCCCTGGGATTCGGTCGCGTGGACAAACGCGCGGTAGCCCGGCTTGAGGCAGACGATCTCCAGGGGGCGCGTCGAGCGCATCACGCTCGCGCTGCCGGGCGTGCGGATCTCCCAGGTGCCCTTGTCGTTGCGCAGGCTGCAGCGCGCGGCCTCGACCACGGACTGGGCCGCGTCGACGGTCTCCAAGGCGACGGTCTGCATCTGGTCGGCGTCCGCAGCGGCAGCCGACCCCACGGTCTTCTCCGTCGTCGCGCCCGGGGTCGCGCAGCCCGCGACGATCGCGGCGGCGGCAATGACGGCCAGGACGCTCTTCATGCTCCCCTCGCGATCTGCTAGGGTGTCATACATGGATTCTAGGCGCGCCGGGCGCACGCGACAACGCCACATTCGCCCTCCGCGGACGCCGTCGTGATCCGCCCGGTTCCGCGGGCCGGCCGGGCGCTCGCCAGCTTCGGGGCATTCGTGGCCTTCCTTGCCGTCACACCCCTCTTCGCGCAGGAGGTGACGGTAGCCATCCCCTACGAGGTCGCTCCGGGAGCGACGCTGCTGCGCGGAGGGCAGCCCGTCCCGATGCGCCTGTTCACGCGCCTGCACGCGGGAGACGAAATCTCCCTGGACGGGGGGGCGAGAGTCGCGCTCCTGGTTCCGCAGGCCCGGAACACGCTGCGGGCCCAGGCGCCCGCCCGCCTCCGCGTCGGTGCCGACGGCGTCGAGGCCCTTTCCGGCCGCCTCGACGCACGCGCCCTGCCCGATACCGCGCCTTCGGCGGCCGATCTTCGCCTCGCGGGCGATTTCCACTACGCCTACGTGCAGGACGCCGGCCGCCGCCTCGTCCCCCCGCTGTCTCCGCAGGCGCGTTCCAGGATCGAGAGCCTGCGGGCGGGATTGCCCGCGTGGCGCCGCGACTGGCCCCCCGGCGACCAGCTGCCCGAGCTCTTCACGCTTTCCGTGCTCGACCGGATGGGCCAGCCGGGCGACATGGTGCCCCTCCTCGACGCGGTGACCGCGCACCCCGCGCGCGATCCCGCGGTAGCCGACCTCGCGCGGCGGCTGGCGGCCCGCGTCCAGTCCCGGAGCAGCGTGGGGCTGCTGATGCTGCCGTTCGCGGGCGACCGCGGCGCCGGCTTCGGCATGGAGGTGCAGCAGTACCTCGCCCGGTCCGGCAGCGGGGCCTCGCGCTCGATGCGCACGATCGCCGCGGCGCAGGAGGTCGAGGGGCTTCGCGTCCCGACGTCGCGCTCCCTGGCGATGGTGCGCGCGGGCCAGCAGATGGAGGCCGATCTCGTCCTCTTCGGGGTCCTCCTCGCGCCCCGCGTGAGCGACCTGCCCGTGACGCAGCCCGGCCTGAAGTGCATCAAGGTGCGCCGCACCGACCTGAAGGACAGGCGCACGGAGGAATGCATCGAACAGGCCCCCATGGAGATCGTCTGCACCCGCCGCACGGCCGAGTGGCAGGCGCAGCTCACCTTGGCCGACGTCGCGTCGGGGCGCACCACCTTCTCCGACACGGTCGTCGGCACTGCCTCCGGGGACGGTTGCGGCTTCCAGACGCCGCCGCCGGCCGAGGATCTCCTGCAGGAGGCCCGCCAGGAGGTCATGCTGAACATCCGCGAGATCCTTTCCCAGTCGCTCGCGGGAATCCAGAAGCGCTTCCTCACGCCCGACTCGGATATCAGCTCCGCGGGCTCGCGCCAGGAATTCGGCGCCGCGATCCAGGCCGCGCTGCAGGGCGACGAAGAACGGGCCTGCCGCACCTTCCGCTCCCTTGCGGAGGTCGAGTCGGCGGCTTCCGCGGTCGTCTTCAACGCCGCGACCTGCGAGGAGTCCGAAGGCCGGCTGGAGCCGGCGCTTCGACTCTACCGCCAGGCGGCCTCGGCGCCCGGCGCGATGGAGGCGATCGAAAGGCTCGCCGCGCTCACGGGAGCATCCGCCCTGGCGGAGGCGCCCGTCGCGGCCGTCTCCGCCGACGCCGCCGGCGAGCGTCGCGTGGCGCTCGTGGTAGGCAACGCGGCCTACGGCCGCTCGCCGCTGCGAAACGCCGTGAACGACGCGCGCGACATCTCGCGCGCGCTCTCGGACACGGGATTCGAGGTGATCCGCGTCGAGAACGCCTCCCTCGAGGTCCTCAACCGCGCCGTCGAGCAGTTTGCCGGGCGGCTCGCCGCCTCGCGCGGCGTGGGCCTCTTCTTCTACGCCGGCCACGGCCTGCAGGTCGAGGGCGAGAATTTCCTCGTTCCGGTCGACGCCGACCTGCGCGTGGAGAAGGACGTCCAGTACCGCGCCCTCAACGTGGGACTCGTGCTCTCGAAGATCGAGCAGGCGAAGAGCCGGCTCAACCTGATCGTGCTCGACGCGTGCCGCGACAATCCCTTCGCACGCACGGCGCGCGGCGGCAAGCGGGGACTCGCCTCCATCGACGCCCCCAAGGGCACGCTCATCGCATACTCGACCTCGCCGGGCAGGACGGCCGACGACGGCGAGGGGCGCAACGGGCTCTACACGCGCCACCTGCTTCGCGAGATGCGAATGCCGGGCCTGCGGATCGAGGACGTGTTCAAGCGGGTTCGCTCGTCGGTTGCCAGCGAGTCCCGCGACCAGCAGGTCCCGTGGGAGTCCTCGTCGCTCACCGGCGATTTCTACTTCGTGCGCCCATGACGCTCCCCGACCCCGACGCGCCTCCCGGCGACATCGCGGACGACATCCGCGAGCTGGCGGGCCTTTACCTCTCGACGCGCCGCGGGGACCTCGCGCGGCTCGACGCCGCCCTCGCCGCCGGCGACCTCGCCGTGATCCGCTCCGTAGGCCACGCCTTCAAGGGATCCTCGGCCCCCTTCGGCTTTCCCGAGGCCGGCCGCCTCGGCGCGGAGCTCGAGGAAGCCGCCACGCGCGGCGACCGCGAGGCCATTGCGGCAATCGTCCCGCTTCTCAAGGCGGCGCTGCCCCCGGACGGCCCCTCCCATGGCTGAGGCCGCGGTGTCCCCGGTCGCGGTCGGCCTCGTCGACGCGTTCCTCCTCGCGCTCCTGCCGCTGGCGGCCGCCCTCCTCGCCATCGCCTTCGTGATGCTGCGGCGCCGGCAAGGCGCCCTCGAGATGGCCAACGTCGAGCTCGCGCACGAGCGCGAGCGCGTGCACTTCGCACTCGAGGGAGCCTCGCTCACCATCTGGGACTGGGACATCGCGAGCGACAAGGTCTGGCTCAACGCGAACTGGAAGGAGATGCTGGGGGAGCGGCCGGCCGAGACCCGGACCTCGATGAAGGCCCTCGCCGCCCTCGTCCACCCCGACGACATCGGGCGCGTGCGCGCTAGCGGCCTCGCGATGCTCAAGGGCACGGCCGAGCGCTTCGACGACGAGTACCGCATCCGCGGCGCGGAGGGCTCGTGGCGCTGGATCCGCACCCGCGGCATGGTGACCGTCCGCGGCGCCTCGGGGCGCGCGCTGCGCGCGAGCGGCACCAACGCCGACGTCACCTCGCGCAAGCTCGCGGAGAAGTCGCTCGCGGAGAGCGAGGCGCGATTCCGCGCGCTCACCGAGCTCTCCTCGGACCTCTACTGGGAGCAGGACGAGCACTTCCACCTCGTGTCCTGGTCGGCGCCGGCCTGGGCGCGCTGGCGCAATCCCGACCTGCCGCGCCCGGCGCTCGACGCCCCCGAGCTCACGGAGGCCGACTGGGGGGAGCACCGGGCGGTCCTCGAGGCGCGCCAGGCCTTCCGCGACCTCGAGATCCGCCAGATGGCGCCCGACGGCCGGCAGTCGTGGCTGTCCGTGGGCGCCGTGCCGGTGACCGACGAGCACGGGAAGTTCCGCGGCTACCGCGGGCTCGCGCGCGTCATCACCGACCGCAAGCTCGCCGAGCAGCGGCTGCGCAAGAGCGAGTCGCAGTTCCGGCAACTGGTCGAGTTCATGCCGGCGGCGATCGTGCTGGTGGGCCAGGACCGGCGGGCGGTCGTCCACAACAAGGCCTACGCGGAGCTCCTCGGCCTGCGCGGCGAGGAAATCGACGGCCGCCTCGTGCGCGAGGTCCTGGGCGATGAGCGCTACGCCGTGGTGGAACCGCACCTGGAGCGCGCCCTGGCGGGCGAGCCCACGCACTACGCGACGCACCGGGAGGCGGGCGGACGGCGGATCGACCTCGACGTCCTGCACTGGCCCCTGCGCGGCGCCGACGGGGAGGTCGAGGGCGTGATCGTGCTCGGCATCGACGTGACGCGGCTCAAGGAGGCCGACCGCATGAAGGACCACTTCGTGTCGGTGGTGAGCCACGAGCTGCGCACTCCCCTCACCTCGATGCGCGGCTCGCTGGGCCTGCTGGCCGGCGGGGTCGCGGGCGAGCTGCCTGCGGAGGCCAAGTCGCTGGTGGACATCGCCCTGCAGAACTCCGACCGCCTGTGGCGGCTCGTGAACGACCTCCTGGACATCGAGAAGATGTCCGCGGGCCACGTCGACTTCCGGATCGAGCCGCTCGACTGGCGCGCGCTCCTGCGCGAGGCGATCGAGTCGAGCCGCGGGCTCATGCAGCAGTTCGACGTCTCCTTCGAGCTCGAACCCGTGGAGGAGCTGCGCGCCATGGGCGACCCGGACCGCCTCTCGCAGGTGCTCTCGAACCTCATCCTCAACGCGGCCAAGTTCTCCCCGCCGGGCGGCGTGGTCACCGTGGGAGCCGGGCGCCTGCCGGGCGGCGGCGTGCGCACGCGCATCCGCGACCGCGGGCCCGGCATCCCGGAGGATTTCCGCGGCCGCATCTTCCAGCCGTTCTCGCAGGCCGAGTCCGGCGACAGCCGCGCCAACACCGGCACGGGGCTGGGACTGGCGATCAGCCGCGAGATCGTGAAGCGGCTGGGCGGCACGATGGGCTTCGAGGACGCGCCGGGCGGCGGCACGGTGTTCTGGTTCGACCTCCCCGAAGCGCCGGTGGCACAATAGCCGCATGGGAAAAGCCCCTTTCAAGCGCATCCTGCACGTCGACGACCAGGCGGACATCCGCGGCATCGTCAAGCTCGCCCTCGGCAAGATCGGCGGCTTCGACATGTGCAGCTGCAGCTCCGGGGAGGAGGCCCTCGCCGCCGCGGCCGCGTTCGCGCCGGAGCTGCTGCTCATCGACATGAGCATGCCCGGCATGGACGGGATGGCGCTCCTCGCGAAGTTCCGCGAGGCGGGCGTCGCCGTCCCCGCGATCTTCTTCACGGCGCGCATCAATCCCGCCGACCTCGAGCGCTACCGCGCGGCCGGCGCCATCGGCACCCTGTCGAAGCCTTTCGATCCCCTGAAGCTGGGGCGCCAGATCACGCAGATCTGGGAAGCGAACTTTCCCCCGAAGGACGACGCCCCTTGACCGACCACGACCCTTCCGACCTCGACTTCACCGCGCTCGCCGAGGAAAGGGCCCCCGCCCCTCCCGTCCGCGAGCAGCCCACCGCGGCCGAGGAACAGGAGGCGCTCATCGGCGCCCAGGCCCTGGGCGCCGAAGGCTTCCACCTCATCGCCACCCGGCGCACCGGGCGCCCGGCGGCCGATCCGTCCTCGCAGGTGATCCTGGTGGTCGACGACGACCTGCCCACGGGGGAGCTCGCCGCGCGCGTGCTGCGCCGGGCGGGGTTCCAGGCCGCCGTCGTGGGCGACCCGCGCGATGCGGCGCGCCACATGACCAAGCTCGGGCCGCCGGCCCTCGTCCTCCTCGACGTGGAAATGCCCGGCATGGGCGGCTTCGAGTTCCTGGCCCGGATGCGGGCCAACAAGCACCTGAAGGACACGCCGGTCGTCCTCTTCACGGCCTTGAGCGAGCGGCGCCACATCGTGCGCGGGCTGCTCGCGGGTGCCGACGGCTACATCGCCAAGCCCATCTCGGGCTCCGCGCTGGTGTCCGCCGTGCAGACGGTGCTGTCCGCCTAGGGGCCCGGCGTCCGGCCCCGGGGGCCGCGTGCTACCATTTCCGCATGGCGTGAACGCATTTTCCAGGAGGTCGTTTCGATGAAAGCCCGCTTCCCGCATACCCAGTCTCTCGCCGCCGCGTGCCTGCTGGCCGGCGCCGTGGCGTTCGCCCCGTCCGCGCTTGCCGCGTGCCCGGAATGCGGCACCGTCACCGACGTGAAGACGGTCAAGAAGGAAGGCGAAGGCAGCGGCGTGGGCGCGGTCGCCGGCGGCGTGCTCGGCGGCGTGATCGGCCACCAGATCGGCAGCGGCCGGGGCAACACCGCCGCGACGATCGTCGGCGCGGGCGCCGGCGCCTACGCCGGCCACCAGGTCGAGAAGAACCAGAAGACGACCACGTCCTACCAGGTGGTCGTGAAGATGGAGGACGGCAAGAGCCGCACCTTCAATTTCTCCAAGGAAACGAGCTACCGCGTCGGCGACAAGATCAAGGTCGTCGAGGGCAAGCTCACGCGGCAGTAGCGTCGCGCCGGGAGCGATCCCGGGACGCGACCTCCGCGAGCCGCCTGCGCGCTGCCATGTCGAGCAAGCCGGCACCCGCCCATCCCGAGGATCCGTACGACCTCGACTTCACGGCGCTGGTCGAGGAGCCTTCGGAGCCGCTCGCGCCGCCTCCGCCCCCCACCCGCGAGGTCGAGGAGAACGCCCTCATCGGCGCCACCGCGCTCGGGGACGACGGCTTCCACGTCGTCCTGGTGCGACCGCGCGCCGGCGGCCCCTCCAACCACGTCGTGATGATCGTCGACGACGACGCGCCCACCGCCGAGCTCGCCTCCCACGTGCTGCGCAAGGCCGGCTACCAGACCGTCGTGGCCCTGGGCGCGCGCGACGCCGCCCGGCTCATGTCGCGCGTGGGCGCCCCGGAGATGCTGCTTCTCGACGTGGAGATGCCGGACATGAACGGGCTGGAGTTCCTGCGCCGCATCCGCCGCCACAAGCACCTCTTCGACACGCCGGTGGTCCTCTTCACCGCGCACGCCGCGCAGGTGGACATCGTGCGCGGGCTGCAGGCGGGAGCCGACGGCTACATCGCCAAGCCGATCGCGGCCTCGGCGCTCGTGGCCGCGGTCCGCACCGTGCTGGGCCACTGAGGCTTCAGGCCGGCACGGCCTCGAGATCGTGGTCGCCGGCCGCGGTGATGCGCACGCGCAGGAGCCCTCCCGCCCGGGCGCCCTTGGCGCCCTTCACCCGCACGACGCCGTCGATCTCGGGCGCCTCGGCGTGGCTGCGGGCGATGGCCACCCGTCCTTCCAGGTCGTCGACGAGGACCTCGCACTCGCGACCCACCCGCTCGGCCAGGCGCTCGCGGCTCACCTGCGCCTGCACCGCCATGAATCGCCCCAGGCGCTCCTGCTTCACGGCCTCGGGAACCGCGCCCTGCAGCCCGTTCGCCTTGGCGCCCTCCACCGGCGAGTAGGCGAAGCAGCCCACGCGGTCCAGGCGCGCCTCGCGCAGGAAGGCGAGGAGCTCCCCGAATTCCGCCTCCGTCTCGCCGGGGAACCCGACGATGAAGGTCGAGCGGATCGCGAGGTCCGGGCATTCGCGCCGCCAGGCCCGGATGCGCTCCAGGTTGCGCTCGGAGGCGGCCGGGCGCTTCATGAGCTTGAGTATCCTCGGGCTCGCGTGCTGGAAGGGCACGTCGAGGTAGGGCAGGATGCGGCCGGCGGCCATGAGCGGTATCACCTCGTCCACGTGCGGGTACGGGTAGACGTAGTGCAGGCGCACCCACGCGCCCAGGCCGCCCAGCGCCTCGCACAGCTCGGTCATGCGCGTGCGCAGGGGCCTGCCGCCCCAGAAGCCGGTCCGGTACTTCACGTCCACGCCGTAGGCGCTCGTGTCCTGGGAGATGACGAGGAGTTCCTTCACGCCGGCCTTCACCAGGCTCTCGGCCTCCCGCATCACCTCTCCCACGGGGCGGCTCACGAGGTCGCCGCGCATCGAGGGGATGATGCAGAACGTGCAGCGGTGGTTGCAGCCCTCGGAGATCTTGAGGTACGCGTAGTGCCGCGGGGTGAGGCGGATGCCCTGCGGCGGCACGAGGTCGGTGTAGGGATCGTGGGGGCGCGGCAGGTGCGCGTGCACCGCGGCCATCACCTCGGGCGTGGCGTGCGGCCCCGTCACCGCGAGCACCCGCGGGTGGGCCTCGCGGACGACCTCGCCCCTGGCCCCCAGGCATCCCGTCACGATCACCTTGCCGTTGGCGGCGAGCGCCTCGCCGATCGCCTCGAGGGATTCCTCGACGGCGGCGTCGATGAAGCCGCACGTGTTGACCACGACCAGGTCCGAGCCCTCGTAGGTGGGCGCGATCTCGTAGCCCTCCGCCCGCAGCTGGGTGAGGATGGCCTCGGAGTCGACGAGGGCCTTCGGGCAGCCCAGGGAGACGAAGCCGACCCGCGGCGCGTGCGCCGCCTTGCGCGAACGGGGCACCGCGGCGGCGCTACTTGCGCTTGGCGCGCGGCTTGCGCGCGGCCGGCTTCGGCGCGCGCCGGGGCTTGGGAGGGGCCTCCTCGGCCGCCGCGGGCGCCTCGCCTGCGGCGCCGTAGGGGAAGCCGGAGAAGAGCTTGAGCGCCTGGCTGCGCAGCTCCTCCTGCATGTCGATCACGGCCTTCGCCCCCTTCTCGAGGTAGCCGCCCATCACCTGCGGGATCGGCGGGGCGCCGGTCATCATGTTGGCGAAGGCGTCGGCCGGCACCTTCGGGAGCAGCACCTGGGCCTGCTCCTGGAAGCGCTTCTGCGCCTCGTGGAAGGCGTGGATGGAGCGCTCGAGATAGGAGCCCATGAGCCCCTGCATCGAGTGCCCGTAGTAGCGGATGATGTTCGCGAGCATGTCCGAGGAGAACATCGGGACGCCGCCCGACTCCTCCTCGAGGATGATCTGCAGCAGGATCGCCCGGGTGAGGTCCTCGCCGGACTTGGCGTCCTGCACCTGGAAGTCCTTGTACTGGAGCACCAGGTCCTTCACCTCGGCGAGCGTGATATAGGTGGACGTCTCCGTGTCGTACAGCCGGCGGTTGGGGTACTTCTTGATGATTCGGGTCGAAGCCATCGGGATCCTCGGCGATGTTGCGCTACATCAATCGGCGATGCTGCGGCGCCGGAGCGGTATTCCGCGGACGCGCACCAAGTGCTTCATTTTATTACATTTTGGCCCCTTGCGGCAGCGCGGGCGGGCGCCCGTGGTGCAGTGCAATATTTTTGCCTTGACAGGGCGGGGTCTCCTTCCTAGAATCTGGATTGTTGCGGCGCACAATTCCGCTGTGCCGACCTTTGTGGAAGCCTTGAAACCATGGTGAACCTCGCCGAGCAGATGACCGAACTGAACAGCGCCGCCGTGCTTTCGGCCGCGCGCCTGTCGAAGCTCTCCCTGGACAGCGCGGAGCGCCTCCTCGCGCTGCAGCTGAGCTTCGCCAAGTCCGCCCTCGGCGACGCCACGCGCTCCGCGCGCGCCGCCACCGGCACGCAGGACGTGCAGCAGCTGCTCGCGCTGCGCACCAAGGCCGCGGAGACCGCGATGAGCCAGTGGCTCGAGTACTCGCGCAGCCTCTACGAGGTCGCCTCCGACGCCCAGGCCGAGCTCTCGAGGCTCGCCGAGGAGCGCCTGGCGGACCTGCAGCGCACCGTCACCGACAACGTCGAGCAGGCCGCCAAGTCGGCGCCCGCGGGCAGCGACGTGGCCGTCGCGGCGATGAAGTCCTCGCTCGCAGCCGCCACCGCCGCCTTCGACTCCTTCACCAAGGCCGCCCGCCACGCCGCGAGCTTCACGGACGCGAGCGTGAAGGCAGCCACTACCGCCGCGCCGAAGGGCCGCCGCCGGTAACGCGGGCCCGTTTGCACCGCAACCGTCTCCTCCTCCTTTATCGCAAATTCTCCAATTTGGATAAAGGTTCGAACCCCAGGCTCAAACCTGGGGTTTTTTTTTAGAAGGCCCCGATGAAGGGGCTCCCGACAGGAAAGAACGCACCATGGAAAAGAAGATCGCTCTCGTGACCGGTGGGGTCGGCGGCATCGGCGCGGCCATCTGCAAGCGGCTGGCGCAGCAGGGGCATTTCGTCGTGGCCAACTGGATCATCCCCGGCACCGAGACCAAGTACCTCGACAGGATGGCCGCCGACGGGTTCGGCGCGGACTCCACCGCCGTCGCCTTCGGCGACGTCTCCCGGTACGACTCCATGGGGGAGATGGCCGCGTCGATCGCGAAGGACCACGGGCCCGTCGACATCCTCGTGAACTGCGCCGGCATCACGCGCGATGCGACCTTCCGCAAGATGACGCCCGAGCAGTGGCAGCTGGTCATCGACACCAACCTCACGAGCGTGTTCAACGTGACCAAGCACGTGATCGACTCGATGTGCGAGCGCGGCTGGGGCCGGGTGGTCAACATCTCCAGCGTGAACGGCGTCCGCGGCCAGTTCGGCCAGGCCAACTACTCGGCCGCCAAGGCGGGGATCCTGGGCTTCACCAAGGCGCTCGCCCAGGAGGTGATCCGCAAGGGCGTCACGGTGAACGCCGTCTCGCCCGGCTACGTGGAGACCGAGATGGTGGCGGCCATCCGCGAGGACGTGAAGCAGCAGATCGTGGCGCAGATCCCGGCCGGTCGCCTGGGCAGGCCCGAGGAGATCGCCGAGACGATCGCCTACCTCTGCTCCGAGCAGGCCGCCTACGTGACCGGCGCCAACCTCTCGGTCAACGGCGGGCTGCACATGTACGCCTGAGGCGGGCGCGACCCGCCGCAAGGGGCGCTTCCCGCGGGGAGCGCCCTTTTTGTTTCGCTTTCTTGCAGGACCGGCCGGAAGCCCGCGGGAGCCTGATAGACTTCGCGGCCTCGCCCCCACGAGGGGCTTCCAGTGCTCCAGGAGATCCGCGTGACCCTGCGCTTTCGCCTCGCCGCCGCGCTTGCGGCCCTCGCTTCCTCGGCCGTGCTGGCCGATGCCCTTCCCGCCTTCCCGCCGAAGAACGTCCCCGAGACCCACCACGGCACGGTCGTCGACGACCCGTACCGCGGGCTCGAGAACCTGAAGGACCCGCAGGTCGCCTCCTGGATGAAGGCCCATGCGGACCACGCCCGCAGGACGCTCGACTCGCTGCCGGGCTATGCCGCGCTGAAGGCCCGCGTCGCGGAGCTCGACAACGCCACGTCGGCCGTCGTGGGAACGGTGGCGCGCGGGTCCGGCGGCCATCTCTTCTTCACCCGCCGGGGCGCCGCCGACAACACGCTCAAGCTCTACCATCGCGCCCCGGACGGCAAGGAACGGCTGCTTGCCGATCCCGACACGTGGCAGAAGGAGACCGGCAAGCCGCACGCGATCAACTACTTCGCGCCCTCCCCCGACAGCAGGTACGTGGCCTTCGGCGTCTCCGCCGCCGGAAGCGAGGACGCCTCGATCCACGTGATCGAGACGGCCACCGGCAAGCGGGCAAGCGGTCCCATCGACCGCGCCCAGTACCCGAGCATCAGCTGGCGGCCGGACTCGAAGTCCTTCTTCTTCCTGCGCCAGCAGGAACTCAAGCCCGGCATGCCGGCGACCGACCGCTACCAGAACGGCCGCTCGTGGCTGCACACGGTGGGCACCGACGCCTCGAAGGACGTGGCGGTGGCCGGGCCGGGGATGTTCCCGCAGGTCGCCGTGCGCCCCACCGACTTCGCCTACGTCTTCGCCATCCCCGGCTCGAGGTTCGCGGTCGCGGGCGTGTTCGCCGGCGTGCAGCGCGAGATCGCCCTTTACGCGGCCCCGCTCGAGACGGTGGGCAAGCCCGGCACGCCCTGGAAGAGCGTCTGCGACTACGGCGACAAGGTGACGAGCTTCGCGGTCAGGGGCGACGACATCTACCTGCTCACGCACCGCGCGAGCCCGCGCTACTCCGTGGTCCGCACCTCGCTCGCCGCGCCCGACGTGAAGACGGCCGCGACGGTGATCGCCCCCTCGGAGCAGGTGCTCTTCGAGATCGCCGCGGCGAAGGACGGGCTCTACCTCGAGTCCCGCGACGGCGCGGTGAAGCGCCTGAAGCGCCTGGCGTGGGGATCCTCCACGGCCACCGAGGTGAAGATGCCCCTCGAAGGCGCGACGAGCATCATGAGCGCCTCCCCGGACATCGAGGGCGCCGTGGTGAGCCTGGCGGCGTGGACGCGCGCGCGCGAGATCTACGCCGTGGACGCCGCCGGCAAGGCGGCCAACACGGGCCTGCAGCCCCTGGGGCCCTTCGACGCTCCCGCGGGCTACGTCACCGTCGAGGTGAAGGTGAAGAGCCACGACGGCGCGATGGTGCCGCTGTCCATCATCCACAAGAAGGGCGTGAAACTCGACGGCAGCAACCCGGCGCTCCTCTACGGCTATGGCTCCTACGGCATCACCGAGGAGCCGGGCTACATCGCCCGCCGGCTCGCGTGGCTGGAGAAGGGCGGCGTGTTCGCCGTGGCCAACGTCCGCGGCAGCGGCGTCTACGGCCAGGACTGGTACAAGGGCGGCTACAAGGCCACCAAGCCCAACACCTGGAAGGACTTCATCGCCTGCGCCGAGTACCTCGTCGCGCAGAAGTACACGAAGCCCGCCAGGCTCGGGATCCTGGGCGGCAGCGCCGGCGGCATCCTCGTGGGCCGCGCGATGACCGAGCGCCCCGACCTGTTCGCCGCCGTCATCCCCGCGGTCGGCGTCATGGACGCGGTCCGGGCGGAGACGACCGCCAACGGCATCCCCAACATCCCCGAGTTCGGCACGGTGAAGAAGGAGGACGAGTTCCGGGCCCTGCTCGCCATGAGCAGCTACCACCAGGTGAAGGACAAGGCCGCCTACCCCGCGGTGCTGCTGATCCACGGCGTGAACGACCCGCGCGTCGACGTCTGGCACTCGTCGAAGTTCGCCGCGCGCGTGCTCGCCGCGACCACCTCCGGCAAGCCCGTCCTCCTCGACCTGGACTACGACGCCGGCCACGGCGTCGGCGCCACGAAGTCGCAGCGCCAGCGCGACACCACGGACATGTACGCGTTCCTCCTCTGGCAGACGGGTCACCCGGACTTCCAGCCGAAGAAGTAGGCGCGGCCCCCGGCCGGCGAAGAAGAAAAGGGCGCCCTCGGGCGCCCTTTTCCGTGTCCGGCGCGCGCTCGCTCAGTACATGTGCTGACCGCCGTTGATCGAGATGTTGGCGCCGGTGATGAAGGCCGCCTCCTCGGAGGCGAGGTACGCGCACAGCCCGGCGACCTCCTCGGGCTTGCCCAGGCGGCCCAGCGGGATCTGCGGGATGATCTTCGAGTCGAGGACGTCCTTCGGGATCGCCATCACCATCTTGGTGCCGATGTAGCCCGGCGAGATCGTGTTCACGGTGACGCCCTTCCGGGCGACCTCCAGGGCGAGCGCCTTGGAGAAGCCGTGCATGCCCGCCTTGGCGGCCGAGTAGTTGGTCTGCCCGAAGGCGCCCTTCTGGCCGTTCACGCTCGAGACGTTGATGACCCGCCCCCAGCCGCGCTCGACCATCGCGTCCACCACGGGCTTGGTCATGTTGAAGACGCTGTCGAGGTTCGTCTTCATGACCGCGTCCCAGTCGACCTTGCCCATCTTCTTGAAGGTCATGTCGCGGGTGATGCCCGCGTTGTTGATGAGGATGTCGATCGGGCCGATCTCGGCCGAGATCTTCGCCACCGCGTCGTGGCAGGAGTCGAAGTCGGCGACGTCGCAGGGGTAGGCGTGGAAGTGGTATTCGCGGCTCTCCATGTCCTTCAGCCACTCCTGGTACTTCGTGTTGCCGGGGGAATAGGTCACGACGACCCGGATTCCCATGCGGGCGAGCTTCATGCAGATGGCTTCTCCGAGGCCGCCCATGCCTCCGGTCACGAGGGCGATTCTCTGCGTCATGTCGTCTTTCCTCCTGGCGTTTTTCCGGGTGGCTTCGCGTCGCGGCCGCTGCGGCCGGACGCGCTCTTCTACTTCTCGATCTCGGCGCGTTCCTTCACGTAGCGCCCCGGCGCGGGCTCCAGGGGCTTCCTCTTCGCGCTGCCGAGCTTCGCGCGCGCGGCGACCATCTTGCCGGCGAAGGGCGCGAGCCAGGCCGACCAGGGCACCCACCAGCTGCCCGGGGCCTCCCGGGCCTGCACGAACCACTTGTCGGCGTCGGGGCCGAGGCGGTCGTTGGTCCAGTAGTTGCGCTTGTTCTTCGAGGCGGAATTGATGGAGCCGGCGATGTGCCCGCTCGCGCCCAGCACGAACTTCACCGGCCCGCCGAGGTAGCGCGCGCTCTCGTACGCCCCCTTCCAGGGCACGATGTGGTCCTCGCGCGCGGCGAAGACGAAGGCGGGCACGTCCACGCGCTTCATGTCCACCGGCTCGCCGCACATCGTGAGGGCGTCGGGCACCACGAGCTTGTTGTCCTGGTAGGTGTTGCGAAGGTAGTAGGCGTACATCGGCCCGGGAAGGTTGGTCGAGTCCCCGTTCCAGTAGAGCAGGTCGAAGGCCGGGGGCTGCTGGCCCTTGAGGTAGTTGGACACCACGTAGGTCCAGACCAGGTCGTTGGCGCGCAGGCTGGAGAACGCGCTCGCGAGCTCCGCCCCCGGCACGATGCCGCCCTTGGCGAGCTTCTTCTCGCGCTTCTCGACGAAGTTCTTGTCGATGTAAACGCGGATCTCGCCCACGTCGGAGAACTCCAGGAGCGCCGTCATGAGCGTGAGGCTCGCCACCGGCTTCTTCTTCCTCTTCGCGAGCACGGCCAGGGCGCAGGCGAGGAGCGTGCCGCCGATGCAGAAGCCCAGCGCGTTCACCTTGTCGGCGCCGGTGATGGCCCTCGCCTCCTCCAGCGCCTCGATCACGCCCATCTCGACGTAGTCGTCCCAGGTGAGCTTGTCGAGCGGCGGCTTCACGTTGCGCCAGGACACCATGAACACCGTGTGGCCCTGCTCGACCGCGTAGCGCACGAGCGAATTCTCCGGCTGCAGGTCCATGATGTAGAACTTGTTGATGCAGGGCGGCACCATCACCAGCGGGCGCTCGTGCACCTTGGCGGTGAGCGGGCTGTACTGCACGAGCTGGATGAGATCGTTCTCGAAGACGACGGCGCCCGGGCTCACGGCGATGTTGCGGCCGACCTCGAAGGCGCCCTCGTCGGTCATCGAGATGCGGCCCTTCTCCATGTCCGCGAGGAGGTTCTTCATGCCCTCCTCGATCGTCTTGCCGCCGCTCTCGAGCGCCGCCTTGATCGCTTCCGGGTTGGTGGCGAGGTAGTTCGAGGGGGCGGCCGCGTCCAGGTACTGGCGCATGAAGAAGCGCATGCGGCGCTTGGTGGCGGCGTCCATGTCGGCCTCGTCGACCGCCTCCATCATCATCCGCGAGGTGAGGAGGTAGGAGTCGCGGTAGTAGCGGAAGAGCGGCAGCTCGTTCCACTCCGCCGCGCTGAAGCGCTTGTCGGCCGCCGGCTTCGCCCCGCCCTCGGGGGCCGGCGGCTGGAAGGCCTGCATCCAGAGGTTCATCTGCTCCTGCATGTACTTGCCCTGCAGGTCGAGCAGCGTCTGCGGCTTGGCGGTGACCGACTCGAGCCACGCCCGGTAGGCCTCCGAGAAACCCGACATCACGTGGTGGGTGGGGCTGTCCTCGTGCAGCGAGGAGGCGATCTTCTCGTGCGACTTGCGGAGGATTCCGGCGATGCGCTCGGGGTCGTGCGGGTGCGATTTGGGCATGGCGGGGAGTGGCGCCGGGATCCGACGCAAACCTTTGGAAATTCAGGGATTTTCGCGTGTATTGTGGGGGGGCACCGGGGGGGTGTCAAGGAACGCGAGCCGGGAATTCCCTAATGCCCGACGTCAATGGCCGCGTGCACGATCCAGAGGGTGAGGATGCCCAGGGCGATGAACAGGACCTGCGCGGCCGACTCCGCCAGGCGCGTGCGCCGCTGCAGGCCGGGGATCAGGTCCGCCACGGCCACGTAGAGCATGCCGGCCGCCGCGATGGCGAGGATGCGCGGCACCCATTCCTGCGCCGCGGAGAGCGTGAAGTAGCCCAGCAGCGCCCCGGCCACCGCCGCGAGGCTCGAGAGCGCGTTGAGGGCGAGCGCGCGGGACTTCGAGAAGCCCGAGTGCAGCAGCACGAGGAAGTCGCCCACCTCCTGCGGGACCTCGTGCGCGACGATCGCCGCGGCGGTCACCACGCCCAGCCTCACGTCGGCGAGGAACGCGCCGGCGATGATCACCCCGTCGGTGAAGTTGTGGAACGAGTCGCCCACGACGATCATCCACCCCGAGCGCCCGGCGTCGTGCGCGTGGCCGTGGGCCTGCCCGGGGACGGGCTCGCCCTCCTGCGCGCCGCCGTGGTGGTGGCGCCACAGCAGCAGCTTCTCGAGCACGAAGAAGCCGAGCAGGCCCGCGAGGATCAGCGAGGCGGTCGCGCCGGGGTCCTTCGTCTCCTCGAAGAGGTGCGGCACGATGTCGAGGAAGACGGCCCCGAGCAGGGCGCCCACCGCATAGCTCACCAGCACCGGCACCAGGCGCGCCTGCACGCGGAAGGCGACCAGCGAGGCGAGGAGCACCGAGATCAGGCCGCCCGCGATGCAGGCGGCGAGGATCCAGGCGAGCACGTGCATGGGCGGGTTTCCTGCGACTGAGTTGCAAACAGTCTAGCAGCCGTGTCAAGGGCCGGGCCGCGCGCGGGCTGCGGTCAGCTGCCGGCGTCGATCCAGATGAAGGCGCCCAGCCGCCCGCCGTCCTTCGCGCGCCGGTAGGAGAAGAACCGGTCCGCTTCCGTATAGGTGCAGTAGCCGCCGCCGTGCACGTCGCGGACGCCGGCCTGCGCGAGGCGCAGGCGCGCGAGGGCGTAGAGGTCGGCGAGGTACTTGCCCTCGCCCCGCGGCACGAACGCGGCCTGCGCCTGCGGCTGCGCCGCGACGAACGCCTCCCGGACCTCGGGGCCCACCTCGAAGGCGGCCGGGCCGATGGCCGGCCCCAGCCAGGCGAGCACTCGCGCGGCCGGCGCGCCCACCGCGGCCGCCGCATTCTCGAGGACGCCGGCCGCGAGCCCGCGCCAGCCCGCGTGCGCCACCGCCACGCGCGAGCCGTCCTCGCGGCACAGGAACACCGGCAGGCAGTCGGCCGTGAGGACGACGGCCACGCGGCCGGCCACGGACGTCACCGCGGCATCGGCCGCGGCGTGCCCGGGCGCGTCCGCGCGATCGAGGTCGGCCACGGCACTGCCGTGGACCTGCGCGAGCCAGCGCGGCGAGTCCGGCAGGTGGCGCCGCACCACCTCGCGGTTGGCGGCCACGCGCGCGGGCTCGTCGCCGCACTTCGTCCCCAGGTTGAGCGAGCGATGCTCGCCCTCGCTCACCCCGCCCGAGCGCGTGGTGACGAAGGCGCGCACCCGGCCGGGCGCGGGCCAGTCGGGAACGATCCAGTCCGCCGGGAGCCTCACCGTGCCGCCCTCAGCTCGTCCGCCAGCGCCTCGAAATCGGCGGGGGGCGGCGCGGTGAAGCGCAGCAGCTTGCCGGTGCGCGGATGCACGAAGGCGAGCTTCCAGGCGTGCAGGGCCTGCCGCGGCAGCCGGCGCGCGCCGCGCCCGCCGTACACGGGGTCGCCCTCGAGCGGGTGGCCTATGGAGGCGAGGTGCACCCGGATCTGGTGCGTGCGCCCCGTCTCCAGGTCGCACTCGAGGAGCGCGTGCGCCGGGAAGCGCTCGCGCACCCGGTAATGGGTGAGCGCGGGCTTGCCGCCTCGAACCACCGCCATGCGCGTGCGCTGGGCGGGATGGCGGCCGATGGGGGCGTCGACCGTGCCCTCGTCGGGCACGGCGCCGCGCGCGATGGCCAGGTAGGTGCGCTTCACGGTGCGCGCCTGCAGCTGGCGCACGAGGTCCTGCATGGCCGCCTCGTTCTTGGCGACCACCAGGAGCCCGCTCGTCTCCTTGTCCAGGCGGTGGACGATGCCCGCGCGAGGAAGGTGCTTGAGGGCCGGCACGCGGTGCAGCAGCGCGTTGAGCATCGTGCCTGCCCAGTTGCCGCTGCCGGGATGGACCACCAGGCCCGCCGGCTTGGCCACCACCAGGACGTCCTCGTCCTCGTGGACGACGTCGAGTTCGATCGCCTCGGGGCGGAAGGCCTCCTCCTCGGGGCGCGGCGCGAGCGTCACCTCGAGGCGCTCCCCGCCGCGCAGCCGGTCGCGCGGGCGGGCCCGCTCGCCGTCGACCAGCACCGCGCCCTCCTCCACGAGGCGCGCGAGCCGGCTCCGGGACTGCGCCGGCAGGAGCCTCGCGAGGGCCTGGTCCAGGCGCAGTCCCGCGAGCGCGGGCTCCACCGCGAACGCGAACTTCGGGGAGCCCCCCTCGGCGGAGGTATAATTTGCGGGTTTCGCCACGGAACCGACCATGAAGCGAAGTGTAACGGCAGCGCTCCTTTGCGCGCTCGGCATCGCCCTCGCGGGCTGCGCCTGGCTGAACCCCAACGTCGACGCCCGGCGCGACTGGCAGGCGGCGGACTGGTACAAGGCGGCCAAGGAGGAGCTCGACAACGGCAACTGGCTCGCCGCCGTGAAGCTCTACGGCGAGCTCGAGGCGAAGTACCCGTTCGGGCGCTACGCCCAGCAGGCGCAACTCGACACCGCCTACGCCTACTACAAGGAAGGCGACGCGGCGCAGGCGATCGCCGCGCTCGACCGGTTCGCGAAGGCCTACCCCAACCACCAGAACCTCGACTACGCCCTGTACCTGAAGGCGCTCGCGAACTTCAAGGAGGACCTGGGGCCGATCGCGAGCGGGCTGGGCAGGCAGGACCTCGCCGACCGCGACCCGAAGGCCGCCCGCGAGTCCTTCGAGATGTTCAAGGAGCTGGTGGGCCGCTACCCCGACAGCCGCTACGCCGAGGACTCGCTCGCGCGCATGGACCTCCTGGTGGACGCGCTGGCGCGCCACCAGCTGCACGTGGCGCGCTACTACCTGAAGCGCCGCGCCTGGCTCTCCGCGGCCAACCGCGCCCAGGACATCGTCGTGCGCTTCCCCACCTCGCCGCTGCGCCGCGAGGCGCTCGAGATCATGATCGAGAGCTACGACCGCATGGAGCTCCCGGAGCTGCGCGACGACGCGAAGCGGGTGCTGGCGAAGAACTACCCCGCCGCCCCCATGGTGCAGGAGGGCCGGAACACCACCTCCTGGTGGAAGTTCTGGTAGTTCAGCCGGCCAGGGTGGCCAGCAGCTCCACCTGCGCGCAGCGCTTCTTGCCGCGCCCGCGCTTTCGCCGCACGTAGGTGCCGTCGCCGCGCATCTCCCAGGACTGGGAGTTGTCGTCCAGGTAGGGCTTGAGCCCCTCGCGCACGATTCGCCTCGCGAGCTTCGCATCCTGAACCGGGAAGGCGAGCTCGATGCGGCGGAAGAAGTTGCGGTCCATCCAGTCCGCGCTCGAGAGCCACACCTTCTCCTCGCCGCCGTTGGCGAAGCGGAAGACGCGCGTGTGCTCCAGGAAGCGCCCGACGATCGAGCGCACGCGGATGTTCTCCGAGAGCCGGGGCACGCCCGGCCGCAGCGCGCACACCCCGCGCACCACGAGGTCCACCTTCACTCCCGCCTGCGAGGCCCGGTATAGCGCCTCGATCACGGCCGGCTCCAGCAGCGCGTTCATCTTGGCCGCGATCGCGGCGGGCTTGCCGGCGCGGGCGTTGCGTGTCTCGTTCTCGATCGCCTCGAGCACGCGCGGGTGCAGCGTGAACGGGGCCTGCCACACGTGCCGGAGCTTCGTGGCCTTGCCCAGCCCCGTGAGCTGCTGGAAGACCTCGTTCACGTCGGCGCAGATGTCCGGGCGGCAGGTGAGGAGGTCGAAGTCCGTGTACAGGCGCGCGGTGCGCGGGTGGTAGTTTCCCGTCCCCAGGTGCACGTAGCGCGTCAGGCGGCCCTCCTCGCGGCGCACCACCAGCGCCATCTTGGCGTGCGTCTTGTGTCCCACCACGCCGTAGACCACGTGCGCCCCCACCTCCTCGAGCCTGGCAGCCCAGTTGATGTTGGCCTCCTCGTCGAAACGCGCCATGAGCTCGACGACGACGGTGACCTCCTTGCCGGCCCGGGCGGCGTCGATGAGGGTCTGCATGATTACAGAGTCGGTGCCGGTGCGGTAGACGGTCTGCTTGACCGCGACCACCTGCGGATCGCGCGCGGCCTCGCGGATGAAGTCGATGACCGGCGCGAAGGACTGGAACGGCCGGTGCAGGAGCACGTCGCCCTTCCTCAGGGTCTCGAAGAGGTCCTTCGACTTCGCGAGCGCCTTCGGGAGCCCGGCCTGGAAGGGCTTGTACTTGAGGTCCGGGCGGTCGACCTGGTCGGGCACGCTCATGAGGCGCACGAGGTTCACGGGCCCGTTCACGCGGTACAGGTCCACGGCCTCCAGGCCCAGCTGCTCGAGGAGGAACGAGGACATCGCGGCCGTCATCGTGTCGTCCACCTCCAGGCGCACGGCGTCGCCCAGGTGTCGCTGCGGCAGCTCGCCCTGCAGCGCCTTCTTGAGGTCCTTCACCTCCTCCTCCTCGACGAAGAGGTCGGAGTTGCGCGTCACCCGGAACTGGTGGCAGCCCAGCACGTTCATGCCCGAGAAGAGCTCGCCCACGTGCGCGTGCAGGATGGACGTGAGGAAGATGAAGTCGTGCTCGCCGCCGGCCACGCCGCGCGGCAGGCGGATCACGCGCGGCAGGACCCGCGGCGCCTGCACGATCGCCGCGCGCGAGTCGCGCCCGAACGCGTCGCGGCCCTCGAGCTCGACGGCGAAATTGAGGCTCTTGTTGAACACGCGCGGGAACGGGTGCGCGGGATCCAGCCCGATGGGCGTGAGCACCGGCATCATCTCGCGGAAGAAGAAGTCGCGCACCCACTCCTGCTGCGCCGGCGTCCATTCCCCGCGGCGCAGGAACCGGATGCCGGCGGCGGCGAGCGCCGGAAGGATGGCCTCGTTGAGGAGCGCGTACTGGCGATCCACGACCTGCCTGGCGGCGACCACCACGCGCGTGAAGATCTCGCGAGGGGTGAGCCCGTCGGGATCGGCCGCCGCGGCGCCCACCTTGAGCTGCTCCTTCACGCCCGCCACGCGGATCTCGAAGAACTCGTCCATGTTGGACGAGACGATGCACAGGAACTTCAGTCGCTCGAGGGCGGGGGTGGCCTTGTCCTCGGCCTGCGCGAGCACGCGCCGGTTGAACTCCAGCGCCTGCAGCTCGCGATTGAGGAAGTGCTCCGGATTCAGCGGCGACAACTTGCGGGGCTCGGATTTCGGCTTGTTACCCACGATTCTGGAACCGTTTCGTGAACGCTTCGTGACAGTGCGGATCGCGGCGCGGAGGGCGGGAAAACTGTGCCATACTGCGGCGCAAAAGAGCGCGGGCAGGTCCGCGCCTTGCGCTCCATGGAATATACCACCCTCGCCGCGGTCGACCTCGGCTCCAACAGCTTCCACCTCGCCGTGGGACGCGTGGTCGACGACCAGATCTACCCCCTCGACGCGATAAAGGAAGCCGTCCGCCTGGGCGCCGGCCTCGGGCCCGACAGGCGCCTGGACGCGCAGACCCAGGAGCGCGCGCTCGCCGTGCTGAAGCGGTTCTCCGAGCGGATCGCCGGCATGCCCGCGGAGTCCGTGCGCGTGGTCGGCACCAACGCGCTGCGGGTGGCGAAGAACTCCCGCGACTTCCTGAAGGCGGCCGAGAAGGCGCTGGGCTTCCCGATCGAGGTCATTTCCGGCCGCGAGGAGGCGAGGCTCATCTATTCCGGCGTCGTGCATTCCCTCCCCCTCACCGACCGCAACCGCCTGGTCGTGGACATCGGGGGCGGCTCCACCGAGTTCATCATCGGGGTGAAGCTGAAGCCCAAGGTGATGGAGAGCCTGTACATGGGCTGCGTGAGCTACACCGGGCGCTTCTTTCCCGACGGGCGCATCGACAAGAAGTCGATGAAGGCCGCCGAGCTGGCCGCGCGCGAGCAGGTGCAGACGATCGTCGCGCGCTTCGAGAAGACGGGATGGCGCGAGGCCGTGGGCTCCTCCGGCAGCGCGCGCTCCCTCTCGGAGGCCATGGTCGCCTCGGGCATGGCCGAGCGCGGCATCACCGCCGAGGGCCTCGAGTGGCTGCGCGAGCAGGCGCTCGCCGCGGGCGACGTGAGGAAGCTCTCGCTCCCGGGCCTTCGCGAGGAGCGCCTGCCGGTCTTCGCGGGCGGGCTCGCCATCATGTCGGCCGTGTTCACCGAGCTGTCGCTGAAGAAGATGACCCTCGCCGAGGGGGCGCTGCGCCAGGGGGTGCTCTGGGACCTGCTGGGGCGCGTGCACCACCGCGACATCCGCGAGGTCACCGTGGACCAGTTCGTGCGCCGCTACCACGTCGACCAGGTGCAGTCGCAGCGCGTGGCCCGGCTCGCGCGCGAGCTGCACCGCCAGCTCGAGCCCGTGCGCGACGAGAAAGTGAGCGGCGCCGAGGCGTTCCTCGAGTGGGCCGCGCGCCTGCACGAGATCGGCATCTCGATCTCGCAGGGCGCCTACCACAAGCACACCGCCTACATCCTCGCCAACGCCGACATGCCCGGCTTCTCCCGCCAGGAGCAGGGCTGGCTCTCCAACCTGGTGCTCGCCCAGCGCGGCAGGCTCCTCAAGATGCGCGGGGTGTTCGAGGACGACCCGTCCCTCGCCACCCTCGCCGTGTGCCTGCGGCTCGCGGTGATCCTCTACCGCAGCCGGCGCACGCTCAAGCTGCCCGCGCTCCGGCTCGCCTACCGGGGCAAGGGCTATCGGCTCGAGGTCGACGGCGGCTGGCTCGCGGCGAACACGCTCGTGGCCATCGCGCTGGAGGCCGAGCGCGGCGAATGGGATTCCGTGGGGCTCGCCTTCGAGGTGCAGGAGAGCGGCTGAGGCCGGGCTATTCCGTGTCCGGCAGGGCGGGCGAGCGCCGGCCGCGGGCGGTGAGCCAGACGCCCGCGAGGATGAGGGCGATGCCGGCGAAGTGGAAGGCACGGATCTGCTCGCCGAGGAAGAGCCACGCGAGCAGGCTCCCGAACGCCGGCATGAGGTGGATGAAGATCCCGGCCACGTTAGAGCCGACCTCCGCCACCGCGCGGTTCCAGAAGACATAGCCCACGAAGGACGGAAAGGTGCCGACGTAGACCATGGCGGCCACGGAGGAGGGCGTGAACTCGACCTTGCCGCCCATGAAGAGGAGCTCCGCCGCGGCCAGCGGCGCGAGGAGCACGAGCCCGACGATGCCGCAGCACGCCAGGAGCGCGAGGCCCGGCAGCTGCGCCGGCTTCGTGCGCAGCAGGACGGTGTAGACCGCCCAGAACACCATGCCGGCGATCACGATGAGGTCGCCCTTGTTGAGGGTGAGCGTCGCGAGCACCGCCGGGTCGCCGCCCGTGAGCACGGCGAGCACGCCGGCCATCGAAACCGCCACGCCCAGCGCCTGCACGCGCGTGATGGTGTCGCGGTAGATGAGCCAGCCGGTGAGGATGATCATCACCGGGATCGAGCTGTTCAGGATGACGCCGTTGGTGGCGGTGGTGTAGTGCAGGCCCACGTAGGCGAAGGCGTTGTGCAGGCCCGTGCCCCAGAAGCCGATCCAGGCGATCGCCTTCCAGTGGCGGCGGATCACGGGCCAGTGCCGGCGGATGAGCGGCCAGGCGAAGGGCATCATCGCCGCCACGGCGATCGCCCAGCGGATGAAGGTTAGGGAAAGCGGGGAAATGGTGCCCACCACGGCCTTGCCGATCACCCAGTTGAGCGACCAGAAGAGCGAGGTGACGCTGAGGAGCAGGTAGGGGGAGCGGATCCCCGTGGAGACTTCCTTCATGGGGACAGGTTGCATCTCGAAAGGATTCGCGGTACCTGGAACATCGCCGCTTCGCTTGACGCGCAACCTGTCCCCATTCAGGTTCACGTTACGGCACGGATGGCGGCCAGGGGCGGCGAATTGACGGCGCGGCGCGTCCCCAGGAGCCCGGCGATCGCCACCCCGGCGCCGCCCGCGAAGAGGCCCGCCACCGGGACGACCCAGTCGAACTCGTAGGGCACGCCCAGCACGCCCTCCGAGAGCACGATGGCGAGGCCCACCGCGCCGGCCGCGGCCACGGTGCCGGAAAGGAGCCCGATCGCGAGGAATTCCGAGAGCTGCGTGAGCATCATCTGCCGGCGGCTCGCGCCCAGGGTGCGCATCACGGCGCCCTCGAACACGCGCTCGTCCTGGGTCGAGGTGATCGCGGCGAAGAGCACCACGACCCCGGCGGCGATGGCGAACAGGAAGACGAATTCCACGGCCCGCGAGACCTGGTCCGAGATGCGCTTGACCTGCCCCATGATCGCGGTGAGGTCGATCACGCTCACGTTCGGGAAGCGCTCGACGAGGCGGTTCACCACCTCCTCGCGCCCGGCGGGAAGGTGGAAGCTCGTGATCCAGCTCGTCGGGTGGCGCTCGAGCACGCCCGGGCTCGCGATCACGAAGAAGTTGGCCTTGAAGCTGTCCCACTCCACCTTCCGCAGGCTCGTCACCCGGGCCGAGAAGCGCGCCCCGCCCACGTCCCAGGTGAGCGTGTCGCCCAGGCGTATGGAGAGCGTCTTCGCGATGCCCTCCTCCACCGAGAACTGCGCGTCGTCCGCGCGGGGATTCCACCAGGCGCCCGCGACGATCTTGTTGTCCGGCCGCAGGTCCCGCGCCCAGGAGAGGTTGAACTCGCGCTCCACCAGGCGCCGGGCGCGCTGGTCCTCGTAGTCCGCCGGCGACACGGCGCGCTCGCCGATCGCCACGAGGCGCCCGCGCACCATCGGGTAGAGGTCGGGCGTCGCGAGGCCCAGGTCGGCGAAATACGCCTTCACCCCCGGCAGCTGGTCGTTCTGGATGTTGATCGCGAAGCGGTTGGGCATGTCCGCGGGCATCGACTTCTGCCATTTCACGATGAGGTCGCTGCGCACCAGCGTGAGCAGCAGCATCGCCATGATCCCCACGCCCAGCGCCATCACCTGCACGAGGCTCGAGCCGGTTCGCCGGCGCAGGTTGGCGAGGCCGTAGCGCCACGGTCCCGAGGCGCCCGCGCGCGCTCGGGCGAGGCCGCGGATGAGCCCGTAGCCGGCGATCGCGGCCGCGCCCAGGGCGAGGCCGAAGCCGGCCAGGGTCATCGCGCCGAGCTTCACGTCGCCCGCCTGCCAGACGATGAGCCCCGACAGGGTGCCCAGCCCCAGGGCGTAGGCCACGATGCTCGAGGGCTCGGCCACGGCAAGGTCGGCGCGCAGGACGCGAAGCGTCGGGACGTTGCGCAGGCGAAGCAGGGGCGGGAGGGTGAAGCCCAGGACCAGCACCATGCCGATGAAGGCGCCCTGGATCGCGGGCCGCGCTCCCGGGGCCGGCAGCGCCACCGTGAAGAAGGCCGTGAGCCAGTGCGCGAGCACCGCCTGCGCGCCGAATCCCGCCAGCGTCCCCGCCGCGCAGCCCGCGGCCGCGAGGAGCAGGAACTGCCAGGCGTTGATGGCGAAGATGTCGGCCTGCGCGGCGCCCAGGCAGCGCATCATCGCCGCGCCGTCGGTCTGCCGGATCGAGAAGCGCCGCGCCGCCAGCGCAACCGCCACGGAGGCGAGCACGACGGACAGGAGCGAGGCGAGCCCGAGGAAGCGCTGCGCGCGCTCGAGCGACACGCGCACCTCGCTCCTCGCGTCGCGCACGCCCTCGATGCGCTCGCCGCGGGCCAGCGAGGGCCGCATGGCCTGCTCGTAGCGGGCGACGGCCTTCGCGTCCCCGGCGACGAGCAGCCGCCAGGTGACCCGGCTCCCGACCTGCACGAGGCCCGTGGCCGCGAGGTCGGCCTCGCTCATGAGCACGCGCGGCGCGATGCCGAAGTAGTCGAGGACGCTGTCGGGCTCGCGGGTGATGACCTCGGCCACGCGCAGGGAGGCGTTGCCGACCCGGACCGTCTCGCCGGCGACCGCCCCGATGCGCGAGACGAGCGGCCCGGCCACCCAGACGGTGCCGGGCGCGGGGGAGCCCCCGACCTCGCGGTCCGCTCCCGCGGGCGCGCTGGCCACCCGCAGGCGCCCGCGCAGCGGGAAAGCGCCGCTCACCGCCTTGATCTCCGAGAGGTTCACGCCCGCGGGGCCGGAAACCATGCTCGGGAACGTGGTCGTCGAGGCGGTGGCGAGCCCCTCGGCGGCGGCGCGCTCCACGAACGGGCGGGGCACGGGGTGATCGGAGATCACGACGAGGTCGCCGCCGAGCAGCTCGTTCGCCTGGCGGTCGAGCGCGCCCTGGACGCGGTCGGCGAAGAAGCCCACGGTGGTCACGCTCGCCACGGCCACGAAGAGCGCGACGGCGAGCACCCTCGCCTCGCCCGCGTGGGCGTTGCGGCGGAGCATCCGCAGGGCGATCGAGAAGTTCCTGGTCATGGGAGGCGGCGCGGGCGGTTCAGGCCTGGACGACGCCGGCGGAGATGGAGATGCGGCGGTCGCAGCGGTCGGCGAGCGCCTCGTCGTGGGTGACCAGCACGAGCGTGGTGCCGTGCTCGCGGTTCATGCGGAACAGGAGCTCGATGACCTGGGCGCCCGTGGCCGAGTCGAGGTTGCCCGTGGGCTCGTCGGCGAAGAGGAGCTTGGGCTCGGTCGCGAAGGCGCGCGCCACGGCCACGCGCTGCTGCTCGCCCCCGGAGAGCTGGCGCGGGTAGTGCCCGAGCCGGTCCGCCAGCCCCACCTGGCCCAGCACGCCGGAAGCGCGCGCGGAGGCGTCCGCGAGGCCCGCGAGCTCGAGCGGGAGCATGACGTTCTCCAGCGCCGTGAGCGCCGGCAGGAGCTGGAAGGACTGGAAGACGAACCCCACCAGGCGCCCGCGCAGCCGCGCGCGGCCGTCCTCGTCCTGGGCGAAGAGATCCTCGCCGTCGATCCAGACCCGGCCGGACGACGGAACGTCCAGTCCCGCGAGCAGTCCCAGCAACGTGGACTTCCCCGACCCGGACGCGCCGACCACCGCCACGGACTCGCCGGCGGCGACCTCGAAGGTGGCCCCGCTCACGATGACCAGCTCGTGGTCGGGCGTGGAGACTTGTTTGGTGAGGCCTTCGGCCCTCACAATCACGGGCCGGGCTGCCGCTTCCGGCCGCGGCCCGCCGCCCTGTGTTTCCCTGATCGCGTTCATGGTGCTCCGGTGCGCGCCCGTTCCTAGGACAATCCCGACGTGAAACTGCTCGTTCGACTCCCGCGGCGCGCCGTTGCAGGCTTCGCCGCCGTCCTTCTCGCCTTCGCGGCCCTTCCCGCCAGCGCGCAGCGCACGCTGCTCGTCCTGGGCGACAGCCTCTCGGCCGCCTACGGGCTCGCCACCAGCCAGGGCTGGGTCTCCCTCCTGGGCGAGCGCATCGCCCGCGACGGGCTCGACTGGCGCGTCGTGAACGCGAGCGTGTCGGGAGAGACCACGGCCGGGGGCTTGAGGCGCCTGCCCGAGGACTTGAAGCGCCATCGCCCGAACCTCGTCGTGATCGCCCTCGGGGCCAACGACGGCCTGCGTGGCCAGCCTGTGGCGGCCATGCGCGCCAACCTCGAGGAGATGATCCGCCTGGCCCGCGCCGCGCGCGCCGATCCCGTGCTGGTGGGGCTCATGATTCCGCCCAATTATGGCATCGATTACGCGCGCGAGTTCCGCGAGCTCTACCCGCAGCTCGCCCGGAAGGCCCGCGTGCCGCTGGTGCCGTTCCTGCTCGACGGGGTCGCCGAGCGCCGGGACCTCTTCCTTCCCGACCAGCTGCACCCGTCCGCCGAGGCGCAGCCGCGCATCCTCGCGAACGTCTGGCCGACCGTCGAGCCCCTGCTCAAGGGGGCCGCGAAGCGATGACCCAGCTGCCCGTCGCCCGCGATCGCCCCGCGGCCCGCGCCCGCCTGCCCCTCACGGCGGCGGAGCTCGCCGGATGGGACGCGATCATCGACGCCCGCAGCCCCTCGGAGTACGCCGAGGACCACCTTCCCGGCGCGGTGAACTGCCCGGTGCTGGACGATGCCGAGCGCGCCCTCGTGGGCACGGCCTACAAGGAGCGCGGCTCGTTCGAGGCCAAGAGGCTCGGCGCGCCGCTGGTGGCGGCCAACATCGCGCGCATCGTCTCGGCGCGTTTCGCCGACCGGCCCAGGTCGTGGCGTCCCCTCGTCTATTGCTGGCGCGGGGGCTCGCGGTCGGGATCGTTCACCCACGTGCTGCGCCAGGTGGGCTGGGATGCCGTCCAGCTGGACGGCGGCTACAAGGCCTTCCGCCGGCAGGTCGCCGCCGACCTGGAGACCCTGCCCGCGCGCTTCACCTTCCGCGTGGTTTGCGGCGCGACGGGATCGGGCAAGAGCCGGCTCCTGGAGGCGCTCGCGACCACGCCGTCACAGGTGCTCGACCTGGAGGCCCTTGCCGCCCACCGGGGCTCGGTGCTGGGCGAGATTCCCGGGGCCCCGCAGCCGTCGCAGAAGGCGTTCGAGACGGCCATCTGGGCCGCCCTCGGGGCCTTCGACCCGCGGCAGCCGGTGTTCGTCGAGTCCGAGAGCAAGAAGGTGGGAAACCTGCGGGTGCCGGAAGCGCTCATCGCGCGCATGCGCGAAGGCGCCTGCCTCAGGCTGGAGGCGCCTCCCGGGGTGCGCGCGGAGCTCCTTCTCGAGGACTACGCGCACCTGGTGGCCGACCCGCCGCAGCTGCGCGAGAAGCTCGCCTGCCTCGCGCCGCTGCACGGCCGGGAAAGGATCGAGCGCTGGAACGACCTGGCCGGCGCCGGCGACTGGCACGGCCTGGTGGCGGACCTCCTGGAGACCCACTACGACCCGGCCTACCGGCGCTCGATGTTCCGCAACTACGCCGGCGCCGCCTCGGCGAGCGTGCTGCCGGTGCGCGAGGCCTCCCGCGAGGCCTTCCTGGCCCTCGCGCGGGCAATCGCGGAAGGTCCCGCCGGGGAAGCGGCCGCCCTTTAGTGGGGCTTCTTCAGGAAGGTGACCACCTGCATGCCGGGGGCGTTGCGGGTGCCGCAACCCTCCCCGCCGAGCTGCAGCTCGGCCTCGTGCAGGATGTTGATCACGTCGACGTAGTCGCGGTCCTTCACCATCATGAGGGCCGTGCGCCCTCCCTCGTTCCTCGCCTGCGGGTCCGCCCCGGCCTCGAGCAGCGCCTCGACCACGCCGGCCTCGCCGTTGCCCGCCGCGTACATGAGGGGGCGCACGCCGTAGCCGATTCTCGCCTCCTTGTCGGCCCCGCCCTCGATGAGCGCGCGGACGACCTCGGGATAGCCCCGGTCCTCGTCGCCGTTGTAGCAGGCGTGGAAGAGCGCGGTGAACCCGCGCGCGTCCTGCGCGTTCACGTCGGCGCCCTTCGCGAGGAGCTCGCGAACCGCCTCCAGGTCCCCCCGGCCCGCCGCCAGCATGAGCGGCGTCCTGACTTCCTCGTCCATTTGCGGCACTCCCGGATCGTCGAATAGGGCATTTTATCGCCATGCGCCCCGAAACGATCAACGCCGCCGCCCCGCGCGCCGCCGCCCCGGCGCTCCTTCGCTCCCCGCACGAGTTCGGTTAAACTGCCCCGAAACTCCTGAAGCCCGCTGCCGCCCCCCTCCCGGTGTCCGAACGCCCCCACAAGATCGGCAAGTACACCATCCTGTCCGAGATCGGCCAGGGCGCCTCGGCGCTCGTGTACGTGGGCGAGGACCCGTTCAACGACCGCAAGGTCGCGATCAAGGTCGCCAAGAGCGACGCCGACATGTCGGAGGAGGAGGCGAACCGCTTCGAGAAGCTCTTCCTGAACGAGGCCTCGCTCGCCGGCAAGCTCAACCACCCCAACATCGTCGCGGTGTACGACGCGGTGGTCGACGGCGAGACGCGCTACATCGTGATGGAGTTCGTCCCCGGCGGCTCGCTGAAGAAGTACTGCACCGAGACCAACCTCCTGCCGGTGCGCCAGGCGGTGCTCGTGATCTTCAAGATGTGCCGCGCGCTCGACTACGCCTTCCAGAACGGCGTGATCCACCGCGACATCAAGCCGGCCAACATCCTGCTGTCCGAGCGCGACGACATCAAGATCAGCGACTTCGGCACCGCCAAGATCTCGCACGCCACGCACACGCAGATCGAGGGGTTCCTCGGCTCGCCGGCCTACATGTCGCCCGAGCAGATCAACGAGGAGTCGCCCTCCGTCCAGACGGACATCTACTCGCTGGGCGTGGTGATGTACGAGCTGCTCACCGGCAAGCTCCCGTTCCGCGCCGAGAACTCGGTGCAGATGATCAACAAGATCCTGAACGAGGACCCGATCCCCCTGGAGCAGCTGCGCCCCGACCTCCCCGAGAAGCTCGTGGAGATCGTGAAGAAGGCGATGGCCAAGGACCAGAGGGAGCGCTACCAGACCTGGTTCGAGATGGCGAGCGACCTCGCCGACACCTTCCCGCAGCTCGAGCGCTACTCCACCGAGATCAGCTCCACGGAGAAGTTCAACAAGCTGCGGGCGCTGCCCTTCTTCCGCGAGTTCCGCGACGCGGAGCTCTGGGAGGTGCTGCGCGGGGCCATCTGGGAAGTGCACGCCCGCGACGAGAACCTGCTGCTCGAGGGCGAGATCGGCCAGGCGTTCTTCATCATCGTCGGCGGGCAGGTGAAGGTCGTGAAGGACGGCAAGCTCCTCAACGTCCTCAAGGAAGGCGACTGCTTCGGCGAGATGGCCTACCTCTCCGGCGACCGCGCCCGGCGCTCGGCCTCGATCATCTCCGTCTCGGAGGTGCACCTGCTGAAGATCCAGTCCACGCACCTGGAGAGCCTCACCGAGGGCTGCCAGCTGCGCTTCAACCGCGAGTTCCTGAGGACGCTCATCGAGCGCCTGTCCTGGACCACCTCCGTCCTCGCGCAGTTCCGCCGCTAGCCCAGCCTCTCCCCTCTCCCTTGGGAGAGGGGCCGGGGGTGAGGGTCCGCGCCGCCGGCGCTCAGCGCGCGGCGACCAGGCACACGGCCTGCGCGGCGATGCCCTCCCCGCGCCCGGCGAAGCCGAGCTTCTCGGTCGTGGTGGCCTTCACGTTGACGCGGCCCGCGTCGATCCCCAGGTCCGCGGCGATGTGCGCCACCATGGCCGGGATGTGGGGCGCCATGCGGGGCGCCTCCGCGATGATCGTGGCGTCGACGTTCACCGGCGCGAAGCCCTCCTCGCGCACCAGGCCCGCCACGCGCCGCAGCAGCTCCCGGCTGTCGATCCCCTTGTAGCGCGGGTCGGAGTCGGGAAAGTGGCGGCCGATGTCGCCCAGCGCCGCCGCGCCCAGCAGGGCGTCGCAGATGGCGTGCAGAAGCACGTCGGCGTCGCTGTGTCCCAGGAGGCCCTTGTCGTGGGCAATGTCCACGCCGCCGATCACGAGGCGCCTGCCCGCGACGAGCGCGTGGACGTCGAAGCCCTGGCCGATCCGGAAGTCGCTCACAGCGGGATTCCCCCCTTCCTCGCGAGGATCATCTCGGCGATGGGCAGGTCCTCGGCGAAGGTCACCTTCAGGTTCGCGTTCTCGCCCTGCACGATGCGCGGCATCTGGCCCAGGGCCTCGACGGCCTGCGACTCGTCCGTCGCGTCCAGCTTGCGCGCGAGCGCCTTGCGCAGGAGCCCGTAGCGGAACATCTGCGGGGTCTGCGCGCGCCAGAGCCCCGCTCGCGGGATCGTCTCGGCCACCCGCAGGGCCTCCTCCTCCACGCGCTTGAGCGTGTCGGCGAGCGGCAGCGCGAGGAGCCCGCCGACGGGGTCGTCGCCCACCTCGTCGAGGAACTGCTCGACGAGCCGCGGGGCGATGCAGGGGCGGGCCGCGTCGTGCACCAGGACCCAGTCCTGCGCCGCGGCCCTGCCTTCGAGGTGCGCGAGCGCGTTCGCGACGCTCCCGGCGCGCGTGGCGCCGCCGGCGAACATCGCCTCGATCTTTTCCGGGAAGGCGCTCCAGTCGTGCGCTCCCCAGTGCCGGTCCAGGGCCGAGAGGACGACGATCACGTGGTCGATGCGCTCGACGGCGGCCAGCGCCTCGATCGCGTGGAACATCATCGGGCGGCCCGCGAGGGGAAGATACTGCTTGGGGAGCGCGTCGCCCATGCGCGTGCCCTGCCCGGCGGCGGGCACGATTGCGAAGATCCTCGGCATCGTCTTTTCGCTTTCCTCCCGCGGATTATCGCCCATTTCGGCGCTCCCGAAGGAACATGCGGCGGCGCAGATTGAACGGATCCTGCCGAGGGGCCACACTTCGGGCCATGATCGGGCGGATACTCCTCGGCCTCCTCGTGTGCGTCGCGGCGGGATGCGAGTTCGCGGCGAAGCCGGTGCTTCCCCTGTCCGAGGGCGGCAAGCTCGTCGTGCTGACGGTGAACGGGCCGGCCACGTGGTACGAGGACGCGCAGGGCCATCCCACTGGATTCGAGCACGACCTGGTCGCGCTCTTCGCGCGCGAACTGGGCGTGCCCTTCGAGTACATCTTCGTGGAAAGCCCGGAGAAGGCCGAGAAGGCGCTGTCCGGCAGGAGCGCGCACTTCGCCGCCGCGCTCCTTCCGAAGCGCTTCGACCTGCCGGGCGGGCTCGCCTGGGGGCCGTCCTACCGCACGGCGCAGTACCAGCTCGTCTGGCGCGCGGGCTTTCCGCGGCCGCGCAGCGAGGCCGACGTCGCGGGCCGGCGCGTGGGCCTGGTGGGCGATTCCTTCGTCGACCCGCTCCTCGCCGCGCGCTCCACGCTCCCCGCCGCCATCGAGCGCCTGCCGCCGGACACCTCGCCCGAGGAGCTCCTGGAGCGCGTGGCCGAGGGGCGCCTCGACGGCGCGCTCATCGACTCGGCGCGCTTCACCGTGGCGCGCAAGCACTTCCCGCAGCTCGACGTGGCCTTCGACGTGGGCAAGCCCGTCGACTTCGCCTGGCGCGTGGGCGACATCGACCAGAAGCCCCTGCTCGATCGCATGAAGGTCTTCTTCGCGAGGATCGCGAAGGACGGCACCCTCAAGCGCCTCGCCGACCGCCACTTCGCGCACGCGGCGCGCATCTCCGCGATCGACGCGGGGACGCTCATCGAGCGCATCAACACGGTGCTCCCGAAGCTCCGGCCCCACTTCCTCGAGGCCGAGCGCGTCTCGGGCTTCGACTGGCGGCTCGTCGCGGCCATCGGCTACCAGGAGTCGCACTGGGACCCGCTCGCGACCTCCCCGACCGGCGTGCGCGGCCTCATGATGCTCACCGAGGACACGGCCGACCGCCTGCAGGTGAAGGACCGTCTCGACGCCCGCGAGAGCATCCTGGGCGGGGCGCGCTACCTGGGGCTCATCGCCGATTCCCTGCCGCCGCGCATCCGCGAGCCCGACCGGACCTGGCTCGCCCTGGCCGCCTACAACCTCGGCATCGGCCACCTCGAGGACGCGCGCATCCTGGCCCAGCGCAAGGGGCTCTCGCCGGACACCTGGCAGGACGTGAAGCTCGCGCTCCCGGGGCTCGCCGACCCGGCGACCTACCAGCAGCTCAAGCACGGCTTCGCGCGCGGCCACGAGGCGATGCAGTTCGTGGACAACGTCCGCAACTACCAGGACATCCTCGGGCGCATCGAGCCGCGCGACGAGCCGCTGCCGCCGCGCCCGCCTCCCGCGAATCAGGGCTCGACGAAGGGCGCCGTGGCCTCGAGGTGAGCGGTGTCGGCCCAGGCCTCGACCGTCCACGCCCCGGACTCGAAGGCCAGGGCGTTGTAGGAGGCGTTCGGGATGGGGATCGCCTGCGGGGCCGAGACGGGGATCGCGCGGACATGGCGGTACAGCGCGGCCAGCACGCCGCCGTGGCACACGACGGCGACCCGCAGGCCGTCGTGCTCGCGGGCGAGGCTCTCGAAGGCGTCGCGGACGCGCTCGAAGAGCTGGCGGCGGCTCTCGCCGCCGGGCACGACGTAGTCCGGGTCCGTGTCGCGCACGCGCGAGAAGACCTCGGGGTAGTGCACGCCGATCTCGCCGTAGGTGAGCCCCTCGGCCACGCCGTAGTTGCGCTCGCGCAGGCGCGCGTCGGCCTCGACTGCGTGCCCCGTGCGCCCGGCGATCGCGCGGGCGGTCGCAAGCGCCCGCCCGAGGTCGCTCGACACCAGCCGGTCGAAGCGCTCCGTGGCGAGGCGCGCGGCGATCGCGGCGGCCTGGGCCTCGCCGACGGCGGTGAGCGGGCTGTCCGCGTGGCCCTGGATGCGCGAGGCGACGTTCCAGTGCGTCTCGCCGTGGCGGACGACGACGAGGCGGGTGCTCAAGCGCGCGCGATCGTCTCGACGCCACCCATGTACGGGCGAAGCGCCTCGGGGACCGCGACCGACCCGTCCGCCTGCTGGAAGTTCTCGAGGATCGCCACGAGCGTGCGCCCCACCGCGAGGCCGGAGCCGTTCAGGGTGTGCACGGGCTCGGGGCGGCCCTTGTCGCCTCCCTTGAAGCGCGCCTGAATGCGGCGCGCCTGGAAGGCCTCGAAGTTGGAGCACGAGGAGATCTCGCGGTAGGCGCTCTGCCCGGGCAGCCACACCTCGAGGTCGTAGGTCTTGGCGCTGGAGAACCCCAGGTCGCCGGTGCACAGCATCATCGTGCGGAAGGGCAGCTCCAGGCGCTTCAGGATCGTCTCGGCGTGCCCGGTGAGCTCCTCGTGCGCCTGCGCGGACTTCTCCGGGTGCACCACCTGCAGGATCTCCACCTTGTCGAACTGGTGCTGGCGGATCATGCCGCGCGTGTCCTTGCCGTAGCTGCCCGCCTCCGACCGGAAGCACGGGCTGTGGCAGACGAAGCGCAGGGGCAGGTCCTTCGCCTCCAGGAGCGTGTCGCGCACGAAGTTGGTGACCGGGTATTCCGCCGTCGGGATGAGGTAGAGGTCGCGCCCCTCGAGCTTGAAGAGGTCGTCCCTGAACTTGGCGAGGCTCGAGACCCCGTCGGCGCACTCGCCGGTGACCAGGTACGGCGCGTAGACCTCGGTGTAGCCGTGTTCCTGGGTATGGGTGTCCAGCATGAACTGGGCGAGTGCGCGGTGCAGGCGCGCCACGGCGCCCTTCATCAGCGTGAAGCGGGCGCCGCTGATCTTGGTGGCGGCATCGAAATCCAGGCCGCCGAGCGCCGTGCCGAGGTCGACATGGTCCTTGACGGCGAACTCGAATGCGCGCGGCGTGCCCCAGCGCCCGACTTCCACGTTGTCCGCTTCGGACTTCCCGTCCGCCACCTCGGGCCGCGGGATGTTCGGGATGGTGCGCAGGAACGCGTCGAGCCGTTGCTGCAGGGCCGAGAGCGCCGCCTCGTTCGCCTTGAGCTCGTCGCCGATGCCGCCCACCTCCGCGAGCACGGCGGAGGCGTCCTCCCCCTTCCCCTTGAGGATGCCCACCTGCTTCGAGAGCGCGTTGCGCTTCGCCTGCAGCTCCTCGGTGCGGGTCTGCAGGCCCTTTCTCTCGTCCTCGAGCGCCCGGAAGCCGGCCTCGTCGAAGGCGAGGCCGCGGCGGGCGAGGCCGGCGACGACGGCGGGGAGGTCCTTGCGCAGCAGTTGGATGTCCAGCATGGGTATCGCGCGTGAAGGTAAACCGTGATTATATTCGGTCGGTCCCCGAAGCGGCCCGCACCATGCCCAAGCAAGGCGAGATCGACTACCTGAGGAACATCGGCGAGGCCGGCCTCGCGCACGCCGCCGGCAAGCCCTTCTCCGACGCGGGTTGCGCGCAGATGCTGGTCGACATCGGCATCGTGATGCAGCTGCTCCCGCCGCCGCCGTCGCGCATCCTCGACCTCGGCTGCGGCACGGGCTGGACGAGCCTCTTCCTCGCGCGCCGCGGCCACGAGGTCACCGGGCAGGACATCGCCCCCGACATGATCGCGGCCGCCGGGGCGGCGCGCGACCGCGAGGCGCTCGCGAACCTGCGCTTCGTGAGCTCCGACTACGAGAGCCTCGCCTTCGACGGCGAGTTCGACGGCGCGCTCTTCTTCGACTCCCTGCACCACGCCGTCGACGAGGAGGCGGCGCTGGCCGGCGCGTACCGTGCGCTCCGGCCCGGCGGCGTGCTGGTCACCCACGAGCCCGGCGAGGGGCACGCGGCAAGCCCCGCGACGCAGGCGGCCGTGGCGCGCTACGGCGTGACGGAGAAGGACATGCCGCCGCGCCACATCGTTGCGGTCGCGCGACGCGTCGGCTTCTCCGCCGGCCGCATCCTCGTCAACTCCGAGCGCCTGGTGCGCCTGGGGATGGGCATCGGCGAGACGGGACTCCTCGGCCGGCTCGCGCGCCACCGCGCCGCCCAGCCGCTGGTGGCCGCCGCGATGCACTTCTGGCGCTGGGGGCGCCTGGGCAGCATGGTCGTGCTGGTGAAGTAGCGGCGCGCTCAGGAATCGCCGCGGGGCTCCTTGTCGCGGCTGCGCAGCCACGCGAGCTTGTCGCGGATCTTCGCCTCCAGCCCCCGGTCCGTCGGGCGGTACCAGCCGGGCGGCTGCATGCCGTCGGGGAGGTAGGACTCGCCCGCGGCGTAGCCGCCTTCCTCGTCGTGCGCGTAGCGGTAGTCCTTGCCGTAGCCGAGATTCTTCATCAGCCGCGTCGGCGCATTGCGTAGATGGGCCGGCACCGGCCGCGACGCGTCACTGGCGATGAAACGCCGCGCCACATTATACGCGAGGTA
>JBGARD010000013.1:0-66792 GCA_044230355.1 Usitatibacteraceae bacterium | reverse complement strand
AACCGGCTGGGCGCGGCGGGATGGCGGCTTTGGCATTCGTGCCGGCTCGCCGATTGAATTGTCGTGAAGAGTCAATTATCCAGGCGAAAGAGTCAAGTTATCCCGCTGCCCGTGTCCGATAATGTCGAGTCGTCCGGCCCGCGTGCCGGCCATGCGCCCACCCCCGAGGAGATTACGTGGTCAATCGAAGCAACCAGGTCGCAGCGGTACTGATGGTCCCGATGGCGCTTGCCTCGACGGAGTCCTTCGCGCAGGGGGCGGACGCGTGGAAGTGGCAGGCCACGATCTACGGCTACCTTCCCGACATTGGAGGCACCACGACCTTCCCGCAGACCGGGGCGGGCAGCGACGTGACGCTCGATGCGGAAAAGATCATCGACAACCTGAAGATGACGTTCATGGGCTCGATCGGGGCGCACAACGGGCGCTGGGGCATGTTCACGGATGCGATCTACATGGACGTGGGCAACACCAAGTCCGGCTTCCGGGAACTGAGCATCGGCGGCGTTCCCCTTCCCGGGGGAGCCTCGGCCAACGCGAGCTACGACCTGAAGGGCTGGGTGTGGACGCTCGGCGGCGAGTGGCGCGTCGCCTCGAGCCCCGCCTCGACCCTGGATCTCGTGGCCGGCGCGCGCATGCTGGACATCGAGCAGACGCTGGGCTGGGAAGTCACCGGGGACGTCGGGTCCATCCCCCTGCCGGGGCGCGCGGGCGAATCCAAGGCGAGCCTTACCAACTGGGACGCGATCGTCGGCGTGAAAGGACGATTCGCCTTCGGCGACCGCGGCCAGTGGTTCGTTCCGTACTACGCCGACTTCGGCGCCGGGGATTCGGATTCCACATGGCAGGCCATGGGCGGGCTGGGCTATTCCTTCGCCTGGGGCGATCTTGTCGCCGCCTGGCGCTACATCGACTACGAGATGAAGTCGGGCAGCAAGATCGAGACCATGACCTTCAACGGGCCGGCGATCGCGGCCGTGTTCCGCTGGTAGGAACGCAAGACGCAACCGGGAGAATCGAAAAATGCAACGACGCAACGCGATGTACCGATCGCTCATCCCCGCCCTGGCCACCCTTTGCGGAACCGGCGCGTCGGCGCAGGGAGGGCCGGACCGGACCATCCTTCCCCTGGCGGAACCGAAGCGCCCGACCTACACCGAGATCGACGCGCGCAAGGCGAAGGCGCCGGCCCGCGTGGACGTGAAGGCGCCCGCGGGGGCCCCCAACGTCGTGATCGTCCTCATCGACGACATCGGCTTCGGCGCCACCAGCACGTTCGGGGGGCCCATCAAGACCGCGGCCCTCGACCGCCTCGCGCAGAACGGCCTTCGCTACAACAATTTCCACACGACGGCGGTGTCCTCGCCGACGCGCGCCGCGCTCAAGAGCGGCCGCAACCACCACACCGTCAACATGGCCTTCATCACCGAGATGTCGACCGGCTTCCCGGGCGCGACCGGCCAGGTCCCCGACGCGGCCGCGCCGCTCGCGGAAACGCTGCGGCTGAACGGCTACAGCACGGCCGCATTCGGCAAGTGGCACGAGACGGCCTCCTGGGAGATCAGCGTCTCGGGGCCGTTCGACCGCTGGCCGCTCGGTCGCGGCTTCGAGCGGTTCTACGGCTTCCTCGGCGGCGAGACGAACCAGTGGGCGCCGCTCATCTACGACGGCATTACGCTGGTCGAGCTGCCGAACGACCCGAACTACCACTTCATGACGGACATGACGGAGAAGACGCGCGCCTGGATCAAGCACCAGAAGGCGATGACGCCGGACAAGCCCGTGTTCGTGTACTTCGCGCCGGGCGCGACGCACGCCCCGCACCACGTCCCGAAGTCGTGGATCGAGCGCTGGAAGGGCAAGTTCGACCAGGGCTGGGACAAGCTGCGCGAGGAGACGCTGGCGCGCCAGATCGCCGCCGGGGTCGTGCCCCCGGGCACGAAGCTCGCGCCGAAGCCGCCGGCCATCAAGGACTGGGACAAGCTCTCCGCCGATGAGAAGCGCCTCTTCGCGCGGCAGGCGGAGGTCTTCGCGGCGTTCGCCGAGTACACGGACCACGAGACCGGCCGCATGCTGCAGGCCTTCGAGGAGGTCGGGCAGGCGGACAACACGCTGGTCTTCTACATCGCCGGCGACAACGGCACCAGCGGCGAGGGCGGCGAGAACGGCATGTACAGCGAGATGACCTACTTCAACGGCGTGCAGGAGAAGGTCGAGGACATGCTCAAGCTCGTCGACAAGTGGGGCGGCCCCGAGACCTACCCGCACATGGCTGCGGGCTGGGCGGTGGCTCTCGACGCGCCGTTCGGGTGGATGAAGCAGGTCGGCTCGGACTTCGGTGGCACGCGCAATGGCATGGTGGTCTCCTGGCCCCGGGGCATCAAGGCGAAGAACGAGGTCCGCACGCAGTTCAGCCACGTGATCGACGTCGCGCCGACGGTCCTCGAGGCGGCGCGCCTGCCCGAGCCGAAGATGGTCAACGGCGTGAAGCAGATTCCCATCGAGGGAAAGAGCCTTGCCTACAGCTTCGACGACGGAAAGGCGAAGGAACGGCACACGACGCAGTACTTCGAGATCTCGGGCAACCGCGCGATCTACCACGAAGGCTGGTTCGCCCGCACCATCCACCGGGCGCCGTGGGAGTCCAAGCCGCGCCGGCCCCTGGCGGACGACTCCGCCTGGGAGCTCTTTGACGTGCGCTCGGACTTCAGCCTCGCGAACGACCTGGCCGCAAAGCATCCGAAGAAGCTGGCGGAACTGCAGAAGCTCTACCTCAAGGAGGCCGCGAAGTACCATGTGCTCCCCATGGACGACCGCGTCTTCGAGCGGCTCGACGGCGCGGCGGTCGGCCGTCCCGACCTCATGCGGGGGCGCACCTCGATCACGCTTTCCCAGGGCATGATTGGCATGATGGAGGCGGTCTTCCCGAACGTGAAGAACCGCTCCAAGGTGATCACGGCCGAGATCGAGGTGCCGGAGTCCGGCGCCAACGGCACGGTCATCGCGCAGGGCGGCCGCTTCGGCGGCTGGTCGCTGTACGTGAAGGACGGCGTGCCCGCGTACGAGTACAACTTCCTCGGCTTGCAGCGTTACACGGTGGCCTCGACGAAGAAGCTTGCGCCCGGGAAGCACACTGTCGTGTTCGATTTTGCCTATGACGGCGGCGGCCCGGCCAAGGGAGGCAAGGGCACGCTGCTCGTGGATGGGGAGAAGGCCGGCGAGGGCCGCATCGAGCGCACTCAGCCGGGCCTCTTCTCCGCCGACGAGACCGCCGATGTCGGCATCGACCTGGGCACTCCCGTGGTCGAGGCGATCGGGGCGGAGGCGAAGTCGCGGTTCACTGGCAGGATTCCGAAGCTCACCGTCGAGGTGAAGGCGGTGAAGTAGGACTCCTGCGCCCCGCTTCCCGTCGAAGCATGGACTCGAAGACCGACCCGGCCCGGCCCGGCATCCACGTACTGGCCAAGCCGATAGGGTCGGTCTGCGACATTGCCTGCGACTACTGCTTCTACCTCGAGAAGCGCGAGCTTTACCCCGGGAACGAGCGCTTCCGGATGCCGGACGAGGTGCTCGCGAGATATGTCGAGCAGTACGTCGAGTCGCAGCCCACCCCCGTCGTCGAGTTCACCTGGCATGGCGGCGAGCCGACGCTCCTGGGCGTCGACTTCTTCCGCCGCGTGGTGGAGCTGCAGAAGCCCTGGCGCGGGAAGAAGGAGATCCGCAACTCGCTGCAGACCAATGCGCTCAGCCTGGATGACGAGTGGTGTGCCTTCTTCAAGGAGAACGACTTCTTCGTCGGCGTGAGCCTGGACGGGCCGCGCGAGATCCACGACCGCTACCGCAAGGACCGTCACGGGAAGGGGACCTTCGATCGCGTGATGGAAGGCGTGCGCCTGCTGCAGAGGCACGGGGTGGAATTCAACGCGCTGGCCTGCGTGGGCCGCGAGACGGCGCACAAGCCGCTCGAGGTGTATCGCTTCTTCAAGGAAGCGGGCATCCGGTACATCCAGTTCACGCCCATCGTCGAGCGCGAACCCGACGAGGCCACGAAGGTGATCAAGCTCTGGCTCGCGAGGCCGGCGGTGCTGGACCGCCCGGAGCCCAACACGAAGGTCACGCCCTGGACGGTGGAGCCCGAAGCGTACGGCGACTTCCTCATCGCGATCTACGAGGAGTGGGTGCGAAAGGACGTCGGCACCACCTTCGTGATGAATTTCGAATGGGCGCTCACTGTCTGGGTGGGCGAACCTTCGCCCGTGTGCATATTCTCGAAGACCTGCGGCCGCGCCGTGGCGATGGAGCACGACGGCAGCGTCTTCGCCTGCGACCACTACGTCTATCCGGAGTACAAGCTCGGCAACGTGCTCACCGGAAACCTCGGCGAGATGGTGGAGCGGTCGGTTGCGAACGGCTTCGGGCCGCACAAGGAAGCGACGCTTCCGCGCTACTGCCGCGAGTGCGAAGTGAAGGAGGCCTGCTGGGGCGGCTGCCCCAAGCACCGCTTCGCGACCACGCCCGACGGCGAGCCGGGACTCCACTACCTGTGCGCCGGCTACAAGAAGTTCTTCCGCCACATCCGCAAGTACCTGCGTGCCATGTCCACCCTGCTCGAGAACGACCTGCCAGTCTCCGCCGTGATGCAGGCGATCGACGGGCCGCTCCTCATCAAGCGAACCCCTGGAGAATCGAAATGAACCGTATCGTGCTTGGCATTGCCGCGGTGGTCCTGTGCTCCGCATTGCCCGGATGGGCCGCGTCGAAGGAGGACAGGCAGGCCGAGGTCCGCAAGACCGCCCAACAGACGCTCGAGAGGCTCTACAGGCTCCAGCCGAAGGCGAAGGCGGCGGTCGAGAAGGCCGCCGGATACGCCGTCTTCAGCAACTTCGGCATGAAGCTCCTCGTGACGGGTGGCGGCACCGGCCAGGGCGTCGCGGTGGAGCGCACGTCGAAGAAGGAAGTCTTCATGAAGATGGTCGAGGTCCAGGCCGGGCTCGGCTTCGGCGTGAAGAAGTTCCAGCTGGTGTGGATCTTCGAGACCCCGCAGGCTTTCGACAATTTCGTTCGTTCCGGGTGGGAGATCGGCGCCCAGACGACGGCCACGGCCAAGCTCAACGAAAAGGGCGCCTGGGCGGCCGGCGCGATCGCGGTGTCGCCCGGAGTCTGGCTGTACCAGCTCGCGGGCGACGGGCTGGCGCTGGAGCTGACGGCCAAGGGCACGAAGTACTACCGGGACGACACGCTGAACTGAATCTCGCCTGGCGCAAGCGGGGCCCCGAGGGGCCTTGCTTCATTTCCCGAGCATGTAGAGCTGCCACAGGTCCTTGTGGCTCATGTGCAGCATCGGCTGGATGGCGAGCAGGCCCGTGCGACCGATGCTTCCCTCCAGGTAGTCCATCTCCGCGAACTTCTCGCGCGTGGCCTCGTCCACGGGCACCTCGAAGCCGCTCTCGCGCATCAGGAGGATACCCTTGGCGCGCAGCGAAAGCTCGGTGTACAGGCGCAGGTAGCAAAGGAGGTCGGCCACCACGGGCCCGTGGAACTTGTCCTTGAGCGTGTGCAGGTACTGACCCACGGGCGAATCGGACAGGCGCCCCGAGTTGATGAGCTCCAGCATCTCGGTGTCGGCGTCGAAGCCGTGGCCGAGCCAGGCGCCCACTGCCTTCTCGCTGCGCGCGAACGCCAGGAACAGCAGCGGGGGCAGCACCAGGAGGATCCCGAGGGTCGAGAGAATCGGCGACAGGAAGAAGTGGTTGAACGCCGAGTGCAGGACGACCGCGATCGCGAATCCGGGCAGGTACTGGCGCGGGCCCGCATGGCCCGCCTGCTCGATCCGCGCGAGCCCCAGCACGGCGAAGAGCGCGGTGGCCCCGCCGTGCATGATCGCCGTGCCGAACCCGCGCACGATCCAGACGCCCAGGCCCGCCCCCGGCGTCTGGTGCAGGTAGAAGACGTTCTCCACCAGCGCGAATCCGGCGCCGACAGCGAAGCCGAAGATCGCCGCGTCCACCAGGAAGCCGACGCGGTGCATGCGGACGAGAACGACGATGACCAGCGCCTTGAGGAGTTCCTCCGTCACCGGTGCGACGTAGCGGGTGAAGGCGCGGAAATCGAGCTCGGTGGCGGACATCAACCCGGCATTCAGGAAGTAGCTCGCTCCCGCCATGGCCGCGCCGCCCGCCACGACCGCCACGACTGCGCGAAGCTTCACCAGCTTGTAGCTGTCCAGGTAGAGGAGGGCCGCGAGGAAGCTCAGGACGGGCAGGAGGCCGACCAGCCCGAGGAGTGCCGCGCCAACCGTCATGGGCGAAGGGGGCTTGTATGTTGTCCACTCATCGGGATTCTCCGGTGAGAATGGACATAGACGGAATCCGGGAGAGGGTCGCCGCGACGCGCTCGAGGCCCAGTCCTCGGCTGTGAGATTGGCGCCCTCGACCGGAGCCCGCTGCTCGGACGGTATCCCGAGGCTGGCAACAAGTCCTCGCATGAACAAGCACGAGCATGGGCTCCGGCAACGAGGCTCCCGACTTCCTCCGTCGCAAGGAGAGGTCATGAGATTTGCCGGAATCGACATCGCCTCCGAGACGCATGTGGTCGCGGTGGTCGATGAGAACGCGGAGGTTCGTCTCAAGCCGCTCGCCTTTGCCGAGGACGCGACGGGCTACGCGAAGCTGTTGGCGGCTTTGGGCTCGCCTGCCGGGGTGCTGGTGGCCATGGAGGCGACAGGCCACTATTGGAAGAACCTGTTTGCCACGCTCGCCGCGCACGACTACGCGGTCACGCTCATCAATCCGCTTCGCACGCGACGCTTCGCTGCCGAAGATCTGGAGCGCACCAAGACCGACGCCATCGATGCCTTGGGTATCGCTCGCTTCGCCGCGCAAAAGCGGCCCGCGCCCACACGCCTGCCCGATTCCACCACCGAGGAGTTGCGCGAGCTGGTGCGGCTTCGCGATCGTCTCACCCAGGACTTCGGCGACCGAGTTCGCCAACTGCATCGCCTTGTCGACCTGGGCTTCCCGGAATTCACCCGCTACGTGAAGAGCCTCGATAGCGAGCTCGCCAGCGCCATCCTGCACGATTACCCGACGGCGCAGGCCTTCGGCGGCATCTCCACCAAGCGCCTGGCCCGGCTTTGTTATGACGGCCGCCACCAAGTCGGCACCGAGCTTGCGGCCGCTCTTATCGATGCCGCTCACCGATCGGTCGGCCAACACCACGGCGAGCCCTACCGAATCCAGGTTCGATACGCCTGCGAGGATCTCGACACGTTGCGCCGGCGCCTGCGCAGTCTCGATCGAGACATCGAAGGCAAGCTGGCCGAGCACGAGGTGGGGACGTTGCTCACCTCCATCGAAGGCCTCGGCCCCCATACGGCTGCCCGGTTGATCGCCACCCTGGGCAATCCCAGCCACTTCCGCAGCGCAGCCGCACTCGCCTCCTACGTCGGCGTCATTCCCGGACTCAAGCAATCGGGCAAGAATAGGAGCACCCGCGCCAGCCTCGCGCCCTTGGGCAATGCGCGCCTGCGCGCCAAGCTCTGGATGCCCACCCTGACCGCCGTGCGCCTGAATCCCTGGCTGCGCACCTACTACCAGGGCTTGCGCGCACGGGGCAAGCTCCCCAAGGTCGCCCTCGTGGCTTGCATGCGCAAGCTTCTCCTGGCCGTGTACACCGTCGCCAAACACCGCAAGCCATTCGTCTTCCATTGCACCAATTCCGCGCAACCGTGACGAAAACCCTTGACCGAGGAGACGGTATCTCACAGGATCTTCAGCGAGATCATCCACTCGTCGCCCGCGCGCTTGCCGCCGCGGTATCCCACCGCGTAGCCGGCCGAGAGCGTCATGTCGTACCAGTGCAGCACGGTGAAGCGCAGGTCGAGCTGCGCCCCGAGGCTGGCGTAGTCCTTGCGAAACTCCGAGGACTGCGGGTCGGTCCACAGGGCAGAGGCGAAGACCGAGGGCCTGAGCCACGTCGCGTGGAACGCCGGCGTTCCGCCCTTCTCGAAGATCACCGGCGGCACGTTCCATTCGATCATCTGGCGCGCGAAGGAACGGCCGGAAAGCTCGTTCAGGCCGAAGCCCGGCAGCGCGTAGTACTCCCGGTAGCGCTTGATCTCGCCACTGTCGACGTAGTTGTTGCCGAAGCCGCCGAAGTAGAAGTTCGCGAACGGGTCCTCGCGGTCGCCGTTCGCCGTCCCCGCGACGGTGCGGAACCAGAGGGAGGAGTGCGGCATGGGCAGCGGGATGCCGAAGTCGAGGCCGCCGCGGATTTGCGGGACGTTCTGGCCGTTGGCGCGGTTGACCGTCAGCACGCCCTCCCAACCCAGGCCCTTGTCGTCGTCCACTGCGCCCAGCGAGCGCAGCGGGTGGTTGTACCGGGCGCCCAGCTCGAGGGTCACCAGCTGGTCGAAGGGAGCCTCCACGTTCTGGTAGTTGGGCAGGGCGTCGATCTTGTCGTAGTAGGCGATTTCCGACGTCAGCTTCAGCGTGCGGGGCGGGTCGTAGACCTGCCAGTGGGTATAGCCCAGCTTGGCGGCGTAGCCCTTGCGGCTCTTCTTCGTGGGGCCGAACAGGTCGTAGAAGTCCGAGCGGTTCCACGAGAGGCTGCCCTTCCAGCCGAGATACTGGCCGGTGAGCTCCACGTGCCCGCGCTCCTCGCTGGGCAGGTCGCCATCGGGCGAGCCGGCGACGGTGAGGCCGAAGTTCGCGTATCCAAGAGCGTCCGAGAAATTGAAGTGGTAGCCGATGCCGACCGAATCCTTGTAGCCCTGCAGGACCGGGAAGGCGTTGTCGAGGGCGACGCTTCGCAGCGGGACGTACGGGCCCTGGCCGGTGACGGCCTTGTCGTAGTCCACCGCGCTCGCGGGCGGCACCTGCCAGGTCTTGACGACCGGGTGCTTCTCCGCGACTTCCGTGCCGAGGAACCGGACCGCGCTCGCGTCCTTCACGACGCGGGGCTCGATCGTCCCGGGGACGAAACCCTCCGCGGTGTAGGCGAGCACCAGCAGGCGCCCGTCGGCCAGCGGCCGGGGGCGGAAGAATCCCGTCTCGGCGTTGGATACGGCCTGCATGTCGTCCGTGGCGACCTCGTAGCGGAAGATGTTGGAGGCGCCCGTGTAGTAGCTGCTGCCGTACAGGTAACGCCCGTCGGGCGAGAAGACGAAGCTTTCGGGGACGGACTGCCCGAAGTGGAACTCGGACAGCGGCTTGAAGTCGCCCTCGAGGAGCCGGCCGATGTCCCACACCCGCAGGAACTGGTCGCCGTTGACCTCGCCCATCGACGCGGAGAGCTGCCGCCCGTCGGGCGAGATGTCGAGGTCGTAGGGAACGTGCTCGTAGGGAAGCTCCCAGACCTTGTACCAGGTGTCGTACGGCGGCGGCAGGCGCACCAGGGTGGCGATGCCGTTGGACTGCCGCACGCCCCACAGCGACCGGTCCGCGCGGTTGAAGGCGAGCTCCCCGATGCGCGCATCCTCGAACAGCGTGCGCTCCTCGCCCGTCTTCACGTCGAGGGCCATGAGGTCCCGGAGCGCGATGTTGTCGTTCGCGAAGAAGAGCGTGCCGGACGCCGCGTCGTAGGCGAGCGACGTGACGGTGAAGAGCATCGCCCGCTTCAGGTCCACGAGACGTCGCACGGTGCCGTTGCGGGTGTCCAGCGCCCCGATGTGATCGACGACGCCCGGGTAGCGGTAGGCGGCGTAAAGCGTGCCGCTCGCCTCGTCGTAGTGCATCCGCGAGACCGAGCCCACCGCGCGGTCCACGAGGGGCTTGAACGGCGTGATGGGGTGCTTGCGGACCTCGGCCAGGTTCTGCCGCTGGAACTCGTGCTCGAAGGCGATCCAGTCCTGCCAGGCCTTCTCGAGTGGAGTGCCGAATACACGCTGGAAGTTGTCGGAATAGTAGCGCTCGCTGCCCTCGTCGCGCCGGATCCATTCGACGACCTTTTCCGGCGAGTAGGCGTAGGCGAGCCAGGTCATGAATCGCGTCCCGTAGAGGTAGGCATTGACGCCCACCTGGAAGTTGACGCGCACCGCGTGGGAGGCGAGGCCGAGCGGATCGTAGAAGCGCGCGTTGTCCCGAACCATGGCGCGGAACACCATCTCGTCGTACCCGCCCTGGGCGCGGCCCAGGCCACCCGCCATCCACGTCTCCATGAAGACCGCGCCGCCCTCGTTGTACCAGCGCGGCGAGTTGAAGCGCGGGATGGTGAGGAAACTGTAGAGGAGCGACTCGGGATGCTGCCATTGCGGGGAGACCTTGCCCAGGAAGAGCCGGCGCCACTTCAGGTCCGCCTGCGTCGCCACGTCGCCCGCCGCCACGTGGACCATCTCGTGGTTCATCAGGAAGAAGAACCGCTCCGTGGCGGGGAAGGTCTCGAACGCGTGCGATTCCGGCGCGATGTCGAAGACGAGCTTGTTGCGCGGCGCGGAGGTCTGCGCCGCGTTGCCGAAGTCGGAGAGGTCGTTCAGGACGACGGTGGTTGGCTCGGAGGGAACCCAGCCGAAGGTCCGCCGCTGCCACGCGAGCGAATTCGTGTAGGTGCGGACCGCGTGCGGGACGAGGTAGCGCAGCTGGTCGAAGTAGATGAGCTTCAGGTCCTTCGTCTCGACATAGGACATGTCGACGGGACTCTCCGCGGGGATCTCCTCTCCCAGGGAGAGCGTCGGTGCGAGGGCGAGCAGCAGGCAAATGGCGCGGGTGCGCATCCTGGTATTTCCCTCAGCAGGCGGAGTCCGGCGAAGGATACCGGGTCGGCCGCACAAAGCAAACCGCCGGCCCTCGGGCCGGCGGTTGCGGGTGCTGCGTCCTGCAGGCGGCGAATCGCTGCCGAATCGTGGCCCGGGACTGAAGTGCGCTATTTCTTCATGGCCTCGTTGGCGGTGCCCTGGTTCCCGAAGGCCTGGTTCTTCAAGGCTTGGTTGGCGGTGCCCTGGTTGGCGGTGCCCTGGTTCGCGGTGCCTTGGTTGGCGGTGCCTTGGTTGGCGGTGCCCTGGTTCGCCGTGCCCTGGTTCGCGGTGCCTTGGTTCGCCGTGCCCTGGTTGGCGGTGCCCTGGTTCGACGAAGCCTGGTTCGACGAAGCCGAGTTCACGGCGCCGCTGTCCCCCGCCTGCGTCGGCTGACCGGATTGCGTGCCGGACTGCGACCCGACCTGCACGTCCTGGGCCGTGGGCTGTGCGGCGCGGTAGCGCTGGGCCGGGGCGATCGTGCCGGAAGTGGCCTCGCCGGTTGCCGGGTAGTCGATGCCGAATTGGGAGACGATGACGACGGCCGCCGCCGCCGCGATGCCGCCACCGATCCAGAGCTTGCGATTGCCTTTGGAATTGCCTTGTTGTTCGCTCATTTTGAAATCCCCCATATGTGGACCCGGCTGGAAACCCCGATGGGCCCTCGCTGAAAGCCCCGGAGTGTGCCCCCGGGATCCATTTGCACTTCCCCTACTTACACGCGAAAGCGAAAAAAGTTGGCGCCATCCCCCGGTCCGGGGCGGGCGCAGCGCTACCCTTTCCATGACCGCCGCCCCGAAGCCGTCGGGGGGCTGGACGCGGGGCATTCTCCCCAAGTCACGGAAAAGGCGGGTGAATTCCTCGAAACGGGCCCGTTCAACCGGGTCGGCGGCGAGCACGAGCTCGAGCTCGCGGGCTTCGTCGGGAGAGGCCTCCCCGTCGAGCACCGCCTGCATGAGCCGGTCGAGTTTGCGGTCATCCATGGTCAGTTTTCCTGCAAGTCCTGCAGCAGTCCCCTCAATCGGCTCCTCGCCTCGTACAGGCGCGACTTCACCGTCCTCTCGTCCAGCTCCAGGATCGCGGCGATCTCGCGGTAGCTGCACTCCGAGAAGTGCCGCAGGGCGATCATCACCCGGTCCTCGGCCCGCATCCGCATCAACGCTCCCTGCACGCGCCGCGAGACCTGTGCCTCGCCCAGCTGCCATTCCGGGTTGGCGCTATCGGCGCCCGGGATGTCCATCTCCTCGTCCAGCGGCTCCTCGCGGCCGTTCCGGCGCAGGAGGTTCAGCGATTCGTTGATCGCGATCCGGTACAGCCAGCTGAAGAACTTGAACCGCGGGTCGTACTCTTCCAGTCGCTCCGCCACCTTGAGGAACACCGCCTGTGCGATGTCGGCCGCGTCCTCGGCGTTGCCCAGCACACGGTAGGCGGCGTTGTAGATCGGCTGCTGGTAGCGCACCACGAGGGCGGCGAAGGCGGCGCGGTCGCCGTTGCGGCAACCTTCCACCAGCGCCTGGTCGTGGTCCCTTTCCACAATTACACGCGAGGTCGGGAAAAGTTGGCTTCGGGACTAGCGCGCGGGCTCGATTTCGAGGATCTGGTCGAAACCGGAGTACTGGAAGATGTCCTGGAGGTGGCGGTTGACGCCCGTGAGGCGCAGCTTGCCGCCCGCGGCGAGGAGCCGCTTCTGGGTCTTGAGCAGCACGCCAAGGCCCGCGCTGGAGATGTACTCCAGTCCCGAGCAGTCGAGGGACACGGTTCCCTGGGCCTTGTCGAGGAACGACTGGGCCGCCGGGCACTGGGCGGCGTCCAGCCGCCCCTTGACGACGACCACTCCCTGCGCGCCTTGTTCGATCGCCAGCATCACATCTCCCCCGCTCTATGGACCGTCCTGCGCCGCCTTGCCTGCCGGCGTCTTCTTGAAACGGATCCGGCTTTCCCGCCGTTCCACAACGTACTCGTAGTCCCACGAATCCACCAGCCGGCGGATGAGGTGCAGCCCCAGCCCGCCGGGCCGGCGCTCCTCGATGGGGGCGCCGGTGTCCGCGTCCGGCACCCTGGTGACGTCGAAGGGCTCCACCCCCGAATCGGCGAGCACCACCTCGACCCCGCCGCCGACCGCCTCGATCTCGATCCTGACCTCGGAGCCGGGATCGGCCGCCGCGCCGTATTTCACCATGTTCGTGAACAACTCTTCCACCACGAAGTCGACGGCCGTGAGGATCTCCCGGTCCACCCCCTGGCGGGCGAAGAAGGCCTCGGTGAAGCCGAAGATCTCCGGCAGGGCGTCGAAGCTGCGCCGGAAGAGCCGGGCCTCGCTCACGGCGTCCCCAGGCGCCGGACCAGGACCAGCGTCATGTCGTCCTCCTGCGGGGCCCCCTTCGCGAAGGCCTTCACCGCCGCCAGGAGAGCCCCGCACAGGGCCTCGGCCGTCCCGGCATGGTGGGCCGCGACCACCTCGCGCACGCGCTCCTCGCCGAACTCCTCGCCGCCGGCGCTGGCGTACTCGTAGATGCCGTCGGAAAGGAGCACGAGCACGTCGCCGGGCTGCATCTCGAGCGTCACCGCCGGGCGCAGCGTCGTGAGCGGCATCGCCGCCAGCGGGAAGCTCGTGGGCTTGTGGCGGGCGCAGGCGCCGGTCGCGGCCTGGTAATGCAGGATCGGGCCCTGCCCCCCGCTGTGGAAGCGAAGGCGATGGGTGTCGGCGTCCAGCAAGCCGATGAAGGCGGTGATGAAGCGGTCGTCGGGCAGCGTGTCGGCGAGCTGGTTGTTGACCTGCGTGAACGCCGTCTCCAGGCTCGCGCCGAGGCGGAAGGCGACGCGCAGCATCGCCTGCATCTGCGTCACCGAGAGGGCGGGGGCGATGCCGTGGCCCGTCGCGTCGCCCAGGACGACCAGCAGGCCCTGCTCGATCCTGGCGAGGTCGAAGGTGTCGCCCCCGGTGAGCCCGGCGGGGCGGCACATGCCGAAGGCGTCGTAGCCCGCGACCTCGGGCATGCGCGAGGGCAGCGTGCTCATCTGCACCACGCGCGCCATCTCGAGCTCCCGGCGCATCTTCTCGCCCTCGATGAGCGCCTCGGTCATGCGCACGCGCTGCAGGGCGACGGCGCACTGTGCCGCGAGCGCCGCGGCGAGCGTCTCGTCGCCCGCGTCGAAGACGCCGTCGGCCTTGTTGAGCACCTGCATCACGCCCACGAGCACGTCCTTGTGGTCCACGAGCGGAAGCGTGAGCATGCAGCGCGTGCGGTAGCCGGAGCGCCTGTCCACGTCGGGGTTGAAGCGCGGGTCGGCGTAGCAGTCCGGCACGTTGATGATGCGGCGGTCGCGCGCGCAGGCCCCCACGATCCCCGTGCCCGCCGGCACGCGCAGCGGCTCGATGCCGGTGGCCACCTCCAGGATCAGCTCGTCGGTCGCGGCGTCGTAGAGCCACACCGAGCCGCCGTCGGCCTGCAGCACCTGCTTGGCGGCGCTCACCACCTCCGCCAGCATGGTGAGCAGGTCGAAGGGGGCCGCCAGCTTGCTGGTGACCGCGAGGATCGCCTCCATGTCCCGCGCGGAGAGCTCGCGCTGGTGGGCCGGTGCGTTCATGCGGCAGAATGTAACAGAGCATCCCGGCACGCGCCGGGTTTCCGGGGAGGGGGCCAGGCCGTGGACGAAGACAAGGCCGGCGGCGACAGCGCCGACATCGAGCACCTGAGCAAGGCCGTGGTGCGCCTGTCGAACGAGCTCGCGGCCGTGCGCCAGGAGCTGGCCGAGGCGAAGCGGGAGCTGCGAAGCCGCGACGACCAGGTGCGGGTCATGAACCTCGTCGACCGGATCACCGGCCTGGGCAACCCGCGCGCGTTCGAGCACGCGCTCGACGCGGAAGTGCACCGCGCCGGGCGCTACGGCGGGCCGATGTGCCTGGTGCTCGCGGCGATCGACGGCCTCGAGGGCATCGCGAGCCACCTGGGCCAGGAGCAGGCCGACGACGTGCTGCGCTGCTTCGCGCGCGTCGTGGGGAACGAGACGCGCAAGTCCGACCTGGCCTGCCGCGTGGGCGACAACCGCTTCATGCTGATGCTCACCCACACGCCGACCGAGATGGCTGCCGGCATCACCGAGCGCATCCGCCGCGCCTTCGCCGCCGCCGCGCCGGGGATCGCCGCCACCTCGGCCACGGCGAGCTTCGGGCACGCCGACTGGCGCGAGGGCGACGACGCGCCCTCGCTCGTGCAGCGGGTCGAGAAAGCCTTCGGGGCCGCGCGCGCGGCCGGGGGCGACCGCGTGGAGTCGGCCTGAGGCGGCGTCAGCCGCGGCGCAGCGCGTCCACCGTTCCCGGTGCGCCGAAGTGGTACCCCTGGAAGGCGTGGCATCCCTGCCGCGCGAGGAAGCGCCATTGCTCCTCGGTCTCCACCCCTTCGGCGACCACCACGAGCCCCACGCTCTGCGCGAGCGCCACGATGGCCCGCGCGATCATGGCGTCGTTGGGGTCCGTGAGCACGTCGCGCACGAACGACTTGTCGATCTTCAGCTCGTTCACGGGCAGGTGCTTGAGATAGGAGAGGGAGGAGTAGCCGGTGCCGAAGTCGTCCAGCGAGAATCCCACGCCGCGGGACGTGAGCGCCGTCATCCTCGCCACGGCACTCTCGAGGTCGTCCAGGAGCACGCTCTCGGTGAACTCGAGCTTGAGCTTCCTCGGGTCGGCGCCGGTGCGCTCGATTGTCGCGAGGGTGCGTTCGACGAACTCGGCGTGGCGGAACTCGCGCGCGCTCACGTTGACCGCGAGCGTGAGGCCGACCGTGTCGGCTTCCGCGGCCCAGCGCGCGAGCTGCTCGCAGGCCTGCTCCATGACCCAGTGTCCCATCGGGACGATGAGCCCCGTCTGCTCGGCGGCGGGGATGAAGTCGGCCGGCGAGACCAGGCCGCGCGTGGGCGAATGCCAGCGCACGAGCGCTTCCGCACCGAGGAGGCGGCCGTCGCCGTCCACCTGCGCCTGGTAGGCCAGGCGCAGCTGGCCCTCGCGGATTCCCTGCCGCAAGTCGCTCACCAGTTGCGCGCGGGCGTTGACCGACCCCTGCATCTCCGGGTCGAAGAAGCGCAGCGCGTTGCCGCCGGCGGATTTCGCGCGGTACATGGCGAGGTCGGCGCCGCGCAGCAGGTCGTCGACGGTCTCGCCGGCACTTCCGAAGAGCATGATCCCGATGCTCGCGGTCTGGTGGTAGGCACCAGAGGCGAGCGCGTACGGGACGCCGATCCTCGCGAGGATCATCTCGCCGATGCTCTCGGTCTGGTTGGCCGCTTCCTGCGGGGTCTGCGCCAGCTCCTCCAGGACCACCACGTACTCGTCGCCGCCCAGCCGGGCCACGGTGTCTCCCCCGCGCACGCAGCCCGTGAGGCGCTCGCCCACCTGGCGCAGCAGGATGTCGCCCACGTCGTGTCCCTGCGTGTCGTTGAGCGTCTTGAAGTCGTCCAGGTCGATGAAGAGGAGGGCGCCGGGGCGGTGCCGGCGCGTGCCCGACACGAGCGCGCGCTGGAGGCGGTCCTGCAGGAGGCGCCGGTTGGGCAGCCCCGTGAGCGCGTCGTAGAAGGCGAGGCGCTCGATCTCGGCCTCGGCCGCCTTGCGCTGCGTGATGTCGGTGAGGGTGCCGATGTAGTTGGTGACCTGGCCGGCCTCGTTCTTCACCGCCGTGATGCCCAGCCACTCCGGGTAGATCTCCCCGTTCTTGCGCCGGTTCCAGATCTCGCCTTGCCAGGCGCCCGTCTCCTCGAGGGAGCGCCACATGGCCGCGTAGAAGGCCGCGTCCTGGCGCCCGGACCGGAACAGGGCCGGCGTCTTGCCGACAGCTTCCTGCGCCGTGTATCCGGTGATCTCCGTGCAGGCCCGGTTCACGCGCAGGATCACGCGATTGGCGTCCGTGACCACCATGCCCTCCTTCGCCTCGAAGGCCGCCGCCGCGATGCGCAGGTCCGACTCGGCCTGCTTGCGGTCGGTGATGTCCTGGACCGCGCTCACGATGCGCTGCGGGCCGCCCGGAGTCTCGCGCGTGGCCTCGGTCTGCTCGCGCACCCAGCGCACCGCGCCATCGATCACGATCCGGAACTCGATCTCGCAGGGCTCCCCTCGCAGGGCCTTGTCCCGCGCCCGCACGACGGTGTCGCGGTCTTCGGGGTGCACCCGGTCCAGGAAGGCATCGGCGCCGAGCGCGCTGCCTTCCGGGACCCCGAAGATCCGGCAGGCTTCGGGCGAGCCGCGCATCACGCCATCCCCGCTCGAGACCCAGCTTCCGGTGTGCGCGATCGACTGCGCCCGGTTCAGGTCCGCCTCCCGCTCGCGAACCTCGGCAGTGCGCCGGGCCACGAGCGACTCGAGCCCCTTCTTGTGCGCCTGCAGCTCGAGCAGCAGCTTCATGTGGTAGGCGAGCAGCACGCTCAGGAGCAGTCCCCAGGCCACCATCGACCAGCGGCGCCCGGGATTGCCCCACCCCTCGACGGGAGCGACGCTGAGCGTCCAGGTGGAGTTCGGGACGGTCACGTTCCGCTCGACCGGGTCGACGGGGGGGCCCAGGGGAGAGACCGCGATCACCTGCTTCTCGCCGGTGTCGGGTTGCAGGCGCCACAGCTCGTAGCGGTACCCCACCTCGGCCAGGTGCGGCAGGCGCGCGGGGACGAGGGTGTCGGGAAAGCGGATCAGGACGACCGTGAAGCCCCAGAAGGCGCTCTGGCCGTCGCCTTTGTCGAGGTACACCGGCAGGCGGCCCACCGCGCCCAGCCCGCCTTGCGCGAGGCGGAACGGGCCGGCGAGCGTGAGCTTGCCCGTGTCGCGGGCCAGGAACGCCTCGCGGTTGCGTGCGGGGTCTTTCAGCAGGTCGTGGCCGAACGCGCCCTCGTTGCCTGTCGCCGGGTGGATCTGCGTGATGACCCCGCCCGGGGCCAGCTGGAGCGCGCTCGCGCCCGGGTAGTAGGGGAGCATCTGCGCGGCGAGCGACTCGAATTCCCGGATCGTGCCGTTGCCCTGGCGGACGAGGGCGGCGAGCGCGGAGGTGGCGGAGAGGCTGTGCTCGATCTGCTCGCGCAGGGCGTGGGCATGGTCGCCGGCCATGTCCAGGGCGCGAGAGCGCTCCGACTCGACGTCGTTCCGGTCCAGGCGCCAGGCAAGCAGCGAGGCGAAGGTGGCGGCGATCGCAAAAACCAGCGCGGCCGCGACCGCGGGGCTTGCCCGGCGTGCGAGCTTCAAGGGGCCTTTCCGGGGCGGATCAGTCCGCCTTGATCCCCGCGGCCTTCACCACGGGGCCGTATTTCGCGAGGTCGGCCTTCATCTGCTCGCCGTACTGCTCCGGCGTGCCGGGCGTGGCGACGATGCCGAGCTTGGCGAGCCGCTCGATCACCTCGGGCGAGCCGAGCAGGGCGTTCAGCTCCTTGTTGAGCCGGTCGATGACCGGGCGCGGCGTCTTCGCAGGCGCGAGGATGCCCACCCAGGAGCTCGCCTCGAAGTCGGCAACGCCCGCCTCGATGAAGGTCGGCGTGTTCGGCATGGAGGGCGAGCGCGTGCGCGAGGACACGGCGATCGCGTTGAGCTTGCCCGCCTCGACGTGCTTGATCGCGCCGGCCACGGCCGTGTAGACGAGCGGGATGTTGCCGCCGAGCGCGTCGCTCATCGCCTGCCCGCCGCCCTTGTAGGGAACGTGCACGAGCTTGGCGCCCGTCTTCAGGTTGAGCAGCTCGCCCGCGATGTGCGGCGTGCCGCCGATGCCCGAGGTGCCGTAGGAGACGCCCTTCGGGTCCTTCTTCGAGATGTCGATCAGCTCGCCCAGCGTCTTCCCGGGGAAGGAGGGGTGCGAGACGATGATGAGCGTCGCGTCGCCGATCTTGCCCACGGGCGCGAAGTCCTTGAGCGTGTCGAAGGGGATGTTCGCGAACACGTGCGGGTTGATGACCATCGTGCCGTCGAAGGCGAGCACGAGCGTGTATCCGTCCGGCGCCGCGATCGCCACCGACTGCGTGCCGATGTTGCCGGAGGCGCCGGGCTTGTTCTCCACGACGACCTGCTGGCCCAGGCGCCTCGAGAGCCCCTCGGCGATGACGCGCCCGCTCGTGTCCGTGACCCCGCCCGGTGCGAAGGGGACGATGAGCCTGATGGGGCGCTCGGGCCAGGTGCCCTGCGCCCATGCGGCGAGCGGGATGGCGAGGGCGGCGAAGGCGGCGAGCAGGCGTTTGCGGATCATCGGTTTTCTCCTCTGTGGTTCGCGGCCGTTTTCAGTCCGCGTGGTTCCTGTCGAAATCCCAGACGTCCCGGAACCCCATGAGGAGCGACAGGTCGCCGAAGTCGTAGAGCGGCTGCGGGCATCCGGCGGTGGAGCCCGTGGCCTTGAGGTGGCCGTAGACCCCGGCCATCGCGCGGATGGAGGCGAGCATGGCGGCGATGGGAAAGATGGCGAGTCGATAGCCGATCGACTCGAGGTCCGCCTTCGCCAGCACGGGCGTGCGGCCCGATTCCACCATGTTGGCCACGAGCGGCAGGTCGAAGGCGCGGCCGATGGCGCGCATCTCCTCCTGGCTCTCGGGCGACTCGATGAAGAGCACGTCGGCGCCGGCCCTTGCGTAGGCCTCGCCACGGCGCAGCGCCTCGTCCAGGCCCAGCGACGTCCTTGCGTCCGTGCGGGCGATGATGAGGAAGTCGGGCGAGGACCGCGATTCAACCGCCACGCGGATCTTCTTCACCATGTCCTCGGCGGGGATCACGCGCCGGCCGGGGGTGTGTCCGCATTTCTTGGGGAACTCCTGGTCCTCGAGCTGGATCGCGCTCGCCCCCGCCTCTTCGTAGCCGCGCACGGTGTGGCGGACGTTGAGCAGTCCCCCGTAGCCGGTGTCGCCGTCGGCGATGAGGGGGGCGGCCGCTTGCGAGGCGAAGGCCTTCACGCGCCCCACCATGTCCGTGTAGGTGGCGAGCCCCGCGTCCGGAAGCCCCAGGTGCGAGGCCACCGTGCCGTAGCCCGTCATGTACAGCGCCTCGAAGCCGAACGTGTTGGCAAGGCGCAGCGAGACCATGTCGAAGAGGCCGGGGGCGACGAGGAGCTCGCTGGAGGCGAGGCGGTGGCGCAGGGTCGTCATGGGCGCCATTGTCACACGGGTATGCCGGCGCCCCGGAAGGGCCGGTCGGAGGCTTGCAAATGAGAATTACTCGCATTAAGATGCGGGCATCGCCCCCCTGGAGAGCCCCATGTCCGATCTGCACGACGTTGCGGAACCCGACGCCCTCGTCGCCGGAACCCTGTGCCTGATGAGCTGCCCGAGTTCGGCCGAGCTGCCCGTGTTCGTCCGGCGGATCGTGGCGAATCTCGAGAAGCTGGCGGCGCACCCGCGCGTCACCCTGGAAATGAAAACCGTGTGCCGGCGGCTTGCGGCCCAGTGGGAGCAGAGGCTTGCGGAAGGCATGGGCGGCGATGGACCGGCATCCCTTCACTGAATGCGTGGACGCGGCGGCCGGCGCGGACTGCCTGCTCGCTTCGACCCTGTTCCTCCTGGGCCGATATGCCTCGGCCCCCTGCCCGCGCCTCGCGCTTCTGGTGGACCGCCACCTGGCGGCGGTGGCGTCGCACGCCGGCTGCGGAATCCTGGTGCGCGAGACGAGCCGGCGACTCGCGGAGGAATGGAAGCGGCAGGAGCCGGATTGCCCCTTGGGCTTTGCCACGCCGCCGTGCGAAGGCGGGGCCTAGAGCCGGTCGAAGTCGGCCGCCATCCGCCGGCGCAGCGCCGCGTCGGGCAACGGCCCCGCGAGGGCGCCCATGTTCTCCCGCATGTGCGCGGGATTCGAGGTCGCGGGAATCGCGCAGGTGACAGCCGGGTGCGACACCACGAACTTGAGGAAGACCTGCGCCCAGTTGGCACAGGCTATCTCCGGCGCCCAGCCCGGCAGGGGCTTGCCCTTCACGGCGTCGAAGAGATCCCCCCCGTCGAAGGGGCGGTTCACGATGACCGCCGCGCCGCGCTCGGCCGCGAGCGGAAGCAGGCGCCTTTCCGCGTCGCGGTCGGCGAAGCTGCAGGAGAACTGCACGAAATCGAAGCGCTCGCGCTTCATGGCCGCCTCGAGGTCGGCGTGCCGCCGGCCGTGCGAGGTGGTGATCCCGAGGTAGCGGATGCGGCCGGCCGCCTTCCACTCCTTGAGCGTCACGAGGTGCGTCTCCCAGTCGAGCATGTTGTGCACCTGCATGAGGTCGAAGCGCCTCAAGCCCCAGTGCGCGAACGACTCCTCCATCTGCCGCACGCCGAGGAAACGCGTGGGCGTCCAGACCTTCGTCGCGTTGAACACGCGCGCGGGCTTCGCCTTCGGCACCAGATCCCCGAGGACGGCCTCCGCGTAGCCGTACATGGGCGAGGAATCGAGGAGCGTGCCGCCCCCGGCGAAGAACTCGCGAAGGACGGCAAGGCGCGCGTCCCGGCCGGGCCCGGGGGCGACGTCGAAGGTGAGCCAGGTCCCCATCCCGACCGCGGGGATGCGCTCGCCGGTGGCGGGAATGGGGCGCTCGAGCGCGGCGGCCGTCGCGGCGCCGGCCGTGCGTGGCAAGGCGGCCGAAAAGGCGAGCGCGGCCAGGGCCTTCAGGCTGTCGCGGCGGCGGGCGAGGGTTTCGCGGTTCACGGCATCGGGCCTTTCGAGTCTCCCCAGTTTGCACCTCAGGGCGTAGGATTGACGCACCGAAAAACGGTTCCCGGAGGAGAAGAAGAAATGATCGACCGTCCCGTGGGCGACGTGCTGAAGGGCAAGTCGAGCCCCAACCTGCTTTCCGTGGCCTCCACCGCCACCGTCGTCGAGGCGGTGGCCCTGATGGACGAGAAGGGGCTGGGCTCCGTCCTCGTCCGCGATGCCGGCGGCAAGATGGTGGGCATCTTCACCGAGCGCGACCTCATGCGCCGCGTGGTGCGCCAGGGCCGCGACCCGAAGACCACCCCGATGTCCGCCGTGATGTCGCCGGACGTGCGCCAGGTGCCGGCCACGGAGTCCATCGTGGAGGTCCTTCGCATCATGGTGGAGCACGGCTATCGCCACATGCTCGTGGCCGAAGGCGCCAAGCCGGCCGGCGTGGTGTCCATCCGCGACCTCATGGCCTCGCTGATCCTGCCGGACGCCCCCATCGCCCACGAAGGACGGCGCGGCGAAGTCCGCTCGCGCGCGGAGGACGCGGTTACTACGCTGCGGCAGGGCTAGGGCTGGGGTCGAGGTCCGCGGCCGCCTCGTCGACGGCGACGCGGTTGCGCCCCTCGTTCTTGGCCCGGTAGAGCGCCGAGTCGGCGCGGTCGATGAGGGCCTCGAGGCTGCGGTCGCCCTCGGCCACGCCGAAGCTCGCCGTCATCGGCAGGCTCCCGCTTTCCAGGGTGGCCGGGTTCGCGACGATCGCCAGGCGCAGCTTCTCCGCGACGCCAGCCGCGTCCTCGAGCGCGGTATCGGGGAGCAGGATCACGAACTCCTCTCCCCCCCAACGGCAGCACAGGTCCGACTTGCGAAGGCTCGACTGGATGAGGCGCGCCGCGTGCTTGAGGGCCATGTCCCCCACCGCGTGGCCGCGGGTGTCGTTCACCTGCTTGAAGTGGTCGAGGTCCAGCACCGCGACGGACACCGGCAGCCCGTTGCGGCGGCAGTACTGGAAGGGCGCATCGGCCCGCTCCACGAACGCGCCGCGGCTCGTGAGGCCGGTCAGGTGGTCGGTGCTCGCCAGGCGTTCGGCGCTCTCCTTCGCCTCGCGCAGGGCATGGGTCATCTCGAAGTTCTGCTGCATCGCGTTCGAGAGGACCTTGGTCGCGCGCAGTGCCGAAAGGCAGAAGATCACGAGGCCCAGGCTCAGCAGGATTGCCGGACGCTCGCCCGTGAGCAGCATCCAGCCCATGGCCGGGATGAGGATCACCCCCACGGTGACGATGGCGAGCCAGCGGATGGCCGAGTAGACGGTGAGCGCGCCGCCGGCCATGCCTACCAGGATGAAGACCGTCATCGTCTGGTGCAGGAGCGAGTCGTTCGGCATGATCAGGACGCTGCCCAGCCCCCACACCGCCGTCGAGACCATCAAGGTCACGAAGTAGGGTCGCTCCCACGCGAGGAGGCCCGCCCCGGCGGGCGCCTTCATCCGGTACAGCAGGAAGAGGGCGATGCGGGCGAGCGAGGTGGCGAAGAGCACCGTCCACCAGGTGAGCACCACGAAATGGTCCACGGCGGGCCAGAGCAGCATGGCGAGCAGCGCCGAGACGGCGATGCTCACGAAGACCGCCGGGAACGACTGCCAGTAAAGCAGCTGGATCCTGTCTGCCCGGATGCGCTCGGCGGGTATGAGCTCCGGGGCCTCTACAGTTTTCATTTCACCAACATACGCCAGCCCGGGGGGGCGTGGAGCCTTGCGTTGCAGGTGAAAGCGGCTTCTTGCGTTGCAGGTGAAAAGCGGCAGGGGCGACCATGCCGCGGGGCAGGGGTCCTTTGCCGGGTAGGGGCCCTCTGCTATAATTGGCGACTTCGCGCCCGTAGCTCAGTTGGATAGAGTACCTGGCTACGAACCAGGGGGTCGTGGGTTCGAATCCTGCCGGGCGCGCCAGATGTACGAGGGGGCCAGTCGAGAGACTGGCCCCTTTTCATTTCCCCCGTAGAGTTGAGCGATGAAACCCAAATTGACGCGCAGGCGGTTCCTTGTGCTCGCGATCGCGCTCGTCGCTGTCGTTTGGATCTCCCTTCCCGACTCAGGGACCATCCGTGACAAGGCAACGGGCAACCCGGTTGCGGGCGCGATCGTTACTGCCGAGTGGAGGGGGAGCCTCATGATGCCCGTTCAATCGGTATCTGCGTGCTACAAGGTGGCAGTGGCGGTCTCTGACGCAGGTGGCCGATTCACCATACCCTCGGTCTCGTGGGATCTCCGCCCCTACCTGATGGGGCGAAGCCGGGGCATTCGCGTCCTGGCCGCCGGGAGGCGCGAAGCCCCGGATTCCGACGCGAGCAACCTGCGGATCGTGATGGAGCCGGACGACCGCCCGCCCCGAGAGCAGGTGGACCGAATAACGGATCCCCTCCGGTCGAGAGGGTGCAGTGGAGGGCGCGACGCGATGTTCCTGCCCTTGCTTCTGGCGGTGAGGCAGGAGTTGGCACGGCTTCCCGCTTCCGCGGAAATCGAAAGGCAATCCGACTGGCTTACCCACGAAATCGATGTACTCGAGGTCGGTGAGGCTGAGGCCTATCGAAGGCAGAAGCAAAGACGGGACGACGAGTCGTCGCGGAGGATGGTGCATATCGCCTGCAGCGCACCGAACGATCCGGACGAGATCAGTTGCTGCCTGGGTCTCGGCGACCCACGGGGTTTCCCCGCCCTGGAGGCCAGGATTCGCGCAGCCGATATCGCATTTGTGAAGCGCGAAGGCCAGAGGCGGATATGCGTCAGGCGCCGGGACCGCGACGAGGCCGTCCGAATGGCAAACGAAGTGGTCGCGAACTACTGACCAGCCTGTGGGTCGTGGGTTCGAATCCAGCCGGACGCGTCGGTTGGCCGTGAAGAGGTCATGAAACCTGGGTCCTTTTCATCGGGAGGTCATGCCGACCCATACGCTTGTCGCGTATGCGCCGGCAGCGTATAGTCGTGCCATGGTTTTCGTCGAACTGACTCCCTTCGCAGACTTCAGACGGGAGCACTGGACCGACGAGGACCTCAGGGCATTCCAGAGCTACCTGCTGGTCTCGCCCGAAGCCGGGGACATGATCCCGGGCGGCGGCGGGCTGCGAAAGGTGCGATGGTCCGCGCAAGGCCGTGGCAAGCGTGGAGGCTCCAGGGTCATCTACTACTGGAAGGTGTCCAGGAACCGGATTTACCTGGTCTTTGGATACGTCAAGAGCGAGCGCGACGATCTGACCCCGCGTCAGGTGAAATTGCTCGCGGATCTGACGAGGGACTTGAAGAATGGATAAGCAGCATTTCGATCAGTTGATCAAGGGTGTGCGCGAGATGAAGCGCCACATGGCCGGCAAGCCCGTGCGCGGCGTGAAGGTGACGGAAATCGCGGAGCCCGATGTCAAGGCGATTCGTGAGGCCGCGAAGATCAGCCAGTCGCAGTTCGCGACACTAATCGGCGTAAACCTTCGCACCCTGCAGAATTGGGAGCAACGCCGAACCCGGCCGACGGGACCGGCGCGGGCGCTGCTGAAGATCGTGGCTTCGGACCCGAAATCGGCGATCGAAGCATTGCACGCATAGTGGTTCGCAGCCAACGGCGGTTGGCTGCGATTGGAGGCAGGCGCCGCAAGTGGTGGAATTCAACAGCTAACGACCTCGCCTGCGAACCAGGGGGTCGTGGGTTCGAATCCTGCCGGGCGCGCCAGATGTACGAAGGGGCCAGTCAAAAGACTGGCCCCTTTGCTTTGCCGGAGAGCGGTTCGTGTCCTGAGCGGATTCAGCCCTGCCGATCCTCCACGACGAGGCGCTGCACGACGCGCCGCGCCGCGGGCGCCACCACCAGGACGATCGGGAACGCGAGGACCCACGCCGTCAGCCACGCGCCCGTCCACAGGCCCATGAAGCCCGGCCCCCACCCGGCGGCGCGAAACGTGGAGATGCCCGACACCACGAAGGACATGAGCCCCGAGAGGATGAGGCCGAACAGGGCGGGTGCGAAACGACTCGGAATCACAAGGCGATTCAATTTTGCGGGTTCTGATGACATCGATGTCTCCTTTGCGTTGTCCCGACGGAGGTCACGTCGGGAATGATTGAAGGGCGGCGGCGGCCAGGTACAGCCCGACGCCGAAGACGGCGTGGTTCATGAGGCTGCGAAGGCAGTTTTTCAGGGGTGTCGCGGTGCGCGAGGAGGCGAACCCCGCCCCCATCGCGGGCTGCATGACGAAGAGCGGCGCGACCACGGTGCCCATCCCCAGGAGGAGGGCCGGAAGCACGCTCGGCGAGCGCATCCAGGTCATGCCGGCGACGCCCGCCATCACGCCGGCGAAGAAGACGCCGACGGCGTAGTGGACGAGCCAGCCCAGGGCCACTTCGCCCGCAACGGGCGGTGACTTCGCGATGGCGTCGTGATTCCAGCGGCCGCGGAGCGCGTGGCCGGCCCACCGTCCGATGAAGGCGAAGTTGAGCGTTGGCACGCCGAGCCGCGCGAGGAGCGCGAGCCAGAGATCCATCACGGCCGTCGCGCCGATGCCGACGAGGGCGATGTGCGCAAGGTCCTGAAGCAGGAGGTCCATGGAGGCCTTTCCGGGTTGACGAGGGACGTCGATGGAGGCACTCTAAAAGTTCAAGTCAACTTGAGGTCAAGGGCTTTTTCATGGACATCGCGGAAGTCTCGAAGAGGGCCGGGGTGCCGGCCTCGACGCTTCGGTTTTACGAGGAGAAGGGGTTGATCGCCTCGACCGGCCGGCAAGGCATGCGCCGCCGGTTCGCCCCGGGGGTGCTGGACCAGCTGGCGCTGATCGCGCTAGGGCAGGCCGCCGGATTCTCGCTGGACGAGATCGGGTCGATGTTCTCGCCGGCCGGGAGGGCGAGCATCGACCGCAAGCAGCTGTCGGCGAAGGCCGACGAGATCGACGCGACGGTCAGGCGCCTGAAGGCGATGAGCGACGGGCTGCGGCATGCGGCGGCGTGTCCCGCCCGGAGCCATGCCGAATGTCCGACGTTTCAGAGACTGCTCAAGGCCGCGGCGGCGGGAGCGCTCGAGCGTCGCCTGGGAAAGGGCACGCTTCGCCGTCCCAGGCGCTGAGGATCCCGCGCGAAGACGGGGCAACGGTGGCCCCGCTTCCCTGCGGGCTACTCGAACCGGTCTTTCGCCAGCTTGCGGACGTAGGAGTCCGGCGAATCGTCCTCGTCACGGGGCGCCATCCGGGCCGAGGGCGGCAGCTTCACGATCATTTCCTCGACCAGCCGGACGTGCTCGGCCTCCTCGTCGCGAAGCTCCTCGAACAGCGACCTGACCTCCGGATGGTTCACGTGGCGCAGGGCCCGGTCGTAGAAATCGAAGGCCTTCCTCTCGGACGACAGCGCCACCTCGTACGCCTCCCGCACGGACAGGTCCTGGCGGGAAGCGCCGAAATCGGGCGCCTCGATATCAAAGAGGTCGTCGAGCTTGACGTTTGGCCGCACGTCGCCGAACAGCGCAACCCGGCGCTCCGCGATCTCCTCGCCGTGCTTGTTCTCGTTGACGGCCATGGACTGGAAAACGGACGCCGCGTCGTCGTCGGAGCTGCTTCCGAGCCGCTCGGCGAACTGGGAGTAGCGCTTGTACGCCTCGACCTCGATCAGGGTGGCGAGATCGAGGGCGTCCATCAGGCTGAGGGTGGAGAAATCGAGTCTGGTCGGCATGGGCCCTCCGGTCGTGGCGAAGCGCGCATCGTCACTCGAGCGCGAGCCTGCATGTTGAACCCTGGGCGACGGCGACATTTGTCGCCGATCAAGGTGGCGCCGCCGCGCCCGGGAAGGCGTCAGTCCCGGAACTGGACGGCCAGCATTTCCCCTCTCGCGCACGCCTGGCCCCCCGCCTCCAGCGACAGCGACACTTGCACCTTGCGTCCCTCGATGCTCCGGAGCCGGCCCCTGACCTCGAGTTCCACGCCGATCGGCGTCGGGCGCAGGAAGTCCACCTTCAGGGAGGCCGTGACGAAACGCATGAACTCCCCGCCGTCGCCCATCTCGCGGCCCGCGGCCCGGTACGCGAAGGCGGCCGCCGAGGCCGTGCCATGGCAGTCCAGGAGGGAGGCGACCATGCCCCCGAAGACATGGCCGGGCACGCCGCCGCTGAACTCGGGGCGGACCGTGAAGCGCGCGAGGGTCTCCTCGCCCTCCCAGTAGCTCTTGAGGTGATGACCCTGCGGGTTGCTCTTCCCGCAACCGTAGCAGTGGCTGAACTTATCCGGGTAGCAGTCCTGGAACGCGGTTGGCACGTCGACCCCCGCCTTCCAACTCAACCGACGAGGATCTGCTGCGTCGGGTTGTCGACGATCACGGGGGTTTCCATGTACACGACCTGCGGGGGGACGCCGTACTTCTGCGTGACGAACGCCCGCCACGCGTCGGTGTACAGGGCCTCGGCATCCTGCCGGGACCGCCAGAGATAGACGCCGCCGGCGGTCATGCCGTCCTCGGCGAGGACGTAGTACTTGCGGATGAGCCCGGGCTGGGACTGGTAGCGCGGCGCCGTCCCCTGGAAGATGGCGCTGGCCTCGTCGACCGTCAGGCGCTTGGGCAGTCGGAACGTGGCGATGGCGGTGATCATCCGGCTCTCCTTCGTGGTTCTCCGGAAGTCTGCCAGAAATCCTGCCCGGGCCCTGCCGTGGCTGTTGGAGGGCTAACTAGCCCCCGAGCGCCTGCGCCACGCGGCACACGAAACCCGCCGAATGCGCCCCGTCGAGCCAGCGCGCAACGACCACCGCCTCGTTTTCCGGATCGATCCACACCGTGTGGCCGCCCGCGCCGAACATGAACCAGCTCGCGCGAGAGGCATCGGCGAAAAGGCGCCCGTCGAGGTTGAGCCACGCAAGCCAGCCGTAGAACGGGGCCACCGCGCAGGGAGCGTGCATTCGCCGCACCCACTCGCGCGAAACGACCTGCCGGCCCTGGTGCGCGCCGCCATCCAGCAGCAGCTGGCCGATTCCGGCCTGGTCGCGCGCGCTGGTTCTCACGCCGCCGCCCCAGTGCGTGCCGCCGGGGACCGACTGCAGGCGCCGGCCGCCGATCTCGACCCAGGCATCGTCGTAGCCCTCCCAGCGGAAATCGCGCCCGCCGCCGATCGGCTGCAGCACGCTTTCGAGGAACACCTCCGGCAGCGGCCTCCCGAAGAGGTGAAGCAGCGCCAGCGAGAGCTGGTTGATGCGCACGTCGTTGTATTCCCAGTAGCTGCCCGGCTCGCGCAGCGGGCGAAGCTCCCCTTTCCTGCCCGCGGGTGGCGTGGGGTCATGGGACACGCGCCGGTAGTGCTCCACCTGGTCGGGCATGCCGAAGCACTCACCCTGCCATTCGCTCGTCTGCGTGAGCAGGTGCTCCCAGGTGATCGCGCGGTTGTGCGCCGAATCGAAGCCGATGCCCGGCAGCCGGTCGCCCACGCGCTCGCCCGGCTCCAGCAGCCCGCGCGCATGGGCGATGCCCGCGAGCAGTGCGAGGTAGGTCTTCGCGACGCTGAAGGTCTGGTCCGCGCGGTCGGGCTCGCCCCAGGCGGCGACTTCCTCGCCGCGCACGCGGATCACGCCGGAGACGCCGCCGCGCGGATGCACCGGCCCGCGCAACCGGTTGAACGGCGGCGGGTCGTCGTGGTGCACGCCCCAATGGGCAAGATCCGCCTCAGGATCGCGCGGCCAAGGGATCTCGTGCGACCGTGCATAGGTGACGGCTTCGTTGAACCGCTCCATGAGGGTCATGATAGCCAGCTTGGCCACTTGGCGCAGCGACAGGGCTTCCTGCCCGGCGGGCCCCCCTTGCGGGCCGGGCGTCGATGAGCACTCCGAGGTTGCCCTGCCCGGGCTGCCTATACTGGCGGGCAATGCCCTTCGACTGCACGGATGAACACCACCTCCTTCTACGCCAATCTGCCGCTGCGCACCGAGTTCGGCGACGTCGGCAGGCCGGAGAGCTACACACCCCTGCCGGAGAGCTGGCACGTCGTGATGTGCGACGTGCGCAACTCCACTGCCGCCGTCGAGTCCGGGAGGTACAAGAGCGTCAATACGCTCGACGCGGCCGTCATCACGGCCATGCTGAACGCCGCTGGCGATACGCAGATCCCCTTCGTCTTCGAGGGCGACGGCGCGATGCTGTGCGTGCCTCCCGAGCTCCTCGACGATGCGCGTGCCGTGCTCCTTCGCACGCGCGAGCTGGCGGAAAGATCGTTCGCCCTGGACCTGCGCATCGCCACCCTGCCGGTCGCCCGGATACGCGGGGCAGGCGCCGACATCCTGGTGGGCCGCTTTCGGATGGCAGGACATCCCGAGCCGCCACGGCGAAACCGTCAGCGTGATGGTCAAGGTGCTCGTCGACGACGGGAAGGAGGGCGGACGCATCTATCGCGAGGTCGTGGCCAAGGTGCGCGAGTTCTACGGCGCCGACCGCGCGCAGATGACCTGCCTCGTGTTCGACTATTCCGGCCGGCACCTGCATTTCATCGACGGCGCCGACGGCGGCCTGTCGATGGCCGCCAAGGCGCTGAAGGAGCGCGTCGCGAAGCTCGGTTGAGCGCGGTCGATTGCCGGCCGCGCGGCAAGGGGTAAAGTGGAAACCGGAGGACACGCCGATGGACAGGATCTGGCTCAAGAGTTACCCCGAAGGCATGCCCGCGGAGATCGACCCCGACCAGTTCGCGTCCGTCGCGGACCTGCTGGAGACGCTCTTCGGCAAGTTCGCCGGCAAGCCCGCGTTCCACAATCTGGGCTGCACGCTGAGCTATGCAGACCTGGATCGGCTCTCGCGCGATTTCGCGGCCTTCCTCCAGGCCCTGCCGGGAATGGGCAAGGGCGATCGGGTCGCCATCATGTCCCCCAACCTGCTGCAGTACCCGGTGGCGCTTTTCGGCGTCCTGCGGGCGGGAATGGTCGTGGTCAACGTGAATCCCCTGTATACGCCGCGGGAGCTGGAGCACCAGCTGAAGGACTCCGGCGCGAAGGCGATCGTCGTGCTCGAGAACTTCGCGGGCGTGCTGCAGCGGGCGATCGGGAGCACGGCCGTCCGGCACGTGGTCACCACCCAGGTCGGCGACCTGCTGCCGGTCCCGAAGCGCTGGCTCGTCAACTTCGTCATCAAGCGGGTGAAGAAGATGGTGCCGGCCTGGCGAATCGAAGGCGCCGTCGGCTTCCGGGACGCGCTCGCGCGCGGGGCGGCCCTGGCCCTCAAGCCGGCCGAGGCGACACGCGAGGACATCGCGTTCCTGCAGTACACCGGGGGCACCACCGGCGTGTCGAAAGGCGCGATGCTGACCCACCGCAACATCCTCGCCAACCTGGAGCAGACGGGCACCTGGATCTCGACCAGCTTCCGGGAAGGCGCGGAGATCGTCATCGCGCCGCTGCCCATGTACCACATCTTCTGCCTGACCTCGACGCTCGCGTTCATGAAGTGGGGCAGCCTCGTCGTGCTCATCACCAATCCGCGCGACCTGCCCGCCGTCGTCGCGGAGCTGCGGCGCTGGAAGTTCAGCGCGATGACGGGCGTCAACACGCTCTTCAACGGCCTCCTGAACACGCCCGGCTTCGACGCGCTCGACTTTTCCACGCTGAAAGTGGCCGTCGGCGGCGGTGCCGCGGTGCTCAAGCCGGTGGCCGAGCGCTGGCGGCAGGTCACCGGGCGCTACATCACCGAGGCTTACGGCCTCACCGAAGCCTCGCCCGGCGTCTGCGCCAACCCGCTGGAAACGCCCTGGAACGGCACCATCGGCCTTCCCTTTCCCTCCACCGACGCGTCGATCCGCGACGAGGGGTTCCACGAGCTGCCGATGTGGAACGGCGAGGGCGACATCGAAAGTCACACGGGCGAGATCTGCGTGCGCGGGCCGCAGGTGATGAAGGGCTACTGGAACAGTCCCGGGGAAACCGCGAAGGTGATGCGCGAGGGCTGGCTGAAGACGGGCGACGTCGGCTACCTGGACGCCGAGGGGTACGTGACCCTCACGGACCGCAAGAAGGAAATGATCCTCGTGTCGGGGTTCAACGTCTATCCGAACGAGATCGAGGCCGTCGTGATGATGCTACCGGGCGTGCTGGAGTGCGGGGTGGTGGGCGTCGCCGACGAGAAGACGGGCGAGGCCGTGAAGGTCGCGATCGTGAGGGGGGACCCGAACCTCACCCGGGAGGCCGTGCTCGAGCACTGCAAGACCCAGCTCACCGGCTACAAGGTGCCGCGCCACGTGGAGTTCCGCGACAGCCTGCCGAAGTCCCCGATCGGGAAGGTCCTCCGGCGCGAGCTGCGCGCGGCACCGAAGGACTAGCGAGCCGCCCAGCGACCTGGCGCCGGCGTCAGGCTTTACGGGATCCGCCCACCAACTTCAGGATGTCGTCCAGGGCGTTGCCGTCGCCGTTCATGTCGAGCATCGAAGCCAGCCCCGACAGGCCGCCGCCGGTCGCCTGCCTTCCGGCGCCCTGGCCGCCGAGTAGCCCGCCCAGCAGGCCGCCGAGCCCGCCGGAGCCCTGCCCAGGCATCCCTTGGCCGGGCTGCTTCGCCATGTAGCCCGCGACCAGCATCGCCAGCATGGGCAGCATCTTCTTCAGCACGCCCGTGTCGAGCCCCGACTGGGCGGCCGCGTTTTGGGCGACCGCGCGGCTCACGTCCCGGGAGCCGAAAAGCTCGCCGAGCACGTCGTTGCCGCGGCTCACGTCGGTCGGCTCGGGTGAAAGCACGTTGTCCAGGAGGCTCCCGCCGCCCAGTTGCCCGAGCAGGCCGCCCAGCCCCTCGAGGCCGGCCGGCTGCGCCTGCGCCTGCTTCTTGAGGCCGCCCAGGATCGCCGGGGCGAGCGCCTCGGCTCCGCGGGCCGCCTCGGACTCGCTGATGCCCAGTTCCCGCGCCATCGACTGGATGCCGCCCACCTGGTCGAGAATGTCCGTGATCTGCATATGCCTTCTCCGTTTGGGGTTTTCCTGCGGAAACGACCGACGCGAGAGGCCTTTCGAGCCTCGCTTCATCCTCCTGCCTTTCGGGTTTTTTCCTGTTGATGGGCGTCAACGGGACCGGAAACGCCGTCCGCGCACGGAACGCAGTTGACACTGCCGGGGTCGTGACCTACCTTTACGCGTCGCTTGCGATCCAGGCGGCGAGCATCACGCAGCGGCACAAGACACGCTTCACACAATATAGGGGGGGAAGATGAATTTCGAGCTCAAAAAGCTCCAGAAGATGTTTGCCGCGGTCGCGCTGGGAGTGCTCGCGGCGGTGCCTGCGGCAGCGCAGCAGCCTGGCGCGCCGGTCGATGTGTCCGGGTTGGCGCTGGACACGCCGGCGGGCCTTGCCAAGATCGACGCAAGCCTGGGAAGCGCGTCCGGCGAAGTGGAAGTCGTGATCCGCCTCGCGGGCGAGCCCCTTGCGATTGCGAACGGGCCCAACGCGAAGCGCACCGGCGGCTTGATGAGCCGCGCGCAGCAGATGGAGCACTCGGCAAAGGCCCGCCGCGACCAGAGCGCCACGATGGCACGGATCGCCGCGCTGGGCGGCACCGAGCTGGGCCGCGTGCGGGTGGCCTACAACGCGCTGATCGTGCGCGTGGACGCCGCGAAGCTCGAGAGCATCGCGCGGCTGCCTGAAGTGCAGTCCGTGAAGGCCGTCGGCCGCTACGAGCTCGACCTCACCAGCACCGTGCCGTACATCGGCGCGGCTGCCGTGCACGCGGGCGGGAAGGACGGCACCGGCGTCACGGTCGCCGTGCTCGATTCGGGCATCGACTACACGCATGCGGCTTTCGGCGGGCCTGGCACGCTGGCCGCGTACGAGGCTGCCCGGGGAACATCCGAAACGGACCCGCTGAACACCACGCTCGACGGGCTGTTCCCGACGGCGAAGGTCGTCGGCGGCTACGATTTCGTCGGCGAGCTCTGGCCCACCTTCGGTGACCGCAGCGAGGACCCGGACCCGATCGACTACGGCACCCACGGCTCGCACGTCGCCGACATCATCGCCGGGATCAACGGCGTCGCGCCCGGCGCGAGCCTGATGGCGGTCAAGGTCTGCAGCGCCGTGTCGACCTCCTGCAACGGCGTCGCGCTGCTCCTGGGCGTGGACTACGCGCTGGACCCCAACGGCGACGGCGCGATGGACGACGCGGCAGACATCATCAACATGTCCCTCGGCTCGAGCTACGGCCAGATCCAGGATGACCTCAGCTTCGCCTCGGCCAATGCCGTGGCCGCCGGCGTCGTCGTCGTCGCCTCGGCCGGCAACAGCGCCGACCGCCCGTACATCACGGGCTCGCCGGCCGCGACGCCGGAAGTCATCAGCGTCGCCCAGACGCAGGTGCCGACCGCCTACCTGTATCCGCTGGTGATCAACTCGCCGCCTGCGGCCGCCGGGACCTACCCGAACACCGCGACGCTCGACTGGGCGCCGCTCGGCACGATCTCCGGCGAAGTCGTGTTCGTTGGGCGCGGCTGCAACGCCGACCCGCACCTGGCCAACCCGGCCGGGAAGGTCGCGCTGATCGATCGTGGCTTGTGCAACATCAGCGAGAAGGTGCGGAAGGCGAGCGACGCGGGCGCGACCGGCATCCTGATCGGCCTCGTGGCGGCAGGCGATGCGGTCACTTTCTCCAATGGCGGCCAGTGCCCGGAGCCGGCCGACGGCACGACGTGCAAGCCCTCGCTGGTCATCACCCAGGCGGACTCGAGCAGGATCAAGTCGAACATCGCCGCCCCGGTCATGGTGACCGTGTCGACGGCCGTGTCCATTCCGCTCGCCGGCAGCATGGTCGGCTCCTCCGCCCGGGGCCCGAGCTACAGCTTCAACGCGATCAAGCCGGACATCGGCGCTCCCGGAGCGTCCGTGTCCGCGATCGCGGCCACCGGCACCGGCACCGGCGCCTTCGGCGGCACCTCCGGCGCGGCGCCGATGGTGGCGGGCGCGGCCGCGCTGCTCGTGCAGTCGTTCCCGGACCGGTCGCCGCTCGAGATCAAGGCGATGCTGATGAACAATGCGGAGACGAACGTGTACACCAACCCGGCGACCCTGCCGGGCGTGCTCGCGCCGATCACGCGCATCGGCGGCGGCGAGGTGCGCGTAAACCGCGCCATGTCCGCCAAGTTCGCCGCGTGGGACGGCAAGGCGAAGACGCCCAGCCTGTCGTTCGGATACCACTCGGCCGACTCGAACCTGACGCTCAACCGCACGGTCACCCTGCGCAACTACACGGGCACGCCGATGACGCTGCCGGTCATGCCCGCCTTCCGGTACGAGAGCGACCGCGCGAACGGTGCCGTGACGGTCTCGGCGCCGTCGACGGTTACCCTGCCGGCAAGTGGCGTCGCGTCCTTCAACGTGCAGTTGAAGGTCGACGCGGCGAAGCTGCCGACCTGGACGCTCAACGGCGGTGCCTCGGGCGGCAACGGGGCGCTCCTGCAGACGGTCGAGTTCGACGGATACCTGACGATCGGGTCCGGGGCCGACGCGATCCAGGTGCCGTGGCACATCCTGCCCCACAAGTCGGCGGAGGTATCGGCCGTTCCGGCGACCGTGAAGCTGAAGGACGGCGCTGGCGAGGTGAGACTGACGAACCGCGGCGTACTGCCGGGGAGAGTCGAGGTGTTCTCGCTGACCGGCACGAGCCCGAAGCTCCCGAAGGGCGCCGCGCCCGACCCGGGCGACAACTTCGCGCTCATCGACCTGAAGTCGGTCGGCGTGAGGCTCGCCGGCGCCGGCAGCGCCGTCCAGTTCGCGATCAACACCTTTGGAGCCCGCTCGCATCCGGTGTATCCCGGCGGCTTCGAGGTGGACATCGACACGAACGGCGACACCGTCCCGGACTGGGCGGTCTACAACATCGAGAACGGCACGTTCGCCTCGACGGGCCAGACGCTGGTGGCGGTGCAGAACCTCAGCACCGGGGTGGGTAACGTCTACTACTACGCGGATGCCGACCTGAACTCCGGGAACATGATCCTCACGGCGCCGCTGGCCGCGATGGGGCTGACGCCGGGCTCGCAGTTCACGTTCACGGTGCTCGGCTACGACAACTACTTCACCGGGGCCGTGACCGACTACATCGAGAACATGACCGTGACCCTGGGAACGCCCCGTTACGTGGGCGGCGGCGTGCCGCCCACGGGCGTGGCGCCGCACGGCACGGCGAATCTGACGGTCGCGGAGGTTCCCGGCGGTGACGTGGCCTCGCCCTCGCAGTCGGGCCTGCTGCTGCTGTACCGCGACGCGAAGGTCAACTCGGAGGCGCAGGCGCTCAGAATCATCCCGTGACCCGCGCGGGCCGGATGGCAGTTCGCATCCGGCCGCTGAGACGAAGGACAAAAGCCCGGGCTTCGGCCCGGGCTTTTCATTTGTCCGGCGGCTACCGGGGGGCGATGTCGACCGTGAGCCCCGCGTAGCCCACGCCCACGCCGGTGGCTTCGTAGGCCACGTCCGAGAGGCGCAGCCGATCCGCCGGCAGCGTCATCAGGGGCAGGTCGGGCAGCGTCTTGCCCTTTCGGTCGACGAGCCGCCCGAGGCCGAGGAAACGCGGCAGTCCCGCCAGCCTCACGTCCTCGATCCGCACCTGCGCGAGGTCGATGCCGTTTCGCGCCGCATTCAGCACGGGCTTGCCGGAGAGCTCGACCGCGACGCCCAGCGGCGTGCCGGCGGGGCCATCCGGCAGCGTGAAGCGCCACTCGACCAGCAGGCGCTCCGAGGCAGGTGCCAGCGACACCTCCGGACGGCCCGCGTCCAGGCCCTTCAGCATCTCCAGCACGCCGCCCAGGTCGGCCTGGATCTGCCTTTCGATCTGCGCGGCGGGGATCGTGATCGTCTGCGGGCCGTGCATCGTGACGCACGCCGACAGGAGCACGGCAAGGAGGGGCGAGGCGAAGCGGCGCATGGGCACTCCGTGGCAGGCCCGGTCGGGCCCGCGTGGCTACTTGATCCCGGCCTGCATGAACGACTGCATGAACTGGCGCTGGAAGAGGAGGAAGGCGACGAGAAGCGGCGAGACCGCCATCAGCGTCCCCGCGCTGATCACCGCCCAGTCCACGCCGGACTCGGGCGCGCCGAAGATCGCGAGGCCCACCGTGAGCGGGCGCGTGTTCACGGAGTTGGTGATGATGAGGGGCCACAGGAAGTTGTTCCAGTGGTAGCTCACCGAGACGAGCGCGTAGGCGAGGTAGGTCGGCCTCGCGAGCGGCACGTAGACCCGCCACAGCACGCCCAGCATCGAGCACCCCTCGACGCGCGCGGCGTCCTCGAGCTCGCGCGGGATCGTCTTGAACGTCTGGCGCATGAGGAAGATGCCGAAGGCGCTCGCCATGTACGGCAGCCCGATGCCGAGGATCGTGTCGACCAGGCCCAGCTTCGACATGGTGATGTAGTTCTCCACGATCAGCACCTCGGGCATCACCATGAGCTGCACCAGCACCAGCCCGAAGGCCACGTTGCGCCCGGCGAAGTCGAACCGCGCGAAGGCGAACCCGGCCAAGGTGCACAGGACGAGCTGCGCCGCCAGGACCATCGTCACGAGGATGATGGTGTTGAGAAAATGGCGCGGGAACGGCGCGTAGGTCCACGCCTTGCGGAAGTTGTCCAGCGTGAGCGGCCCGAAGAGGTCGAAGTGCGTGGCCATCGCCGCCGGGTGGAACGCCGCCCAGAACGCGTAAGCGAGCGGCGCGACCCACAGGATGGCCAGCAGCCAGGCGGCGGCGGTCTCCAGCAGCGGAAGCTCCCTGCCGAGCACCCTCATCTGTAGTGCACCCGCTTCTCGATGAGCAGGAACTGCACGATCGCCATTGCCGCCAGCATCGCGAGCAGGACCACGGTAAGCGTCGAGGCGTAGGAGGTCTCGAAGAAGCTGAAGGCCACCTGGTAGATGTAGTACAGGAGCAGGTTCGACGCGTTGTCCGGGCCGCCCTTGGTGAGGATGAAGAGGTGGTCCACCAGCTTGAACGAGTTGATGGTGGCGTTCACCAGCACGAAGAGTGTGGTCGGCATGAGGAGCGGGAAGGTGACGCGCCGGAAAAAGTACCAGCGCGAGGCGCCCTCGATCTTCGCCGCCTCCTCGATCTCCGGCGGCAGCGACTGCAGCGCCGCCAGGTAGAAGATCATGAAGAAGCCCGCCTCCTTCCACACCGTCATCACCGCGAGGCAGGCCAGCACCGTCGAGGGGTCGCCCAGCCAGTTGTGGCTGGCCGCCCCGAGGAGCGCGCCGAACTTGTCGATGAGGCCTATCTGCGGCGTGTAGAAGAAGAGCCAGAGGTTGGCGACCGCGACCATCGGCAGGATGGTCGGCGTGAAGTAGCTCATGCGCACGAGCGCGCGCGCCGGCAGGCGGTCGTTCACCCAGATCGCCATGAGCATCGCGATCGCGATCGAGGTGGGGATCGTCGCGGCCGCGAAGTAGAGGTTGTTCCTGAGGACCTGCCAGAAGATCGGGTCGTCGGCGAGCGCGGCGTAGTTGGCCAGGCCCACGAAGCGCGACGGCCGCACCACCGTGCCCGTCGAGAAGAGGCTGTCGATCAGCGTCGCGACGGCGGGGTAGTGCGTGAAGCCGATGAGCAGGATGGCTGCCGGGGTGAGCAGCAGCCATCCATACACATTTCTCATCGGGCGGTCAGCGGTACGGCTTCAGGAGCTTGTCTGCCTCCGTCTGCGCAGCCTTCAGCGCGTCGGCCGGCTGCTTCTGGCCGGTGAGCGAGGCCTGGATGGCGTCGTCGAGCAGCTTGCGGACGCGGCCCGTCTGGAACGTGGAGAGCTCGGGCGTCGCGTACTGGAACTGGTCGCGCGCGACCACGGCCGGCGGGAACTCCGCAGCGTAGGCCTTGAGCTTGGGCGTGTCGTAGGCGGCGGGCGAGATGCCCACGTAGCCGGTGGCCATGCTCCAGTCGGCGGCGCGCTCGGGCGCGGTCATGAACTTCACGAAGGCGAGCGCGGCCTTGCGCTCCTCCGGCGTCGTCTTCTTGAAGAGGTAGAAGTTGCCGCCGCCGGTGGGAGAGCCGCGCTGTTTGGAGGCCGGGAGCATCGCCACGCCGAACGGGAACTTGGCGCTGCCCTTCACCGCGGTGAGGTTGCCCGTGGTGTGCCACATCATCGCGGTCTTGCCCTCGGTGAACGCCTGGCGCAGCGTGCCCCACTCCACGGTGCCTTCCGGCATCACCTTGTGCTTCGCGCCCAGGTCGCGCCAGAACTGCAGGGCGGCGATCACGTCCGGGTGCGCGTAGTTCGTCTGGTTGCCGTCGCGGTTCATGAGGTCCTGGCCGTTCTGGCGCGCGAACGCCTGGAACATCCAGTACGCGTAGCCGGTGGAGGGAACCATCACGCCCCAGCGCTGCACGTTGCCGGAGGCGTCCTTCTTCACGAGCTTGCCAGCCATCTGCGTCATCTCGGCCCAGTTGGCCGGGGCCTTCTCCGGGTCGAGGCCGGCTTCCTTGAACGCGTCCTTGTTCCAGTACATCACGATCGTGGAGCGCTGGAACGGGATGCCGTAGGCCTTGCCCTTGTAGGTGCCGTTCATCATCAGCGCCGGGTAGAAGGACTTGATCCACGCCTTGTCCTCGCTCGATGTCGCGACGTCGTCCCAGGGGATGATCACGTCCTGCTCGAGCAGCTCGTAGATGTCGATCGAGAAGAGCACCGAGATCTGCGCGGGCTGGCCGGCCTTGAGGGCGGCGAGCGCCTTGATGCGCGCGTCATCGTAGTTTCCGGCGTAGATGGGCTTCACCTTGATGCCGGGGTTCTGCTTCTCGAAATCCGCCGCGTAGCCGTCGATCACCTTGGTGAGCGGGCCGCCGACCGCGATCGGGTAGTAGAACGTGATTTCGGTGTCGGCCCACGCCGCCTGGGCGAAGCCCATGAGCGCTGCCGTGACGATTGCCAGTATCGAACGCATTTTTCTCCCCTTGTCGAGTGAAGCCCGGACTTTCCCTCTTGCAGCCTATGAACCCGCCTTCGGCGGGCGCTTGACTCAAATCAATCGGCAGCCGCGGCGAGGCGGCCCGGCTGGCGCTCCTGCGGCAGGCGCACGCCGCCGGCCGAGTCGAACAGGTGCAGCGACTCCGGCTTCCAGGCGAGACGCACGGGCGTCCCGGCGGCCTGCGCCAGCTGGCCCGGCGCCCGCATGAAGAGCGTCTCGCCGCCGACCTTCACGGTCAGGATCGTGTCGGCGCCATGGTACTCGGAGCTTGTGACAATTCCGCCCACGCCGCCCGCATTGGCGAGCCAGACATGCTCGGGCCGCACGCCGAGCGTGAGCCCTTCCCCGCGGCCGGGGAACAGCGCGTCGGGCGAGCCGCGCACCACCGCGCCGCCAGGGCCGTCGGCGAGCGCGAGGAGGTTCATCCCGGGCGTGCCGATGAAGCGCGCCGCGAACAGCGTCGCGGGCCTGGCGTAGAGCTCCTCGGGCGAGCCCTCCTGCTCGATGCGTCCCTCGCGGATGAGCACGACGCGGTCGGCCATGCTCATCGCCTCGACCTGGTCGTGGGTCACGTAGACGACGGTCATCCCGAGGCGCTGCTGCAGCTCGCGGATCTCCACCCGCATCCCGTGGCGCAGCTGCGCGTCCAGGTTCGAGAGCGGCTCGTCCATCAGGCAGATGTCGTTCTCCGCGATGATCGCGCGCGCGAGCGCCACGCGCTGGCGCTGCCCGCCGGAGAGCTGCTGGGGCTTGCGGTCCAGGAGGTCGGCGAGCCCGACCACCTCCGCCACCTTCGCCAGGCGCTTCCTGCGCTCCTCCTGCGGCATGCGCCTCACCTTGAGCCCGAAGACGATGTTTTCCTCGGTCGACAGGTGCGGGAAGAGCGCGTACGACTGGAAGACCATGGACACGCGGCGCTTGTCCGGGGTCAGGCGCGTCACGTCGCGCCCGTCGATGAGGATCCGCCCCTCCGACACGTCCTCGAGCCCGGCGACGAGCCTCAGGAGCGTCGATTTCCCGCACCCCGACGGGCCGAGCAGCACCACGAACTTCCCGGGCTGCGCGCGGAAGCTCACGCCGTCGACCGCCTTCACGCGGCCGAAGCGCTTGGTCACCTTCTCGAGAACGATCTCCGACACGCGGCTCCCTGGGGCCCTTCGAGCGAACGAAAGCTGATTCTATTATGCCGCCGAACTCCGGGGCGCCCGGCGCCATGCACATGCGCCATTGTGTCCTCCTCGTGGCCGCGGGGAGAATTCCTCCATCGGACCAAAGGCTTACGTCGGCTCGGGATTTGACGAAACGCAGGTCCGCCACCCGGGGCCGCGCTATCCTTGCGCCTATCCCCCTCAATCGAACAAGGAGAGCGGCATGAAATCGGGATTCGTTCGCTTCATGGCAAGGCTCACGATCGGCTTGCTGATGCTGGCTGGCGCAGCTTGGGCAGCCGAGCCGCTGGTCGACGTCAAGTGGGCCGTCGCCAACGTGGGCAAGCCCGGCATCGTCTTCGTCGACTTCCAGTCCGCCAAGGACTACTCCGACGGTCACATCCCGGGCGCGGTCAACACCAACTACGGCAAGGACGGCTGGCGCGTCGAGCGCAAGGAAGACAAGGTTCCCGACATGCTGCCGGCGGACGTGGGCCCGCTCGCCACGATGATCGGCACGAAGCTCGGCATCGACAACGACACGCACGTGGTGCTGGTGCCGCAGGGCAACACGGCGCTGGACGTCGGGCAGGCCACCCGCGTGTACTGGACCTTCAAGGTCCTCGGTCACGACAAGGTCTCCATCCTCAACGGCGGCATCGCGTCCTATTCCGAGAACGAGAAGGCCCCGATGGAAAAGGGCATCGTCAAGGCCGTGCCGAAGAGCTTCAAGGCGAACGTGCGCAAGGAAATGCTCGTCACGATGGACGACGTGAAGAAGGCCCGCGCGGCCGGCAACATCCTGCTCGTCGACAACCGCCCCGAGGACCAGTTCGTGGGCATCGCCAGGCACCCCAAGGCCCCGATCAGCGGCACCATTGCCGGCTCGAAGAACCTGCCGAACCAGTGGCTCACGAAGAACGGCGGCGGCGAGTTCCGCGACAAGGCGCAGCTCGACAAGCTCTATTCGTATGCGGGCGTCCCCACCCAGGGCGAGCAGATCAACTACTGCAACACCGGCCACTGGGCCTCGGTCGGCTGGTTCGTCTCCAGCGAGCTCATGGGCAACAAGCAGGCCAAGGTGTACGACGGCTCGATGGTCGAGTACACCATGCTGAAGGGAGAAGGCGTCGAGGCGAAGGTGAAGCTCAACTGACCTGACCCGCCCCGTCGACGACCCCAGGGGGCTCCTCGGAGCCCCTTTTCTTTGCCGCGGTTGACGCACGTCACGGGCTTCCGGGAGTACCGTCCTAGATTGAAAGACGCGCGCCTCGCGCGAATCCTCGGGGAGCTTCGGCCATGGCACACATCGTCATCATCGGCGCCGGCCTGGGCGGCATGCCCATGGCCTACGAGATGCAGGAGCAGCTGCGGCCCGGCGACCGGGTCACGGTCGTGGGAAGCGGCCCGAACTACCACTTCGTGCCTTCCAACCCCTGGGTGGCCGTTCGCTGGCGCAAGCGCAGCGAGATCGAGTTTCCCGTGGCCGAGTACCTCGGCAGGAAGGGGATTGCGTTCAACCCTGCGGGCGCGAGGCGGGTGCACCCCGAGAGGAACCAGGTCGAGCTGGGCGACGGCGCGATGCTCGACTACGACTACCTCGTGATCGCCACGGGACCGAAGCTCGCCTTCGACGAGATCGAGGGGCTCGGCCCCGGGGGCCACACGCAGTCCATCTGCCACGTGGACCACGCCGAGCGCGCCGCCGAGGCGTGGGACGGCTTCGTGAAGGATCCCGGCCCCATCGTCGTGGGGGCGGTGCAGGGCGCCTCCTGCTTCGGCCCGGCCTACGAGTTCTGCTTCATCATGGAAACGGACCTGCGTCGGCGCAAGATGCGCGACCGCGTGCCGATGACCTTCGTCACGGCCGAGCCCTACATCGGCCACCTGGGCCTGGGGGGCGTGGGCGACTCGAAAACGATGCTGGAGTCGGCGCTGCGGGACAAGCACATCAAGTGGATATGCAACGCCAAGGTGACGAAGGTGGAGGCAGGCACCATGCACGTCACCGAGCACGACGAGGAGGGGAAGCCGAAGAAGGAGCACAAGCTCCCCTTCCGGTACTCGATGATGCTGCCCGCCTTCAAGGGCACGGACGCCGTCGCCGGCATCGAGGGGCTCGTCAACCCGCGCGGGTTCATCCTCATCGACGCGAACCAGCGCAACCCGAAATACCGCAACGTCTTCGCGGTCGGCGTGTGCGTGGCGATCCCGCCGGTCGAGGCGACGCCCGTGCCCACCGGGGCGCCCAAGACCGGCTTCATGATCGAGTCGATGGTGACCGCCACGGCGCACAACATCCGGGCCGAGCTGGACGGCAAGGCGGGCGAGGAGAAGGCGACCTGGAACGCGGTGTGCCTGGCGGACATGGGGGACACGGGGATCGCCTTCGTGGCGCTTCCGCAGATCCCGCCGCGGAACGTGAACTGGTTCTCCGAGGGCAAGTGGGTTCACCTGGCCAAGATCGCCTTCGAGAAGTACTTCATCCGCAAGCTCAAGAAGGGCACCTCCGAGCCCTTCTACGAGAAGCAGGTGATGAAGATGCTCGGCATCGCCAAGCTCAAGCGCTAGGGCGCCCGCCATGCATCGCAAGCCCCGGATCGGCCTCGCGCTGGGCAGCGGCTCGGCGCGCGGCTGGTCGCAGATCGGGGTGATCCGCGAGCTCGAGCGGGCGGGCATCTCGCCGGAGATCGTCTGCGGCACCTCGATCGGCGCCCTGGTGGGCGCGGCGTACGCGGCGGGCGAGATCGAGCGGCTCCACGACTGGGTGCAGGGGCTTCGCTGGCAGTCGGTCGTCTCGATGGTGGACCTGCGGATGAACGGCGGCCTCATCGAGGGCGGCAAGCTGGTCGACTTCTTCCGCGCGCACTTCCGCGACGAGGGCATCGCGCGCCTGCCGAAGGCCTTCGGCTGCGTGGCGACGGAACTGGCGAGCGGGCGCGAGCTCTGGCTTCGCGAGGGCCCGGTCATCGACGCGGTCCGCGCCTCGATCGCGCTGCCGGGCCTGTTCACCCCGGTCGAGCGCGACGGGCGCCTGCTGGTGGACGGGGCGCTGGTGAACCCGGTCCCGGTGTCGCTGTGCCGCGCGATGGGCGCGGACATCGTGATCGCCGTGGACCTGAACTGGGACCTCATCGGGCGGCGCCATTGGGCGCCCGAGGAGGCGCCGGAGCCCGCACCGGCAGCGTCGGAGGGAATGCTCGCGTCCTTCCTCTCGAAGTGGCGCGGGGCCCGGCGCGAGAGCGGCGAGGGGGAGCAGATGCCGTCGCTGCTCGAGGTCCTGACGACCAGCCTCAACATCATGCAGGTGCGCATCACGCAGAGCCGCCTCGCGGGCGAGCCGGCGGACATCGTGATCCGCCCGCGCATGGCGGGCATCATGGCGATGGACTACCACCGCGCCGGGATCGCCATCGCGGAGGGCGAGCGCGCGGCGCACCAGGCGCTGCCGCTCATCGCGGAGCTGCTGGGCGCCGGCCCGCAGGCCTGAAGTCCCGCGCCGCCCGCGGGCCGCAATTCGAATTCGGCCGCGCGCGAAATGCGATTTCCGCTCGTGGCGCGCGCGCGCATCGGTTCTCATGGCGTCGCTGCACGCCCGGAGCCCGCCCCGGCGGGCCTTCCTTCAACGAACCGAGATCGAGAGGTGACCCCGTGAGAAACCACCTGCGTCGCGCCATGGCCTGCGCCATGGCCTGCACCCTTTACGCCTTCCCCGCCATCGCCACCGAAGCCCCGCCGAAGCCGATGGCGACGGTTCCCAAGGTGATCCCCGCGCCAGCCGGCGAGTCCCAGCAGGACCGGATGCGCCGCTGCAACGCGACCGCCAAGGAGAAGGCGCTCAAGGGCGACGAGCGCAAGGCCTACATGTCGGCCTGTCTCAAGGGCTGACGCGAACCGCCGGGGGCGTGTCCGCCGGCATGTCCCCGGCTGCCGGCACTCCCCGGGACCGTGCGCCCCGTGCGCAGCATGAACTCCATCATCTCCGCCGGCACCGGGGGGCCGAAGAGGTAGCCCTGCAGCCGCGGGCAGTTCGCCGCCTGCAGGAAGGCGCGCTGCTCGACCGTCTCCACGCCCTCGGCGACGACGTCCAGGCCGAGGGTATTCGCCATCGCGAGGATCGCCTTCGTGACGGCGGCATCGCTCGGGTTGTCCGCCACGCCGCGCACGAAGCTGCGGTCGATCTTCACGGTTCCGATCGGCAGGCGCCGCACGTCGTTCATCGACGAGTAACCGGCGCCGAAGTCGTCGATCGCGAAGTGCACCCCCAGCCGGCGCAGCAGGCGCATCTCCTCGATGAGCGGCTCCTCGGGGTTCATCAGGATGCTTTCCGTGAGCTCGAGCTCGAGCAGCTCGGGGGCCAGGCCCGTCTCGGCGACGATCGTCGAGACCGAGCGGAACAGGCCGGACGCGTGCACCTGGCGCGCCGAGAGGTTGACGGCGATCCGGGGCGCGAAGACGCCCGAGCGCTGCCACTCGCCCACCTGCAGGCAGGCCGTGCGCAGCACCCACTCGCCGATCTCCGCGATGAGCCCGGTCTGCTCGGCGACGGGGAGGAATTCGTCCGGCTGCACCAGCCCGCGCTCGGGATGCTGCCAGCGCACGAGCGCCTCGATGCCCGCGATGCGGCCGTCCTTCGCGAGGATCTGCGGCTGGTAGTGCAGGCGGAGCTGGCCGCGCTCGAGCGCGTGGCGCAGGTCGCCCTCCAGGCCGAGCCGGGCCATCGTCCCCGAGGCGAGCGACCGGTTGTAGAGCTGCCAGTTGTTCCGGCCCTGGTCCTTGGCGTGGTACATCGCCGCGTCCGCCCGCTTGAGAAGGGAGGCGGCGTCCGGACCGTCGTCGGGGAAGATCGCGATGCCGATGCTGGCGGAGATCGAGACCTCGTCGTCGTCGACCTTGAAGGGCCTGGCGAGCACCGCCTGCGTGCGCCGGGCGATCATCTTCACGTACTCGATGTCCTTCATGTCGGGCAGCAGGATGGTGAACTCGTCGCCGCCGAGCCGGCCGTATTGCAGCCCGGAATCGCGCGAGGTCGGGCGGGCCATGACGTCGCCGGCGCGCAGGTTGTCGCGCAGGCGCGCGGCCACGGACTTGAGCAGCGCGTCGCCCGCGGTGTGGCCGAGCGAGTCGTTGATTCTCTTGAAGCCGTCCAGGTCCAGGAACAGGAGGGCGACCCGGCGGTCCTCGCGGCGCGCGCGGGACAGCTCGCCATCCACCCGCTCCAGGAAATGCCCGCGGTTCGGCATCCCCGTCAGCGCGTCGAAGTACGCGAGGCGGTGGATCCTTTCCTCGTCGCGCTTCTGGGAGGTGACGTCGCGGACCACGGCGACCGCCGTGTCGGAGCCGTTGGGGGCGACGCGCGCCTCGTAGTGGCGGATTCCGTCGTCCAGCGGCAGCTGGAAGTGCACCGACTGCAGCTCCCCGCGGTCGAGGGCGAGCCCCACGGCCCGCGCCAGGACGGCGGCGACCCCCGGGGGCAGGATCACGGACATGTTGCGGCCCACGAAGCCCCCCGGCGGGATGAAGGCCTTCGAGCCGAACCCGTCCTTGAAGTCGAGGCAGGTGCCGCCCCGGCTGATGAGGAAGATCATGTCCGGCATGGCGCGCACGATCGCGGCCTGCCTCTCCTCGAGCTGGCGCAGCTCGCGCGCCGCCTGCGAGGCGCGCATCACGTAGCGGGCGCGGTGCCCCAGGACCTGCCAGTTGATCGGCTTCGCGGTGAAGTCGTTGGCGCCGGACTCGTAGGCGCGGTTGATCGAGTCCACGTCGTTCATGCCCGTGATCATGATCACGGGCACCTGCGTGGCGTCCCAGCGCTCGCGGATCCGCCGGCACACCTCGAAGCCGTCCATGCGGGGCATGTCCACGTCGAGCAGCACGATGTCGGGGGGAGCCGGGTCCATGAGGTCGAGCCCGCGCTTTCCGTCGGATGCCTCGAGGACCTCGAAGTCGAACTTCAGCAGCGTGGCGCGCACCAGCATGCGCGTCACGTCGTCGTCGTCGATGGTCAGGGCGACAGGGCGGCGGGTCTTGTCAGGCGGATGCATTCGGCGCCCTCCCTTCGAGCTCGGCGCCGAGCGCCTCCTTCACGCGCTCGAACTCGCCTGCGGCTTCCTCGAGCAGCGGCTGGCTGCCGTCGACCTTGCCCGTGGCGCCGATCGTCTCGAGGGACTTGCACATCCGCGACAGGCGCTCGGCCCCCACGTTGGCGCTGCCCGACTTCATGCTGTGGGCGACCCGGCGCAGCCCCTCGGCATCGCCCGCCTCGGCGGCGGCCTTCATGCGCGCGAGGCCCTCGGGCATGCTCTCCAGGTACGCGAGGATCACCTTGCGCGCCAGCGCGTCCCCGCCGGCGCCCATCAGCGCCCGGATCGCATCCAGGGCGCGCCGGTTGACCGATACCTCGCCTGCCGCCGTCTCCGGGGGCTGGCTTGCCGGCGCGGTGCCGGCGAGGGGCAGCCAGCGCGAGAGGACGGCCATCAGCTGGTCGCGCGAGAAGGGCTTGGCGACGTAGTCGTCCATGCCGGAGGCGATGCAGACCTCGCGGTCGCCCTCCAGCGCATTGGCCGTCAGCGCCACGATCGGCACGCGGCGGTTCGTTCCCTCCTCGCGGCGGCGGATCTCCGAGGTGGCCGCGTAGCCGTCGATCTCCGGCATCTGGCAGTCGACGAGCGCGACGTCGTAGCGGCCATGGGCGAACTTGTCGATGGCCTCGAGGCCGTTGGCGGCCACGTCGACGGCGAGTCCGAGGGACTCGAGCATGCCGACCGCGACCGCCTGGTTGACGGGGTTGTCCTCGGCGAGCAGCACGCGGCCGGCGAGCTGCGGCCTCGGCTTGGGCGCGGCGAACTCGTCCGAGGGCGAGCCCGAGGTCGGGAACAGCGCCTCGGCGACCACGTGCCGCATCTCGGCCCGGCGCACGGGCTTGCCCAGGTAGGCGCAGGCGCCGCTCAGGCGCGCCGTCGCGATCTCGTCGTCGCGGCCGAGGGAGGTCAGCATGACCACCGGCATCCGCGCCAGCGCGCGGTCGGCCTTGATGGCGCGCGCGAGCGTGACGCCGTTCATTCGCGGCATCGCCATGTCCACCAGCGCCAGCGCGAAGGGTTGCCCGCGGTCGGCGGCGTCGCGCAGCAGCTCGAGCGCCTTCGTGCCGTCGGCGGCCGACGCCACCTCCAGGCCCCAGCCACGGGCCAGGTGCTCGATGACGCTCCGGGTGGTCGCGTTGTCGTCGACGACCAGGAGCCGCCGGCCCGCCAGGCTGTGCACGAAGGGGGCCGGGCCCGTGGGCGAATGGGGGTTGGCCACGCGGATCGTGAACCAGAAGGTGGAGCCGCGATGAGGCTGGGACTCGACGCCGATGTCCCCGCCCATGAGCTGCGCGAGCTCCTTGGCGATCACGAGGCCCAGGCCGGTGCCGCCGAAGCGGCGCGTGGTCGAGCCGTCGGCCTGCGCGAAGGCCTGGAACAGGCGCGCCGTCTTCTCCGGGGGGATCCCGATGCCCGTGTCGCTCACTTCGAAGCGCAGCATGTCCTGGCCGTCGGGGCCGGCGGCGGACCGCTCCCGCATGCAGCGCACGACGACCTCGCCGACGTGGGTGAACTTGATGGCGTTGCCCACGAGGTTCAGCAGGACCTGGCGCAGCCGGTGCGGATCGCCGCTCACCCAGGCGGGCGCGTCGTCGTCGGCGCGCACGATGAGCTCCAGGCCCTTGGCCTGCGCCCGCGCGGCGAGGAGCTCGGCCATGTCCTCCAGGACCGCGAGGGGGGCGAACTCGACCTTCTCCAGGTCGATCCTGCCGGCCTCGATCTTGGAGTAGTCCAGGATGTCGTTGATGATCGTGAGGAGCGACTCGCCCGAGGCCTGGATCATGCCCACGAGCCGGCGCTGCTTGTCGGAGAGCCCGGTCTCGGCCAGGAGCTCGGCCATGCCCAGGACGCCGTTCATCGGCGTGCGGATCTCGTGGCTCATGTTGGCGAGGAACTGGCTCTTGGCGCGGCTCGCGGTCTCGGCGAGCTCCTTGGCCATCCGCAGCTCGGCCGAGGCCAGGCGCTCGGCCTGCACGCGCTGGGAAGCCTCGGCATGGCGGAAGTAGAAGTGCAGCGTCGACACGAACATGCCGATGATCGGGATGGCCGCGAAGAGGACCGGCGCCCCGAACTTGTCGAAGCTCGCGAAGACGAGGCCGGCGATGGAGGCGCTGGCCGCGTAGGCCACGCCGATCCAGACGTTCTCCCGGAGCAGCTGGAGGGGCACCACGCGCTCGCCGCGCTTGAGCGTGATGAGGGAGACCATGAGCAGCGTGCTGGCCGCGAAGTACGCCACGGCGAAGGCGATCAGGCCGCCGAAGAGCGCCGTCTGCTCCCAGCCCGAGGTGAAGCCCGCCTGGCGGACGAACTGCGTGAAGACGGTCCCGCAGCCGTAGATCGCCAGCGCGGCCATCGTCGGGCTGCCGATGCGGCTCGTCCACCGCTTGGAGGTCCGCCAGGAGGCCACCGCCGCTTCCGCGGCCGCGGCCACGGCGCAGGCGGCCGGGCCGTGCAGGAGCAGCAGCAGGAAGATGAAGATCTCGGCGCCGGCGAGCGAGGTCTTGGAGCCGGGGATGCGGACCGGGAACATCCCGATGAGGGCGGCGATCGCGGCGCCCAGCACGACCTGCAGCAGGGCGGCGCCTTCCAGCGCCGCGACCTGGGTGATCGCGAGCCCCAGGATGCTGGCGCCCAGCACGGTCGTCACCCACCAGTAGATCTTCGCCTGGGGGCTGTAGTCGTCCATGTCGAGGCGCACGGCCATCCACTTGCCGCCTTCGCCAGGGTCGCCGCCCGCGGCTGCCGGGTGACGGGGCGGACGCGGCTGGCGTTCGGCGCGCAGCGGCGGTCGCGGGGTCACGCCCGGCGGGGTGCGCATCGGCCAGGGAGAGTCCTCGAGGACTTCCGCGGAAGTGGGGATGCCGGGGGGGATCGTCGCCATGTTTCCTCCGAAGCGGTCTTGTTGCCTTGGGGCAGCCTGCCCGGTCACTCGCCCGTCACTTCGTACCGGAACGTGACGACCGAGTTGCCGCTCTCGCTGAGAACCAGGCCTTCGCTGAGCACGAGGCCTTCGGATAGCACCAGGCCCTCGGAGAGCACGAGGCCTTCGGAAAGGACGAGGCCTTCGGAAAGGACGAGGCCTTCGGAAAGGACGAGGCCCTCGCTGAGCACCAGGCCTTCGGAAAGAACCAGGCCGTTGCCGGCCACCAGCCAGCCGGACAGGGTCGCGGTCGGGGTGAAGGCGCCGGACCGGGTTCCTGTCGAGCTCGGGCCGCCCAGGGGATCGCCGCGCCGCACGCCCGGGGTGAGAAGCCGCAGGTTCGCGGGCGTGCTCTCGGTGAAGCTCTTCGCGTAGGTGCCGGCCGGGATTCCCCCACCGGACCAGTACTCCACCTCGCGCATTCGCACCGCGCCGCCGGCCCAGGCGATTCGCGGGTCCCAGATCGGCTGGTACCTGGCGAACAGGTCGAGGCTGCTGAACACGCGGTTGCCGCCTGCATACGCCATGCGCGACCAGTCGAAGGAGGCGTCGCCGAGCCAGGAGTACTCGGCCGGGAGCGAGGCGCCGGCCGCGACCAGGGAATCGCCGGAGGCGATGCCGCCGGAGGCGATGCTCGCCGCGATGTCGGTCCGCAGGGAGCGGGCGAGCCTCACGGCGCCCTCGACGTTCAGCAGCCCCGTGCCCTGCTGCAGCAGGTTGAACTCCGGCAGCGGCTGGGCGGTGTACTGCAGGATGGCCTTGACGAGCGGCGGGGTGAGGCCGGGGTTGGCCTGGAGGAGCAGGGCGACGGCTCCGGCCACCGCCGGGGCGGCGATCGAGGTGCCGCTCATCATGATCTGCGTCTCGCCGAAGTTCTGCACGATCCCCAGGGGCGCCACCAGCGCGGCGTAGTGGTTCGCGGCCAGGTAGTTCCAGACCGGGTTGTCCGGGTCGTCGCGGGTGGCCGAGGCTCCGACGATCCGGTTGCCCGGGGCGACGAGATCGGGCTTGAGAAGGTTGTCGACGACGCGCGTGCCGGAGGCGTCGAGGTACGAGCCGCGCGTCGGGCCGCGCGAGCTGAAGCGGTTGACGGCATCGTCGTTGCGCGTCAGGGAGCCCATCATGTGAGCGGACCCCACCGTGATCACGGTGGGGTCGTTGCCCGGGGCGCTCACCGCGCCGTAGACCTCGGCGCCCGCGTTCGACTGGCCGAAGTTGCCGGCCGCCACCACCACGGTGATTCCGGCGGCCGCGGCGCTGCGCACGGCCGCGCACAGGGGGTCGGTCTGCCAGCTCTCCACCGACGTGGCGGCGAGGCTCATGTTGATCACGCGAATGTTGTATGCCCGGGCGTGGAAGATCGCCCACTCGATGCCCGCGATGGCGTCGCTCACGGTGCCCATGCCGACGTCGTCCAGCACCCTCACGTCGTAGACGTCGGCGTTGGGGGCGACGCCACTGGTGTCGGGCGTGGCGGCGGAGAAGAACTCGGCGCTTCCCGCGGCGACGGCGGCGACGTGCGTGCCGTGGCCGTAGGCGTCGTGGGTGACGGCGAGGTCGTTGGCGACCTGCGCCTCGTAATTCTCCTGCGCGGCGCTGCCCGGCATGAGGGACGTCGTATTGTCGACGCCCGCCGACCAGCCGGCGACGCTCGCGTTCATCACGTTCACGTTGCGCCGGACGCGGCTGGCGCCGTCGCCCAGGAAGGCGTCGTGCGCCTTCATGACGCCCGAGTCGAGCACGGCGATGCCGATACCGCTGCCGTCGAGCCCCGTGTAACCCGTCCGGGTGCTGCCGGAGCGCACGCCGTCCGCGATGGCGCCGGTCACGGTCTCGAGCGTGCTGGCGGAGGAGGCGGTGGCGCGGTTGGGCGAGATGCTGACGACGTCCTTGCGCTGCGCCATCGCCTGGATCAGCCCCGCCCTCATCTGCACCGTCAGGGCGCGGATCACCGAGTGGCGCGCCAGGACCGAGCCGCCGGCCTTCAGTACGAACCGGCGCAGGTCGGTCATCTCGGGGTCGGTGGAGTTGCTGACGACGATCACCTGCACGCTGCGCGAGCCCTTGATGTCGCGGGCCCAGTTGACCTTGGGAGTCTTGGAAGCGGCGATGCCGGCCTGGAGGTCGCTCGCGATCACGGCCTTTTGCGACGAATTCGCCGCGGGGGCCTGCGCCTTCGCCGAAGTGGGCGTGAGGCCCAGCATCGAGAAGCCGAAGAGCAGCGCCGGCAGCAGCATCCGGGTGAAGAGGGAGGTCCAGGTCGACCCGCTGGGGGCCGGCAGGGCGGTCGCGGGGGACTGCGGACCCGTCGTGGAGCTTTCACGCGGTGAACGCCCCTGGGGCGGGGCTCGGTGTGTGCGCATGGTGTTGCTCCCTCTGTGGCTGTCCTGGGGGCGGTGCGCGGGCGTGGGGACCTGTCGAAATGGCCACGCCGAGGGCGCCGCATGTACTAGGGACACCTTAGGAGCAGGCTCCGGGAGCGTTTGTGACGCACGTCACACGGCCGGTTTCATACCTAACGGGCCGGATTACATCGGTAACCGCTCGCGCCCCGGGCGCCGCTGGGCGTGCCTTTCAGATGAAACGGCGGACGCCGCGAGAGTGTGGAAAGGGTCACATCCGCGGGCGCCGGGCGCCCGCTAGGATCGGCAACATGGGGCAAATGCCGGCACTGCCCCGCCTGGGGGGGGATCCCGGCGCGAGGCGCTGCCCGGGAGGCGTCAGCCCGTGCTCCAGGCGCGGGGGCGCTTCATCCCAGCGATCCTGCAGGCCTGGCCGGGATAGCCGTAGGGAAAGAGCTCGAACAGGCGGTTGCGCGAGTCCGGGCCCAGGCGCTCCATCAGGTGCCGGATCACGAAGCGCGCGTCGGCCGCCACCTGGTGCTCCTCCCAGTAGGCGCGCATGAAGCGGATTGCGTCCCAGTGGTCGGGGCCGAGCTCCAGGCCTTCCTTGCGCGCCGTGGCGACCGCGAACTCCTCGGTCCATTCGCGCGGGTCGACGAGGTAGCCGTCGGCGTCCAGAAGCGGAATGTTGGATAGACCTTCCATGGGCAGGATCTTAGCCAATGGATCCGCCGTGTCAACCATTGGCCGACGCCGCGTAGGGGCATTGAGGAACGTCAGCCGGCCGCCCCGCGCGGGGCGCAAACTGCCTGCGTCCCGTCCGATCCCCTTGCCCCCTTGACCCATCCGCTCGACCGACCGCTGGACCGCGCCGAGGCCTTCTTCTGGTTCCTCGACCGCTGCTCCTCGATGAACTTCGCCGTCCTGGCCGAGGGCAGCGGCCCGCTCGAGGCCGGGCGCCTCGCCGCCGCCCTGGCGCGGGCGCAGCGAAGGCACCCGGCCCTCGCCTGCGCGATCGGGGCCGACGCGGCCGGCCGGCTCGTCTTCCTGCCGCGGCCGGACGCTCCGGTCACGCTCACGCGCGAAAGCGCCGGCGAGGATTGGCGCGAAGCGCTGGCGACGAGGCTCGCCGCGCCCTTCGCCCTCGGCGAGGCGCCGCTCGTGCGGGCGCACTGGTTCGAGCGGCCCGCGGGCCGCTGGGCGTTCGCGGTGGTGTTCCACCACTCGATCGGCGACGGCCGCTCGGGTTTTCGCCTCGTCGCGGAACTCGTCGACGACGCCCGCGGCGCGAATCCGGCGGCAGGGGCGAGCGGGCCGCGGCCTTCCCTGATGGAGCTCTTCCCCGCGGCGCTCTCGGGCGAGGCGGGGCTCGCGAAGGCCCAGGCCTGGAAGGCGCAGCTGAAGGCCGAGCCGCTGCGCCCGGACGCGGTGCCCGGCTTCGCGCGCGAAGGGGGCGAAGCGCGTCCCGCGATCCTCGCGCTTCGCTTCGACGAGCGTGCCGTCGAGGGTCTCGCGAGCCGCGCGCGCCGCGAAGGCGCCAGCGTGCACGGGCTCATCGGCGCCGCCGAGCTCATCGCCGCGCGAGGCCTCTTCGGGGATGCAGCCGGGGAGGCGCCCACCCTCATGCTCACGAGCCCCGTGGACCTTCGCGGCACGCTCGCCTCGCCGATGGACGATTCGACGCCGGGCTTCTACGTGACGCTTCTGTCCTCGCTCGCGCGGGTGGACGGCCCCGCGAGCCTCGCGCCGCTCGCCAGGCACCTCACCGCCGACCTGCGGCGCCAGGTGGCGCAGGGCTGCGGCCACCTCTTCTACCACCTTGCGGCGCCGGCCGAGACGGTTCCCGCGACGGCCGAGGGCATCGCGGGATTCCGCGCCTGGATGACGCGCATGCCGCCTGCGTTCCTCCTGAGCAACGTCGGGCGCGCGGGGGCGATGGCGGAGGCGGGCGGCGTGCGCGTGGAGGAGATCTCCTTCGCGCTGTGCCCGATGGCGCACCAGCCGCTCTTCGTGGCCGCGAGCACCTGGGACGGGCGCCTCGCGCTCAACGTCGTGCACGACCGGGGAAGGCTCCCGGCGGAGGCGGCCCGCGGGGTCGCCGCACGCATGGAGGCGCTGCTGCGCGAGGCCGCCGGCTGATCAGCCGACCGAGTCCTCGCGGAACTGGGCCTGGATCCCCTCCACGCCCTCGCGGTTGTCCACGAGGGCGCGCACGCAGTCGGGGTCCAGGTGCGTGCCCGCGAGCTGCCCGATCATCGTGAAGGCCACGTCGTTCGCGTAGGCCTCCTTGTACGGGCGCCGGCTCGTGAGGGCGTCGAAGACGTCGGCCACGGCCACGATGCGCGCCTCGAGCGGGATGGACTCGCCGGCGAGGCCGTAGGGATAGCCGCGGCCGTCGACGCGCTCGTGGTGGTAGAGCACGATGTTGCGCACGATCTCGGCGTCGACGAGCATCTCGATCCCGAAGTTCGTGAGCAGGTCGTCGAGGATCGCCTGCCCGCGGTTGGCGTGCGTGCGCATCACCTCCATCTCGGTCTCGGTGAGCCCCTCGGGCTTGAGCAGGATCGCGTCCGGGATCCCGATCTTGCCGATGTCGTGCAGGGGCGCGTAGGCCTGCAGCCGCTCGATGTACTCGTCGTCCAGGCCGTGCCTGTCGGCCAGGGCCCGGGCGATGATGCGCACGTAGCGCGACATCCGGTCGAGGTGGCTTCCCGTCTCCGAGTCGCGGGCGTGAACGATGTGGCGCGCGCTCTCCAGGGTGGCCGAGAGGGTCCGGATGGCGGCGAGCTCCTGGAGCACCAGGAGGCACACGAGGTGCCCGAATACGTCGAGCTGGGCGAGCGCGACCTCCGTGAACACGTCCGCCTGGCGGGAATTGAAGAACACGAAGCCCAGGAAGGTGCCGTTCGAGAACATCGGCATCGTGTAGCTCGCGGCATAGCCCGCGCGGCCCAGGCGCTCGGCGTGCTCGCTCTCGGGCGACTCGAAGGTGAGCATGTGCTGGATGACGCGCGGGCGCTTCTCGTCCAGGAGCTTCTTGAGCGAGGGGACCTCGCCGATGGGCGCCTGGTAGTGCGGCAGCGGGTCGTCGCCGTCGCTCGAGTGGACGAAGGTCTTGAGGTAAGTGGTCTTGGGGTCGTAGAGGGCGACCGCGATCCGCGCCACGAAGGGCAGGAAGGAGCGCACCGCCCAGTGGATCTCGCGGATACGCCCGCGCAGCGGCCCGTCGGCGTTGAGCGCCTGCAGCGCGTCGTTGTGGCTCGTCGCGGTCATGGCGCCTTGCCGCGCGGCGGGGAGGGCGTGGGCTTGATGCCCAGCTTGTCGGCGGCCCGCACGAGGTCGGCCACGGAACGCACCTTCATCTTCTCCATGATCCGGCCCCGGTGGACCTTCACGGTCTTCTCGGTCGTCCCGATCTCGGCCGCGATCACCTTGTTCCTCTTGCCGGCGATCACGTGCGTGAGGACCTCGCGCTCGCGCGGCGTGAGCTCGCCGTAGTTGAGCGCGATGTCGCGCCTGACGCTCTTCTCTGACCAGGCGAGGCGCGAGCGCTCGATCGCCCGGGTGAGCGCGGCGAGGAGCGTCGCGGCCTCGACGGGCTTCAGGAGGAAGTCGACCGCGCCGCGCTTCATGGAGGCGACGGCGCCGGGCACGTCGCCGTGGCCCGTGAGGAAGACCACCGCCACCTCGGGGCGCACCGCCTGGAGCCGGGCGTGCAGGTCCAGGCCGCTCTTGCCCGGCAGCCCGATGTCGAGGAGGGCGCAGCTCGGGCCCGAGACGGTCGGGAGGTGGTCGAGGAACTCCTCCGCAGTAGCGAAGCACAGGGGCTCGGCCCCCTCGGCGCGCAGCAGGCGCGTGAGCGAGGCGCGCACGGAAGGGTCGTCGTCGACGATGATGAGGCTCACGCCCTCGGCGGCGATCATGGGGGCGTCTCTCCCGGAAGGTGGAGGGTGAAGGTGAGGCCGCGCCCGCGGTTGCGCGCCACGTCCAGCCGCCCGCCGTGCGCTTCCGCGAGCGAGCGGGTGACGAGCAGGCCCAGGCCGGTGCCGCGCTCCTTGGTGGTGTGGAAGGTCCGCGCCATGCGCTGGAGGGCCTCGTCGTCGGCGCCGTGCCCCGAGTCGGTCACGGCCACGCGCACGCCGGCGTCCTCGGCGGCGACGGCGATCCTCAGGGTGCGCGGCGCGTCCGGGGGGTTGCCCTCCATCGCCTCGATCGCGTTCACCACCAGGTTGAGGACCGCCTGGTAGAGCTGGACCGGGTCGCCGGTGACGAGCGGCACGGCGGCGGGGCAATCGAGATCCGCCTCGACGTGCGCGTGCCGCAGCCGGACGCGCGTGAACTCGAGGACGTCCGCCGCGACCCGTCCCGCGTCGACCTGCCCGGCCTCGGCGGGCTGCTTGCGCACGAGGCGGTGCGCGCGAAGGATGATCTCGCCGGCGCGCCGCGCGTCGTCCCGGATCGCCTCGAGCGCCTCGCGGATCTCCCCCGTGTTGCAGCTCTCGAGGAAGCGCAGGGCCGCCTCGGCGTTCGCCACGATGGCCGCGAGGGGCTGGTTCACCTCGTGCGCGAGCGAGGCCCCGAGGGCCGCGACGGTGCGCACGCGCGAGGCGTGGGCCACGGTGTCGCGCAGCTCGTGCTCGCGCTCGCGCGAGCGGTGCAGCTCCGTCACGTCCGACTGCGTCCCCACGTGGTGGGTGACCTTGCCGGTGGCGTCGCGGATGGGCGCGATGCGCAGGAAGTTCCAGAAGGGGGTGCCGTCCTTGCGGTAGTTGAGGATCTCGCCCTGGAAGACCTTGCCCTGCTGCAGCGCGATGGCGATGCCCTTCACGGTCTCGCGGTCGGTCCCGGGGCCCTGCACCATGCGGCAGTTGGTGCCCAGGATCTCCTCGGCCGAGTAGCCCACCAGCCGCTCGAAGGACGGGCTCACGTACACGATCGGCGCGTCGGGGCGCGAGGCGTCGGAGATCACGATGCCGTCGTCGGCGACGTCGAGCGCCGCGGCCTTGAGCCAGGCGTCGACCTCCGGCGCCTGCGGCCTGGCGACCGGGGGCGCGGCGCGGGGGCTGCTGGAAGCCTTGCGCGCGGCCATGGCGGGCTTCATCCCGTGTAGGTGCGCAGCCGCTCGACGTCGGGCACCGTGACCGAGCGGCCCTCCATCACGATGAGGCCGGCGTCGGCCAGCTCGTGCAGGATGCGCGAGAAGTACTCCGGCGTGAGGTTCAGTCGCGAGGCCACGATCATCTTGTTGGCCGGGAGCGTCACGCTCGTGGACTTGGCCGAGCCGTCCGAGAGCGCGTCGTCGCGCAGCAGGTAGCCGATCACCCGTTCCAGGCCGGAGCGCAGCGAGTACGCCTCCACGTCGCGGATGAGCTGGTGGAGCTTGCGCGACATCCCGGCCAGCAGGCGCCGCGCGAACCGGGGGTCGCGCTCGATCTCCTCGAAGACGAGGCTCTTGGAGACGTGCAGCAGGAGGGAGTCCTTGAGCGCCTGCGCCGAGACGACGTAGGGCATGTCCATGAAGAGGATGGCCTCCCCGAAGGAGATTCCCGGTCCCATGATCTCGATCACCTTCTCCGATCCCTGCGGCGAGGTGACGAAGAGCTTCACCTGGCCGTAGAGCACCACGTGGAAGCCCTCGCAGCGCTCGCCGCGGCTGAAGAGGTTCTCGCCCTTGCTCGCGTAGATGCGCCGCGTGCCGCCCGCGATGCGCTTGATCTCCTCGGGCGTGAGGTCGCTGAAGAGGGGAAGGTTGACGAGGAACTGCTCGACCGGGATGTCCGGCCCGCGAGTGCGCGGCTCTCCGGTTTGCATGGCGGCTGGGGCGGGGGCGGGAATTCTCCCCATGATACCCCGGCCGCGGCCTAGGGCCCCGCGAAGGCCCGTCCGGCCAGCTCCGGCGGGCGCGGCGCGAGGCGGGCCCGGAGGGTTCCGGCCACGGCGGCGGCGAGCGCGCACGCGGTGAGCAGGTTGTGGAGCCAGCGCGCGAGGGAAGCGCCCGGGACGATGACGGAAAGGAGCGCCTGGGCGAGGAGGAGGAGGGCGACGAGGCGGGCGGCGAGGCGCGCGCCGGGCGCGTGGGCGCCGCTCAGGGCCATGAGCGCCCAGGCCGCGAGGGCCGACCACGCGAGCCCCCGGTGCGCGAGCGCGAGCGGCGATGGTCCGGCCGCCGGCCAGATGGCGAGCACGCCGCCGGTGCCGATCGCCGCGGCGAGGAGGGCCGTGGCGGCGGGGAAGGAAAGGGCTATCCGCCCGCGGGACGCCGTCGCGGCGCCGGCGATCCCCGCGCAGGCCGCGAGGAGCGCGAGACCGCCCAGGAGGTTCGCGAGCAGCACGGCGGGGGGAGCGGCGCCGGCCGAGCGCCGCCCGATGACGGCGAGCGCGGCCACGAGGATGATCAGCAGGACGGACGCGGCGCGCAGGCCCGTCCGCGCCGGCGCCTTCCAGGCGAGCGCGGCGATGACCAGCGCGAGGACCGTGACGCCCATCGCGGCCACGCGGTGGGCGAGGCGCACGGCGTCGGCGAGCCCGAACCCGGCGCAGCCTCCCGGCGGGCAAGGCGCCGCGCCGAGCCGCAGCCAGGCGCTCGAGGCCACCACGACGAACACGAGCGCGGCACAGGCGGCCGCGAACGCGCCCAGCGTGCGCGCGTCGCGGGAGGAGGCGGCAGGGTTCATCGCGCCGCAGGACGGCCGCGCCGGAACGCGCCGATCACCACGACCACGAACGCGAGGCCGCCCAGGATCGCCACCAACCCGCCCAGTCCCATGAGGGCCATGCCGGCCACTTCCTGCGGCGTGCGCAGGACCTGGGCCGCGCCCGCCACCTTGCGCTCCACGCCGTAGCCCCCGGACCACACGAGGCCCACGATGTGCGCGAGCTGGCCGCCGCCGTAGAGCCACGGCTGCCAGGCGGCAAGGCGGGAACGCGGCGCGGAGTAACCCAGCCGCGGCAGGAGGTGGTAGGCGAGCCCCATGAAGGCGAGCGTCACGCCCACGATGCAGCCGTGGTAGTGCGCGGGGATCTTCACGTTCGGGCCGCTGATCGCGAAGCCGATGAGCCCGCCGGCCGCGAAGAGCGCCATGGAGGCGGCCAGCGCGCCGAACAGGGGGCGGCTCTCGGCGTCGAGCGCCGGCAGGCGCCGCATCGAGAACAGTATCGCGAGGAGGATGGGCGGGATGGCGAGCCCGCCGCCGAAGCGCATGAGCCAGGTCTGCAGCTTGTGGTGCTCGACGGAGGCCACCGGGTGCGCGAGGTAGATCGCCGGCGTCACGAACACCGAGGCGAGGGCGATGGTGAGGACGACGAGCGTGACGCGCGGCGAGAGCGCCGGGCGAAGCCCCAGGGCGCCCGCGAGCCAGAGCCAGGCCACGAGCATGAGCAGCGTCCAGGTGAACTGCAGCACGTGCCCGCCGCCCCAGAACAGGAGCTCGAAGTAGGCCTTGCGCTCGAGGTGCGGCGAGACCTCCGTCCACGACCAGCCGAAGGCGGCGAGCGCCATGGCGGTGGCGATCGCCGAGCCCACGATGCCCCAGCGCAGCGCGTCGTCGCCGCCGGGGGCGGCGCTGGAAGTGCGCGTGGCGAGGAAGGTCCGGACGATGGCGAGGGCAACGCCCGCGCCCAGCGCGCCGAGCCCGCCCAGGAACACCGCGTTGTCGATCACGGGAATGTAGTTGGCCAGCACCGGCACGGCGTTGCCGGCAAGGGGCGCGACGATGATCGCGGCGGTGCCCGCGGCGCAAAGGGCGAGGGCGGCCCGGCCCAGGCCGATGGCGCGCGCATCGCCCGCGAGGCTCCAGAGCACGCCGGCGAAGGCGAGGAACCAGACGAGCACCGAAAGGTCCACGTGCGCCACCAGGGCGACCTGGAAGAAGTTCGCGACGGGGAAGAGGTCCTTCAGGCCCGGCGTGCGCGCCAGCACCAGCAGGAGGGAGAAAAGACCGGAGCCCACGAGCGCGGCGATGCCCAGGGCCAGCCATCCGGTGGCGAGCCGCGCCGAGGCGCCCTGCGCGACCGCGAGCTCGTATCGCGTTCCGGCGGCATGGCCGCGGGTGGCGGCGAGGGCGTCGTGCGGGGCGGGGAAGCCGCGGACGTCGGCGGGGGGCAGGCTAGCCATGGCGGGTCTCCTGGCGTTTCGGTAAACGGGGATGCTCGGCCGCACGAGGGCCGAGGCGGGAAAGAGCGGCGCGCAGCGAGTCGAGCTCGGCCCGCAGGGCGGGGAGGTCGGTGCGCCCGGCGTGCACGAGGCGAACGCGTTCCCGCGGCACGCTCGCGCGAAGGGCGGGCTGGCGACCGGCCGAGAGCCTCTCGGCGAGGATCTCCCCGCCGGTGCGGAACTCGCAGTCGCCCTCGCGGCAGGCGGCGACCACCACCCCGTCGGCTCCCGCGCGCAGCGCGTACTCGACGAACGAGGGCGGCGCCATCGCGGCGCAGAGGAACTCGATCGAGGCCGTGGAGCGGTCCGCGAGGCCCGCCACCGGGGTGCCCCAGCGGCAGCCGAAGACGACGATGCGGGGCCCGCCCTCGAGGGCCGCGGCCTGCGACTCGAGGCGGGCGCGAAGCCCGCCGATGGCGGCCTGGGGCATGTCGATGCCGGTCACGAGCGCCTCGCCCCGGCGGAAGGGGGTCGACGAAGGGCAGGCGCCGGTGCAGATGCCGCAGCCCGCGCAGAGCATCGGGTCGACGCTCGCCTGCCTGGGGTGGGAGCGCGCGTCGGTGCGCGGGACCATCACGACGGCGTCGTACGGGCAGTCGGCGAAGCACCGCGCGCAACCGTTGCAATTGTCGAGATTCACGCGGGCCGCGGGGGCGCGTGGCACGCGGGTCGCGTACGGAAGCGCGGCCAGCGCCACGAAGAAGGCGGCCACCGCAACCCAGAGCCCCCCGGGGCCGAGCCAGGCCATCGCCGGGTGCGGGAACAGGTAGAACCAGTCGAGGGGAATCCTCGCGGGAAGGAGCCCCAGGTCCGCCGGCGGCATCAGCGACAGGGGCTTCGCGAGTGAAAGGGCCAAGAGCATGGCCGCCGAGCCCCACGCGAGCGGGCCGGGCGGGTGGGTGCGCGCCGGGCTCACGCGCTGCACGTGCAGCCACATGCCCGCGAGCAGGGCGAGGGGCAGGCCGATATGCAGGAAGATGAGCAGCGAGAAGAAGCGGTCGCTCACCTGGTCGCCGTCGATGACGTTCCTCGTGAGGGCGCCGTCGAAGACGGGGAGCGCGTCCAGCCACTCGGTGGTGGCCGTGAGGCTCCATTGGCCGAGCTGGTCCCAGGGCAGCCAGTAGCCGCCGATGCCGGCCGCGTACAGGAGCGCGAGCGCGGCGAGCCCGGTGAGCCAGGCGAAGCGCCGGAAGGCCGCGTAGTGCCGGCGCGAGAGCTCGCGCAGCAGGTGGAGCGCGGTCACGGCCACCATCGCGTCGGCGCTGTAGCGGTGCAGCGCGCGCGCGAGGGCGCCCAGCGGCCACTCGCCGCGGTCCATGGCGGCCAGGCTCTCGCGGGCGCCCGTGGCGCTGGTGTCGAAGCCCACGTAGATCCAGATGCCGGAGGCGCAGCAGACCCAGAAGAAAAGGAACCCGAGGGCGCCGAGGTGGCGCATCGGGTTAAGACGCTGCCCGAAGGCGGCGTCGAGGAGCCAGTCGGCGCGCTCGACGGCGAGCGCGGCGGGGCCCGGGGCCGGAAGGATGGCCGCGTTCATGGACCGGCGCGTTCCTCGACCACGGCGTTCATCGCAGCACGATCCCGCCCTTGCCGGGCTCGAAGTCGATCACCAGCACGCGCCCCGGCTCGAGGCGCATTTCCTCCTCGCGGACGCGGTCGAAGGTGCCCGCGGCGTCGTCGGCGAGCGCCACCCGGATCCTGTACGTGCCGGCCTGGACCGGGATGCGCCGGTACGCGACGGAGGCACCGTCGCGCGAAAGGCCCGCGGGCGTGGCGGAAATGTCGGCCACGGTGCGGCCGTTCAGCTCCACCTTCACGAGCACCGGGGCGCGCTCTCGGGGGCAATCCTCGGCCGCGCGCATGTTGGGCGCGAGCTTCGCGAGCTCCTCGGCCGTGCGCGTGCGGCAGGCGACCTTGCGCTGCCCCGCGTGGTTGAGCGACAGGCGGATGAGGGCGTGGCCCGCCGGCAGCGGCTCGAAGGCGGGCGAGGTCGAGAAGTAGCCCAGCGTGGCCGCGAAGGCGCCGTAGAGGACGACCTGCAGGCCGTATCGAAGGACGGCGTTCATGGCCGCCCCCCCAGCCGCACGAGGTCGGCTTCCTTCCCGTGGATGCGCGGCGCGAGCTTGAAGGCGTCGGAGAAGCAGTCGTCGGGGGTGAGGCCCTGCCGGGCGAAGGCGGGCTGCGCGGCCTCGACCATCTTCACCGAGCCGCAGGCGTAGATGCGGTGGCCGGCGAGGTCCGGGTAGTCGGCCAGGATCGCCTCGTGCACGAGCCCCGTGCGGCCCTGCCAGTGGTCCCCGGGCGCGGGATCCGAGAGCACCGGGACGAAGCGGAAGTTCGGGTGCTCGGCCGCCCAGCGCTCCGCAAGCTCGCGCAGGTACATGTCGGAGAGCGTGCGCGTGCCCCAGTAGAGCACCATCTGGCGCTTGAGCCCCGTGTGGAACGCGTGCTCCAGCATGCTCTTCACCGGCGCGAAGCCCGTGGCGCCGGCCACGAAGATGATGGGCTTCTCGCCGTCCTCGCGCAGGAAGAAGGAGCCCACCGGGCCCTCGAAGCGCAGGCGCTCGCCCGGCTTCATCGCGGTGAAGACGTGCGTGGTGAAGCGCCCGCCCTCGATGCGGCGGACCTGCAGCTCGATGGGGCCCGGCTCGTGCGGCGCGGTGGCGAAGGAGAACGCGCGCTTCTGGCCGTCGTCCAGCAGGATGTTGATGTACTGCCCGGCGTAGAACTCGATGCGCTTTCCGCCATCCACCTCGAGGCGCAGGCGCATCACGTCCGGGGCGAGGAGGTCCATGGATGTCACCACGGCCTCGTGGACCGCGACCGGCCGGACGGCTGCCCGGGCCGTGGGCACGTACTCGATCTCGATGTCGGAAACGGGCTTGGCCACGCAGGCGAGCACGTGGCCGGCGGCGCGCTCGGCGTCGGAGAGCGCGCTCTCCTGGTAGGCGCCAAGCTCCACCTCGCCGTGGAGGACGGAGCACTTGCAGTCGCCGCAGCCGCCGTTCCGGCAGTCGAAGGCCATGGGAAGGCCCTCGCGAAGGCAGGCGTCGAGGATCGACTCGTCCTCCTTCACGCGCAGGATGCGGTTGTCCGGATTGGCCAGGATATGGAAGGCGCGCACCTCGCGGCGGCCGAACTTGGGCGGCAGCCACGGCGCCAGCACCGCGAGGAGCGTGAGGCCGCCGGTGAGCGCCCACAGGCCCGCGGGAGACCACTGGTAGAGCAGGGCGTAGGTGGGCAGGTAGAACCAGTCGAACTCGATGGCCGCGGCGGTCACCGCCATGTTCGCCGGCCCCTGGCTGAGCGCGGGCTTGGCCAGGGAGAGCGCTAGCATGGACGCGCCCAGACCGACCATGAGCGCGACGGGCGGCGTGGTCTTCGCCTGCGGGACGCGGTGGGTGTGGATCCACAGCAGCGCCATGACGCCCAGCGGCAGCCCGATGTGCAGGAAGGACAGGAGGGAGAAGAAGCGGTCGTTGACGCTGTCCTCCGTGAGGAAGTTGCGGATGAGCAGCCCGTTGAATACCGGGATCGCGTCGAACCACTCGGCGGTGGCGACGACCGTGAACTGCGCAAGCTGGTCCCAGGGCAGCATGTAGCCGTTGATGCCGGAGGCGTACACGAGCCACAGGAGCAGGACGCCGCTCACCCACGAGAACCAGCGGAAGCCGCGGTGGCGGTCGAAGGCGAAGTGGCGCAGGAGGTGCAGCGCCATCGTGAGCACCATGCCGTCGGAGGCGTAGCGGTGGAGGCTCCTCATGATGCCGCCGGCCCACCACTGGTCGTGGGTGAGGCGCTCCACCGAGGGGTACGCCCCGGTCACGCTGGTGTCGAAGAAGGCGTAGAGGTACAGGCCGCTCACCACCACCACCCAGAAGAGCCAGTAGCTGAGCGCCCCCAGGTGGTACAGGGGGTTCAGCTTCTCGCCGAAGATGGCGTTGGCGGCGCGCTCGGCCAGGAGGAACAGGCGCTGCAGCAGCCTTTGCAGGAGTCGGAGCATGGCCGGGGCCTCAGCCCGCGCGCAGGCGGCGGTTGCGCAGCCACTCGCGGAAGAGGAAGCCGAGCACGGCCAGGACGATCGTGGACCCGGTGAAGATCTCGAGCAGGATGCGGTAGTCGAGGCGGTAGCGCCCGGTGCGCGGGTCGTAGACCGTGCACAGCAGGCGCACGCGCTCCACCACGTTCTCCAGGGTGATCTCGGGCAAGGGCGAACCGGTGAGGAGCGCCTTGAGCGGGCCCACCAGCATGGGCACCTCGAAGTCCTCGCCGTACACCTGCGCCACCACGCGGCCCTGCGCGTCCAGCACCGTGACCTGGGTGAGGTGGTCGAAGCCGCCGGCGGAGGCGGCGTAACTGAAGCCCAGATCGCGCGTGACGGCCTCGACGGTGCCCGCCTCGGGGCTCAGGAAGTGCCAGTCGCGGCGGTCGATGCCCTGCGCCTTGGCGAACGCCCGCATCGCCTCCGGCGTGTCGTACGGGTAGTTGAAGCCGATGGTCGCCACGGCGAAGCGGCCGGGGCCCAGCGTGCGGTCGGCCTCCGCGACGGCCCGCGCGAGGAAGCGGGTGGTGGTGGGGCAGACCTGGGAGCAGCTGGTGTAGACGAAGCTCACGAGCGCCGGCCGGCCGCGCAGCTGCGACAGGCGGAAGGGCGTGCCGTCGCCCGCGCGCAGGGCGTGCTCGCCCACGGTGTTGCCGATTGCGCGCTGGCTGCGGTCGAGGGTCGCGCCCGGCTCCAGGGTGGCGTCCCCGGAATCCACTCGCGCCTGGGCGGATCCGAGGACTGCCCCGAAGACGAGCGCGGCCGCCGTCTGCAGCCAGCGCGGTCGGCAACCATTGCCCATGCGGGCTATCCCCGCCAGGCCGCGTCCGCGATCACGCCGATGAGCAGGAGCGAGAGCTGGGCGAGGGAGGCGTGGAAGCTCCCCATCGCGGTGGCGCGCGAAGGTTCGGAAGCGAGGCGGGCCGCGGCCCGCAGGAAAAGAATGCCCCCCGCGGCGGCGCCGATGGCGTAGGGGACGCCGAGGCCGAACGCGAGCGGAAGGAACGAGGAGGCGACGAGGGCCACCGTGCCCCCGAGGACGGCGCGGGCCGCCCGCGCGTCGCCCACCACGACCGGCAGCATCGGCACGCCGGCGGCGCGGTAGTCGTCGCGGAAGGCGATGGCGAGGCTCCAGAAGTGCGGGGGCGTCCACAGGAAGAGCACCCACGCAAGCGAGGCGGCAACGGGCCCGATCGCCTCCGGCGACACCGTGGTCGCCCCGGCCAGCACCGCGAAGCTTCCCGCGAGGCCGCCGACGACGATGTTCATCCACGTGCGCCGCTTCAGGATCACCGTGTACACGACGCCGTAGAAGAAGGCGCCCAGGAAGACGAAGAGGGCGGCCACGGCGTTCACCGCGAGAGCGGCGGCGCACACGGAGAGCGCCAGCATGAGGCCGATCACCGCGAGCCAGAACGGCCCGTGCTGCAGGCGGCCGGTCACGAAGGCGCGGTTCCTCGTGCGCCCCATGCGGGCGTCGAGGTCGCGCTCGGCGTACTGGTTGAACGCGCCGGCCGAGGCCGACGCGGCGATGACGCAGGCGACCAGGACCGCCACCTGCCACGCGGGCGCCCCGCTTCCGGGGACCGCGAGGGCCCCCGCGAACGCGGTGAGCCCGATCGCGAACCCGATGCGAAGCTTGAACAGGTCGAAGAAGATCTTGGCGCGATCTTTCATCTCGATCTCCGCGGCCGGCCGCCTAGCTCAGCGGCCAGACGGTCGACAGGTACTTCCAGTTCACGAAGTAGTACAGGATGAAGGAGACGAGGAACACGATCGCCAGCACGAAGGTGCCCGGCGCGACGAAGCCCCCCAGCCCGATCGACCCGTGCCCGGCGGGCGCCACCGTCCCCGGCGCCGCCTGCGGCGCGGGCCTGGGCGCCATGCCCTTCTTCACCGGCACGTGCACGAAGCCGGGCGTCTCGATCTTCTTGCCCAGGAACACCGAGCCCACGGTGATGAGCAGGTACATGGCGCCGCCGATCACGGCCGCGATGCCCGACACCGCCATGATCCCCATCATCAGGTAGGCCGTTCCCGGGAACTCGTGCGGCAGGGCCGCGCCCGAGAAGGCCATGTCCCAGTGCCGGCGCGGCACGCCCAGCGTCCCGGCGCCCATCATGAAGACCGAGAAGGCGCTCATGCCCAGGCCGTAGACGTAGGGCTGCCACTTGGCCATCCCCGGGAACATGAGCTCGCGGCGGAAGAGCGTCGGGATGAGGAAGTAGGTGAGGGCCATGAAGGCGAGCGTGGTGCCCACCACCACCGTCGCGTGGAAGTGCCCCGGCACGTAGATCGTGTTGTGGATGATGAGGTTGAGCTGCTCGGTGCCCATCATCACGCCGGAGATGCCGCCCAGGAAGCCGAAGCCCACGAGCGAGATGAACATCCCGGAGAAGCAGGGGTTGCCCCAGGGGGCCTTCCGCAGCCACTCGAAGAAGCCCTTGTTGAAGCCCTTCTCGCGCTGCGCCACCTCGATCGCGCCCGGGACCGTGAGGCCGTGCACCATGGAGGCGAGGACGGCCAGGTACATGGCGTAGCTGGTGTTGAAGATCTTCCAGTTCGAGGTGAGGCCCGGGTCGGCGAGCAGGTGGTGCGCGCTCGCGAGCTGCAGGAACAGGATGTAGAGCACGAAGGCCGTGCGGCTCACCTTCTCGCTCATGGGCTTGGCGCCGAAGACGATGGCGGCGATGGCGTACCAGACCGACACGTGCGCGGCGACGTTGATCTGCTGCGAGGAGTGGCCGAAGCCCCACCACACCGTGCGGTACATGAGGGAGTCGATGTGGCTCACCAGCCCCACGGACCACAGGAAGGTCGGGATCAGGATGATCGCGCCCGCGGCGATGGTGAAGGTGGCGATGATGGCGGCGGTGACC
>JBGARD010000012.1:0-76285 GCA_044230355.1 Usitatibacteraceae bacterium | reverse complement strand
GAGCGCCGTCCCGTCGTGCGCGGCGGCACCGCCTTCGGCTACGACTACGTGAGCCTCGCCGACAACCGCCGCGACAAGAATATGGAGCCCTTCCTCTTCACCTTCCCCTCGCAGATCGACAAGTACGTGTTCTTCGAGCACGACGGCGAGGAGTTCATGTTCGTGCTGGGCGGGCGGGTCGAGTGGCAGGCCGGCAGCCGCAAGCTCGTCCTCGAGCCCGGCGACAGCATCTACTTCGACGCGCGCCTGCCGCACCGCGGCCGCGCCATCGAGGGCGAGGCAACGGCGCTGGTGGTGACCTATTCCCCGAAGCCCGCGGAGTAGGGGCCCAGGTCGACCCGCTCCGGCGCCCTCCAGCCCTTCTTGCGGTGGTCGACCTCCACGGTCGTGTAGATGCCCCCGCGCACGAGGAACTCCGCCGTGAGGCGCATGTAGCGCGGCCGCGTGGCGGCCACCAGGTCACCCAGGATCTCGTTGGCTACCGACTCGTGGAATTTTCCTTCGTTGCGGAACGACCAGACGTAGAGCTTGAGGCTCTTCAGCTCCACGCACTTCGCGTCCGGCACGTACTCCAGGTGCAGCGTGGCGAAGTCCGGCTGCCCGGTCTTGGGGCACAGGCAGGTGAACTCCGGGATCTCCATGCGGATCACGTAGTCGCGGCCCGGGTTGGGGTTCGGGAACGTCTCGAGGATCTTCGAGGCCGCGGGGCGCGGGCCGCTTCCGAGGGCCCGCAGGGCGGGTGTCAAGGGCTTTTTCGGCGATTTTTCTTTAGGCATTGGGCGCGCGTTATCGATCCGGTAAAATCACCGATTGTACGCGAACCCCAAGCCCCACCGGCCGCCCGGCCAGGTGGGGTTTCTTCATAAGAACCAATACCTTGCGACTTACTTCCGTCAAGCTCTCCGGCTTCAAGTCCTTCGTCGACCCGACCCAGATCGCGGTTCCCGGCCAGCTGGTCGGCGTGGTCGGGCCCAACGGCTGCGGCAAGTCCAACGTGATCGACGCGGTGCGCTGGGTGCTCGGCGAGTCGAGCGCGAAGCAGCTGCGCGGCGAGCACATGCACGACGTGATCTTCAACGGCTCGGCCGACAGGAAGCCCGTGAGCCGCGCCTCCGTGGAGCTCGTCTTCGACAATTCGCTCGGCCGCGTGGGCGGCGCCTGGGCGCAGTACGGCGAGATCAGCGTGAAGCGCGTGCTTTCGCGCGACGGGGACTCCAGCTACTACATCAACGGCCAGCACGTGCGCAGGCGCGACGTGCAGGACATCTTCCTCGGCACGGGCCTGGGGCCGCGCGCCTACTCGATCATCGAGCAGGGCATGATCTCGCGCGTCATCACTTCCAAGCCCGAGGAGCTGCGCGTCTTCCTCGAGGAGGCCGCGGGGGTCTCCAAGTACCGCGAGAGGCGCCGCGAGACGGAGCTGCGCCTGGAGGACACCAAGGAGAACCTCGAGCGCGTGGGCGACATCCGCGCCGAGCTGGGCACCCAGCTCGAGCACCTGGCGCAGCAGGCCGAGGTCGCCGCGCGCTACCAGGACCTGCAGGCGCAGCTCGCGCTCAACCACAACCTGCTCGCCTACACGCGGCTTCGCGAGGCCGAGCAGGCGAAGAACCGCTACGCCAACGAGGTGCAGAAGGTCCAGGTGCAGCTCGAGCAGGAGACCGCGAAGCTGCGCGAGGCCGAGCGCGCGCTCGAGGAGCTGAGGAGCCGCCACTACGAGGAGACCGACCAGCTCTCGTCGCTGCAGGGCGCGCTCTACGCGGCCAACGGGGAGGTGCAGTCGCTCGAGCAGGAGATCGCCTTCCTGGGCGAGAACCGCCGCCGCATGGGCGCCCAGCTCGAGTCCCTCGCCGCCGAGATCGCCGAGGTGGAGCGGCGCATCGCCGAGGCGCAGGAAGGCCGCGGGCGCTGGGAAGGCGAGATCGAGGCCGCGCGCGCGGCCATCGCCACCCGCGAGGCGGAGCTCACCGGCGCCCGCGAGCGCCTCCCGGCCACGGAAGGCGAGCTGCAGAAGGCGCAGGCCGCCGTGCGCGCCAGCGAGTCGGAGATGTCCGCCGCGGAGCAGGCGCAGGGCGTCGAGGAGACGCGCGAGTCGCACGCCCTCAAGGTCCTGTCGCAGCTCGAGGCACGCAAGAACCGCCTCAAGCAGGAGAACATGGCCCTCGTCTTCCCCGAGCCGGAGAAGCTCGCGGCGGTCGCCGCGGAGCGCGGGCAGCTCGCGGTGCGGGTGAAGGCGCTCGAGGAATCGCAGCAGGCCGCGGAGGCGAAGCTTCCGGGCCTCGAGGACGAGCGCCGAAGCGCGCAGCAGCTGCTCCAGGAACGCACGCGCGAGGCCGCCGGCCTCGAGGCGGCGCTCGGGGCCCTCCAGTCCCAGCAGGCCAAGCTCGACAACAACTCGCGGCTCGCGGACTGGGTGAAGACCCACGCGCTCGAGCGCGCCGAGCGCCTGTGGCAGGCGATCCACGTCGAGGCAGGCTGGGACGACGCCGTCGAGGCGGCCCTGGGCGTGCGCCTGAACGCCGCGCGCCTGGGCGACGAGGGCGCCCTGGAGGCGCTGCTTCGCGACGCGCCCCCGGGCAGCTTCGCCGTCTTCGTCGAGCGCGGCGCCCCCGAGGCGGCGGCCGGCGCCTCGCACCTCAAGGCGCTCTCCTCGGTGGTCTCGAGCGCGCGCCCCGGCGTCACGGCCTACCTGCGCGACGCGCTCGCGAACGTCTTCATCCTGCCCGAGGGCGAGGACGGGCTCGCGCTCGCGCGCGTGCTGCCGCCCGGCGGGCTTCTCGTGTCGAAGGCGGGCCACCTCTTCGGCCGCCAGGGCGTGGTCTTCCACGGCCCGCAGTCGGAGCTGCACGGCGTCCTGCAGCGCCAGCGCGAGATCGAGGATCTGCAGGCGAAGCTCCCGGCCGTGGCCGCGGCGCGGGGCGCCGTCGAGGCGCGCCTTCGCGAGCTGGACATCCTCCTGCGCGAGTCGCAGGACGACGCCCGCCGCCTGCGCGAGGAGCTCGGGCGCGAGCGCCAGGCCGCGCATTCGCTGGAAGTCGAGCACCTCAAGCTCTCGCAGAGCACCGAGCAGGCCGGGCGGCGCCGCGAGGCGATCCGCGCGGAGCTCGCCGACATCGAGCGCGAGGAGGAGAAGGAGCGCCTCGAGATGCAGGAGGCGCAGCACGCCCTCGAGTCGGGCTCGCAGAGAATCGAGGCCATCGTGCAGCGCCTGCAGGCGCTGGAAGGCGAGGCCCGCGCCGCCCGCGAGGCGCACGAGGCGGCGCGCGCCGCGGCCATGGCCGCCGAGCGCGCGGCGCAGGAGGCGAAGTTCCACGAACGCAGCTGCCACGACAAGGTCGCCTCGCAGGGACAGCTGGCCGTCTCGCTGGGCGAGCGGGTCGCGGCTCTCGGCGCGACGCGCGCCAGCGTCACGGCGGAGCTGGGCAAGCTCGAGGAAGGCACGGTGCGCGAGCGCCTGCAGTCCGCGCTCGCGGTGAAGGCCGACGCGGAACGCGCGCTCGCCGACGCAAGGGCGGGCCTGGAGCACCTCACCGAGGAGCTTCGTTCCCTCGAGGAGGGAAGGCTGGCGGCGGAGCAGACGCTGGGGCCCCTTCGCGAGCGCATCACCGAGATCCGCCTCAAGGAGCAGGAGGCGAGCACCCACGCCGAGCAGTACGCGCAGCAGATCCAGGAAGCGGGCGTCACGCGCGAGGAGCTCGCCGAGAAGCTCGAGAAGCGTGTGCGCTCCTCCGGCATGCAGGCCGAGATCGCGCGCCTGACGGAGGAGATCGCGGCCCTGGGGCCGGTGAACCTCGCCGCGCTCACGGAGCTCGCCACGGCGCAGGAGCGCAAGAACTTCCTCGACGCCCAGGCCGCCGACCTCGCGCAGGCCGTGGAGACGCTGGAAGCCGCCATCAAGCGCATCGACCGCGAGACACGCGAGCTGCTTCAGGGCACGTTCGACACGGTGAACGCGAACTTCCAGGAGATGTTCCCGGCGCTCTTCGGGGGCGGCAACGCCTACCTCAAGCTCACCGGCGAGGAGATCCTCGACGCGGGCCTGCAGGTCTTCGCGCAGCCCCCCGGCAAGAAGAACGCCTCCATCCAGCTGCTGTCGGGCGGCGAGAAGGCGCTCACGGCCATCGCGCTGGTGTTCTCGCTCTTCCGCCTGAACCCGGCGCCGTTCTGCCTGCTGGACGAGGTGGACGCGCCCCTGGACGACCCCAACACCGAGCGCTTCTGCGACCTGGTGAAGCAGATGTCGGCGCAGACGCAGTTCCTGTTCATCACGCACAACAAGATCACCATGGAGATGGGCCAGCAGCTCATCGGCGTGACGATGCAGGAACCCGGCGTCTCGCGTATCGTGGAAGTCGACATCGAGGCCGCCATGGAGTTCGCGCGCAAGCAGGCGGCGTAGGAGAGCCCCAAGCATGAGCGACCTGCAGCTCGCCCTCATCGCACTCGGCGCCGTGCTCGTGGCCGCGGTCGCGGGCTACAACGCGCTGCAGGAACGCCGCGCGCGCTCGCGCGCCGAGGCCGCCTTCCGCGGCGGCCACCCCGATGCGCTGCTCGATCCCATGGAGGATCGCCGCGAGCCGGTCCTGGGCGCCCTGCCGGAGGAATCGCGGCAGGACCCGTCGCTGGGCGCGCTCGACCAGGTCCTCGACCCGGCCGGGGAGCCGCAGGGCGCATCCTCTTCCCCGACTTCCGTGATCTCGAGCCGCATCGACACGATCGCGCTGGTGCTGGCCGACGAGCCGGTGGCGCGCGCGCAGGTCGAGCCGCTCCTGGACGCCCTCGAGTCCCACGCCACGCCCGTGCACGTCGAGGGCCTGGTGGACGAGCAGTGGATGCCGCTCGAGGATTCGCCGCGCGAGGCGTGGCGGGAACTGCGCGCGGGGCTCCAGCTCGCCAGCCGCGCCGGGCCCGTGGCCGAGGAGGAGATCGCCGCGTTCAACGAGACGGTGGCGGGCTTCGCGGCCTCGATCAACGCGGTGTCGCAGCGCGAGAGCCCGGCGGCGGCCGCGGCGCGCTCGCGCGAGCTGGACCGCTTCTGCGCCGAGGCCGACATCGAGGTCGCCGTGAACCTCGTGGGCCGCGCGGGGGCCACCTTCGCCCTGGCGCGCGTGAAGGCCCTCGCGCTCGAGAACGGATTCGCCGAGACCGGGTCCGGCAATTTCGAGCGGCGCGGTCCCGATGGCGTCGTGGCGATGACGCTGCGCATCGCGGACGGGGACGCGAAGCGCGACGCGGCCTACGCCACCGGCCTCACCTTCGCGCTCGACGTCCCGCACGTCCCCAATCCCGTGGCGGTGTTCGAGGCCATGGGCAAGGTCGCGGAGGCCTTCGGCGCCGCCCTGGGCGGCGAGCTGGTGGACGACGAGCGCCGGCCCCTGGGCGCGGCGGGCTTCGCCGCCATCGGCCGCTCCCTCGAGGCGGTCGCGAGGCGCATGGAGGCCCAAGGCATCCCGGCGGGCGGGGCGCTCGCGCGGCGGCTCTTCTCCTGACGATGCCGGCGCCGCGCGAGGTCGCGGAGCGGGTGCGGCTGCTCCGCCGCGAGATCGAGCGGCACAACCACCTTTACTACGTCCTCGACGCGCCGGAGGTCTCCGACGCCGAGTGGGACGCGATGTTCGCGGAGCTCGCCGCGCTCGAGGCCGCGCACCCGGATCTGGTGACGCCGGACTCGCCCACGCAGCGCGTCGGCGCGAGGCCCGCCGAGGGCTTTGCCGAGGTCACGCACCGCGTGCCCATGCTCTCGCTCGCCAACGCCTTCGCCGACGAGGACGTCGCCGCCTTCGACCGCCGGTGCCGCGAGATCCTCGACGCGCCGGCGATCGACTACTCGTGCGAGCTCAAGTTCGACGGCCTCGCGGTGAGCCTCGCCTACGAGGACGGCGTGTTCGTCCGGGGCGCCACGCGCGGCGACGGCGAGACCGGCGAGGACGTGACGGCGAACCTGCGCACCGTGAAGGCGATCCCGCTGCGCCTGCGCGCGGACGCTCCCCCGAGGCTCCTGGAGATCCGCGGCGAGGTGCTCATGCTGCGGCGCGACTTCGAGGCCTACAACGAGCGCGCCCGCGCGGCGGGCGAGAAGGTCCTGGTCAACCCGCGAAACGGCGCAGCCGGCGGCCTGCGCCAGCTCGACCCCGCCCTCACGGCGCGCCGGCGCCTGTCCTTCTTCGCCTACGGGATCGGCGCCCACGAGGGCTGGAGCGTCCCGCCCACGCACGCGGGGCTGCTGGACGCGCTCGCCGGGCTGGGCTTTCCGGTCGCCAGGGAGCGGCGCGTGGCCACGGGCGAGGCGGGGCTCCTCGCCTACTACCGCGACATCGGCGCGAAGCGCGAGAGCCTTCCCTGCGACATCGACGGCGTGGTCTACAAGGTGAACTCGCTCGCGCAGCAGGCTGCGCTCGGCTTCGTCGCGCGCGCCCCGCGCTGGGCGGTGGCGCACAAGTTCCCGGCGGAGGAGGCGACGACCGAGCTCCTCGACATCGGCATCCAGGTGGGCCGCACCGGGGCCATCACGCCGGTGGCCCGGCTGGCGCCCGTGTTCGTGGGCGGCACGACCGTCTCCAACGCGACGCTGCACAACGAGGACGAGATCCGCCGCAAGGAAGTCTGGCGGCGCGACACCGTGGTCGTGCGCCGCGCGGGCGACGTGATCCCGGAGGTGGCGCGCGTGGCGAAGCCGGGCCCGCGCGAGGAGGCCGACCGCTTCGTGATGCCCGCGGCCTGCCCCGAGTGCGGCTCGGCCATCGCGCGCCTCGAGGGCGAGTCCGTGGCGCGCTGCACCGGCGGCCTCTTCTGCCCCGCGCAGCGCAAGGCCGCGCTCCTGCACTTCGCATCGCGCCGCGCGATGGACATCGAGGGCGTGGGCGACAAGCTCGTGGACCAGCTGGTCGACGGCGGCCTCGTCGCGAACCCGGCGGACCTCTACCGGCTGGACCTCGAGCGGCTCGCGGCCCTGGAGCGCATGGGCGGCAAGTCGGCCGCCAACGTGCTCGCGGCCATCGAGCGCAGCAAGGACGCCACGCTCGGGCGCTTCGTCCACGCCCTGGGGATCCGCCACGTGGGGGAGGTGACCGCGAAGGACCTCGCCCGCCACTTCGGGGCCCTGGACGCCCTCATGGCCGCCGACGCGGAGGCCCTCGCGCAGGCCCCCGACGTGGGCCCCGTGGTCGCCGAGAGCGTCGCGCGCTTCTTCGCGCAGCCCCACAACCGCGAGGTGATCGCGCAGCTTCGCGCCGCCGGCGTGCGCTGGGCCGAGGGCGAGCCGGCGCGCGCGGCCACCGCCGGGGCCTTCGCGGGTAAAATCGTGGTGCTCACCGGAACGCTTTCCGCGCTGTCGCGGGACGAGGCCCGGGAGAGGATCGAGGCCGCCGGCGGCAGGGTCACCGGGTCGGTGTCGAAGAAGACCGATTTCGTCGTGGCGGGCAGCGATGCCGGCTCCAAGCTCGAGCGCGCACGGGAGCTGGGCATCGAGGTGCTGGACGAGGCGCGCTTTCGCGCCATGCTCGGGAAGGCTGAAGAAGAACCATGAAGAAGATCCGCAAGGCCGTCTTCCCCGTCGCGGGCCTGGGCACGCGCTTCCTGCCGGCCACCAAGGCCTCGCCCAAGGAGATGCTCCCCATCGTCGACAAGCCCCTGATCCAGTACGCGGTGGAGGAGGCGGTGGCCGCCGGGGTGACGGACCTCATCTTCGTCACCGGCCGCGGCAAGCGCGCGATCGAGGACCACTTCGACAAGGCCTACGAGCTCGAGGCGGAGCTGCACGCACACGGCAAGACGCGCCTCCTGAAGGAGCTGCGCGAGATCGTCCCCGCCGGCGTGAACTGCGTCTACGTGCGCCAGGGCGAGGCGCTGGGGCTCGGCCACGCGGTCCTGTGCGCGCGCCACCTCGTGAACGACGAGCCCTTCGCCGTCATCCTCGCCGACGACCTCATCGACGCGCAGGTGCCGGTGCTCAAGCAGATGGCGGAGCTGCACGCGGCGGAGGGCGCGAGCCTGGTCGCGGTGCAGGAGGTGGCCCCCTCGGAGACCGCCGCCTACGGCATCGTCTCCACGAAGACGAGGAAGGGGCGCCTGGCGCGCATGACCGGCATCGTCGAGAAGCCGAAGCCCGAGGAGTCGCCCTCGACACTGGGCGTGGTCGGGCGCTACGTGCTCTCGCCGCGGATCTTCGATTACCTCCTGGAGACGAAGGCCGGTGCCGGGCGCGAGATCCAGCTCACCGACGCCATCGCGCGCCTGCTCGCGCACGAGGCGGTCTACGCCTACGAGTTCGAGGGGCGCCGCTACGATTGCGGCTCGAAGCTGGGCTACCTGGAGGCGACGGTCGACTACGCGCTGCGCCACAAGGAGGTCGCCGCCGAGTTCCGCGCCTACCTGGACCGCCTGCCGCGCAAGGAGGGCAAGCAGAAGTGAACCATGCCGAGGCCCTGGCGCTCCTGGAGCGCGCCGAGCCGGTGTGTTCCGCCGCGGACGCGCGCCTGGCCGTCGAGCGGCTGGCCGCCGAGATCACTTCCCGGCTCGGGTCCGAGTTCCCGATGGTGCTCGCGATCATGGGCGGGGCGGTCGTCTTCACCGGGCAGCTGCTGCCCCTGCTCGCCTTCCCGCTCGAGTTCCGCGCCATCGAGGTCACGCGCTACGCCGACACGATGGCCGGGGGCGACATCGAGTGGCGCCTCGCGCCGAGGGAAGACGTGCGCGGGCGCACGGTGCTCGTGCTCGACGACATCCTCGACGAGGGCGTGACGCTCGCGGCGGTGCGCGCGAAGCTCCTCGCCATGGGCGCCGCGCGGGTGCTCACCGCGGTCTTCGCCGACAAGGACACCGGGCGCGCCAAGCCCATCGCGGCCGATTTCATCGGCATGCGCGTCCCCGACCGCTACGTGTTCGGCTTCGGCATGGACGCCTTCGGCCTCTGGCGCAACCTGCCGTCCGTGTACGCCCTGGGGGGCCGGTAGATGCTGGCCATCATCGGGGGATCGGGCCTGGCGCAGCTGGCCGGCCTCGAGGTAACGCGGCGCCAGATCGTGCGCACGCCCTACGGCGAACCCTCGGGGCCGATCACCTTCGGAATGCTCGGGGGCGCCGAGGTCGCCTTCCTCGCGCGCCACGGCTACGGCCACACGCTCGCGCCCCACGAGATCAACTACCGCGCCAACCTCTGGGCGCTCCGGGAGAAGGGCGCCACGCGGATCGTCGCGGTATGCACGGTCGGCGGCATCGCCCCGGAGTTCGCGGCGGGCGCGCTCGCCATCCCCGACCAGCTCATCGACTACACCTGGGGGCGCAAGGCCACCTACTTCGAGGGCGCCGGGCAGCCGGTGGTGCACGTGGACTTCACGCACCCCTATTGCGGCGAGACGCGCCGGATGATCGCAGGATCGGCGGCGCGGGCCGGGGTCGCGGTCATCGCACGCGGAACCTACGCCGCGGTGCAGGGGCCGCGCCTGGAGAGCGCCGCCGAGATCGATCGCCTGGAGCGCGACGGCGCCCACCTCGTGGGCATGACCGGCATGCCGGAGGCCGCGCTCGCGCGCGAGCTCGAGCTTCCCTACGCCGCGCTGGCGGTCGTGGCCAACCCCGCCGCGGGCCGCGGGGCGAGCGCGGAGGCGGTCTCGCTCGAGGAGATCAGCAGCGTCCTTCGCGAGGCGATGGAACGGGTGCGGCTGGTGGTGGCGAACGTGGCGGGGCAGCATGGCCATCCGTGAGGTCCTGCGCATGGGGCACCCGGTGCTCCGCCAGGTGGCGAGGCCCGTGGAGCGCTTCGGCACGCCGGAGCTCGAGCGGCTCCTCGCGGACATGACGGACACGATGGCCCACGAGGACGGCGCGGGCCTCGCGGCGCCCCAGATCGGCGAGAGCGTGCGCGTGGTGATCTTCGGCGTGAGCGCCAACCCGCGCTACCCGGACGCCGAGGAGGTGCCCTTCACCGTCCTCGTGAACCCGGTGATCGAGTTCCTCACCGAGGAGACGGAGGAGGGCTGGGAGGGCTGCCTGTCGGTGCCGGGCCTGCGCGGCGTGGTGCCGCGGCGCACGCGGATCCGCTACCGCGGCTTCGACGCGTCCGGGCGCCCCATCGACCGGGTGGCCGACGGCTTCCACGCGCGGGTGGTGCAGCACGAGTGCGACCACCTGGACGGCATCCTCTACCCCATGCGCATGCCGGACATGAGCCTCTTCGGGTTCACGGACGTGATCTTCCCCGGCGGCGACGCCGGGCCCGACGACTGAACCGCCCGGCGAGGAGCCGGTCGAAAGCGTGAAGGAGGCAGCCATGAGCATCGAACCCGCCGCAACCCCCGTGCGCACGCTCGACGACGAGAAGCGCCTCGCGCACATCCTCTACTTCCTGCACCTGCTGGCGCCCTTCACCGCGTGGCTGCTCGCGGCGGTCGCGGTCATCCTGGGCGCCTACAACCGCGACGACGTGCGCGGCACCTTCCTGGAGTCGCACTTCTCCTGGCTCTCGCGCACCTTCTGGTGGGGGCTCGTGTGGATCGTCGTCTTCGGCATCCTTTCCGTGCTCTTCTTCATCACCGTGATCCTCATCCCCCTCGCCTACCTGCTCTACCTGGGGCTCTTCGTCTGGTACCTCTACCGGGTCGTCAAGGGCTGGACCCGGCTGAACAAGGGCCAGCCCGTCGGCTGAGGCGAGCGCCATGTACAAGGTCCTGGTCGCCGACGACGCGCGCGTGATGCGCTTCGCCACGCTGCGCATCCTGAAGAAGCTGGGCCTCGCGGCCGTCGAGGCCGAGGACGGGCTGCAGGCCCTCGAGCTGTTCGAGAGCGAGAAGCCCGACCTCGTGCTGATCGACGTGCAGATGCCGGGGCTCGACGGGCTGGAGGTCGTGCGCCGCATCCGCCAGCTGAGCGTCGGGCACTGGGTGCCGGTGATCTTCCTCACCTCGATGGAGGACGACGCGGACTTCTCGCGCGGCATCGAGGCCGGCGGCGACGACTACCTCACCAAGCCGGTGAGTCCCGTGGTGCTGGAGGCCAAGATCCGCGCCATGCGCCGGCTCGACGACATGCGCCGCGAGCTGATGGCCGTCACCCTGGAGCTGCGCGAGGCCAACGAGCGCCTGGCGCGCCTGTCGCAGCAGGACGGGCTCACGGGCCTCGCCAACCGGCGCCGCTTCGACCTCGACCTCATGCGCGAGATGGGGCGCGCGCGGCGCGAGCGGCGCCCGATCGCCGTCGTGATCGCCGACGTGGACTACTTCAAGGCCTTCAATGACACCTACGGCCACCCCGCCGGGGACGACTGCCTGCGGCGGATCGCGAGCGCCCTGCGGGGCACCTGCCGCCGCCCGGGCGACGTGGCCGCGCGCTACGGCGGCGAGGAGTTCGCGCTCATCCTGCCCGACACGACGGAGGATTCCGCCCGCCAGCGCGCCATCGAGGCGATGCGCGCGGTGGCCGCGCTCGAGATCGAGCACCGCGGATCGGACGTGGCCCGCACCGTCACGATGAGCTTCGGGGTGGCCGGCAGCGTGCCGGACGCCGAGGTCGTGGCCGACACCCTCGTCGAGAGGGCGGACCGGGCGCTCTACGCCGCCAAGCGCTCGGGGCGCAACGCGGTGCTCGCCTGGTCCGAGCAGCAGGTTTCGCAGGCGCCGCCGCCCGTCGACTTCGACGTGGGCGAGGCGGCGGGCCCGGCGACGCTGCACTAGGAGCGGCGGTCGGGCCCGCGGGGAATCACTTCTTCTCCAGCCAGGCGAGGAGCTGCTTCATCTTCTCGTCCCCGCCGTTGGCGTAGCCGTTGAGCCCGAGCCTCGCGAGCAGGGCCTTGCCGGAGGGCGACTCGGAGAGGGCGAGAAGCTCCTTGCGCACCGCCTCGACCTGCGCCGGCGGCATCTTCTTCGAGGCGATGACGGGGAAGTAGGGTTGCGGCCGGCTGCGGCCGAGCTCGCGCAGGCCCGCCTTCTCCAGCGCCTCCTTCGACACCGCCTTCGAGTGCGAGGACACGCCGCCCACGTCGACGTTCTTCTCCTTGAGCTGGTACATCACGACGGCCTGCTCCTTCACGAACTGCGCCTTCGCGGCCGCGTCGAAGCCGGCGTCGCGCAGCTCCGCCACGCACAGCTGGCCCATGTAGGAGGTCTTCTCGGGCAGGGCCACGCGCTTGCCCTTCGCGTCCGCGAGGCTCTTCAGGGGAGAGTCCTTGGGCACCAGGTAGACGCACGACACGTCGGGCGTCACCTGGGCGACGTACTTGTAGCCGTGGTCGCGGATCGCGCGCGCGGTGTAGTCGGCCGGGCGGGCCATCACGAGGTCGAAGCGCTGTTCGGCCATTCCCGATTCCAGGCGCGGGAAGCTGCACACGGGGCTCACGATGATGTGGGTCTTGAGCGCCTTCCCGAGGTGCTCGGCGAGGGGGTGGTACTTGTCCACGAGCTCCGCCGGGGCGGCGCCGCTGAAGGTGCCTTCGCACACGGCCATCACGAGGTCGTCGGCCGCCCAGGCGGCGCCGGGCAGGCTGCCCAGGACGAGGGTGGAGAGAACGGTGCGGGTGAATGCCCGCGTGCGCGCCGAAATCGCTTTCATGGAGGTTTCTCCCGGGCGGAACGGATGCCGCCCGCGAAAACCATGCTAGCGGCGCGCGCGGGCGGGGCCCTGCGCCAGATCAAACCGCCCGATTACGCCTGAAACCGGCCTCAGCCGGCCAGCACCCGGCGCAGCCCGGCGCAGAAGGCCTCGCGGCCCGCCTCGTCCTCGAGCGCGGCGCCGGTCACCACGAAGACGTCCTCGGCGCGCGCGCCCAGGGTCGTCACGCGGGCGTCCACGAGGTTCAGGCCCGCGGCGAGCATCTCGCGTGCGATGGCCGAGAGCAGCCCCGGGCGGTCGGCGCAGGCGGCGAACACCTGCCACGCGGCGCCGTCGCGCGTCGGCAGGATCTCGACCTTGGGCTCGATGGGGAAGTGCTTCACCCAGCGCGAGATGCGCCCGGTGGGCGGCGGGCCCGGGGGCGTGGCCGGGTCGAGGGCGGCCGCCAGGCCCGTCTCCACCTTGTGGATGAGGTCGCGGTAGTGCTCGCCGGCCCGCACCTGCGAGAGCACCTGGAAGCCGTCGAGCGCGAAGCCGTGCCCCGTGGTGTAGATCCTGGCCGCCGCGATGTCGAACTGGCTCCGCTCGAAGAAGCCGGTGATGCGCGCGAAGACGCCGGGCTTGTCCTGCGCGTAGACCATCACCTGCAGCCCCTCGCCGATGGGCGAGAGGCGCGCGCGCACGACCGGGCGCTCCGGCGAGGGGCGCAGGCACAGCGTGCGCGTGTGCCAGCCGATCTCGCCGGCCTCGAAGCGCTGGAAGTAGTTCTCGCCGAAGTGCAGCCACAGCGCCTCGTGCGCGCGCTCGTCGTGGATGTACTGGCGCAGGATGCGCAGCGCCTCCAGCTTCTTCGACTCGATCGACTTGGCGGCGTACTCGGTGTCCCCGCGCAGGATCCGGCGCGTGGAGCGGAAGAGGTCCTCGAGGAGCTTGCCCTTCCACGCGTTCCAGACCTTCGGGCTCGTGCCGCGGATGTCGGCCACCGTGAGGATGTAGAGCGCGGTGAGCGAGCGCTCGTCGCGCGCCAGGGTGGCGAACTCCGAGATCACCTCGGGGTCGGAGAGGTCCTGCTTCTGCGCCGTGGCCGACATCGTGAGGTGGTGCTCGACCAGCCAGGCGACGAGCTTCGCGTCGGCCCGCGTGAGCCCGTGGGCGCGGCAGAAGCGCTCGGCGTCGCGCGCGCCCAGCGCCGAGTGGTCGCCGCCGCGGCCCTTGGCGATGTCGTGGAAGAGGGCGGCCAGGTAGAGCAGCTCCGGGGCGTCGAACTCCTGCATGAGCTTCGAGCACAGCGGGTGCTCGAGGTCGAACTTGGGCAGCCGGAAGCGGCGCAGGTTCCGCACCACCATGAGGATGTGCTCGTCCACGGTGTAGACGTGGAAGAGGTCGTGCTGCATCTGGCCGACGATGCGCCCGAAGGCCGGTATGTAGCGGCCGAGCACGCCGTAGCGGCTCATCCGCCTGAGCGTCCAGGTGAAGCGGTCCCCGCGCACGATGTCCATGAAGAGGCGGCGGTTCGCCGGGTCCTCGCGGAAGGCGCGGTCGATGCGCGGGAGCGCGCGGCCCATCGCCCGGAGCGCGGTCGCCGAGAGGTTGGCGATGCCGCGGTCGTCCTGCAGGCGCCTGAAGGCCTCGAGGATCTTGCCGGGCTCGCGCTCGAACAGCGACTCGTCGCGCAGGTCCAGGGTGTAGTCCACCAGCCGGAAGTCGGCGTCGAGCGCGCGGATCTTGCGCTCGCGCGAGGGCACGATGCGGGCGTAGAGGTTGGCGAGCAGGATCTGGTTGAAGCGCCAGATGGCCTTGGCCGCGAGGTAGTAGCGGCGCATCAGCAGGTCCGAGGCGGCCAGCGACTTCGCGCCCTTTAGCTTCAGCTGCCGCGCGATCTCGATCTGGTGGTCGAAGACCAGGCGGTCCTCGCGGCGGCGGGCGAGCAGGTGCAGGCGCAGCCGCAGGTCCTGCAGGATGCGCTCGTTGCGCGCGATGCCGGCGGCCTCGCGCGGCGTGATGATCCCCTGGCGGGCCAGCTCGGCCCAGCTGCGGCCGATGCCGGCGGCGCGCGCGAGCCACAGGACCGTCTGCAGGTCGCGAAGCCCCCCGGGGCTTTCCTTGATGTTGGGCTCGAGGTTGTAGGCGGCCTCCTGGAAGCGGTCGTGGCGCTTCCTCTGCTCCTCGACCTTGGCGCGGAAGAACTCGCGCACGTCGCGCCGGCCGGCGAGGCGCCGCTCGAGCTCGGCCATGAGGCCGGGGTTTCCCGCGACGAGGCGCGACTCGAGCAGGCTCGTGTCGACCGTCACGTCCTTGGCCGCCTCCTCCAGGCACTCCGTGACGGTGCGCACGCTGTTGCCGGGCTCGAGGCCGCAGTCCCACAGCAGGCCCACGAAGCGCTCGATGTCGCCGTCCGGGGCGCGGCCGTCGGGCAGCAGGACGAGCAGGTCCACGTCGGAATGCGGGAACAGCATGCCGCGGCCGTACCCCCCCACCGCCACGAGGGCGACCTGGGGGTCGCGCATGCATTCCGCCCACAGGCGGGCGAGGAGGGCGTCGACCAGCGCGGCGTGGGCGGCGAGGCTGCGCTGCGGGTCGGGCCGGCGCAGGTAGCGCGTGCGCAGCTCCTCGCGGCGCGCCTTGAGCCAGCGGCGGGCGTCGGCGGGGTCGCGCGTGCGCGGCGGCGCCGCGGAAGCGGCGGGGACGGCGGTCTGCGACATGGCGCGGGGGAAGCGGGACGCCGGTCAGGAGAGGGCGGCGGCGCGCTGCGGCTCGACGAATGCCGGCATCGCGGGCATGCCCGCGGACACGGTGAGGATCTCGAAGCCCGCCGGCGCCACCAGGACGGTGTGCTCCCACTGGGCCGACAGCGAGTGGTCCTTGGTGACGATGGTCCAGCCGTCGCCGAGCGCCCGGATGTCGCGCCGGCCGGCGTTGATCATGGGCTCCACGGTGAAGACCATGCCGGCCTCCAGGACGGCTCCCTGGCCGGGCTGGCCGTAGTGCAGGACCTGCGGCTCCTCGTGGAAGCGGCGGCCGATGCCGTGGCCGCAGAACTCGCGCACCACGCTGAAGCCGTGGGACTCGGCGTGGCGCTGGATCGCGTGGCCGATGTCGCCCAGGCGCGCGCCCGGGCGCACCTGCGCGATGCCCTTCCACATGCACTCGTAGGTGACCTCGCACAGGCGCCGGGCCTGGATCGGGGGCTCGCCCACCAGGAACATGCGGCTCGTGTCGCCGTGGAAGCCGTCCTTGATCACGGTGATGTCGATGTTCACGATGTCGCCGGCCCTGAGCACCTTGTCCCCGGGGATCCCGTGGCAGACCTGGTGGTTCACCGAAGTGCAGATCGACTTGGGATAGGGGCGGTGGCCCGGGGGGCAGTAGTCGAGCGGCGCCGGCACCGTGCCCTGCACGTCCACCATGTAGTCGTGGCAGAGCCTGTCCAGGTGCCCGGTCGTCACGCCGGGCTTCACGTGCGGGGCGATGAAGTCGAGCACCTCCGCGGCCAGCCGTCCGGCGACGCGCATCCTCTCGATGTCCTGCGGGGTCTTGAGCTCGATTGACACGGGTGCGTCTCGCGCCTTCGGTGGCCGGGGAAAGCGCGATTATAGCGGCAGCGCCGGGCCGGGCCCCGCCCCGGGGGCGGCCCGGCCCGGGCCGAACCCGCCCCGGCAGGTGCGAACTGTTTGAATACGCGGCCCTTTTCGGGCTATAATCGCGGTCTGTCCGGGAGGGAAGCGGTTTTTCCACCCCCGGGCAAATACGCACCTCCGCACAGGCTTAAGGTCCCGGGCAACCGGGTTCGCGGGGGGAGGCCAACCTTAGACCCAAGGAGCAGCACCATGTCCGTCACCATGCGCCAGATGCTGGAGGCCGGAGTCCACTTCGGCCACCAGACGCGCTACTGGAACCCGAAGATGAGCCCGTTCATCTTCGGCGCCCGCAACAAGATCCACATCATCAACCTCGAGAAGTCGCTTCCGATGTACCAGGAGGCGCTCAAGTTCGTGCGCACGCTCACGTCCAACAAGGGGCAGGTCCTCTTCGTCGGCACCAAGCGCCAGGCGCGCGACATCGTGAAGGAAGAGGCCCTTCGCGCCGGAGCCCCGTACGTGGACTACCGGTGGCTCGGCGGCATGCTCACCAACTTCAAGACGGTGAAGCAGTCGATCAAGCGCCTCAAGGAAATGGACCAGATGATCGCCGACGGGTCCGTCGAGAAGCTCACCAAGAAGGAAGGCCTCACCTTCGCGCGCGAGAAGGAGAAGCTCGAGCGCTCCCTGGGCGGCATCAAGGACATGGGCGGCATTCCCGACGCCCTCTTCGTGATCGACGTGGGATTCCACAAGATCGCGGTCACCGAGGCGAAGAAGCTCGGCGTGCCCATCGTGGGCGTGGTCGACACCAACAACTCCCTGGACGGCATCGACTACGTCATCCCGGGCAACGACGACTCGACGCGGGCCATCCGGCTCTACGCGCGCGGCGTGGCCGACGCGATCCTCGAGGGCAGGAGCCAGGTGATCACCGAGATGGTGGCGCCGACCTCGGAGGACTTCGTCGAGGTCGAGGACGCCGAGGAAGCGAAGGGCTGAGCCCTCCGCGGGGACGTTTGCGCGAACGGGGGGCTGGAATGGCCCCCTTTTCGCATCCGTAATGCGACTGGAGCACTGAAAATGGCTGAAATCACCGCGAGCATGGTGAAGGAACTGCGCGAGCTCACCGGGCTCGGCATGATGGAATGCAAGAAGGCCCTCGAGGAATCGGGCGGCGACATCAAGAAGGCGGAGGAACTGCTGCGCATCAAGAGCGGGGCGAAGGCCTCCAAGGCGGCCTCGCGCGTGGCCTCCGAGGGCGCCGTGGGCATCCACGTCTCGCCGGACGCGAAGCTCGGCGCGATGGTGGAGGTCAACTGCGAGACCGACTTCGTGGCCAGGAACCCGGACTTCGCGGCGTTCGCGAAGGCGCTCGCGGAGCTCGTGGCCAGCGCGTCCCCCGCGGACGTGGCCGCCCTCTCGGCGATGAAGATCGGCGACAAGACGGTCGAGGAGGCCCGCCAGGCGCTGGTGCAGAAGATCGGCGAGAACATCACCGTGCGCCGCTTCGAGCGCGTGCAGACGCCCGCCCGCCTCGCGCACTACGTGCACGGCGTGAAGATCGGCGTGCTGGTCGAGTTCGAGGGCGAGGACGCGGTGGGCAAGGACGTGGCGATGCACATCGCCTTCGCCAAGCCCAGGTTCCTCTCCCGCGACCAGGTGGCGGCCGACGCGATCGCCTCCGAGCGCACGATCATCGAGGCGCGCGCGAGGGAATCGGGCAAGCCCGCCGAGATCGTGGCCAAGATGGTCGAGGGCGGCATCAACAAGTTCCTCGGCGAGATCACCCTGCTGGGCCAGCCCTTCGTGAAGGACGACAAGCTGACCGTGGAGAAGATGCTCGCCGCGAGCAAGTCGAAGGTCCTGTCCTACCGCTTCCTCGTGGTGGGCGAGGGCATCGAGAAGAAGCAGTCGGACTTCGCCGCCGAAGTGGCGGCGATGACGAAGACAGCGGCCTGAGTGGCCCGTCCCACCTTCCGCGTCCCGATCGAGCGCCCATGACGACCCCGGCCTTCACGCGCATCCTCCTCAAGCTCTCCGGCGAGGCCCTCATGGGCGACGACGCCTTCGGCATCAACCGCGCCGTCGTCGAGAGGATCGTCGGGCAGGTGAAGGAGGTCGCCGACCTGGGCGTGCAGGTGGGCGTGGTGATCGGCGGGGGCAACATCTTCCGCGGCGTGTCCCTCGGCGCGGCCGGCATGGACCGCGCCACCGCCGACTACATGGGAATGCTCGCCACCGTGATCAACGCGCTGGCGCTGCAGGACGCGATGAACCGCGCCGGCCTCGTGGCGCGCGTCCAGTCGGCGCTCAACATCGAGCCGGTGTGCGAGCCCTACATCCGCGGCAAGGCGATCCGCTACCTCGAGGAGGGGAAGGTCGTCATCTTCGCCGCCGGCACCGGCAACCCCTTCTTCACCACCGACACCGCGGCGGCGCTGCGCGGGCGCGAGGTGGAGGCGCAGATCGTGCTCAAGGCGACGAAGGTGGACGGCGTGTACACCGCCGACCCCCTGAAGGACCCGAAGGCCACGCGCTACGACAAGCTCACCTTCGACGAGGCGTTCGTGAAGAACCTGAAGGTGATGGACGCCACGGCGCTCGCGCTCTGCCGCGACCAGCGCCTGCCGATCAACGTCTTCTCCATCTTCAAGGATGGCGCCCTCAAGCGCGTCGTGATGGGCGAGGACGAGGGAACCCTGGTCCACAGCTGACACCCGGAGGCGGAAATGTCCCAGACACTGGCCGACATCAAGAAGCAGGCCGCGGAGAAGATGGCGAAGTCCATCGACACCCTCAAGCACAACCTCGCCAAGGTGCGCACGGGGCGCGCCCACGCCGGCCTCCTCGACCACCTGCGCGTCGACTACTACGGCACGCCCACGCCCATCAACCAGGTGGCCAACGTCACCCTGGTCGACTCGCGCACGATCGGCGTGCAGCCCTTCGAGAAGAAGATGGTCCAGGCCGTCGAGCGGGCGATCCGCGACTCCGACCTGGGCGTGAACCCCGCCACCTCGGGCGACATGATCCGCGTGCCGATGCCCGCGCTCACCGAGGAGCGCCGCCGCGACCTCACCAGGCTCGTGAAGCACGAGGGCGAGGAGGCGAAGGTCGCCGTGCGCAACGTGCGCCGCGACGCGAACACGCACCTGAAGGAAACGGCCAAGAAGCACGACGTCTCCGAGGACGACGAGAAGCGCGCCCAGGACGAGGTGCAGAAGCTCACCGACAAGGCGGTCGCCGACATCGACAGGATGGTCTCCGAGAAGGAAAAGGAGCTGATGGCCGTCTGACGGCCGCGCCCTTCGCCTCCAGCCGCCATGGGCAACCTCCCGAGCTCCACGACCGCGATTCCCGACACGGGAGACGTGCCCCGCCACGTCGCGATCATCATGGACGGCAACGGGCGCTGGGCGAAGAAGCGCTTCCTGCCGCGCGTGGCCGGGCACCGCCGCGGCGTGGAGGCGGTGCGCGAGGTCGTGAAGGCCTGCACGGCGCGCGGCGTCGAGTGCCTCACGCTCTTCGCCTTCTCCAGCGAGAACTGGCGCCGGCCCACCGAGGAGGTGAACTTCCTCATGCAGCTCTTCCTCAAGGCGCTCGAGCAGGAGGTGGAGAAGCTGCACTCGAACGGCATCCGCTTCCGGGTGATCGGCGACCTCTCGGCCTTCGACCCGGCCATCGTGGAGCACATCCGCCGGGGCGAGGGGCTCACCGCGGCCAACACCCGCCTCAATCTCACCGTCGCGGCCAACTACGGCGGGCGCTGGGACATCCTGCAGGCGGCCAACCGCTGCCGCGCGGAGCGCCCCGCCGAGGAGATCACCGAGGAGCGCCTCTCGCGCCACCTCTCGCTCGCCGAGTGCCCGGAGCCCGACCTCTTCATCCGCACCGGCGGCGAGGAGCGGGTCTCCAACTTCCTGCTGTGGCAGCTCGCCTACACCGAGCTCTACTTCACGCCCGTGCTCTGGCCGGACTTCGGCGCCGAGGCGCTCGAGGAGGCCATCGCCTCCTACCGCGCCCGCGAGCGCCGGTTCGGGCGCACGAGCGAGCAGCTGGCCGCCACGCGCCCGCAGCCCAAGGTCGGCTAGAGGCCGCGGGCGCCGGCCCATGCTCAAGACGCGCGTCCTCACCGCGATCGCCCTGCTTCCCCTCGTCCTGGGGATGCTCTTCCTCGCCGGGCGCGAGGCGTGGGTCGCCTTCGCCGCCGCCATCGCGCTCGTCTCCTGTTGGGAATGGTCGCGCCTGTGCGGCTTCTCGGCCGGGGGGCGCGCAGTCTTCCTCGCGGCCTCGTGTGCGATTGCCGCGGCGCTCGCCGCCGCCTGCCTCCTCGGGCCCCCGGCCGTCTTCGCCAACCTCGCCCAGGCCTCGTTCGTCGCCTCGGGGTACTTCTGGATCTTCGCCGTGCCCGCCTGGCTGGCGCTGCGCCTGCGCCCGGAGCCGTGGGCCTGCGGCGTGGCGGGCTGGTTCGTGCTGTGGCCGACGTGGGCCGCGCTCGTCGTGTTGCGCGATGCGGGCCCGTGGCTCCTCCTCGCCAGCGCCGCGCTCGTGTGGGTGGCCGACATCGCGGCCTACTTCGCGGGCCGGCGCTTCGGCCGGCGAAAGCTCGCGCCGGCCATCAGCCCCGGCAAGACGTGGGAAGGCGTGGTCGGCGCCATCCTGGGCGTGCTCGCCTACGGCGTGGCGCTCGACATCGCCGCCCATGCCGGCCCGGGCCCGCTCACGCCGCACTTCGAGGCCGGCGCCGGCGCGCCGGCCCTCGCCGCGATGGTGGCCCTCGCGGCCCTGTCCGTCCTGGGCGACCTCTTCGAGTCGTGGATGAAGCGCGGCGCCGGGCGCAAGGACTCGAGCGGCCTGCTGCCGGGCCACGGCGGCGTCCTGGACCGCATCGACGCGCTCACGCCCACCCTTCCGGCGGCCGCGCTGCTACTCTCCCTCGCATGAGAAGGCTCACCATCCTGGGCTCCACGGGCTCCATCGGCGAGAGCACGCTGGACGTCGTGGCGCGCCACCCGGGTCGCTTCGAGGTGGTGGCGCTGGCGGCGAACGCGAGCCACGAGAAGCTCGCGGCGCAGTGCGAGCGCTTCGCGCCCCGCTACGCCGCGCTGGCCGACGAGGCCGCCGCGGAGCGGCTGCGCCTGGAGCTGCGCGCGCGCGGGGTCGCGACCGAGGTGCTCGCCGGTCCCGCCGCCCTCGAGCGCGTCGCCGCGCTCGCCGAGGCCGACGCGGTCATGGCGGCGATCGTGGGCGCCGCGGGGCTGCCCGCCACCCTCGCGGCCGCCCGCGCCGGCAAGACCGTCCTCCTCGCCAACAAGGAGGCGCTCGTCGTCTCCGGCTCGCTGTTCCTCGCCGCGCTGGCCGAGGGCGGGGGGACGATCCTGCCCATCGACAGCGAGCACTCGGCGGTGTTCCAGTCGCTGCCGCGCGGCTTCACCTGCGGGCGCGCCGGCGAGGCCGGCCGCGCGGGCGTGCGCCGCATCCTCCTCACCGCCTCGGGCGGTCCGTTCCGCGCCACGCCGCTCGAGCGCCTGGCCGAGGTGACGCCCGACGAGGCCTGCGCCCATCCCAACTGGGTGATGGGACGCAAGATCTCCGTGGACTCGGCGACCATGATGAACAAGGGGCTCGAGGTGATCGAGGCCCACTGGCTCTTCGGCGCGCCGCGCGAGGCCATCGAGGTGGTCGTCCATCCGCAGAGCGTGATCCACTCGATGGTCGAGTACCACGACGGCTCGATCATCGCGCAGCTCGGCGCCCCCGACATGCGCACCCCCATCGCGTGCGCGCTCGCCTGGCCCGAGCGCATCGACGCGGGCGTGAGCCCCGTGGACTTCACCGCCCTGGGCCGCCTGGAGTTCGGGCGCGTCGACGAGGCGCGGTTCCCCTGCGTGCGGCTCGCCTACTCCGCCCTGGACCGCGGCGGGACGGCGCCCGCCATCCTCAACGCGGCCAACGAGGTCGCGGTCGCGAGCTTCCTCGAGGGCCGGCTCGCCTTCACGGCGATACCGTCCGTCATCGAGAACGTCCTGGGCGGCACCGCGGTCGAACCCCTCGACTCGCTCGAGGCCGCCTGGAGCGCGGACCGCCAGGCGCGCGAGGCGGCGCGCCGGGAAGTCTCGCGGCTCGGGCGCCGCGCGGGCTGAATTTCCGCGAGAATCGATCCCATGTCCTCCGCCCTCGTCACCGTCGCCTCCTTCCTCGTCACCGTGGGCCTGCTCGTGGTCGTGCACGAGTGGGGGCACTACGCCGTGGCGCGCCTGGCGGGGGTGAAGATCCTGCGCTTCTCGGTGGGCTTCGGCCGGCCCCTGTGGTCCCGCCGCTTCGGGCCGGACCGCACCGAGTGGGTGATCGCCGCCTTCCCCCTCGGCGGCTACGTGAAGATGCTCGATTCGCGGGAGGAGGCGGACGGCGACCGGCCCCCCGAGCTCGACCTGTCGCGCGCCTTCGACCGGCAGCCGGTGGGCAAGCGCATCGCCATCGTCCTCGCGGGCCCCGCGGCCAACTTCATCGCCGCGTTCCTGCTCTACTGGGGCCTTTACGTGACGGGGCTGCCGGGCGTGAAGCCCGTGGTGGGCGACCCGCCGGTGGCGAGCGCGGCCGCGGCCGCGGGGCTCGCGAACGGCGACACCATCCGCTCGGTGGGCGGCGAGCCCACGGCCACCTGGACGGACGTGCGCTGGCTGCTGCTCAAGGAGGCCGTGCGCGGCGGCGCGGTGGCCGTCGAGCTCGAGGGCGCGGGCGGCGGCCGCGCGACGCGCTCGCTGGACCTCTCCGTCCTCACGAAGGAGGACCTGGACCGCGATTTCCTGCAGAAGCTGGGCCTGAAGGCGTACGCGCCGCGCGTGAGCGCCACGCTGGGCCGCGTCCTGCCCGGCGGGGCCGGGGAGAAGGCGGGGCTCCGGGAAGGCGACCGCGTCGTCGCGATCGGCGGCGAGCCGGTGGCCACCTGGGGCCAGTTCACCGCGCGCGTGCGCGCCTCCGCCGGGCGCCTCCTCGAGCTCGAGGTCGTGCGCGGCGGCGCGCGGATCGCGCTGCAGGCGGTGCCGGAGCCCACGGGCGAGGGCGAGTCGCGGATCGGGCTCCTCAGGGTGGAGCCGGGCGCCGAGGTCCGCCGCGAGTGGGACCGCATGACCACCACGGTGCGCCACGGCCCGCTGGAGGCGGTGCCGAAGGCCGCGCACCGCGTGTGGGACCTCGCGGTGTTCAGCCTGCGCATGCTCGGCAAGATGCTGCTGGGCGAAGTGTCCTGGAAGAACCTCTCCGGGCCCATCACGATCGCGGACTACGCGGGCCAGTCGGCGCAGATGGGCTGGGTGTCCTTCGCGGGCTTCCTCGCGCTCGTGAGCGTGAGCCTGGGCGTGCTGAACCTCCTGCCGATCCCGCTGCTCGATGGGGGGCACCTGGTGTACTATTCGGCCGAGATCGTGAAGGGCTCGCCGGTGTCCGAGCGGGTCATGGAGATGGGCCAGCGCGTGGGGCTTGCGATCCTCGCGGGGCTCACCTTCTTCGCCTTCTACAACGACATAACCCGGCTCCTCACGGGCTGACGCCTTGAATAGACCCCGAATCCGCCGCCTGCGCCTCGCCATCGCCTGCGCGCTTGCCGCGGCGCTCCCCGCGCTCGCCATCCAGCCCTTCGTGGTGAAGGACATCCGCGTCGAGGGCGTGCAGCGAACCGAGGCGGGCACCGTCTTCACCTACCTGCCCGTGAAGGTGGGCGAGAGGATCGACGACGAGAAGGCCGCGCAGGCCGTCAAGTCGCTCTACGCGACGGGCTTCTACGCCGACGTGCGGCTCGAGGCCGACGGCGACGTGCTCATCGTCGCGGTGCAGGAGCGCCCCGCCATCTCCGCCATCGAGATCGAGGGCGCCAAGGAATTCACCAAGGACAACCTCAAGGACGGCCTCAAGCAGGCCGGGATCTCGGAGTCGAAGATCTACGACAAGTCGCTCCTGGACCGCGCCGAGAAGGAGCTCAAGCGCCAGTACACCTCGCGCGGCTTCTACTCCTCGAAGGTGAGGATCACGGTGACCCCGCTCGAGAGGAACCGGGTGTCGCTGCGGTTCGACATCGAGGAGGGCGAGATCACCCGCATCGCCGACATCAACATCATCGGCGCGAAGGCCTTCAGCGAGCGCGAGCTCCTGCGCCAGATGCAGCTCACCACGCCGGGCTGGCTCACCTGGATCACCAAGGACGACCAGTACTCGAAGCAGAAGCTCACGGGCGACCTGGAGTCGCTGCGCTCGTTCTACCTGAACCGCGGCTACCTCGAGTCGAACATCGAGTCCACGCAGGTCTCGATCACGCCGGACCGCGAGAAGATCTACATCACGGTGGCGCTCAACGAGGGCCCGGTCTACCGCCTGGGGGACATCAAGTTCAGCGGCGACCTCATCGTCCCGGAGCGCGAGCTGCGCGAGCTGGTCGCGATGGCCCCGGGCGAGACCTTCTCGCGCCAGAGGGTCATCGAGAGCGTCAAGCGCATCACCGACCGCCTGAGCAACGACGGCTACTCCTTCGCCAACGTGAACCCCGTGCCCGACATCGACCGGGAGAAGCGCGTGGCGAGCTTCACCTTCTTCGTCGATCCCGGGCGGCGGGTCTACGTCCGGCGCGTCAACATCGTGGGCAACGCGCGCTCGCAGGACGCGGTGATCCGGCGCGAGCTGCGCCAGCTCGAGGGCGCCTGGTACTCGCTCGACAAGATCGCGCGCTCCAAGGAGCGCCTGCAGCGCACGGGCTACTTCTCCGAGGTGAACGTCGAGACCCCGCCCGTGGCGGGCACCGCCGACCAGGTCGACGTCGTCGTCTCGGTGACGGAGAAGAACACGGGTAGCCTGAACTTCGGCATCGGCTATTCCCAGGCCGACAGCCTCACGGTGTCGGCCTCGGTCTCCCAGTCCAACATCTTCGGCTCGGGCAACCAGCTCGCCTTCCAGGTGAACAGCGGCTCGGTCAACCAGATCTACTCGCTCACCTACATCAATCCCTACTGGACGGTGGACGGCGTCGCGGCGGGCATCGACATCTTCCGGCGCAACGTCGACACGAGCTCCCTGTCGGTGTCGTCCTACCAGACGACCTCCACGGGCATGGGCGTGAACTTCGGCATCCCCGTGTCCGAGTACGACACCATCCGCCTGGGGTTCACGGCCGAGAACACCGAGCTCACGCTCGACCCGTTCTCCGCGCCGCCGCGCTACCTGGACTTCGTGAACATCTTCGGCGAGAGCACCAACACGTTCCGCGCCAACATCGGCTACGCGCGCGACTCCCGCGACAGCCTCACCTACCCGACGCGCGGCTGGCTCACGGAGATCACGCTCGAGGTGGGCATGCCGCCGGGGGACCTCACCTACTACCGGGCCTCCCTGCAGCAGCAGTACCTGTGGACCCCGGCGCGCATTCCCTGGCTCACGCTCCTCATGAACGCGGAGCTCGGCTACGCCGACGGGTACGACGACAAGCCGCTGCCGTTCTTCAAGAACTTCTACGCGGGCGGCGTGGGCTCGGTGCGCGGCTTCGAGGCGGCCTCGCTCGGCCCCGTGGACCTGAACGGCGACGTGCTCGGGGGCAACCGGCGCGTGATCGGCAACCTCGAGCTGCTCTTCCCGATGCCCGGCATCAAGGACAAGAGCGTCCGCCTGTCCGGCTTCGTGGACGCGGGCAACGTCTGGGGCGCCGAGCAGGAGGTGTCCGGCAGCGACCTGCGCGCGTCGGCGGGCGTCGCGATGAGCTGGGACTCGCCCGTGGGGCCCCTCAAGTTCTCCTACGCGTACCCCTTCAAGACGAAGGACATCGACCGGGTCGAGCGCTTCCAATTCCAGCTCGGCAGGATCTTCTAGGCCAACGGAGCGAACACACGTGGACTGGCGCAGACAACTGGCGGTGGCGCTCGGCATGCTGGCGACGGCCGGCCTCGCCGCGGAGGTGAAGATCGGGTTCGTGAACACGGAGCGCGTCTTCCGCGAGGCTGCGCCCGCCAAGCGCGCGCAGCAGAAGCTCGAGCGCGAGTTCTCGGCGAGGAACGCCGACCTCGCCAAGCTCGAGAAGCAGGGCCGCGACCTGCAGGTCGAGCTCGAGAAGGACAGCGTGACGCTCCCGGAGGCCGCCCGGCGCGAGAAGGAGAGGCAGCTGGCCGACGTGAGCCGCAACTTCCAGCGCCTGCAGCGCGAGATCCGCGAGGACCTCAACCTGCGCCGCAACGAGGAGCTCGCGCAGGTCCAGGAGCGCGCCACGCGCGCCATCAACCAGATCGCGGAAGCCGAGAAGTTCGACCTGGTGGTGCAGGAGGCCGTCTTCGCGAGCTCCCGCATCGACATCACCGACAAGGTCATCAGGGCGCTCGCCGACAAGTAGCCGCGCGGGAAAAGCCTTGGCCCCCCTGAGCCTCACCCTGGAGAGAATCGTCGAGCGCCTCGGCGGCGAGGTCGCGGGCGATCGCGCGCGCGCGGTGACCGGCGTGGCGACCCTCGACGACGCCGGGCCGGGCGACATAGCCTTCCTCGCGAACCCCCGCTACCGATCGCGCCTGGCGACGACGCGCGCGGGGGCCGTCATCCTCGGCCCGCGCGACCGCGAGGCGACGGCCCTTCCCCGCATCGTCGCCGACAACCCCTACGCCTACTACGCCCGCACCGTCGCCCTGTTCCACCCGGCGCGCGCGGCCGTGGCCGGGATCCACCCGTCGGCGGTCGTCGACGCCACGGCGAGCGTGGCCGCCAGCGCGGAAGTCGGTCCCGGGGCGGTGATCGGCGCCGGCGCGCGGGTGGGAGAGAGGGCGGTGATCGGCGCGGGCTCGGTGCTGGGCGAGGGGGCCTCGGTGGGAGAGGACACGCTCCTGCACCCGCGGGTCACGATCTACCACGGCTGCGTCGTCGGGGCGCGCTGCATCCTGCATTCCGGCTCCGTCATCGGCGCCGACGGCTTCGGCATGGCGCCCGACGCCGGCCGCTGGGTGAAGATCCCGCAGGTCGGACGCGCGGTGCTGGGCGACGACGTCGAGGTCGGCGCCAACACGACGATCGACCGCGGCGCCCTGAGCGACACCGTGGTCGAGGAGGGCGTGAAGATCGACAACCAGGTGCAGGTCGCCCACAACTGCCGCATCGGGGCGCACACCGTCATCGCCGGCTGCGCCGGGATCGCGGGCAGCGTCACGATCGGCCGCCACTGCGTGATCGGGGGCGGGGCCGGCATCGTCGGCCACCTCGTGATCGCCGACGGCGTCACGGTCTCGGGGATGACCTTCATCACGAAGTCGATCTCCCAGCCGGGGATCTATTCCTCGGGGCTGCCGATGATGCAGCACGCCGACTGGCTCAGGAACGCCGCGCACCTGCGCCGGCTCGACGAGATCGCGCGCCTCGCCCGCGGAAAGGGCGCGCCCGGAGAAGACGATGGAACCGATGAACACTGAGCAGATCAAGGAGTACCTGCCGCACCGCTATCCCTTCCTGCTGCTCGACCGGATCGTCGAATGGGAGAAGGACAAGCGGCTGGTGGCCCTGAAGAACGTGACCTCCAACGAGCCCTTCTTCGAGGGGCACTTCCCGCACTACGCGGTGATGCCCGGGGTGCTCGTCGTCGAGGCGATGGCGCAGGCGTGCGCGATGCTGGGGCTGCTGTCCCTGGGCCAGAAGGACGACGGCAAGCACGTGTACTACTTCGCCGGCATCGACGGCGCGCGCTTCAAGCGCCCGGTGCGTCCCGGCGACCAGCTGCTCTTCGAGATCGAGCAGCTGCGGCTCGTGCGCGGCCTGGGCAAGTTCAAGGCCGTGGCGCGGGTGGACGGGGCGGTGGTCGCGGAGGCCGAGCTGCTGTGCGTCCTGCGGCCGGTCGAGGCGGGCGCGTGAGGCGATGACGTCCATCCATCCCACCGCCATCGTCGACCCGCGCGCCAGGCTCGGCGAGGGCGTGCGCGTGGGCCCCTACACCGTGGTCGACGGCGACGTCGAGGCCGGGGAGGGCACCACGATCGGCGCGCACTGCGTGGTGACGGGCCACACGCGGATCGGGCGGGACAACCGCATCTTCCACTTCTGCTCCATCGGCGAGGCCAACCAGGACAAGAAGTACCGCGGCGAGCCCACGCGCCTGGAGATCGGCGACCGCAACACGATCCGCGAGTACTGCTCCATCAACCGGGGCACCGCGCAGGACCGCGGCGCGACCACCGTCGGCAACGACAACTGGATCATGGCCTACTGCCACATCGCCCACGACTGCGTGGTGGGCGACCACACGGTCTTCGCCAACAACGCCACCCTCGCGGGCCACGTCTGGATCGGCGACCACACGGTGCTGGGCGGCTTCACGGGCGTGCACCAGTTCGTGAAGGTGGGCGCGCACGTGATGGCGGGCGTCTCCTCGGTGGTGCTGCAGGATATCCCGCCGTACGTGACCGTGGCCGGGCACCCGTGCGCGCCGCACGGCATCAACAGCGAGGGCCTCAAGCGCCGCGGCTTCACGCCCGAGGCGCTCTCCGCCCTGAAGCGCGCCTACAAGACCCTCTACAAGTCCGGGCTCACGCTGGCCGACGCCAGGGCCGAGCTCGAGCGCCAGGCGCAGTCGGCGCCCGAGGTTCGCGCCATCGTGGACTTCCTCGCCGCCTCCACGCGGGGCATCGTGCGCTGATGGGCAGGCGCGTCGCCATCGTCGCCGGGGAGGCTTCCGGGGACATGCTGGGCGCGGCCCTCGTCAGCGCGGTCCGCGAGCGCTTCCCGGGCACGGAGTTCTACGGCATCGCCGGCCCCCGGATGATGGCCGCCGGCGCCACGACGCTCGTGCCGATGGAGAAGCTCTCGGTGCGCGGCTACGTCGAGGCGCTCAGGAGCCTGCCGGAGCTGCTGCGCATCCGCTCCTCGCTCGCGGCGCGGCTCGCGCGCGAGAAGCCGGACCTCTTCATCGGCATCGACGCCCCGGACTTCAACCTGGGGCTGGAGGCGAAGCTCAAGCGCGCCGGCATCCCGACGGTGCACTACGTGAGCCCCTCGATCTGGGCGTGGCGCGCGGGACGGCTTCCGGCCATCGGGCGCGCCGTGGACCGCGTGCTCACGATCTTCCCCTTCGAGGCGCCCCTCTACGAGAAGGCGGGGATCGCCGCCACCTACGTGGGGCACCCGCTCGCCGACCAGATCCCGCTCGTCCCGGACCGGGCGGACGCGCGCGCGCAGCTGCGCCTGGCGGACTCGGCGACCGCCGTCGCCCTGCTGCCCGGCAGCCGCCGCGGCGAGCTGCAGGCGCACGCCGACCTCTTCATCGACACGGCGCTCAGGCTTGCGGCCCGGCGCCCGGGCATCCGCTTCTTCGTGCCGCTCGCCACCCGCGAGACGCGCGACTGGTTCGAGACGCGCCTGTACGCCCGCGAGGCGCAGGGGCTGGACCTCACGATCCTGTTCGGGCACGCCCGCCTCGCCCTGCAGGCGGCCGACTGCGCGCTCGTGGCGAGCGGCACGGCCACGCTCGAGGGCGCGCTCGCGCGCTGCCCGATGGTGATCACCTACAAGGTGCCGGCGCTCACGTACCGGCTCATGATGAGGAAGCCCCTGCTGCCGTACGTGGGGCTTCCCAACATCCTCGCCGGCGAGTTCATCGTGCCCGAGCTCCTGCAGGACCACGCCACGCCCGAAAACCTCGAGCAGGCGCTGGGCAACTGGCTGGACCACAAGACGGCCCGCGCGCGCCTCCTCGAGCGCTACGACGCGATCCACGCGCAGCTTCGCTGCGGCAACGACGAGCGCGTGGCGCACGCGCTCTCCCCCTGGTTGCAGGAAGGGCAGGAAGGGGACGCTACCCTTCGCCGTCCGGCCCTGGCCGCGTAGCGAAGGGACGGGAGCAACCCACATGCCCAGGACGCGCGCGCAGGCGAAGGGTAGCGTCCCCTTCCTTTGCGGGGTCGATGAGGCCGGGCGCGGCCCGCTCGCCGGCGCGGTCTTCGCCGCGGCGGTGATCCTCGACCCGGCGCGGCCCGTGCAGGGGCTCGCGGACTCCAAGCTCCTCGACCCGGCGCGCCGCGCGCGGCTGGCCGACGCCATCCGCCGGGATGCGCTCGCGTGGGCCGTGGCAAGCGCCACCGTGGCGGAGATCGACGAGCTGAACATCCTGCGCGCGAGCCTTGCGGCCATGGCGCGCGCGGTCGAGTGCCTCGGCGTGGACCCGGGCGAGGTCGTCGTCGACGGCCTGCACGTGCCGGGAACGCGCTGGCCGGAGCGCGCCGTCGTGAAGGGCGACCGCCTCGTGCCCGCGATCTCGGCCGCCTCCATCCTCGCGAAGACCGCGCGCGACGCGGAGATGGCCGAGCTCGACCTGCGCTTCCCGGGCTACGGGTTCGCCAGGCACAAGGGCTATCCCACGCCGGAGCACCTGGCGGCGCTGCGCTCGCTGGGGCCCTGCGAGATCCACCGCCGCACCTTCGGGCCCGTGCGCGAGGCGATCCGTCAGCGCCTGCTGGCCTTCTGACGATGAAGACCGTCGCCTCGCGGGACAACGCCGCGTACAAGTCGCTCGCGAAACTCGCGTCGTCGGCCGCCGAGCGCCGGCGCCGGGGGCTCACCGTGATCGAGGGCGCGCACCTCGTGGAGGCCTGCCTCGATGCCGGGCACGGCGTGGCGCAGCTCTTCGTGAGCCGGTCGGCCGCCGGCTCGTCGCAGGCGATCGTGCAGCGCGCGCGGGAGAGGTCGGCCGTCCTCGTGGAGCTCGCCGACCCGCTCTTCGACGCCGTGAGCGGCGTGGAATCGCCCGCGGGGATCCTCGCCGTCGTGGCCACGCCGTCGGGGCGCGCGGTGCCTCCCTCGGCCCGCTTCTGCCTCGCCCTGGAGGACCTGCAGGATCCCGGCAACGTCGGCACGCTGCTGCGCAGCGCGGCCGCGGCGGGCGTCGAGCACGTGCTCCTCGCGCCCACCTGCGCCTTCGCCTGGTCGCCCAAGGTGCTGCGCGCGGGGCAGGGCGCCCACTTCGCGCTCAACATCGTCGAGGGCGCGGACCTCCAGGCCTTCGTCGCTTCCTTCGCCGGCACGACCGTGGCGCTGTGCGGCGAGGCGAAGGCCTCGATCTACGAGACGGACCTCCGGGGCCCGGTGGCGCTCCTCGTGGGAAACGAGGGGTCGGGGCTGTCGCCGGAACTGGAGAAGGCGGCGAGGGTGCGCGCCCGCATCCCCATGCCCGGACGCGCCGAGAGCCTCAATGCGGGTGTCGCGGGCTCGATCGCGCTCTTCGAGGCGGTCAGGCAGCGGGGAGTGACGCTACCCAAAGGCTAGGACACGGATGAACACGGATGAACACGGATATTTCTTGAACGAGGAACGCTCTGCCAAGTGGAACGACGTCGCCCTGTTTGGCAAGGCGCTTCCAACCCAAGAACTATCCGTGTTCATCCGTGTTCATCCGTGTTCATCCGTGTTCATCCGTGTCCTAGCCTTTGGGTTGCATAACTCCCTCCCGTGCGCGCCATAGGACAAGCATGAAACTTTGCGGATTCGAAGCCGGCCTCGACAGGCCCTTCTTCCTCATCGCCGGCCCCTGCGTCGTCGAGAGCGAGCAGCTGCAGATGGACGTGGCCGGGCAGCTGAAGGAGATGACGGGCGCGCTGGGCATCCCCTTCATCTTCAAGAGCTCCTACGACAAGGCCAACCGCTCCAGCGGCAAGAGCTTCCGCGGCCCGGGCATGGAGAAGGGCCTGGAGATCCTCGCGAAGGTGCGCAGGACCCTCGGCGTGCCGGTGCTCACCGACGTGCACACGGCGGACGAGGTGCCCGAGGTGGCCAGGCACGTCGACGTGCTGCAGACCCCCGCGTTCCTGTGCCGGCAGACGGACTTCATCGTGGCCGTGGCCCGCGCGGGCCTGCCGGTGAACATCAAGAAGGGCCAGTTCCTCGCCCCCCACGACATGAAGAACGTCGTGGACAAGGCGCGCGAGGCGAGCGGGCAGGACAACATCATGGTCTGCGAGCGCGGCGCCTCCTTCGGCTACAACAACCTCGTCTCCGACATGCGCTCGCTCGCGATCATGCGCGAGACGGGCTGCCCGGTCGTGATGGACGCCACCCATTCCGTGCAGCTCCCGGGCGGGCAGGGCACCTCCTCGGGCGGGCAGCGCGAGTTCGTGCCGGTGCTCGCGCGGGCCGCGGTGGCCACCGGCGTCTCCGGCGTCTTCATGGAGACGCACCCCGATCCCGCGAAGGCGCTGTCGGACGGCCCGAACGCCTGGCCGCTGCCGCGCATGCGCGAGCTCCTCGAGACGCTGAAGGAGATCGACGCGCTGGTGAAGCGGCGCGGGTTCGCCGAAGCGAACGCCTGAAGCGGCGGCCCGTCACGCATTCATGAAGCTTCTCGTCCTCGGCGCCGGCGGCATCGGCGGCTACTTCGGCGGCCGGATGGCGGAAGCCGGCGTGGACACGACGTTCCTCGTCCGGGAGAAGCGCCGCGAGCAGATCGAGAAGGACGGGCTGGTCATCGAAAGCCCCAGCGGCAACGCCCGCATCGCGGCGAAGACCGTCCTGGCCGGGGAGCTGAAGCCCGGCTACGACCTCGTCCTCTTCACCTGCAAGGCCTACGACCTCGACTCCGCCCTGGACGCGATCTCGCCGGCCATGGCGAGCGGCTGCGCCGTGCTGCCCATGCTCAACGGCCTCGCCCACCTGGACCGGCTCGACGCACGCTTCGGCGCCGCAAGCGTCATGGGCGGCACCTGCCAGATCAACGTGGGACTCTCGCCCGAGGGCAAGGTGATGCACTGGGAGCCCCTCAACCGCTTCCTCTTCGGGGAGCGCGACAAGTCGAAGTCGGCGCGCGCGCAGGCGCTGGCCGACGCGCTCGCGAGGACCACGATCGACTGGACCTGGTCCGGGGACATCCTGCAGGACATGTGGGAGAAGGTCACGTTCCTCGCCGCGCTCGCGGCCACCACCTGCCTTTTCCGGGGAAACATCGCCGAGATCATGGCCACGCCGGAGGGCAGGGCGATCGCCCTGCGCTGCTTCGAGGCCAACGCCGCCATCGCCCGGGCCGAGGGCCATCCCCCGGGCGAGAAGATCCTGCAGTGGGCAGCAGAGCGACTCACGCGCCCCGGCCCGCAGAGCGCCTCGATGCTGCGCGACATGGAGGCCGGCAAGCCCGTGGAGGCCGACCACATCGTGGGCCACATGCTCTCGCTGGCGCGCAAGCACGGCATCGACGACACCGTCCTCCAGATGGCCTACACCCACCTCAAGACCTACGAGGCTCGACGTGCCGCGAATCGCTTGCGCTAGCGAGTGATGCGGGCGCAAACCTTTGGAACACGGATGAACACGGATTAACACGGATGAACACGGATGACTTCAAAGTTGGATTGGCGCGCGAAATCGAGACATGGCCGCCAGACCGAAGCTTGCCTCGCCTTGCCTTATCCGTGTTCATCCGTGTTAATCCGTGTTCATCCGTGTTCCAAAGGTTTGCGCCCGCATAACTCCCCCTCCCATGCGTGAATACGACTACGTGATCGTCGGTGCCGGCAGCTGCGGCTGCCTGCTCGCGAACCGCCTCACCGCCGACGGGAAGTCGAGCGTCCTGCTGCTGGAGGCCGGCGGGCAGGACGACTGGTTCTGGATCCCGATCCCCGTGGGCTACCTCTACACCATCGGCAACCCGCGCACCGACTGGTGCTTCAAGACCGCGCCCGACCCGGGGCTAGGCGGGCGGCAGCTGGGCTACGCGCGCGGCCGCGTGCTGGGCGGCTGCTCCACCATCAACGCGATGGTGTACATGCGCGGGCAGAGGGAGGACTACGACCACTGGGCCTCGCTGGGCAACGCCGGCTGGTCGTGGGAAGACGTGCTCCCGCTCTTCAGGCAGCACGAGGACTTCTTCGCGGGCGCGAACGAGTTCCACGGGGCCGGCGGAGAGCTGCGCGTGGAGGAGCCGCGCGTGCGCTGGGAGATCCTGGACGCCTGGCGCGAGGCGGCGCAGGAGTGCGGCATCCCGAAGATCGACGAGTTCAACCGCGGCGACAACTCGGGCAACGCCTACTTCCACATGAACCAGAAGCGCGGGGTGCGCTGGAGCGCCACCAACGCCTGGCTGCGGCCGGCGCTTTCGCGGCCCAACCTCACCGTGGCCACGAAGGCGCACGCGACGAAGGTGCGCCTGGAGGAGAAGGACGGGCGCCGCCGCGCCACGGGCCTCGACTACGTGGCCGAAGGGCAGGGGCCGGCGACGGCGCTCGCGCGCAAGGCGGTGATCCTCGCCGCGGGCGCCATCGGCACGCCGCAGCTGCTGCAGCTCTCCGGCGTGGGCCCCGGCGCGCTGCTCTCGAAGCTCGGCATCCCCGTCTTCCACGAGATGGCCGGCGTGGGCGAGGACCTGCACGACCACCTGCAGATCCGCATGGTGTTCAAGGTGGCGAACGCGACGACGCTCAACACGCGGGTGAACAGCCTCTGGGGCAAGGCGGCCATGGGGCTGGAGTACCTCCTGTTCAAGACCGGCCCGCTCACCATGCCGCCGTCGCAGCTGGGCGCCTTCGCGAAGAGCGACCCCGCGCAGCCCACGCCCAACATCGAGTGGCACGTGCAGCCGCTCTCCCTCGACAAGTTCGGCGACCCCCTGCACCCCTTCCCGGCGATCACGCCCTCGGTGTGCAACCTGCGGCCCACCTCGCGCGGCTGGGTGCGCATCACCTCGACCGACCCCCTGGCCCACCCCGAGATCAGGCTCAACTATCTCTCGACGGACGAGGACAGGAAGGTCGCCGCCGACGGCATGCGCTACACGCGCCGCATCATGGCCTCGCCGGCGCTCTCGAGGTTCTCGCCGGAGGAATGGAGGCCGGGCCCCGGGGCGCAGTCCGACGAGGCGCTCGCGAAGGCCGCGGGCGACCTGGGCACCACCATCTTCCACCCCGTTTCCACCTGCCGCATGGGCCGCGACGGGAAGGCGGTCGTGGACGAGCGCCTGCGCGTGCGCGGGATCGAGGGATTGCGCGTCGTGGACGCCTCGATCATGCCGCGCATCACCTCGGGCAACACCAACGCGCCGTGCTACATGATCGCGGAGAAGGGCGCCCGCATGATCCTCGAGGACTGCGCTTGAGCCTGAGGCAATTCCTGGCCGTGGCCGCGCTCGTGGTGGTCGGCGTCCTTGCCTGGGACCTGTTGCGTCCCCAGGCGGCGCCGGAGCCGGAGGCATCCGCGGTCGCCGCCAGGCCTCCCGCCGCCCCCGCGGCGAAATCCCCGCCGGTCCCGGTCGGGCCGGGGCAACTGCCGGCGGCGCCCAATTTCCTGCGCCCGCCCGCCGGCGCGATCGTCACGGCGTCCCCGCTCGCTCGCGATTTCGGCAACGCGCTCGCCTGGAAGCCCATCTACGAGCGCTTGCGCAACACGACGGAGGGCGACACGCCCGAGGGGAAGTACTTCCTCTACCGCATCCTGCGCGCCTGCGCCACGGTGGCCGACCGCAAGGGCGGCCCGCTGTCGCGCACCCAGAACTCGGCGCAGCTCGAGGAGCGGCGCCTGCAGATCGCCGCCAGCTACAAGGAGGGTGACCCGCGCCGCGAACAGCGCCTGGAGGCCTTCGACAAGGCCACGGCGGACCAGTGCGCCGGCATCACGGGAGTCACCGTGACGGAGGCCGAGCTGGGCCAGCTCCTGAAGAGCGCGCTCGACGGCGGCGACCCCAAGGCGCGCGCCTGGCAGGTCGAGCAGGACATGTGGCAGGAGCGCCGCTCGTCGAACACGCCCGGCCGGGCGGGCGCCACGCTGGGCGAGTCGCAGGTCGTCGCGCTCCGGGAGGCGTTCTCGACCCGGGACCCCGAGGCCATCGTGATCGCCGGGCGCGTGCTCGCCAATTCCTTCCGCGACCTCACGGTGCGCACCGGGCCCGACCAGGATCCCGTCGAGAACCGGATATTCATGAACGCGGCGCTCCTGCTCGCCTGCGAGTACGGGTACCCCTGCGGCGAGAACAGTGCGCGCGTGCTGGATGCCTGCGCCTTCCAGGGGCATTGCGGCGTGGCGAGCCTGCCGGACTACCTCTTCTACTACGGCGCCTCGCCCTACGACGCGCAGCTCCTCGACCGCTACCGCGGCCTCCTGCGGCAGGCGGCGGAGACGGGCGACTGGTCCGCGATCACGATCGAGCGCGGGAACCGATCGCCGAACCAGCCGTCGTACCCATATGCGGGGCCCCTGGGCCGCTAGGCCCCGCGCCCATCCGAATCCCCGGGAGACATCATGGTCAAGCTCAACGTGAACGGCCGCGTCCATTCGCTGGACGTGGAGCCCGAAATGCCCCTCCTGTGGGTCCTTCGCGACCACCTGGACCTCCCGGGCACCAAGTACGGCTGCGGGATCTCGCAATGCGGCGCGTGCACCGTGCTCGTGGACGGCGAGCCGCAGCGCGCCTGCATCGTCACCGCCTCGCAGGCCGCGGGGAAGAAGGTCCTGACCATCGAGGGCCTGGGCAAGCCCGGCCTGCACCGCGTCCAGAAGGCCTGGATCGAGCACGAGGTCCCGCAGTGCGGTTATTGCCAGACGGGGATGATCATGGCGGCCGCGGCGCTCCTCGCGAAGAAGCCCCGGCCCACCGATGCCGACATCGACGACGCCATGACGAACCTGTGCCGCTGCGGGACGTACGCGCGCGTGCGCAAGGCGATACACGCCGCGGCCTCGCCCGTGGCCTCGGTCACCCCGGTGAAGAAAGGCTGAGGGTGCCCGCCATGACGATCCGCTCCCCTCAACGCCGCTTCTTCCTGAAGGCCTCCGCCGCGGTCGGCGGCGGCCTCGCCCTCGAATTCTCCTTTCCGCTCGCCGCCAACGCCGCGAAGGGCGCCGCCGCCACGGAGGTCAACGCCTGGGTGGTGATCCACACCGACGACCGCGTGGTGGTGCGCATCGCCCGCTCCGAGATGGGGCAGGGCACCTACACGGCCCTCGCCCAGCTCGTGGCCGAGGAGCTCGACTGCGACTGGGCGAACGTCACGGCCGAGTTCGCCTCGCCCAACGAGCACGTGCGGCGAAACCGCGTCTGGGGCTCGATGTCCACGGGCGGCAGCCAGGGCGTGCGCGGCTCGCACGACTACGTGCGCAAGGCCGGCGCCGCGGCGCGCGAAATGCTGGTGGCCGCCGCTGCCGCGCAGTGGAAGGTGCCGGTCGCGGAGTGCGCCGTGGACAAGGGCGTCATCACCCACGGCCCCTCGAAGCGCCGGCTTCGCTACGGCCAGGTGGCCGCCCAGGCGGCGAAGCTCCCCGCCCCGCAGGACGTGAGGCTTCGCGACCCGAAGGACTGGAAGATCGCCGGCAAGCCGCTGCGGCGCCTGGACATCCCCGACAAGGTGCTGGGCAAGCCCGTGTTCGGCACCGACGTGATGCTGCCCGGGCTGCTCCACGCCTCCATCGCCCAGTGCCCCGTGTTCGGCGGCAAGGTGAAGTCGGTGGACGATTCGGCCGCGCTCGCGATGCGCGGCGTGAAGAAGGTCGTGCGCGAGGCGGACTTCGTGGCCGTCGTCGCCGACAGCTGGTGGCGCGCCGACCAGGCGCTGAAGAAGGTCAGGGTCGAGTGGGATCCCGGCGAGTTCGGCGCCGCCTCGGATGCGACCATCACGGCCATGTTCCGCGAGGGACTGGCGGACCCGAAGATGATGGAGGCGAAGAAGGCGGGAGATGCGGCCGGGGCGCTCGCCACGGCGGCGAAGCTTGTCGAGGCCGAGTACGCCTCGCCCTATCTCAACCACGCGACCATGGAGCCGCAGGTTTGCACGGCGTGGGTGAAGCCCGACGGGTTCGTGGAGGTGTGGACCTCCACGCAGAACGGCGAGGCCTCGCTCGCGGAGGCCGCCCGCACCGCCGGGGTGCCGCAGGAGAAGTGCGAGGTCCACAAGATGATGCTGGGCGGGGGCTTCGGGCGCCGCGGCGCGCCGCAGGATTTCGTGCGCCAGGGCGTGAAGCTCGCGATGGCGATGCCCGGCAAGCCCGTGAAGCTCATGTGGTCGCGCGAGGAGGACATGCAGCACGGCTTCTACCGGCCCGCGAGCCTCGTGAAGCTGCGCGGCGGGCTGGACGCGCAGGGCCGGCTCGTCGCCTTCGAGGCCAAGGTGGCGTGCCCGTCCATCCTGGACACCGTGATGCCCGGCGCCCGCAAGGGCGGCGTCGACTTCACCGCCGTGCGCACGCTCTCCGACATGCCCTACGAGATCGCCAACCAGTACGTGGGCTACGCCCTGCGAAACGGCCACGTGCCCACGGGCTTCTGGCGCGCGCCGGGGCAGCAGAACGGCGTCTACCGCGAGTGCTTCCTCGACGAGCTGGCGCAGGCCGCGGGCAAGGATCCGCTCGACTTCCGGCTCGCGATGCTCAAGCCCGGCGACAGGAACCGCCTCGTGCTCGAGGCGGCCGCCAGGGCCGCGGGCTGGGGGACGGCCCTCCCGGCCGGCGTGGGGCGCGGCCTCGCCGTCGTCGAGGGCTTCGGCAGCTACGCGGCCGGCGTGGCCGAGGCCACGGTCGACGCGGGCGGCAACCTCAAGGTGCTGCGCTACGTCGTGGCCATCGACTCGGGCCACGTGGTGAATCCCGACACCTGCGCGGCGCAGGCCGAGAGCAACGCGATCTACGGCCTGGGCGCGCTCTTCGAGGCCAACACGGTCAAGGACGGGCGCATCCAGGAGTCGAACTTCCACGACTTCCCGATCCCGATGATCGGCGACATGCCCAGGGTCGAGCTCGTGCTCGTGCCGACGGGCGGCTTCTGGGGCGGCCATGGCGAGCCGGGCATCCTGCCCTTCCAGGCCGCGGTGCTCAACGCCGTGTTCGCCGCCACCGGCAGGCGCATCCGCACCCTGCCGCTGCGCAAGGAGGACCTCCGGAAGGCATAGCGGAGCGCGCAGCCCCGCCGATTGCGTGCGCGCCTATAATTGAAGCGCATTGCGCAGACAGGGGAATCGCCATGAAAAGGCAGTTGAAGGTGTTGTGCATCGCGGGCTGGGCGCTCGTCGCGGCGCAGGCCTGGGCGGACGTGACGGTGACGGGGGCCTGGGTCCGCGGCACGGTCCCGAAGCAGCAGGCCACGGGCGCATTCATGAAGCTCAAGAGCACGGAGGACGTCTCGCTGGTGAACGCGGCCTCGCCCTCGGCCAACATTGTCGAGATCCACGAGATGACGATGCGCGGCAACGTGATGGCCATGCGCTCGATCGACGACATCCCGCTGCCGGCGGGCAAGGAGGTGGAGCTGAAGCCCGGCGGCTACCACGTGATGCTGATCGACCTCGTGAAGCCCCTGGCCAAGGGCGACAAGGTGCCCATCACGCTCACCTTCGTCGGCAAGGAAGGCAAGCGCTCGAAGCTGGAGATCCAGGCGGAGGTCATGCCGCCCGGCGCCACGCCGGCGCACAAGTAGCGGGGGCGCTCAGGCCGCCGCCTTGGCGGGCACGTGGCTCATCGCGTGCTCCGCGACGGCCGCGATGGTGAGGCTGGGGTTCACGCCGGGGTTGGCCGGCAGCGTCGAGCCGTCGCACACGAGCAGGTTGCAGTACCCGAAGACGCGGCTATGGCGGTCGACGACGCCTTCGCCCGCGTCGCGGCCGATCGCCGCGCCACCCAGGATGTGGGCCGTGGACGGGATGTTGGCCACGGCCTCCAGCGCCATGCTCTGCGCGACTCCGCCGGTGCGCTTGGCGAGCCACAGCGCGGCGCGGTTGCCGGCCTCGATGTAGGTGGGGTTGGGCCGGCCCTCGTCCTGCTCCGTGGCCAGGCGCACGCCCCCGAGCCAGCCCTTGCGCGCGCGGAAGCGCAGCGCGTTGTCGAGCGACTGCATCACCAGGATGATCAGCGAGCGGCGCGACCAGCCGAAGGGCCAGGCCGTGCGAAGGAAGCGGACGGGGTGGAGGAGCGCAACGCCCAGGAGCTTCAGCGGGCGGGTGAGCCGCGTGCCCTCGCCCACGAGGAGCGTGGTGAGGGTGGACATGAAGTCGCCGCGGCGGCCGTAGGTGACGAACTCGATGTGCGTCTGCGGATCCGGGTGGATGCTCGCACTGATGGCCACGTCCTTCCACGGCGCCAGGCGGTCGTCCGGAAGGGTCACTGCGAGGAGCGACTCGCTGTTGGTGCGCACGAGGTGGCCCAGCCGGTCGCTGAGGGCCGGCAGCGACCCACCCAGCTTGCACCGCGCGAGGAGCCGGTTGGTGCCCAGCGCACCCGCGGCCACGACCACGCCCGTCGCCTCGAGCGTTCGCCGCCGCGGGCGCAGCCACGCGCCGGGACGGGACGTCTCCACCACGTATCCCCCGGAGCCGTCGCCGGCGCCGCGGGGCCGGATGTCGGTGACCTCGGTGTCGGCCAGGATCTCGACGCCCAGCTTCTCGGCGAACCAGAGGTAGTTCTTCACCAGCGTGTTCTTGGCGCCGGTGCGGCAACCCACCATGCACGCGCCGCAGCGCTCGCAGCCGGTGCGCGGCGGTCCCTCGCCGCCGAAGAAGGGATCCGGCACCGTGACGCCCGGCTCGCCGAAGTAGACGGCGCACGAGGTGCGCACGAAGGTCTGCGGAACTCCCATCGCGTCCGCCATCTCGCGAAGCAGCCTCTGCCCGTCGCTGTCGTGCGGCACCGGCGTCGCTCCCAGCATCCGCTCGGCGGTGTCGTAGTGGGGCGCGAGGGCCGCGGCCCAGTCCCGGCCGCCCGGCCACTGGCGGTGCGTGAAGAACGCGGGCTTGGCGCGGTAGAGCGTGTTGGCGTAGACGAGGCTGCCGCCGCCGACGCCCGCGCCGCTCGCGATGAACACGTCGCGGAAGACGGACATGCGCAGGATGCCGCGCAGCCCGAGCGCCGGCGCCCAGAGGAAGCGGCGCAGGTTCCACGTGCTCCTCGCGAAGTCCTGGTCGCGATAGCGCCGCCCGCACTCGAGGACCGCCACCTTGTAGCCCTTCTGGGCGAGGCGGAGCGCCGAGACGCTGCCCCCGAAGCCGGAACCGACGACGATCCAGTCGTAGGCCATCGGCGTCACGCCGACACCAGCTCCCGGACGTGCGCGGCGACGCTGCGCGCCAGCGCGTGCAGGTGGTAGCCGCCCTCGAGCATCGACACGACGCGCCCGTTGCAGTGGCGGTTCGCCACCGCCACCAGCTCGCGCGTGACCCACGCGTAGTCGCTCTCGACCCAGCGCATGCCGGCCATGTCGTCGGCCTGGTGGGCGTCGAACCCGGCGGAGATGTAGACGAGTTGCGGGCAGAAGGCGTCCAGCGCCGGCATCCAGTACTCCTGCACCGCCGCGCGCAGCTGCTCGCCGCCCGCGCCCGCGGGAAGGCCCACGTTCACCATGTTGAGCCCCTTGGGCTCCTCGCCCAGGAAGGGATACAGGCCGCGCTGGAAGGTCGAGGCCATGAGCACGCGCGGGTCGGAGGCCAGGATGTCCTCGCTGCCGTTGCCGTGGTGGACGTCGATGTCGATGAGCGCCACGCGCTCGAGCCCGTGCACGTCGAGCGCATGGCGGATGCCCACGGCGACGTTGTTGAAGAAGCAGAACCCCATCGGGGCGTCGCGCGTGGCGTGGTGCCCGGGCGGGCGCACGGCGCAGAAGGCGCTGCGCACCTCGCCCTTCAGGACGAGGTCGGTGGCGAGCACCGCCGCGCCGGCCGAGCGCAGCGCGGCCTTCACCGTGTGCGGGTTCATGGCGGTGTCGGGATCCACGTGTACGTAGCCCTGGGCCGGCGAGGCGGCGAGGATCTCCGTCACGTGGTGCGCCGTGTGCGCGCGCTCGAGCTGCTCGAGCGTGGCCTCCGGCGCGTCGTAGGGAATGAGCAGGCTCATGATCCCCTGCGCGAGCAGGTGGTCAGAAATCGCGTCGAGCCTCTCGGGGCATTCCGGGTGCCCTTCCCCCATCTCGTGGAGCAGGCAGTCCCGGTGGGATATCCAGGCGCAGGGCATGGTCTTGTTTTACTCCTCCGAATCCCATCCTAGAGGGGCGCCCGCCGCGGCGCCTTGCGCGGCGTCAAGCCTGGGGTGGACCGTTTGGGGTGGACGGGAATACGACGAGCGGGATCCTGGGCGGGCAATCGTGACCGTCGGATGGGTGCCCGGAAAGTCGAAGGCCGCCAAACACGTCGTCCTTCGACTTTCCACCCATCTAGTGGCGACGGCGCTGCGCTCTGTCGCCCTGCGACGGTCGCCCGCCAAGGATCCCGCTCGTCGCATTCCCGTCCACCCCCAGCACTCCGTGGACGCGTCGTCGAGTGCTCGCACAGGCACGGCGCCTCCAAGGACGGGCTGGCGAGGGAGGTTGGACATGCACATCCATGGCGCGCGACCGTCCAGGTTGACGACGCGAAGCGCCGTCAACATTGGATGGGTAAAAAATCGAAGTCCGACGTGTTTGTGTCAACGGGACCATGGGTTACAGCTTTCCAGGCACATGGGTGACACTTTCGGGCGCGTTCACGAGGTAGGGCTCTATTGGCTCAACTCGCTGTTGGCGAGCATCAAGCTTGCCTATCGCTATTGGTCCGGCGATTACCAGCCATGTGCCGTCATCGATTTCGCGTAATCCGATGATTTCGTCGCCGAGAGCGGTTCCGACGTAGTACTTGCGACCGAGCCAGTGGATCTTGCCGCGACGCAGGACATATCGCGGCACGACATCCGGCGGGTACTCGAAGGGCGGCAGTCGCTTGGGATAGGGCCGGGGCGACGGCGCGTAGTAGGAAGCCGGGGTGGCGCCACCGAGTGCGTGATGGGGCCGCTCATGGTTGTACTGCTGTCGGAACCGATCGAATGGTGCTTGTTGAGCGGTGGCATGCAGTCTCGGGCGTCCGACTGCTCTCTTGAGCGTCCCGTGCATGCGTTCATGACGACCGTTCTGTTGCGGCTTTCCTGGCTCGATGTGCTCTGGAACGATCCCCAGGCGCAGCCACCAGACATTGAGCTTGGTGAGTCCGCCCAGACCCGTGCTGCCAAAGGGGCTGCCGTTGTCGGTGCGAATGGCCATCGGCAGGCCGTACTCCCGAAAGGCCCGCTCGAACCACGGCATGGTCTCCTCCGAGGTATAGCGAAGCAGTGCTCGGCACTCGATCAGGAAGCGGCTGTAGTTGTCGGTGATCGTCAGGGGGTGGCAGTAGCGGCTGTCACCGGTCTTGAAATAGCCCTTGAAGTCCGCACTCCAGAGGGTATTGGGCGCCACGACCTCGGTGAATGGCGCCCGAAACGGGATAGCCGAGCGAAATCGCCGTCTGGTCCTGACCAGGCCAGCCCTCTTGAGGATCTGCGCGGCTGTGGACACCGCCGGCCACTCCTCGATTCGGGGGTGGCGCGGAGTCAGCCACTCCAACAGCTTCTCCGGCCCCCAATCCGGGTGACGCCGCCTTGCCTCGACGATCAAGCGAACAAGCCGCTCGTCGGTTGTGTTCGGGTGGGTCAGCGGAGCTCTCGAGGCGTCGGCCAAAGCCTCGTCTCCGCCCTCCCTGAATCGACTGATCCACTTGTAGCCCGTCTTTCGGCTGACGCCGAACACCCGGCACAGTTCAGCGACGCTGCGCCTGCCGAGTTCAACTTCGTGTACGAAGCTCAGTCTTTCATCCATCACACAGGTCTCTTTCCAAGCCATGGCGCCCCCCTTGGGGCACCTGTAACCCATGTGCCTGGAAAAGTGTCACCTATGTTCCCGGATAGGACCTGTTTGGCGGACCGCGAATTTCCGGGCACCCATCCGACGGTCAAGCTTGCATGCCCAGGTTTGCAGTCGAACTTCCCCGGCCTCTCCCCAACTTCCACGGACTACTTCGTCATCCCCACTTCGTCTTGCCGAGCGGCAGGGCGCGGGCGCGCTTGCCGGTGAGGGCGAAGAGGGCGTTGGCCACGGCGGGGGCGATGGGCGGCGTCGCGGGCTCGCCGACGCCGGTGGGCTTGTCCGCGGTCGAGGGCACGATGTGCACCTCGACCTTCGGCATGTCGCCCATTCGCAACACCGTGTAGTCGTGGAAGTTGGACTGCTGCACGCGGCCGTCCTTGAAGGTGATGGCGCTGTGCAGCGCCGCGGACAGGCCGAAGGCGACGGCGCCCTGGACCTGTGCCTCGACGGTGAGGGGGTTCACCACCAGGCCGCAGTCGAAGGCGGCGACGACGCGGTGCACTTTCACCGCGCCCTGCTCGACCGAGACCTCCGCGACCTGCGCGCAGACGCTGCCGAAGGACTCGTGGACGGCGATGCCGCGCGCTCGCCCGGCGGGAAGGGGCGTTCCCCAGCCGGCCCTTTGCGCGGCCAGTTCCAGGGCGGCCAGCACGCGCGGGTGCTTCGCGAGGAGCTTGCGGCGGAAGGCCACGGGATCCTCGCCGGCCGCGGCCGCCAGCTCGTCGATCATCGTCTCCATCACGAAGGCGGTGTGCGAGTGGCCCACGGAGCGCCACCACAGCGAGGGAATCGCCGACTTCGGCGAGTGCAGCGTCACCGCGAAGTTGGGGATGTCGTAGGGCGTGTCGCTCGCGCCCTCGACGCTGGTATCGTCGACGCCGTCCTTCACCATGAAGGGCTCGAAGGCGGTGCCCGTGATGATGGACTGGCCCACGATCGCGTGGTTCCAGCCCACGATGGCGCCCTTCGCGTCCAGGCCCGCCTCGACGCGGTGCACGTACATCGGGCGGTAGTACCCGCCCTTTATGTCGTCCTCTCGCGTCCACACGACCTTCACCGGCACGCGCACGCCGCGCGCGATCTCGCACGCCTCGACGACATAGTCCGACGCCGGGTTCGCGCGCCGGCCGAAGCCGCCGCCGGCCGGCAGGGTGTTGAGCTTCACCTTCCCGGGAGCGAGGCCCAGGGCCTTCGCGGCGGCCGCCTGGTCCACCGTCTGGAACTGGGAGCCGCACCAGATCTCCGCGGAATCGCCGCGAAACTCCACGGTGCAGTTGAGCGGCTCCATCGGGGCGTGCGCGAGGAACGGGACCTCGTACTGGGCGACGACCGTCTTCGCGGCCGCCTTGATCGCCGCGGGGTCGGCCGCCTTCCTCGCCATGGCCCCGGGCTGCAGCGCGAGCTCGCCATACTGCTTGCGCAGGCCCTCGGTGGATAGCGAGGCTCCGGCGCCGAGGTCCCACTGGATCTCGAGCGCGTCGCGGCCCTTCTTCGCCGCCCAGAAGCCCTTGGCCACCACCGCCACGCCGTTGGAGATCTGCACCACGTTCGTGACGCCCGCCACCGCCATCGCCTTGCGCGCGTCGAAGGAAGCCACCTTCGCGCCGAAGACGGGCGGATGGGCCACGAGCGCCGTGTGCAGGCCGGGCCGCTTCATGTCCATGCCGAAGACGGTCTTCGCGTCGACGCGCTCGGCCGCGTCCAGGCGGCGCGTGGGCTTGCCGATGAGCTTGAAGTCCTTCGGGTCCTTGAGCGCCACCTTGTCGGGCACCGCAAGCTTGCCGGCGGCCTGCGCGAGGCTTCCGAACGAGGCCTTCCGGCCCCCGGGCCCGAGCACCAAGCCCTTCTCGGCGCGGCAATCTCCCGCCGGCACCTTCCACTGCGAGGCCGCCGCGGCGACGAGCATCGTGCGCGCCTGGGCACCCACGGTGCGCAGCTGCGTCCAGGAATCCCCCACGCTCATCGAGCCGCCGGTCATCTGCATGCCGAAGCCGGTGTGGAAATACTCGGGCGCGGCGGGCGCGAGCTCGGAGCGGACGCGGGACCAGTCGCACTCGAGCTCCTCGGCCACCAGCATGGGCAGCGCCGTGGTGACGCCCTGCCCGAACTCGAGGTTCTTCACCATCACGGTCACCGTGCCGTCCTTGGCGATGCGCAGGAAGGCGTTCGGGTGGATGGGTGGCTTGGGCGCGCCCTGCGCGAAGGCGAGGCGCTGCCTGCCGGGGAGCCAGAAGCCGATGACCAGGCCGCCGGCGACGGCGGCGCCGGACTTGAGGAAGGCGCGGCGGGAGACGCTTTTCGCGGCGATCTTCATCTCGTCCTCCTCAGCGCTTCGCCGAAAGCGTGGCCGCGGCCGCGCGCACGGCCTCGCGGATTCGCGGGTAGGTGCCGCAGCGGCAGAGGTTGCCGTCAAGGGCCTCGTCGATCTGCGCATCGGAGGGCGAGCCGTTCTTCGCCAGGAGCGCCACGGCCGCCATGACCTGCCCGGGCTGGCAGTAGCCGCACTGCACCACGTCCTTGTCGATCCAGGCGGACTTCACCGCCTTCACCACCGCGTTCGAGGCCGAAAGCCCCTCGATCGTCACCACGCGCTTGCCCGCCACGTCGGCGACCTTCACGGAGCAGGAGAACTCCGCCTCGCCGTCCACGTGCACCGTGCAGGCGCCGCACTGCGCGCGCCCGCAGCCGTACTTGGTGCCGGTGAGGCCGAGGTCGTCGCGAAGCGCCCACAGCAGCGGCGTGTCGGGGTCGGCGTCGGTCCGGACGGGCTTGCCGTTCACGGTGAACTTGATCATGGCAGGATCCTCTCGGCGGGCGATCGGCGGGAATCGGGGCTCTCATTATGGGGGACGAACCGGCGCGCGATTGCCCCCACGAATCGTGGGTGAAACCAAGGTCCCACACCCGACCGCGGTCAGTTGCGAAAAGAAAAAGCGCTGATACACTCCGCGCGAAACACCAACCGTCGAAGAACGAGAAAACCAGGGGAGCTCCATGCGCACAGTCTCGTCCGGCGCCGCCGCGAAAGCGGCCGCCGCTGCCGTCCTCGTTGCAGCTTTTCTTGCCACGCCGGCGTCCGCCCAGGGAACCGATCCCGTCGCGCGGGCCAGGGCGCTCATCGAGAAGAAGGACGCCGCCGCCGCGTACTCGCTCCTCGAGCCGCTCGCAGCCGCCCGCGCGGGAGAGGTCGAGTTCGACTACTGGCTGGGCGTGGCGGCCCTCGAGACCGGCCGCCTCGAGATCGCCGCTCTCGCCTTCGAGCGCGCCCTCGACCGCAACCCCGACTTCGACAGCGCGCGCCTGGAGCTCGGGCGCACCTACCTGCGCATGGGTTCGCTGGACCTCGCGGAACTGGAGTTCCGGCGGCTTCAGGGACGTGCGCCCAACGAGGAAGGGCGCAAGGCGCTCGACGCCTACCTGGCGCAGATCCAGCGCCTGAAGGAGCGGCAGAAGTTCAGCGTGCACGGCTACGTCGAGGCGGGCGGGGGCCACGACAGCAACCTCTCCAGCACGACGAGCGACTTCACGAGCGCGGTGGAATCCTCCTTCGGCCTGCCGGGCATCACGCCCACGGGCAACTCCATCCAGCGCTCGGCGCCGTACTGGGGCGCGGCCGCCGGCGTGCACGCGGCGTGGAAGGCCGCCGAGGACCTCACCTGGTTCGGCTCCGCCGACGCGCGCCTGCGCGGCTACCACCAGGAGGGGGACTACGACTACCAGCTCCTGGACCTCTCGGCCGGCGCGCAGGGGCGCCGCGGCGAGCACACCTGGACGGTGATGGCCTTCGGGCAGCGCTTCCGCCAGGACGGCGCCGTGGTCGAGACGATCGCCACCGAGGCCCTCAACAACGACCGCGACGCGCTCGGGCTCATCGCGGAGGTCCGCCGCGACGTGAGCGCGGCCACGCAGCTCGCGGCGGGCGCGCAGCTGTCCGCCTTCCGCTACGGCACCAACCCCGCGCAGGACACCAACCAGCTGCAGCTCTTCGCCGCGCTGGTGCACCGGCCCGACTGGTGGAAGGGCGGCACGCTCTCCCTCACGGCGCTGTGGAACAAGGACGACGCGAAGCAGCCGCTGAACGAGTTCACCGACCTGACGGTGTCGCGCCACGGCGGCGGCCTTCGCCTCGCGGCGCACTCCGATCCCTCGGCGCGCCTGGGCTGGACCGGCTACGCCTCGTGGACGGTGCGCATCGACGACGACCCGTACGCGCGCGCCACGCTCGTTCCCACCGGGCGCGACGCGCTCCTGGAGATCGCCCTGCGCGGCTCGTGGCGGTTCGCGGACAACTGGTACCTGCAACCCAGCATCGCCTATATCCGCAACAGCTCCAACATCGCGCTGTACGAATTCGACAAGCTCGAGGGCGGCATCATGCTGCGCCGCGAGTTCCAGTGAGCCGGGAGACGACCATGCAGACCCTTCGAGCTTTCATCGTCGCCGCCTCCACGCTGGCGGCAATCCTCCCGGCCGCCTCGCTCGCCCAGGGCGCGGGCACCGTGCAGTTCGCCTCGGGGGGCGTCGAGGTCCAGCGCGGCGCGCAGCGCATCCCGGCGCAGAAGGGCACCGCCCTCCTGCAGGGCGACGCGGTGGTCACCGCGGCCGACGGGTCCGCCCAGCTGCGGATGGTCGACGGCGCGCTCGTCTCGCTGCGCCCGGCCACGCAGGTGGCGATCGAGCGCTACGAGTTCGACGAGGCCAGCGCCTCCCCCGGCGAGGCGATGCTCGCGCTCCTGCGCGGCACCATGCGCACCTTCACCGGGCTCATCGTGGCGCGCGACCGCGAGAAGTTCCGCATGCGTACGAACCTGGCGACGCTGGGCATCCGCGGCTCCGGCAACATCCTGGCCCACGAGGAGCTCTCCGGCACGATCAACCACACGCTCACGGGCGCCCACAGCGTCACCTCGAAGGACGCCGCGGGCGTGGAGCGCACCCTCGTCTCCTACCCCGGGCAGACGATCCAGGTGCTGCCGGGCACCGCGCCCCGCTTCATCCCGACCCCGCCCTTCATCCTCGCCGGCGCCTCCAAGGGCACGAAGTCGGCCAGCGCGGAGGAGAAAGCCGCCGAGGGCACGAAGACCACCTCCGGATCGAGCCCCGAGGAGGGCGCGACCGCCACCGACGCCGGTGCGACGAACCCGACGCTCGCCTCCTCGCAGGCCGCCACCAGCACCGTCGCCGCGGCCATCGTCGCCGCGCAGCCGGCACCCGGCGCGCCCTTCGAAGCGCTCGTCCGCACGGCGAACCCGTACCCGGGCGGCGGCTTCGAGGGCGTCTTCGGGCAGACGACCTACCTCGGAAGCGGCGGCGCGATTCTCGACGCCGAGGGACGACTCGTGCGCATCCGAAACGTCCGTTACGATGAATTCCTCTCGGGCGGGGGAGCGTTGCCTCCGGGCTACCAGCAGCTCACGATCGAGGGCGCCGACCTGTCGATCGCGGGCGGCATCCACCACGACGGCTTCCGCACGCCCGACGGCGCCATCACCATCGGCCGCTGGGAGGGCGGATCCCTCGTCCTCACCGGCGGCACCACGCCCGGCGGCACGTACTCGATCCCCGTCGGCCCGCGCAGCGTGACCTACGAGGTGAACATTCCCCTGCATCCCGGGGTCTTCGGCACCTTCACCGGCAGCACCGCCTACACGCTCGTGGCGGCCACCTCGCCGACGGACGCCTTGGGGAATGCGGGCAGCGTCTCGGACGCGGTGGTCAACGCCAACTTCAGCAACCAGACCGTCACCGGAAGCGTCGCCCTCGCGGTGAACGGCCAGTCCCTCTCGGTCTCCGGCTCGGACACCCTGGCGAGAAATCCCACCCGGTTCGCCTTCGCCTCGAGCCTGGGCAACATCTCGATCAACTGCACGGGCGCCAGGTGCGCCTCGCAGGGCTACCAGGGCACCTTCAACGGCGGCTTCGCCGGGGAGGACGGGCGCTGGTCCACGCTGTCCTACCGCGTCAACCCGGTGCGCCTTCCGGGAAGGGCCTTCGACGACTGGATCGTGGGCACCATCGTCCTGGGCGCCGCCTCCCCGCCCACCGTCGGCATCCAGCTGCCGCAGACCGGGACGGCGAACCTCGCGTTCACGGGCCCCGCCTTCCTTTCCGCCGGCGATTTCGGCCCACCCATCAACGGGCAACTCTTCGCCGACCGCGTCTCGGGCACGCTGCAGGCCAACTTCACGAACCGGACCGTGGGCTTCAACGCGACGATCGGCAGCAACGCCTCCGGCTCGCCCACGTACGTCGCCTCGGCTGCCGGCGCCCCGATCATCGGCGCCGGGTTTTCCGCGAGCACGACCGGCGGGCCGGGCCTGGGGGTCATGACGGTGGCCTGCACGGGCTCCCCGTGCGGCGCCGCGGGCTCCGGAGTCGGTCGCTTCGACGGCCTCTTCACCTCCTCCACCGGCCAGGAGGGTCAAACGACCTTCTCGGTGGGCGACTCCCTGGGCATCTACAACGGCGGCGCGAACTTCGGCCCGGTTGCGGTCGCGCGCGCGCTGGGCGCCGACGTCGGGCTGGGCGCGGCCGCCATCGGCGCAGGCGCGGCGGCCGCCGCGCCTGCGATCACGGCGACCGCCGGCATCCGCTCGCCGCGGTTCGGCATCCGCGGACCGCATTGACGCATCGACGGCGGCCCGGGGAGGCGCCTTTGGTATCATGGCGCCGCTCCGGAACACCCCCATGCCGCGCACCCGAAAGCTCTTCCCCACGCCCGACGACGCCGAAAGCGCCTTCTACGAGGCCTTCGAGCGAGCCGACCTCGCCGCCATGATGGTGGTGTGGGCCGAGGGCGAGGACGTGGTCTGCGTGCACCCCTCGGGGCCGCGCCTCACCGGCTTCGAGGCCGTGCGCGAAAGCTGGATGCAGATCTTCGCGGCCAACGTGAAGCTCTCGGTGCGCGTGACGGATTCCTGCCGCCTGGACGGCCCCTCGGTCTCCGTGCGCTCGGTGGTGGAGGCGATCACCGCGCCGGGGACGGAAGGCACGCCGCAGTTCGTGAACGCGACCAACGTCTACGTCCTCACCGACGCCGGCTGGCGCATCGCCGTGCACCACGCCTCGCCCCCGGAGCAGGCCCCTGCGCCCGAGGAGGACGAGGCCTCGCAGCCGCACACGCTGCACTGAAGGCCCGCCCAGCCGTGGCGCGCCCCGCCGCCGCCCTCCTCGCCTTCCTCCTCGCGTTTCCCGCCCTCGCGCAGCCCGACCCGCGCAAGGTCGTGCGCACGGCCTACCCCAGCGCCGAGTCCAAGCTCGACCCGGCCGCGGAGTCCGACGAAGCCTCGGGCAGCATCTCGCACGCGATCTTCGACCCGCTGCTCACCTACGACTTCCTGGCGCGACCGGCGAAACTCAAGGGCAACACCGCCTCGCTCCCCGAGATCATGGACGAAGGCGCCGCGTTCACCCTTCGCATCCGGCCCGGCATCTTCTTCGCGCCGGACCCCGCCTTCGGCGGCACGCCGCGCGAGCTCACCGCCCACGACTACGTCTATTCCATCAAGCGCCTCTTCGACCCCAAGCTCCGCAGCCAGTGGCTCTTCCTCGTCGAGGGCAAGATCCGCGGGGGCGACGCGGCGATGGCAGCGGCCAGGCAGTCGGGGCGCTTCGACTACGACAGGCCGATGGAGGGACTGCAGGCGCTGGACCGCTACACGATCCGCATCCGCCTCGAGAACCCCGACTACTCCTTCCCGTACGTTCTCGCGATGCCGTGCACGGCCGCGCTCGCCCGCGAGGTGGTCGAGCGCTACGGCGAGGACATCTCGCACCACCCCGTGGGCACGGGGCCCTACCGCATCGCCGAGTGGGTCAAGGGCTCGCGCATCGTGCTCGAGGCCAACCCCGGCTATCGCGAGGAATACTTCGAGGGCGACCCCGGCCCCGACGAGGCGAGCCGCGCGATCCACGCCCGCCTCGCGGGCAAGCGCCTGCCGATCGCGGGACGGATAGAGATCCACGTCATCGACGAGGCGCAGCCGCGCTGGCTGGCGTTCCTCAACGGCGAGCACGACTACATCCGGCCGCTGCCCGAGGACTTCGCGAACATCGCGCTTCCCGGCGGCAGGCTCGCGCCCAACCTCGCGAAGGCCGGCATCACCGTGACGCCCGACGAGATCGCCTACACGACCTACACGACCTTCAACACGGCCGAGACCATCGACGGCAAGCCCAACGCCATCGGCGGCTTCACGCCCGAGCGCGTGGCGCTGCGGCGCGCCATCGGCATGGCCTACCGGATCGACGACCAGCTCGCGATCCTGGACAAGGGCCAGAGCGTTCGCGCGCACACTCCGCTGCCTCCCGCGGTCTCGGGCCACGACCCGCGCTTCGTGAGCCCGACGCTTGAGCACAACCCCGCAAGAGCGAAGGCGCTGCTGGACATGTTCGGCTACGCCGACCGCGACGGCGACGGTTACCGCGAGGCGCCGGACGGCTCGCCCTTTTCCTTCGAGCACGCGTCCATCCCGACGCTGCGCGAGCGGCAGAGGAACGAGCTGTGGAAGAAGTCCATGGACGCGATCGGGCTGCGCGTCACCTTCGGCAAGGTGGAGAAGCTCCCGGAGCTGCGCAAGCAGGCGCAGCTCGGGCGCGTGCAGTCCTTCAGCTACGGCTGGATCGCCGACTTCCCCGACGGCGAGAACTTCCTGCAGCTGCTCTGGAAGGGTTCCATCGGGCAGGTGAACTACGCGATGTTCGACCACCCGGAGTACAACGCGCTCTACGAGCGCATCAAGCGCATGCCCGACGGGCCGGAGAGGAACGCCCTCATCGGCCGCATGGTGAGGCTCATCGTGGTGTACGCGCCGTGGATGGTGGAGACCTACAAGGCGCAGAACATCCTGGTGCAGCCGTGGGTGCTCAACTACAGGAAGCACCCCTTCAACCACGAGCCCTGGAAGCACCTCGACGTGGACCTCGCCCGCCGGCCGGCGCGCTAAAGGCCCTATCATTGGGCCATGGCAACCGCTCCCGCCCCCTCCACGACGCCCGCCACCGGCCGCTTCGGCATGCTGGTGACGGTTGCGCTCGTCCTCGCGCTCGCGTGGGTCCTCGCGAAATGGACCTGGGTGTTCGTGGCCCCGCCGGCGGCGGCCCCGGCTGCGGCGGCAGGGTCGGCCGTGGACCTCGCCGCGGTCGCCAGGATCTTCGGCGGGGCGGCTCCCTCGGGCCCGGCCGCGCCGGCGGCCTCGTCCTCCGGGCTGCGGCTCAAGGGGGTGGTGGCGCCTTCTCCCGCGCACATCGGCTCGGCGGTCTTCAACGCCGGCGGGCGCGACATGGCGGTCCCCCTCGGCGGCGAGGTGCAGCCGGGCGTGAAGCTGGTCGAGGTGGAACCCGACCACGCGGTCGTCTCGCGCGCCGGCGTGCGCGAGCGCATCGACATCGACACCCGCATGGCCCCCGTGCCGCGGTCCGTGGCGGGCAAGGCGTCGGGATTCAAGCTGGCGGTGTCGCGCTCCGGGACGAACGCCTTCAGCTTCTCGCGCAAGGACCTCGAGAACGCCCTCAAGGACCCCGGCCAGCTCGCCTTCCTCGGCCGCATCGGCATGCCGCAGGGCGGCGGCGTGCGCCTGGACGAGGCGCCCCCGGGCAGCCTCGCCGCGCGCCTGGGCCTGCAGCCGGGCGACGTCATCAAGAAGGTGAACGGCCAAGCCGTCGCCTCCGCTGGCGACCTCGCGCGCCTGCACCAGCAGTTCGCCACCCTCTCCCTCGTCCAGGCCGAGATCCAGCGCGGCACCGCCACCGTCCAGCTCAGCTACAACGTGAACCCGTAAAGGGGACGGGATCCGGGTTCGCGACCCGGGCAAACGAGCCGGGTTCACAAAATTGCAGCCCCCCTGTCATAAAATCGGGAATGGGCGCAAAATGCCTAACAAATCAACGAGGAAGCAACTTTTCGTGACACGGTTTCTAGCATCGGTCGCGCTCGTCGCGCTCCTGGTCCTTCCCCCCGCCCGCGCCGCGGAGGAGGAGAAGGTCACGCTCAATTTTGTGAACGCGGACATCGTCTCCGTGATCAAGGCCGTCGGCGGGCACACGGGAAAGAACTTCATCCTCGATCCGCGGGTGACGGGCACGGTGAACATCGTCTCCGACAAGCCCGTCCCGAAGGACCTGCTGTACCCGATGCTGCTGTCGGTGCTGCGCACGCAGGGCTACGCCGCCGTGGAGTCCGACGGCTTCGTGAAGATCGTGCCCGAGGCCGAGGGCAAGACCGCCGCGAGCCCCACGGGAGAAGCCGCCGCCCGGGTGCCCGGCGACCGCCTCGTCACCCGCGTCTTCCTGCTGCAGAACGAGTCGGCGCTGCAGCTCGTGCCGGTGCTGCGCCCCCTGGTGACGGCCAACAACTTCGTCGCCGCCTACGCCAACAACAACGCGATCGTCATCACCGACTACGCCGAGAACGTGAAGCGGATCGAGTCGATCATCCGCTCCATCGACCAGCCCTCGGGCAGCGAGGTGCAGGTGGTGCGCCTGCAGCACGCCTCGGCGATCGACGTGGCGCAGACGATCAAGGGCGTGATGCCCGAGACCTCCCCCTCGCCCGGCGCCCCCGGCGCGGCACCGAAGGTGTCCATCGCGACCGACCCGCGGACCAACAGCCTGCTCGTGCGCGGCGAAAACCCGTCGCACATCGCCCGCGTCAAGTCGCTCGCGGCGAGCCTGGACACCCCGGGCGCGGGCGCGGGCAACATCCACGTGGTCTACCTGAGGAACGCCGAGGCCGCGAAGATCGCCGAGACGCTGCGCGCGCTCCTCTCCGGCGCCGAGGCCGGCCGCCCGGCGCAGGCGGGCGCCGCGACGACGGCCACGCAGCCCGGCCAGCCGAACCCCGCCTCCACGGCCGCCTCCGCCCAGCCCGCCTCCATCATCCAGGCCTACACGCCCACCAATTCCCTCATCATCGTCGCGCCCGAGCCCACCTACCGCGCCCTGCGCACGGTGATCGACAAGCTCGACGCGCGGCGCGCGCAGGTGTTCGTGGAAGCCCTCATCGTCGAGGTCTCCACCGGCATCGCGAGCGAGTTCGGCGTGCAGTGGCAGTCGGCGCGCAACGTCGGCAACGGCCAGTCGGTCTTCGGCGGGACCAACTTCAACACCGGGACGGCCGGGGGCCTGGGCACCAACATCATCAACGCCGCCCTCGACCCGCGCACGCTCGGCGGCGGCCTCAACCTGGGCCTCATCAACGGGACGCTCAAGATCCCCGGCACCGACATCGAGGTGCTGAACCTGCAGGTGCTCGCGCGGGCGCTGGAGGCCGACTCGGGGGCGAACGTGCTCTCCACCCCCAACGTCCTCACCCTGGACAACGAGGAAGCCAAGATCATCGTCGGCCAGAACGTGCCCTTCATCACCGGCAGCTACACGCCGACGGCGGGCAGCGCCACCAACCCCTTCCAGACCATCGAGAGGAAGGACATCGGCCTCACGCTGCGCGTCACCCCGCAGGTGGCCGAGGCCGGGGCGGTGAAGCTCAAGATCTTCCAGGAAGTCTCCAACGTCACGCGCGACGCGCAGCTCGTGAAGTCGGCCGACCTCATCACCAACAAGCGCTCGCTGGAATCCACGGTGCTCGTGGACGACGGGCAGATCGTCGTGCTGGGCGGCCTCATCCAGGACGACCAGCAGGCGGCCGTGGACAAGGTGCCGCTCCTGGGCGACATCCCGTGGATCGGCAGCCTCTTCAAGTACGAGACGAGGAACCGCAAGCGCACCAACCTGATGGTCTTCCTGCGCCCGGTCGTGCTCAAGGACGACAAGGCCGCGGCCTCGCTCACCTCCGACCGCTACGAGTACATCCGCAACCTCCAGCGCGGCATGGGCCTGCCCGCGAACGTGCTGCTGCCCTCCACGAAGGCGACGGAACTGCCGCCGCTCGAGGAGACCAAGGGCAAGCCGCTCATCCCGCAATGAAACCGTAATCAGATTAAGAAAAGTAATCTGATTAGACGACGTCATGACAGCGCCACTCGAGAGAACGGTGAATCCCCAGGACCTGGACCCTTCCGCCGTCCGCCTGCTTCCCTACGCTTTCGCGAAGGCGAAGGGCGTGATCGCCGCGCGCGTGGCCGCCGGCGCGCTCGAGGTGTGGCTGCGCCCGAACCCGCAGGCCTCGACGCTGGCCGAGGTGCGGCGCATGGCGGGCAAGCCCCTGCGCGAGATCCTGGTCACGGCCGAGGAGTTCGAGCATTGCCTGGCGCTCGCCTACACCCGCGAGCCCAACGCCGCCGAGACGATCGTCGAGGACATGGGCGAGTCCCTCGACCTCGCCAAGCTCACCGAGTCGCTCCCCGAGGTCGCCGACCTCCTGGAGGCCGAGAACGACGCGCCCATCATCAAGCTCATCAACGCCCTGCTCACGCAGGCGGTGCGCGAGGGCGCCTCGGACATCCACCTGGAGATCTTCGAGTCGCGGGCCCTGGTGCGCTTCCGCGTCGACGGGGCGCTGCGCGACGTGGTCGAGCCGCGCCGCGGCCTGCACCCGGCCATGGTCTCGCGCATAAAGGTCATGGCTTCCCTCGACATCGCGGAGAAGCGCCTGCCGCAGGACGGCCGCATCGCCCTGCGCGTGGCCGGGCGCCCGGTCGACGTGCGCGTGTCCACCATCCCCACGGCCGCCGGCGAGCGCGTGGTGCTGCGCCTGCTGGACAAGCAGGCCGGGCGCCTCACGCTGGACGCCCTCGGGATGGGCGCGGCCACGCGCGACGCGGTCGACGTCCTCATCGGGCAGCCGCACGGGATCCTCCTCGTGACCGGGCCCACGGGCTCGGGCAAGACCACCACGCTCTACGCCGCCCTCTCGCGCCTGGACCGCAAGACCCGCAACATCCTCACCGTCGAGGACCCGGTCGAGTACGAGCTCGACGGCGTCGGCCAGACGCCGGTCAACGCGAAGATCGACATGACCTTCGCGCGGGCGCTGCGCGCGATCCTGCGCCAGGACCCCGACGTGGTGATGATCGGCGAGATCCGCGACCTGGAGACCGCGCAGATCGCGGTGCAGGCCTCCCTCACCGGCCACCTCGTGCTCGCGACGCTGCACACCAACGACGCGCCGGGCGCCGTGACGCGCCTCGCCGACATGGGCGTCGAGCCCTACCTCCTCGCCTCCACCCTGTCGGGCGTGCTCGCCCAGCGGCTGGTGCGCAAGCTCTGCCCCGCGTGCCGCAGCCCGCACGAGCCCGATGCCGCCGAGCGGGCCGCCTTCGCGGGCGGCGCGCCCGAGCGGATCTACCGCGCCGTGGGCTGCGCCGCCTGCAACTTCACCGGCTACAAGGGCCGCACCGGGATCTACGAGCTCCTCACCGTCGACGAGGACCTGCGCCGGCTCGTGCACGACACCGCGGCCGAGCGCGACATCCGCGAGAAGGCGCTGGCGCTCGGGATGGTGCGCCTTCGCGAGGACGGGCTGCGCTGGGTGCGCGAGGGTGTGACCTCGTTGGACGAAGTGTTGAGGGTTACCAGGACATAGGCACCCTCACCCCCGGCCCCTCTCCCAAGGGAGAGGGGAGCGGAAATCTCCCTTCTCCCTTGGGAGAAGGGTCGGGGATGAGGGTAACAATCACATGCCAGGATTCCGCTACCAGGCGTATTCGATCGACGGCAAGCTCCACCGGGGCGTGCTGGAGGCCGACAGCGCACGCCAGGCCAGGTCGACGCTGCGCGACCAGGGCCTCACCCCGCACAAGGTCGAGGTCATCGCCGCCAACGACCCGGCGGGCGGCTCGCGCATGCGCGCGCTCTCCCTGTCCCCGGGCGAGCTCACGCGCCTCACGCGCGGGCTCGCCTCCCTCATCGAGGCGGGCCTCACCGTCGAGCAGGCCTTCAACGCCCTCATCGAGCAGGCCGAGGGCGAGCGCGAGCGCCAGGTGCTCGCGGCCGTGCGCGGCGAAGTCGTGGCGGGCTCGACCATCGCCAAGGCGCTCGAGGGCTTCCCGGGCGTCTTCCCCGAGCTCTACCGCACGCTCGTGGCGGCGGGCGAGGCCTCCGGGCAGTTGCCGCGCGTGCTCGCGAGGCTCGCCGACTACCTCGAGGAGCGCCTGGCCCTTCGCGCGCGCCTGGCCCTCGCCCTCGTCTACCCGGCCATCGTGATGGGCGTCTCGCTCCTGGTGATGGGCGCGCTCCTCGTCTACGTCGTGCCGCAGGTGGTGCAGGTCTACAGCCACGCGAAGGAGGCGCTGCCGCTCCTCACGCGCGCGCTCATCGCGCTCTCGGCGTTCCTGCAGCTCACCTGGCCGGCGTGGATCGTGCTGGCGGTGGCCGCCGGCGTGGGGTTGAAGGCCGCGCTCCGGCGCCCGGGCCCGCGCCTTCGCATCCACCGCTTCCTGCTCGCCGCCCCCGTCGTGGGCAAGGCCCTGCGCCAGCTCGACAGCACGCGCCTGGCGGCCACGCTCTCGATCCTCGTCGGCAGCCGCGTGCCCATCCTCGCCGCGCTCGAGGCCGGCGAGGGCGTGATGACGCTCGTGCCGATGCGCGAGGCGCTCGCCACCTCGGCCCGGGGCGTGCGCGAGGGCATGCCGCTCTCCCGCGCGCTTGCCGCCACGGGCGCCTTCCCGCCGGTGATGGTCCACCTCATCGCGGGCGGCGAGGCCACGGGCCGGCTCGACGAGTCCCTCGAGCGCGCCGCGCGCCAGCAGCAGGCCGACCTTTCCACGCGGCTCGCGGCGGCGGTCGCCGTCTTCGAGCCTGCGATCATCGTCATCATGGGCGCGCTCGTCCTCGCGATCGTGCTCGCGATCCTGCTGCCCATCTTCAACCTGAACCAGCTCGTCGGCAGATAGCATGGGGACAGGTTGCTCTTCTGCAGCAATCCCCCCGTATCCCAAACTCGACCTCTCCATCCACATGCAACCTGTCCCCATTCCCAATCGCCAATCCGCCTTCACCCTCATCGAGATCCTCGTCGTCGTCGCGATCCTCGCCATCCTCGCCGCCATCGTGGTCCCGCGCGTGATGGACCGGCCCGACGAGGCGCGCAAGGTGGCCGCCAAGGCCGACGTCGCCGCCATCGTGCAGGCCCTCAAGCTCTACCGCCTCGACAACGGCTTCTACCCGGCCACCGACCAGGGCCTCGCGGCGCTGGTGCAGAAGCCGGCGAGCTCCCCCGTCCCCGGCAACTGGAAGCAGGGCGGCTACCTCGAGCGCCTGCCGAAGGACCCCTGGGGCGGCGATTACCAGTACCTCAGCCCGGGCGTGAAGAGCGAGATCGACGTCTTCAGCCTCGGGGCCGACCGGGCGCGCGGAGGCGAAGGCAGTGGCGCGGATATCGGCAACTGGGACTAGGGGGTTCACCCTCGTCGAGATCCTCGTGGTGGTCGCCATCGCGGGCATCGTGCTCGCGGTCGCGGCCGTGAACCTCCTGCCGAGCGACGAGGAGATCGCGCGCCGCGAGGCTTCGCTCCTCGCCCTGGACCTCGAGGCCGCGCGCGACGACGCCTGGTTCGGCGGCCGTCCCACGGCCGTCTCCCTCTCCGAAGGCCGCATGCGCGTGCTGCGGCTCGCCTCCGACCGCTCGTGGAGCCCCGTCCCGGGTCGCGAGCGGCGGCTGCCCGATGCCGTGCAGGTCGCCTCCCTCGCCATCGACGGGCGCGAGGTGGACCCGCGCGAGGTCCTCGTCTTCCTGCCCGACGGGCTGGGCATTCCCTTCCGCGTGGGCCTCACGGTGCGCGGCCTTCCCAAGGCGGTCGAGGGCGACGCCGCCGGCGCCGTGCGGGCGATCGTGCGATGAGGCGCGCGCGCGCCTTCACGCTGGTCGAGATCCTGGTGGCGGTGGCCATCCTCGCCATCGCGCTCGCCGCGACGACCCGCGCCGCGAGCCTCGCCACCGACGGCGCCCGCGAGACGCGCGCGCGCCTGCTCGCCACCTGGGCCGCCGGCAACCGCGTGGCGGAGCTGCGCGCGAGGAAGCTCTTCCCCGCCCCGTCCGAGACCACCTCGACGCTCGAGCAGGGCGGGCTCTCGCTGGTGCTCAAGGAGACGGTCGTGGACACGCCCAACCCCACGATCCGCCGCCTCGAGATCTCGGTCGCCGATGGCGCGGATCCCGGCCGGGTGCTCACCTCGCAGGTCGCCTTCCTGGTGCGGCCGTGAGGAAGGAGCGCGCCTTCACGCTGGTCGAGCTGCTCGTCGCGCTCGCGATCTTCGCGCTCATCTCCGCCTTCGCCTACCGGGGACTCGCCGTCCTCATGGACAGCCGCGCGCACCTGGAGCGCGACGCGCGCAAGTGGCGCGACCTCGCCCTCTTCGTGGGCCGCTTCGAGCGCGACGTGCAGGCCACCCTCGACCGCCCCGCCGTAGGCCCCTCCGGCACGCCGCAGGCGCCGATCTCCTCGCTCCTCGACGTCGGGGGCGCCACCACCACGACCGGGCTCGCCGTCACGCGCTCGGGCGCCTCCCTCTACGCCAACGCGCTCTCCGGGCCGCAGCGCGTGGGCTACCGCCTCGCCGAGGGCCGCGTGGAGCGCCTGGCCTGGACCGCCGTCGACGCCGCCCCGCGCGCGAGCGTCGCCGCCACGCCCGTGCTCGAGGACGTGCGCGCCCTCTCCTTCCGCTTCCTCGACCGCAGCCTCGAATGGCGGCGCGACTGGGCGCTGCCGGCGACCCAGGGCACGCCGCTCGCCGTGGAGATGACCGTGGAGATGGCGGGCGGCGAGAAAATCGTGCGCATGGTGGAGGTCCCGCGGTGAGGCGCCGGCCCGAGCGCGGCGTGGCGGTGGTGACGGCGATCCTCGTGGTCGCGGTCGCGGCCTCCACGGCCACCTGGATGCTCTCGCAGCAGTCGGCCACGCTCAACCAGACCGCGCTCGCCGCCTCGCGCGCGCAAGCCGACCTTTACGCCCAGGCCGGGCTCGACTGGGCGCGCGGCATCCTCGCCGAGGACGCGCGCGCGGGCACGATCGACACGCTGGAGGAGCCCTGGGCGCGCCCGCTCATGGGCCTGCCCGTCGAGCGGGCCGTGGTGAGCGGAGCCGTCGCCGACCAGCAGTCGCGCTTCAACCTGAACAACCTCGTGAAGGAGGGCCGGCGAAGCGATGCCGACGTGCAGATCCTCGGGCGGCTCCTCGACACCCTGGGCCTCGACCGCTCGCTGGCCGAGGCGGTGCTCGACTGGGTGGACGGCAACGGCGACCTCGCGGGGACGGGCGGCGCGGAGGACGCGTTCTACCTCGCGCTCGCCAAGCCCTACCGCGCCGCCAACCGGCCGCTGGCGCAGGTCGAGGAGCTCTACGCGATCCGCGGCTTCGACGCCAAGGCGGTGGCCCGCCTGCGGCCGTTCGTGACGGCGCTGCCCGCACGCACGCCGGTGAACGCCAACACCGCGGCGCCGGAGTTGCTGCGCGCGATCCTTCCCGAGCTCGGGCGCGAGGAAGCCGGCGCGCTCGTCGCGGCCCGGCGCACGAAGCCCTTCAAGGACCGCGCCGACCTCAAGCAGCGGGTGGGAAAGGGCGCCCCTGCCGCCTTCGACGCCGACCTCGACGTGAAGAGCGACCACTTCCTCGTGCAGGTCGCGGTCGCGCAGGACGACGTCCAGGTGGCCACCGAGGCGCTCGTCGCCCGCGCCGCCCCGGGCAAGAGCCCCGCGACCGCTATAATCTGGCGCCGCCCGCTGTACTAGAGAATGATCCTTCGCCTCCTCGTCCCTGCCGTCGACCATCCCGGCGCCGACACGCCGTTCGCGTGGTCGCTAGCGGATTCGCGCGGGCAGCTGCTTCGCGAGGGAACGGGGCCGCTCGCGCAGGCGCCGCGCGCCGAGACGGTCGAGGCGGTGCTGCCGGCCTCGCGGGTCCTGTTCGCGCGCCTGAAGCTGCCGAAGGTGGGCGCGGGCACCATCCGCGAGCTCCTGCCCTTCGCCGTCGAGGACCGCCTGGTCGCCGATCCCGCGCAGATCCACGCCGTGCCGGGTGCGACGAACGCCGCCGGCGAGACGCTCGTCGCGGTAGTGGACCGCTCGTGGCTGGGCGAGGCGCTCGCCGCCCTGTCCCGCGCCGGCTTCGCGCCCGCGCGCGCCTTCTGCGAGAGCTCCCTGCTTCCCCGCGAGGCCGGCGCCTGGCACGCGGTGCTGGGCGAGGCGCGCAGCTTCCTCGTCGAGGACGACGGCCACGCCGTCGCCTTCGACCGGCCCTCGGGCGCCGAGCCGCCGCTCGCCGTGCGCATCGCCGCCGACGAGGCGGGCGCGCTCGGCGCGAAGCCCAGGCGCCTGCACGTACTCGTCGAGCCGGGGCTCGCCCTTCCCGACATCGCGTTGTGGAGCGAGCGCGCCGGCGTGGCGGTGAGCGTGGAAGAAGGCCGCCCGCCGCTCGCCGCGCCCGTGGCCGCCGGCGCCATCGATCTCCTGGCCGGCGACTTCGCGAGGCCCGGCGCCGCAGCCGGGTCGCTGCGCGTGCCGCGGCTCGCGTGGGCGCTCGCATGCGCGCTCGTGCTGGTGCAGTTCGGCGCCACCGTCGCCGACGGCTGGCGGCTGGAGGGGGAGCGCCGGGCGCTGGAAGCCGAGCGCGAGGCGATCTTCCGCGCGGCGTTCCCGGAGGCGAAGACCGTCGTCGATCCCGCTCTCCAGATGCGCCGCAACCTCGCCGACCTGCAGCGCTCCCGCGGCCGCGCCGCCGCGAACGACTTCCTTTCCCTCGCGAGCGCCGCGGCGAAGGGCGAGGCGGCGCCCGCGCGGCGCCTCGTCTACTCGGGCGGCCGGCTCGAGATCGACCGCAAGGCTAGGGAGAAATGAGCGCGCGCGCCTGGTGGGCTTCGAGGCCTCCCCGCGAGCGCGCGATCCTCGCGGGAGGCGGCGCCGCGGTCGTGGCGGCGCTTCTCTTCGCGCTCGCGTGGCTGCCGATGGAGCGCACGCGCACGCGCCTCGCCGCGGAGCTCCCCGCGCTTCGCGCCTCGCTCGCCGAGATGCGCGCCCAGGCCGAGGAAGTGAAGGCGCTTCGCGCCCTTCCCGCGCGCGAGGCCGGGGCAGCCTCCCAGCCGCTCTCGACGCTCGTGGCTTCCGGTTCGCTCGCGCAGGAGCTTCCGGGCGCGCGCCTGTCCGTCCTGGGCGCCAAGCGCCTCAGGCTCGCGGTGGACGACGCGTCGTGGACGCGGCTCGTGGAGTGGATCGCCGGGGCGGGCGCGGCCCACGGGCTCTCGGTCGAGGAGGCGACGGTGGACGCGCTGCCGGCGACGGGCCGGGTGCGCGCGGACCTCGTGCTCGCCGCGCCGTGACGATGCGGCCGCTTCGCCTGCTGGCGCTCGGCGCGGCCGCCTACGCGGCCTTCCTGCTGGCCACCCTTCCGGCCGCCGTCGTTGCGCCGCGGCTCCCTGCCGCCACGGGCGGCCAGGCCCGGCCCGCGAACGCCGCCGGCACCATCTGGAACGGCTCGGCGCGCCTCGCGATCACGGCGCGCGGCCTGGCGCTCACGCTGGACGAGGTCCGCTGGCGGTTCCTGCCCTCGCGCCTCCTCGCCGGCCGCGCCGCCTTCGCCGTCGAGACACGCCTGGGCGAGCTGCGGATGCAGGCGGAGGCCTCGCGCACCCCGCTCGCCTGGCGCGTGGACGAACTGCGCGGCGGCGGGGACGCTTCGGCGCTGGCCGGCCTGCTGCCGCTCGCGGCCGCCTGGCAGCCCGCCGGCACCCTCGCCTTCGAGGCGCCCGCTCTCGCGTGGGACGGCGAGCGCGCCACGGGCTCGGCCACCGCCGAGTGGCGCGACGCCGCCCTGGCCCTCTCCGCGGCGCGCCCGCTGGGCACCTGGCGCGTGCAGGCGAGCGCCGAGGGGGCCGCGGTGAAGTTCTCGCTCGCGACCCTCAAGGGGCCACTGCGGCTCGCCGGCAATGGATCGGCCCCCCTGGCCGGGCGCATCTCCTTTTCCGGGGAAGCGCGCGCCGAGCCGGGCCGCGAGAAGGAACTGGAGAGCCTGCTCGCGCTCCTCGGCCCGCGCCGCGCCGACGGCGCGCACGCGGTCGAGGTGCGCTGATGGCCGCGCCCGGCTACCGCGCGCCGGGCTGGCTCGCGAACCCGCACCTGCACACGATCTACGGCTCGCTCTTCGTCGCGAGCCCGCGCGTGGCGTACCGCCGCGAGCGCTGGGAGACGCCCGACGGCGACTTCGTGGACATCGACCACGTCGACGGGCCTCCCGAGGCGCCGCGCGTGGCGCTCTTCCACGGCCTGGAGGGCTCCTCCGCCTCCCCCTACGCCCGCATGCTCATGCACCGCCTCTCGCAGCGCGGGTGGCGCGGCGCGGTCGTCAACTTCCGCGGCTGCAGCGGCGAGCCCAACCGCCTTCCTCGCGCCTACCACTCCGGCGACTGGCAGGAAGTGGACTGGCTCCTCGCGCGCCTGGCCGCCGGCTCCCGCGGGGCGCCGCTCTACGCGGCGGGCGTCTCCCTGGGCGGCAACGCGCTCCTCAAGTGGCTGGGCGAGCGCGGCGAGGCGGCCAGGGCCATCGTGGCGCGCGCGGCGGCGGTGTCCGCGCCGCTCGACCTCATGGCCGCGGGCGAGGCGCTGGGGCGCGGCTTTTCCCTCCTGTACGCGAAGCACTTCCTCGCCACGCTCAAGAGGGGCGCCGCGGCCAAGCACGCGCGCTTTCCCGGCAGCTTCGATTTCGAGCGCATGCGCCGCTCGCGGACCCTGCGCGAGTTCGACGACGTGGTGACGGCCCCGCTGCACGGCTTCCGCGACACCGACGACTACTGGACGCGGGCGAGCTCCAAGCCGCTCCTCGCGAACATCGCCGTCCCCACGCTCGTGCTCAACGCCCGCGACGACCCCTTCCTGCCGGAGCAGGCGTTACCTTCGGCCAACGAAGTCTCGCGCGCGGTCACGATAGAATTCCCCACAAGCGGCGGCCACGTCGCCTTCGTCTCCGGACCCTTCCCCGGGCACATCGGCTGGCTGCCCGAGCGACTGCTGCACTTCTTCGACCACCAGGAATGAGCGCCACCATGGCCACCCCCATCGCCCCCGAGATCTTCAAGGCCTACGACATCCGCGGCATCGTCGACAGGACCCTCACCGAGGAGGCGGCTGAACTCGTCGGCCGGGCCCTCGGCACCCTGGGCGCCGCCAAGGGCGTGAAGCGCTTCGTGGTGGGCCGCGACGGCCGCCACTCGGGCCCGCGCCTGGTGGCCGCCCTCACCCGCGGCCTGGGCGCCGCCGGCATGGACGTGACCGACATCGGCGTCGTGGCCACCCCGATGGTCTACTACGCCACCCACGAGCTGGCCACCGGCAGCGGCGTCATGGTGACCGGCAGCCACAACCCCCCGGAATACAACGGCCTGAAGATGATGGTCGCGGGCGACACCCTCGCCTCCGAGGCCATCCAGGACCTGCGCCGGCTGGTGGAATCGGGCAAGTTCGCCTCCGGCAAGGGGTCCGTGGAGACGCGCGACATGATGCCCGCCTACCTGGAGCGCATCGCGGGCGACGTGAAGCTCGGGCGCCTCATGCGCGTGGCGATCGACTGCGGCAACGGCTCGCCCGGCGCGGTGGCCCCCGCCCTCTTCCGCAAGCTCGGCTGCGAGGTGCAGGAGCTCTTCTGCGAGGTGGACGGCGACTTCCCCAACCACCATCCGGACCCCTCGAAGCCCGAGAACCTGGCGGACCTGGTCGAGGCGGTGAAGTCGGGGCACGCGGAGCTGGGGCTCGCCTTCGACGGCGACGGCGACCGGCTGGGGGTGGTCACGAAGAACGGGAAGATCATCTACCCCGACCGCCAGCTCATGCTCTTCGCGGCCGACGTCCTGCAGAGGAACCCGGGCGGGAAGGTCATCTTCGACGTGAAGTGCACGCGCCAGCTCTTCGGCTGGATCCGCGACCACGGCGGCGAGCCGGTGATGTGGAAGACCGGGCACTCGCTCATCAAGGCGAAGCTCAAGGAGACCGGGGCGCCGCTCGCCGGCGAGATGAGCGGCCACATCTTCTTCAAGGAGCGCTGGTACGGGTTCGACGACGGCCTCTACGCCGGCGCGCGCCTCCTGGAGATCCTCTCGCGAGCGCCCGACGTCACGCAGGCGCTCGAGGGGCTGCCGGACTCCGTCACCACGCCGGAGCTCAACGTCGCGCTCGCGAAGGAGGGCGAGAACCACGCGCTCATCGCGGGGCTGCAGAAGACCGCCCGCTTCGAGGGCGCCACCGAGGTGATCACGATCGACGGCCTGCGCGTGGAGTACCCCGACGGCTTCGGCCTCATGCGCGCCTCCAACACGACGCCGGTCGTCGTCCTGCGCTTCGAGGCCGACACGGCCGAGGCGCTTTCGCGCATCCAGGCCGACTTCCGCCGCGTGCTCTCCGAGGCGCTCCCCGGGGCCAAACTGCCGTTCTAGGCGGAGATGGCCAACCCCCAAGGGGGTCGGGACTGGAGTGGGGTGGGTCGTGGCACCATACGCATCGCCTTCTCCACCGGACGTCGGTCCGACACGACGAGGATGCCGATGAAAGCCTGGATCTTCGGCCGCTACGGCGGCCCGGAAGTGCTCGAGTGGGTGGACCTGCCCGACCCCGTGCCGTCCAGGGGCGAGATCGTCGTGCGCGTCGTGGCTGCAGCGCTCAATCCCCTGGACTGGAAGCTCCGCGCCGGCCAGTACAAGGTCATGACGATCGGCCGCCTGCCGCGCGGCGTGGGCTACGACTATGCCGGCGTCGTCGAGGCCGTGGGCGAGGCCGTCACGCGCCTCAAGCCCGGCGACGCGGTCGTGGGCATCGTGAACCCCGTGGACTCGCGCAACGCCGCGATGGCCGAGCGCGTGTGCGCCACCGAGGCGCTCGCCACCGTGAAGCCGCCCTCGCTCTCCTTCGCCGACGGGGCCTCGCTCCCGGGAGCCGGCATCACCGCCGTGCAGGCGCTTCGCGAGGCGGGACTCGCCGCGGGGCAGCGCGTGCTCGTCGTGGGGGCTGCCGGCGGCGTGGGCTCCTTCGCCGTGCAGTACGCGAAGATCAACGGGGCGCACGTGACGGCGGTGGCGAGCGCCGGCGCCCAGGACTTCCTCGCGGGCCTCGCGCCCGACCGCGCCATCGACTACTCCCGCGAGGACTGGAAGGCGCTCCCCGAGCGCTTCGACATCGTCCTCGACGCCTCCGGCACCTCCACCTTTCCCGAGTGCCGCCGGCTGCTGGCGCCGGGGGGTGCGTACGTGCACTCCCTGCCCAACGCCGCGCTCTACTGCTGGTCGTGGTGGCTGAAGCTCACGGCCCGGGAGCGCGTGATGCCGGTGATGGAAAGGCCCACCCTCGCGGACCTCGAGACGCTCGTGCGCCTGGCCTCCGACGGGAGCCTCAAGTCGGTCGTCACGCGCGTCGGAAGGCCAGGGGACGTGCCGGAGCTGCAGCGCGAGATGGCCGCGGGACACAACCGCGGCAAGATCGTGGTGCGTTTCGCGCCGGAGCCTTGACGCGCCGCAAAGGCGCGCGGCGTCCCGGCCGTACGATGGGGCATCGGGAAGATCGAACGAGGGGAGAGACATGGATCCGCGCACCAAGGAGCTGGTCGCCAAGTCGGTCCTGGCCAAGGAGCTTTCGGCGGGCGACGTCGACGTCGTCGCGGCCCTCATGCACCTGCACCGCCTCGAGGACGGCCAGGTGATCACGCCCGAGGGCGAGCCCGACAGCCACATGCACGTGATCGTGAACGGCGCGCTGGCCGTCTCGCGGCGCGGGCCCGACGGGACGTGGGAGAACCTGCACGTGATGACCGCGGGCGACCTGGTGGGCGAGCTGTCGTTCCTCGACGGGACGCCGCGCTACGCCGCGCTGCGCGCCCTGGGCGTCACGGAGATCCTGAGCCTCGACCGGGGCGACCTCGAGGGGCTCGTGGAGAAGCATCCGTGGATCGCGTACCGCATCATGCGGGCCATCGTGCGGTTCACGCACGGGCTGCAGCGGCGCATGAGCATGCAGTCCGCCGAGCTGATGCACTACCTCTACAAGAACCAGGCGAAGTATTAGCTGCTGGCGCTTGGCTTTTCGCCCGGCTGGGGTGGGGGCGATGGGGAGGCGTGTTTTTTTGGTTTCGGGCCGAGTGGACTTGCGACGGACTTCGTTCCATGGGGCGGAGCGACATAGGCGAGGCACTGCATCCAGGAACCACCGTGAGTCGGCCCGAAACCAAAAAATACACACCTCCCCATCGCCCCCGCAGCCTCTGCGTTCACCACCCTGCCAACCCGCGCTTGGTCGTCGTCTCGGCCGAGGCCTCCTCATGCGGCCTGCATCTTCCTGTTGATGGTGCCGGCAGTGGGCCGGTCGCTTGAGGCGTCCTTCGACCTGGCTGCGGCGCCGCTACCTTGCGGCACCGTGGCCGCCGGAGAGGAGTCCTGGGCCGAGACATGAACGACCGCCCGAGGTGGCACGCCGGTGAACGAAGAGGCGTCGGGGTCGGGGTGGTTGTCCTCTTCTTTTCGATTGGGACCGACTCACGGTGGCCCAAGGGGCGTCACCCTCGCCTATGTCTCGCCGCCCCAGGGAATGACGCCCTGCGCAAGTTCACTCGGTCCCAATCGAAAAAAGAGGGCAACCACCCCGACCCCACCCCCGCCGGGCATAAGGGCCTCCCGCAGGTTGATTCACGTCAATGGCCCTTGGTCCCACTCCCCTACCCTTGCCTCTGGACGGCGAGGCTCCGGCCATTGCACGCCGCAATGGCCCTCCAGGACGATGCACACGATCAAGCGCGGGTTGGATCTCCCGATTTCCGGCACCCCGGTCCAGTCGATCGAGGCCGGTCCCGCCGTGTCCCGCGTGGCCCTGCTGGGGGCCGACTACGTCGGGCTCAAGCCCACGATGCTCGTGCAGCCCGGCGACGCGGTGCTGCGCGGCCAGCCGGTCCTCGAGGACAAGAAGCTGCCGGGCGTGCGCCACACGGCGCCTGCCGCGGGCCGGGTGGAGGCCATCCATCGCGGCGACAAGCGCGCGTTCGTCTCCCTGGTGATCGAGGTCGCCCCCGACGACGGCCCGGGGCAGCAGGTCGCCTTCCAGGGCTGGAACGGGGCGCCGCCCGCCGAGGGTGATGGCGCGGCGCTGCGCGCGCTCCTGCTCGAATCCGGCCTGTGGACGGCGTTCCGTGCGCGGCCCTTCAGCCGCGTGCCGGCGCCCGACGCGGTGCCGCAGGCGATCTTCGTCACCGCCATGGACACGCGCCCCCTCGCCCCGCGCGTGGAAGTGGCGCTCGCCGGGCGCGAGGAGGACTACGCGCGCGGCATCCTCGCCCTTCGCGACCTGACCCCGGGCACCGTCTTCGTCTGCCGCGCCCCCGGCTCCGAGGTTCGCGTGCCCCGAGGCGATCGCATCGCCATCGAGGAATTCGCGGGGCCGCACCCGGCGGGCAACGCCGGCACGCACATCCACTTCCTGCACCCCGCGGGCCACGGCCGCAGCGTCTGGCACCTGGGCGCGCAGGACGTCGCCGCCATCGGGCACCTGCTCGCGACCGGCAAGCTCGACGTCACGCGCGTCGTCTCCCTGGGCGGGCCGGGCGCCGCGCGCCCGAGGCTCCTTCGCACGCGCCTGGGCGCCTCGGTCACCGAGCTCACGGCCGGCGAGCTCGCCGCCGGCGAGCAGCGCGTGGTCTCCGGTTCCGTCCTCGACGGCCGGACGGCGCTGGGCGAGGCGGAAGGCTTCCTCGGCCGCTACCACCAGCAGGTAAGCGCGCTGCCCGAAGGGCGCGGCCGCGAGCTGCTGGGCTGGATCGCGCCGGGCAGCGAAAAGTTCAGCGTGGCGAACGTGGTGCTGGGCGCCCTCGCGCGCGGGCGCAGGCTCGGCCTCACCACCACGACCAACGGGTCGCACCGCGCGATGGTGCCCATGGGCACCCACGAGGCCGTGATGCCCCTGGACATCATGGCCACGCACCTGCTGCGCTCGCTTCTCTCCCGGGATATCGAGCGCGCCGAGGCGCTGGGCGCACTCGAGCTCGACGAGGAGGACCTCGCCCTGTGCACGTACGCCGACCCGGGCAAGAACGACTACGCGCCGCTGCTTCGCGACATGCTGCACCGGCTCGAGAAGGAAGCGTGACGTGAACGCCCTCGAGAAGCTCCTCGAGAAGGCGGGCCGGCCGTTCGGGCCGGGCAAGCCCTTGCACAAGTTCCACGCGCTCTTCGAGGCCGCGGACACTTTCGCGCTCACGCCCTCGTCGGTGACCCGCGGCGCCACGCACGTGCGCGACGCCCTGGACCTGAAGCGCATGATGATGCTCGTGATCATCGCGATGCTGCCGTGCATCTTCATGGCGATGTACAACACGGGCCTGCAGGCGAACCTCGGCATCGACCCGGCGAAGGCCGCCTCGCTGGAGGGCTGGCGGCACGACGTGATGCGCTTCGCCGGCGTGGGCTATTCGCCGGAGAGCTTCCTCGGGAATGTGTTCCACGGCGCGCTCTACTTCCTGCCGCTCTACATCGTCACGATGGTCGTGGGCATCTCGTGGGAGGTGCTCTTCGCGATCGTCCGCCGCCACGAGGTGAACGAGGGCTTCTTCGTGACCGGCATGCTCTTCCCGCTCATCTGCCCGCCCACGCTGCCCCTGTGGGAGGCCGCGCTCGGCATCAGCTTCGGGGTGGTGGTGGCGAAGGAAGTGTTCGGCGGCACGGGCATGAACTTCATCAACCCGGCCCTCGCCGCGCGCGCGTTCGTGTTCTTCGCCTATCCCGGCGACATCTCCGGCGACCAGGTCTGGGCGGCGGTCGCGCCGGCCGCGGCCGTGGACGGGTACTCCGGCGCCACGCTCCTCGCGCAGCTGCGCCAGATGACCACGCCGTTCGACCAGCAGGGGCTCTCCTGGTGGAACGCGTTCGTCGGCCTGGAGAAGGGGAGCCTCGGCGAGACCTCGGCGCTCGCCTGCCTCCTGGGCGCGATCTTCCTCGTGGCGACGAAGGTGGGCTCCTGGCGGACGATGGCGGGCTGCGTCGCGGGCACCGCCGCCATGGCGAGCCTGCTCAACGCCATCGGCTCGGCCACCAACCCGTGGTACGAGGTGCCCTTCTGGTGGCACATGGTCCTGGGCGGCTGGGCCTTCGGCGTGGCGTTCATGGCGACCGACCCGGTGACCTCCCCGTTCGCGGAGACGGGCAAGCTCATCTACGGCTTCCTCATCGGCGCCCTCGTGGTGCTGATCCGGGTGGTGAACCCCGCCTACCCCGAGTCCATGATGCTCGTGATCCTCTTCATGAACGTGATGGCCCCGCTCATCGACTACTTCTTCGTGAAGGCGAACATCGGCCGGCGCAAGCGCCGGGGAGGCGGACATGGCGAAGCTTGATTCGCCCCGCTACACGTTCCTGTTCGCCGCGGCCGTCTGCGTGGTCTGCGCGCTGATGGTGTCGGTGGCGGCGGTGTCGCTGCAGCCGAGGCAGAAGGCCAACGCGCGCCTCTACATGGAGAAGAACGTGCTCTTCGCCGCCGGCCTCGCGAAGCCCGGCCAGGACGTCACGATCGGCGAGGTGGAGAGGTACTTCGAGAAGGACATCAAGGCGCGCCTCGTGGACCTCGCCACGGGCGAGCTCGCGCCCGAGGGGAAGCTGGACGCGCGCGCCTACGACCAGCGCGCCGCGCGCAACGATCCCGGGACGAGCCGCGCGGCACCCCCGAACAACGCCGGCATCGGGCGCCTGCCGAAATACGGCCTCGCCTACTTCGTGATGAAGGGCGGCCAGGTGGAGCAGGTGGTCATCGCCATCGAGGGCCTGGGGATGTGGGGGACGGTCTACGGCTTCCTCGCCATCGACCGCGACGGGATCACGGTGCGCGGCCTCACCTACTACGACCAGAAGGAGACGCCGGGGCTGGGCGGGGAGATCGGCAATCCGGCCTGGCAGGCCCTCTGGAAGGGGCGCCACGCCTACGACAGCGCGGGCCTTCCGGCCATCGCGGTGATCAAGGGCCAGGCCGGCCCGCCCGACAAGGACCCCTTCAGAGTCGACGGCATGTCGGGCGCCACCATCACCAGCAACGCCATCACGCGCCTCACGAGGTTCTGGCTCTCCGACGACGGCTACGGGAAGTTCCTCAAGCGCTTCCGCGAGAAAGGGACCGCATGAGCGCCACGCCCACCATCGGCAAGCGCGAGCGCGAGGCGTTCCTCGCGCCCATCCTCGCCAACAACCCCATCGGCGTGCAGGTGCTGGGCATCTGCTCGGCCCTCGCGGTGACCACGCGCATCGACAAGGCGCTGGTGATGACGGCGGGCGTGCTGGTGGTGACGATGCTCGCGAACGTGGCGGTGAGCCTGGTGCGCAATCACACGCCCGGCTCGATCCGCATCATCGTGCAGCTGTCCATCATCGCCTCGCTGGTGATCGTCTTCGACCAGATCCTCAAGGCGACGCTCTACGAGCTGTCCCTGGAGCTCTCGGTCTTCGTGGGCCTCATCATCACCAACTGCATCGTGATGGGCCGCGCGGAGGGTTACGCGATGCAGAACCCGCCCCTCGCCTCGGCGCTGGACGGCATCGGCAACGGGCTGGGCTACGGGCTCGTCCTCGTGCTCACCGGCTTCATCCGGGAGCTCCTGGGCGCGGGCAAGGTCTTCGGCTTCGTGGTCCTGCCGCTCGCCAAGGACGGCGGCTGGTACGTGCCCAACGGCATGATGCTGCTCGCGCCGTCGGCCCTGTTCATCATCGCCGGGCTCATCTGGCTGCTGAAGACCCTGAAGCCCGAGCTGCAGGACAAGGAATAGCTTCATGGAACACTACCTCAACATCGCCATCCGCTCGATCTTCCTCGAGAACATGGCGCTCGCCTTCTTCCTGGGCATGTGCTCGTTCCTGGCGTGCTCGAAGAAGGTGGAGACGGCCTTCGGGCTGGGCGTCGCCGTGGTGTTCGTGCAGGTGCTCACGGTGCCGCTCAACAACCTGATCCTCACCCACCTCCTCAAGGAGGGGGCGCTCGGCTGGATCTCGCCCGCCCTCGCCAAGGTGGACCTCACCTTCCTCGCCTTCATCCTCTTCATCGGCACCATCGCCGCGGCCACCCAGGTGGTCGAGATGGCGGTGGAGAAGTACGCCCCCGCGCTGTACAACACCCTCGGCGTCTTCCTGCCGCTCATCGCGGTGAACTGCGTGATCCTGGGCGGGTCGCTCTTCATGCAGGAGCGCGACTACGCCCTCGGGGAGAGCGTCGTGTTCGGGATCGGCTCCGGGCTGGGATTCGCCATCGCGATCGTGGCCATGGCGGCGGTGCGCGAGAAGCTCGCCTACTCGAACGTCCCGGCCGGGCTGAGGGGCCTGGGCATCACCTTCGTGACGGCGGGGCTCATCTCGGTCGCGTTCATGGTCTTTTCCGGGATACAGCTCTAGGGCGCCGCCATGACCGAAATCGTCCTCGGCGTCGCCATGTTCACCGCGATCATCCTGGCGCTGGTCTTCGTCCTCATGGCCGCGCGCTCGAAGCTCGTGGCCACGGGCGACGTCACGATCACCGTCAACGAGGATCCCGACAAGGCCCTCCGGGTCCCCGCGGGCGGGACGCTGCTCAACAAGCTCGCCGACAGCGGCATCTTCATCCCCTCCGCCTGCGGCGGGAAGGGCGCCTGCGGCGTGTGCGAGGTGATCGTGAAGTCGGGCGGCGGCGACCTGCTGCCCACCGAGACCGGCTACATCTCCCGCGGCGAGGCCAAGCGCGGCTGCCGCCTCGCCTGCCAGGTGAAGGTGAAGGGCGACATGGAGATCGAGATCGCCCCCGAGGTCTTCAGCGTGCGCAAGTGGAAGTGCCGCGTGGTCTCCAACCGCAACGTGGCCACCTTCATCAAGGAGCTCAAGCTCGCGCTCCCGGAGGGCGAGGAGGTGCCCTTCCGCGCCGGCGGCTACGTGCAGATCGAGTGCCCTCCGCACCACTTCTCGTTCAAGGACTTCGCGATCGAGGAGCCCTTCCGCGTCGACTGGGACAAGTTCGACCTCTGGCGCTTCAAGTCGGTGTGCACCGATACGGTCACGCGCGCCTACTCGATGGCGAACTATCCCCTCGAGAAGGGCATCCTCCTCTTCACCATCCGCATCGCCTTCCCCCCGGGCTACAAGGAGGAGATCCCGCCCGGGATCATGAGCTCGTGGATCTTCAACCTGAAGCCGGGCGACGAGGTCACGGTCTCCGGGCCCTTCGGCGAATTCTTCGCGCGCGAGACCGAGGCCGAGATGTGCTTCGTGGGCGGCGGTGCCGGCATGGCACCGATGCGCTCCCACATCTTCGACCAGTTCCACCGCCTGCACACGAAGAGGAAGGCCACCTACTGGTACGGCGCCAGGAGCCTCAAGGAGGCGTTCTACCAGGACGAGTTCGACGCCATCGCGAAGGCACACCCCAACTTCCAGTGGCACCTGGCGCTCTCCGAGCCCCTGCCCGAGGACAACTGGAAGGGCTACACCGGCTTCATCCACCAGGTGCTCCTCGAGGAGTACCTGAAGAACCACCCGGCGCCGGAGGACATCGAGTACTACATGTGCGGCCCGGGGCCCATGACCAAGGCCGTGATCAACATGCTGCTCGATCTCGGCGTGGAGCGTGAGAACATCATGCTCGACGATTTCGGCAGCTGACGCGGCGAGGAGAAGGACGATGACGGTGATGACCGTGCTTCAGGCCCTGGGCGACCGGGGGATGGACCAGCTCTACACGATCCAGGCCTCGGCGAGCGTGGCGGAGGCCGTCGAGGAGATGGGCAAGTACGACATCGGCGCGCTCGTCGTGAGTACCGAGGACCGCCTGCTCGCCGGCATCTTCACCGAGCGCGACGTGATGATGCGGGTCGTCCGCGCCGGGCTCGACCCGCGCAAGACGCCGCTTTCGCTCGTGATGACGCGCGACGTGCACTTCGTCACCCCGGGCACCACGCTCGAGGCCGCGCTCGCCCTCATGTACGTCCACCGCCACCGCCACCTGGTGGTGATGGACGGCCCGCACCTGCACGGCATCGTCTCGATGCGCGACCTCGCCTACCAGCTCATCCGCCACGGGGAAGGCCGCTTCGAAGCGGCCGTGCGCCTCGCGGGCGGGCCGGGCACCTGATCTGCGAAGGAAAGAAGCCATGGACACCCTCCTGTCGCCCCGCCGCCGCACCCTCGTCAAGGCGCTAGGCGCCACCGCGCTCCTCGCCGGCTGCGGCGAATCCCCCGGCCTCGCCGCCCGGCCGCTGGCCGCCTTCCAGGGCCCCGCGATGGGCACCGTGTGGAACGCGAAGCTCGCGGGCCCGCTCGCGGAATCGCTCGCATCGAAGGCCTCGGCGGCCGTCGCCGCCGCGCTCGAGGGCGTGGTTCGGCGCATGAGCACTTATCTCGATTCGTCCGAACTCGCGCGCTTCAACGCGGCCCCCGCCGGCAAGGCGGTCGCCGTCTCGCGCGAGACGCTGGAAGTGTTCGCGCTGGCCCGCGAAGTCAGCGCTGCCACGGACGGCGCCTTCGACGTGACGGTGGCCCCGGCGGTGGACGCCTGGGGCTTCGGGCCGTCCAAGGCGCGGCGCATCCCTTCCGCCGAAGAGCTCGCGGCAGTGGCATCGCGCATCGACTGGCGCGCCGTCTCGGTGGACCCGGGCGCGGGATCGCTGGCGAAGTCCCGCGACGGTGTTCGTGCGGACCTCTCCGGCATCGCCAAAGGATACGGTGTGGATCTCGCCGCGCGCGCGCTCGAGGCGCTGGGCGCGACCGACTACCTCGTGGAGGCCGGCGGCGAAGTGCGCGTGCGCGGCCGAAATGCCGAGGGCAAGCCCTGGCGGGTCGGCATCGAGCGCCCGGACGTGGCCGGTCAGCAGGCCTACCTCGTGGTGCCGCTCGACGGGCTCTCGATGGCCACCTCCGGCGACTACCGCATCTACTTCGAGGAGGGCGGCCGGCGCTACTCGCACGAGATCGACCCGGCCACGCGCGAGCCGGTGCGCGGCAGCCTCGCCTCGGTCACCGTCGTCGCGAAGGATTGCGCCTGGGCCGATGCGATGGCCACGGCGCTCTTCGTGATGGGCGCGGAACGGGGATACGCCTACGCGGTCGAAAAAGGCATGGCTGCCTTCTTCATCGAGCGCGGCCACGGTGGCAGGCTCGTCGACCGCCAGACGCCGGCGTTCGCGAAGCTGGGCGCCGCCCGCGTGACTGCCTGACGCCCATGGACGGCTCGACCCTCGTCGCGGTCTTCGTGGTTACCTTCGTGTTCGTCGCGTTTGCGGTGGGCGCGATGGCGCTGGGCTCGCGCATGACGGGGCGGTGCCTGCGCGGCTCCTGCGGCGGCCCGGCAGTCCACGACGGCGAAGGGAAGAAGATCTCCTGCGCCGGCTGCCCGAACAACCGCGACTAGCCGGGCTGCTTCTTCCTTCGTGACTTCGGCTTCGGGGCCGGCTGCGCGGCTTCGCCCGCCGCCTCGCCCGCGGCTTCCACCGCGCGGCCCATGGCCTCGGCCGCGTCGGTGCCGGCCTGGGCCATCATGTTCCAGGCCCACATCGCGGGGTTGGGGGCCTCGCCGCCGCCGTCGTCCCGGCCTTCCTCCATCGCGGCGCGCATGCGCTCGCCGCCCTTCACCATCTGGCGCTGGTACTCGAGGCTCTTGATGGAGAGCTGCAGCATGTGGAGGTTCGCCTTGAGCCAGTGCTCCACGGTCTCCAGCTCGGCGATCTTCTTC
>JBGARD010000011.1:0-82816 GCA_044230355.1 Usitatibacteraceae bacterium | reverse complement strand
GTCACGGTACCGGCATTATCGCGGCCTTCGGCCGTGCCCGGGACCTGTTTCGATGGACACAAATTGTTGCCAATCCTCGCTTCGCTTCATGGCGTGGCGCGCCTATGCTTTTCCCATACTTCCGACAGGAGCATGGCCATGAGAACCCGATTCGCGCTCGCCGCCCTCGCCGCGGCGACCCTTTCCACCCTTGCCTTCGCCCAGATGGGGCAGGGCATGGGACCGGGCATGATGGGCGGCCGCGGCATGGGTCCCGGGATGGGCCAGCAGCAGGATTGCCCGATGATGGGGCAGGGCATGGGTGGCAAGGGCATGAGGCACGGCCAGGGCGGCATGCACGGCGGCGGAATGATGGGCGACGACATGGCGCGGGGCCCGGGCCTCGCCGCGATCGAGGCGCTCGATCTCACCCCCGAGCAGCGCGCCAAGGTGACCGAGCTGCGCCGCGAAGTGCAGCGCAGGAACCACGCCCTGATGGGCTCGATGCGCGAGATCCGCTGGAAAGGGCAGGACCTGCGCAGCGCCCCGGAACTGGACGCGGCCGCGGCGCGCAAGCTCTACGACGAGGGCGCGGCCGTGCGCAAGCAGATGTTCGAGTCGCGGCTCGAGGCGCGCGCCAAGGCCGAGGCCCTGCTCACCAAGGAGCAGCGCGAGCAGCTGCGCAAGATGCCGCAGGCGCACCGCCACGGCCCGGGGAGCTGACCCGCGTCGCCTGAACGCCCGCCCCGCCAGGCTTGACGGGACGGGTTGCGGGATCGGGCCGAAACGGTATGGTGGAAGGTGCCATGAACAAGCACCTTCTGCCGCGCGAGCACGGCGCCTACGCCGAGCTGGGCTTTCCCCTTCTCTCCGGCCTCATCCTGGGCTCGCCCGGCGCCGCGGCCTGGCTCTTCGTCGCGGCGGCGGTCCTCCTTTTCCTGGCCAACGAGCCGCTGGTGGTCCTGCTGGGGGTGCGCGGCAAGCGCGCGCAGCAGGAGCTCGCCTCCGGCGCGCGCCGCAGCCTCGCGCTGCTCGGGGGGCTGGGCATCGCCGCGGGCCTCGCCGCCCTGTGGCTCGCGCCGGCGCAGGCGCGCGCTCTCGCCCTGGTCCCGGCCGTCCTCGCCCTGGGGCTCGTCCCGGTGGTGCTTTCGAAGAACCTGAAGACGCTGCCGGGGGAAGTGGTCGCCGGCGCCGCCTTCTCCGCGATGCACCTTCCCGTGGCGGCGGCCGCGGGCGTTTCCGGCCCCGCGCTCTGGGGCCCCCCCGTCCTGTGGTTCGCCGTCACCGTGAGCGCCACCCTGGCGGTGCACGCCATCAAGTCGCGCGTCACCGGGGCCACCCCCTGGGTCGTGCCGGCGGCCACCTGGACCGCCCGCCTGGCCCTCCTGGGTGCCCTCGCGGCCTGGGTGTGGGTGCCGGGCTGGCGCACGGTGGCCCTGGCCGCCTGCCTGCCCCTGGCGGGGGTGGTCGCCGTGAACCGGCTGGCCCTTTCCCCCCGCAAACTCAAGCACGTAGGCTGGGCGGTCGTGGCCGCCAACGCCCTGGCCGTCACCGTCCTGGCCACGGCCTGAGGACTCGGCCTACCTCCCGGGACCCCGCCCCGGGGAAGGTTGTGCGGAATATTCCGCATCCCGCCCGCCGAATGGGCCGGAGCCGGCCGGGGCGCCTCCCGCTAGGATTCGCTTCATCGAAAGCGTGCTATCTTGCTTTCGCTCCGGGCGGGAAGCCCGGTCTGCAACGGACTTGAGTCGAGGAGATTGCCATGTCGAACAAAGATCAGAAACCGGTCACCCAGCCCGAAGGCGAGCTTTCGGACCAGCAGCTCGACAACGTGTCCGGCGGCCAGCAGGTCGTGAAGCTCGAGAAGATCACCGTCACGGCCAAGCGCGAGCAGCCGCAGAACGTGGTGAAGCTCGACAAGGTCACGGTCACCGCCAAGCGCGAGCCGCCCCTTTCCGGCACGCAGATCGCCTCCGCGGACGGCGCGACGAAGAAGAACTAGCGCGGCACCCGGCTGCCGCTTCAGGCCACCTGCCGCGCAAGCATCGCGGCGAAGGGGCCCGGGACGGCGGCCAGCTCCCGGAACGTCCCCACCTGGACGATCCGGCCCTTTTCCAGGACCACGATCCGGTCTGCATTGCGCACCGTCGAAAGGCGGTGCGCGATGACCACCCTCGTCGCGTCCAGCCCCTCCAGCGTCTCCAGCACCGCCGCCTGCGACAGGTTGTCGAGCGCGCTCGTCGCCTCGTCCAGCAGGAGGATGCGCGGCCTGCCCACGAGGGCGCGCGCGATGAGCACGCGCTGGCGCTGGCCGCCGGAGAGCGTGCTCACCCCCTCTCCCACGAGCGTGTACATCCCCATGGGCATCGCCTCGATGTCGGCGGCGAGCCCGGCGGCGCGCGCCGCCTCCCACGCGTCGTCCACCGTGAGGCTCGTGGCGCCGACGATGTTGGCGAGGATGTCGCCCGCCCACAGGCGCCCGCCCTGCAGCACGGTGCCGATCCGCGCGCGCAGGCACTTGAGGTCCAGCGCCTGCAGCACGCGCCCGTCGAAACGCACGGTGCCGCGGCCGGGGAACTCGAAGCCCAGCAGCAGGCGCAGCAGCGTCGACTTGCCCGAGCCGCTCGCGCCCACGATCGCCACGAACTCGCCCGGGCGCACCGAGAGGTCTATGCCCTCGAGCACCTCGGGGCCGCCGGGGTAGGCGAAGGACACGCCCACGAAATCGATCGCGCCCTCCGGCTCGTGGCGGATCTTGCCGCGCACGCTGTCCTCCGGCGGCGTGGCGAGGATGGGCTTGGCCCGCTCCCACACCGGCGCGAGCGCCGCCAGGTCGATGGCGGTGGAGACCATGCCGTTCACGCCGCCCAGCAGCCCGAACATCGCCGCCTGGAAGGCGACGAACTCGCCCACCGAGAGCGCGTGCGCGGCCGGGGCTTCCGCGAGGCGCCAGGCGAGGTAGAGGACCAGGATGGCCGCCGCGGGCTGCAGGATCCCCAGCAGCACGGACTCCAGGTTGGCGAGGGCGGCGCTGCGCTGGCTGAGCCCGCGGAACTCGCGGTAGCGCGCGAGCCAGTTGGCGAACGCCCGCGACTCGGCGGCGGCGGCGCGCAGCTTGGCGATGCCGGCGAAGTACTCGAACGACATCGCCGAGAGCTTGCCGTCGGCAGCCTCGATGCGCCGCCCGATGGTGAGCCGGGCCGCGCCCAGGGTGGCCGAGAGGATCGCCGCCACGCCGACCACGCCCAGCGCCGCGACGGTGAGCTCCGGGCTGTAGGCGAGCATGAGCGCGGCGTTCGCGCTGAGGAAGATGGCCGTGACGAAGGCGCCGATGGAGGCCCCGGTGACGGTGCGCTGCACGGTGTTCACGGCACCCAGCCGCATCGCGAGGTCGCCGCTCGAGAAGGCGCGGAAGAAGCGCGCCGGAGCGCCGATCACGCGGTCCAGGACGGCCGCCTGGATCGCGACCGAGGTGCGCGCCTCGAAGCGCAGCACGGCGAGGGTGCGCAGCACGTCGAGGGCGAGGGCCGCGAGGCCCGCCGCGGCCAGGCCGGCGACGATCGCGAGGGTCATGGAGGCCGAGCCCGCGGGAATGGCGCGGTCGATGAGGCGCCCCGTGGCAACCGGCGTGAGCAGGCCCGCGAGCACCGCGGCGAGTCCCGTGACGACGATCACGCCCACGTCGGCGCGCGTGTGCGACAGGGCGAAGCGCAGCACGTCGAGCGTGCCGAGGGGACGCGGCTCGAAGGTGCGGTGGAAGGCGTAGGCGAAGGGGGAGAGCCGGCGGGCGGTCTCCTCGTCCACGGGCCACTCGATCGGCGGCCCGCCGGCGGGATCGAGGGCCACCATGCGGTAGCCCGCGAGCGGCCGCGGCACGAGCGCGACCCAGCCGGTGGCCCCCGCGACGGCCGCGGCGTCGGCCTCGCGCGGCATCTGGCGCCGCTCGGCCACGCGCGCGAGCATCGGCGTGCCGCCCTCGGCCCACCAGCGCCCGTCGAGCAGCACGCGCCGCGAGCGAAGGCCGTGCGCCAGAGCGGATTCCTCGATGGCGGTGGCCTCGTCGTTCGCGTCGTGCGTCTGCGCCACGCGCCGCACGCCGAGCGGGCCGGCCAGGATCGAGAGCGCGCCCGAGAGCGTGGTGGAGCGGAAGGCGACGCCGGGGTCGGCCATCAGGCGGCTCCTGCCTCGCCCGCCACGAGCGCGGCGTAGCGCCCGCCCGCGATGGCGGCGAGCTCGTCGTGGCGGCCGCGCTCGACCACCCGGCCGCCTTCCAGCACGAGGATCTCGTCGGCGTCGCGCACCGTGGACAGGCGGTGCGCGATCACGAGGCACGTGGTGCCGCGCTTGCGCAGGTTCTCCTCGACCACTGACTCGGTCGCCGGATCCAGGGCGCTCGTGGCCTCGTCGAGGACGAGGATCGAGGGGCCGCGGGCGAGCGCGCGCGCGATCTCGATCCTCTGGCGCTGGCCGCCGGAGAGGTTGCGCGCCCCTTCCTGCAGGGGAGCCTCGAGCCCGCCCGGGAGCCGGCCGACCTCCTCGTCGATGGCGGCGTGGCGCGCCGCCGCGCGGATCACGTCGTCCTCGGCGGCCGGGTCCCACATCGTGAGGTTGTCGCGCACGCTTCCCTCGAAGAGCACCACGTCCTGGTCCACGTAGGCCACGGCGCGCGCGAGCTCGTCGCGCACGTAGGATTCGCGCGGCAGGCCGTCGAAGAGGATCTCGCCGCTCCACGGGCGGTAGAGCCCCGCCGCCAGGCGCGCGACGGTCGACTTTCCCGAGCCGGAGGCGCCCACGAGCGCCACCCGCCGCCCGCTCTCGACCTTGAGGCTGAAGCCCTCGACGAGAGGCGGCCCGCCCTTCGCGTAGCCGAAGGTCACGTCGCGGAACTCGAGCGAGCGCGGGCGCGCCCCGGAGACGGCGGAGGGCGGGCTGTCGGTCACCGCCACGCCCGGCTCGGCGGCGTGGTTGAGCACGTCGTCGATGCGCGCCAGGTCGCCGCGAAGCCCCTGCACCTTGCGCGCGGCGAAGAAGAGCGCGTGCACCGGCGCGGCGAACCCGGCCAGCAGGACCTGGAAGGCCACCAGGTCGCCGACGCTGAACCCGCCGCCCTGCATGATTCGCGTCACGCCCAGGCCCAGCACGCCCAGCTGCGCGACGAGGCCCGCCAGGGCAGGCACCTGCATCAGTCCGAGCGTGGCCCGCTGCGACTCGACCGCGGTGTTGGCGAACTGCACCTGCAGGCCCAGCCACTTCAGGTAGAGCGCGCCTTCCTGGCCGCCGGCCTTGATGCTCTCGATGTTGGCGAGGCCGCCCGTGGCCATGCCCGAGAGCTTGCCGGCCTGCACGGAAAGGCGCTGCGAGACGCCCTCCATGCGCCGGGTGATGGCCCTGAGCGCCGCGAGCTCGCAGGCGAGGCAGGCGAGGACCAGCGCCGTGAGGCCCGCGTCCAGGCGCAGCATGAGCGCGAGGAAGAAGACGGCGGTGACGAGGTCCAGCACGAGCTGCGCGAGGTCGGCGGAGACGGTCTCGGCGACCTCCTCGTTCAGGTCCACGCGCGAGGCGATCTCGCCGGGCGAGCGCTGCACGAAGAAGTCCATCGGCAGCGAGAGCGCGTGCGCGAAGAAGCGCCCGGCGGAGGCGAGCGCGGCGCGCGTGAACGCCGCCGTGAGCACCCGCGCCTGCAGCCACGAGAGCATTCCCCTCGCGAGCGCGGCCGCGAGAAGTCCCGCGAGCAGCGTCTCGGCCACGCCCGGCAGGCGCGCGGCGAGCACCTCGTCCACGAACCGCCCCATGAGCCAGGGCAGCGCGAGCCCCGGCGCCACGAGGGCGAGGCCCAGGGCCACCGCGACCGTCACCGGCACGCCGAGCCCGGCGAGGTGCCGCGACAGCGAGCGCAGCACCGAGGGCGGCTCGCCTCCCGGCGCGAAGTCGGGCCCCTTCTCGAAGGTGAGGACGACGCCCGTGAACCCCTCGTCGAAGGCCGCGGCGTCCAGCTGCCGGCGGCCCATGGCGGGGTCGTTGAGCAGGGCCTCGCCGCCCTGGAAGCCCTCGAGGACCACGAAGTGGTTGAAGTTCCAGAAGACGATCGCCGGCAGCGCGAGGCTCGCGAGCTCCGCGGGCTCCTTGCGGAAGCCGCGCGCGACGAGCCCGAAGCCGCGCGCGGCGCGCAGGATGCCGCCCGCCTTGCTGCCGTCGCGCGTCACGCCGCACTCGGAGCGCAGGACTTCCAGCGGGACGTGGCGGCCGTGGTGGGCGAGCACCATCGCGAGGGCGGCGGCGCCGCACTCGACAGCCTCGAGCTGCAGGATCGTCGGGACGCGCGCGACGGGCGAATCGGGCAGCCGCGAGGCGGCCGCCTTCACGGCAGATTGCGCGGCTACCGAAGCCATGCGGCGAACGCGGCCACGGCGACGGCCAGCAGGGCGATCGCCGCGGCGAGCGCCTTCGGATAGGCCGGCAGGCGCGGCCGCGCGTCCAGGCGCTCGGGCGAGGCCAGGCGCTCGAGCGCGGCCTTGCGGAAGATCGAGTTGTCCGGCGCGGCCATCGGCTCCTCAGCCCGCCAGGCGCTTGAGCATGCGGTCGAAGCGGGCGCCGGCCAGGTGGACGTTGTCCAGCAGGTCGTCGGTGAGCTCGTCCTTGGCCTCCACGTCCTCCGCGTCGTTGCCGTAGCCCATGCGCCGCGTCGTGCTGCGCAGGCGGCTCGCGAGGAAGACGCAGAGCGCGCGGTAGAAGCGGGCGGCGAAGGGCGGGTCCCCGGAGAGCTTGGCCCTGACCGTGGCGTCCGAGATGCGCAGCAGCGTCGCGTCGCTCGCCACGCGCACGGAGACCGCCGTGGGCGCCGGGTCCACGAGCGACATCTCGCCCACGACCTCCCCGGAGCCCATGAGGGCGAGCTGGGCGCCTGCGGCCGTGTGCACCGAGAGCGCGCCGTCGAGGACGAACCAGATGTTCTCGACGCGGGCGCCCAGGGGCACCAGGGTCGTGCCGGCATCGAGGTGGATGCGCTCGCCCGCCTTGGAGAGCCACTCCACGTCGCCGTCGGTGAGTTCGCTGAAGATGAGCAGGACCTTGCGCATGGCGTGGCTCCGGGGCGGGCGCGGCCGGCGGGCCGCTGACCGCGCCGAGTGTATCGGAAAGGCCCGGCGGGGCGCTGCTAGACTGGCGCCTTCGCGATGGACGTCCCGATGAACCCCGAGGAACTGAGGAACTGGCGCAAGCTCGAGCGCCAGCGGCTCATCGCCGCGCGCACGGCGGTCGATCCCGCCACGCTGGCCCTCTGGCGCGAGGCGATCGACGCGCGCCTGGAGGCCGCCTTCCCGGACCTGGCCCGCGGCGTGGTGGCGTTCTGCTGGCCCGTGCTCGCGGAATACGACCCGCGCTACCTCGGCCGCCGGCTGCGCGAGCGCGGCGCGACCACGGCGCTGCCGGTCGTGGTGGCCCCGCGCACGCCCCTCGCCTTCCGGGAGTGGCATCCCGGCGTTCGGCTCGCCGAGGGCGCGATGAAGATCCCGTACCCCCTCGATTCGCGAGAGGTGATCCCGGACACGGTGCTCCTGCCCATGAACGGGTGGGACGCGGGGGGCTACCGGCTGGGATACGGCGCGGGCTTCTTCGACCGCACGCTCGCGGGCCTCGCGGCGCGCCCGCGCGTGATCGGCGTCACCTACGAGATCGCGCGCATGGAGACGATCCACCCGCAGGACTGGGACATCCCCGTCGACTTCGTCGCGACCGAGGAGGGCCTGTATCGCCGCGGACCCGACGGCCGGTTGCGGTGACTGCGGCCGGGGGCCGGGACGCGCGCGGCGATCAGCCCTCGGGAAGCTCCGGCTTCTCCGGGTTCCAGTAGGCGAAGGTGCTCCAGTACGAGGGGCCTTCCCTGCCGACGGGACCCACGTCGCACACGCCGCACACGCTCATGGTCGCCCGGCTCGAGGCCATCGCCGCCATCATCTTGCGGCGGCGCTCCCCGGCCAGGATGTCGCTGTAGCGCTCGGTCCGCAGGTCGCCCAGCACCGCCGCGTGCGGGTGCACGCAGCAGGGAACGACCGTGCCGTCGCCGTCGATGTAGAGCTGGTTCATCTCGCCGAACCACGCCTTGTGCACGAACTCCTCGGCGTCCGCGATGTACACGCAGTGGCCGCGGGGCACCACGACCGCGCGTCCCGTGAGGTTTTCCTTCGCCTCCGGCAACGCCATCCACTTGCGGAACTCGGGCGTCCACCCGAGGGGCCGCAGGAGCTGCTCCCAGCGCTGCGCGTCGGAGCGGGTGCGCACGATGGTGCGCGTGCCCAGGTGCATACCCGGCGCCCAGCGGTCGCGGATCACCCGGGCCCGCTCCAGGAACTCCATGAGCTTCTCCCACTTCGAGGGCGGGCGCAGGCGCTCGTATTCCTCCGGCGTGCCGTCGCCGTCGCAGCTGACGACCAGCCGGTTCACCACCTCCAGGCGCATGGCTTCCTCGAACTGCGCCCAGTCGACCCACTGCGCGTTCGTGCTGATCTCGACGATCGAGGCCTTCCAGCGCTGCTTCGGGATCTGCTCCACGAGCGCGGCGAGCTGCTTGTGCAGGAGCGGCTCCCCGGCCCGGTACAGCCGCAGGTAGGCCACCTTCTCGACGTCGATGTTCGCGAGGCAGCGGGCGAAGTCCTCCACCGGAATCCGGTACACCTTTGGCTCGATCACCGGAGTCGGGCACCCGAGGCAGCGAAGCTGGCAGCCGCGGACGATGTCGAAATGGAGCATGAAGATGTGCCTGGGCTTCGCGCTGCTCGCGGGGCCGTGCACGGGACGCAGGGGGATGACGCTCACGGAAAGGGCCTTCGGAAAGAGGCGGCCGGAAGCGGCCGCCGGGAGACATTTTACTTCAGTGGCGCGCCCCGGCCGGGAAGCCAGGCCTGGCGCGGGCGGATGAAGCCGTAGTCGCGGACCTCGCCCGTCACCGTAATTTCGCACGTGACGGTGTCGAACAGCCGCAGCCCGGTGCCGTCCAGGGCGTGCACGCGGAAGATGTACTTGCCCGGAAGCAGGTCCAGCGGCCCGTAGCGGATCGCGTAGCCGAAATGGTTCGGGGCGAGGCGGGCGGGAACGAAATCGAAGTCGTTCGAGTGCGCGCCGCTGATCCCCACGCCGTTCACGCGCGCGATGCCCGCGAGGACGACCGGCGGCCGGTCGTCGGGATCGTAGGCGACGATCTGCGCGACCGCCGTCCCGCCCATGGGGAAGGTGTCCTGGGGGCGACCCTCGGCGTCCTCGGACCAGAGGGAGACGATGCGCGGCGTGGAGCCGAGCGGCGGCGGCGGGGCGTCGGCCTTGGCCGCGGTCTTGGCCTCGTGGTACGCGAGGTACTCGCGCGTCACGTCGAACGCCGGCCCCTGCATGCGCTGGGCCCCGTGGTGCAGCCAGAGGGCGCGGCTGCACAGCGTCTGGATGTGGTACATGCTGTGCGAGACCAGGAGCAGGGTGCCGCCGCCGGCGCGGTAGTTCTCGAGCCACTGGATGCACTTCTTCTGGAAGGATTCGTCGCCGACGGCGAGCACCTCGTCGGTGATGAGCAGGTCCGGGTCGAGGGCCGTGGCCACGGCGAATCCCAGCCGCACGACCATGCCCGAAGAGTAGTGCTTGATCGGGTCGTCGATGTGCTCCCCGATGTCGGCGAAGTCGATGATCGCGTCGGTCTTGCGCGCGATCTCCCGCGGCGAAAGGCCGATGAGGGCGCCGGAGAGGCCGATGTTCTCGCGGCCGGTGTAGTCCTGGTGGAAGCCGCTGCCGAGCTCCAGGAGCGCGCCGACGCGCCCGTCGATGGCGACCGTGCCCGCCGTGGGCCGCGTCACGCGGGCGATGATCTTGAGGAGCGTCGACTTGCCGGCGCCGTTCTCGCCGATGAGGCCCACCGACTCGCCGCGGCGCACGTCGAGGTCGATCGCGTCGAGGGCGCGGAAGCGGGGCGCGTCGCGGCGGCTGAGGAAGAGCGAGGCGAGCGCGCGCAGCCGGTCGCCGCCCGTCGTGACCTTCGGGAAATCCTTGGTGACGCCCTGCAGGCGGACCAGGCAGTCGGTTTTGCTCAAGTGTTCCTGTCCGTGCGCAATTGCCGCCTCTCGTGGTACCGGGAGAGGGACTCGAACCCTCACAGTGTCGCCACCGGCGGATTTTGAGTCCGCTGCGTCTACCGATTCCGCCATCCCGGCCGGGGGAGGAGGCGAAAGTATAAAGGACGACCCCTACCCGGGCGCGGGATCCCCGGCGTCCGGGGTGGCCTGCGGCGCTTCCTCGCGGCCGTCGCCGGGCCGGGCGAGCTCGTAGACCAGGGAGCAGCGAAGGCGCGGCAATGGCGCGCCCGGCGAAGCCGAGCGGGACAGGATCGGCCGCTCCGGCAGGTTGACCTGCGTCGGCGTTGCCGCATCGCCCGGGGCCGCCGCCTCTTCCACCATTCGCATGGCCATGTCGCGCAGGTGGCGCCTTTCCTCGAGGGTGGGCATGCGGGACAGCAGGCGGATCACGTCGAACTTCATGGCCCGGTAGACCTGGTTGAGCCACCTCGCGCGCTCGATGTCCTTGTTGCCGTGGTAGCGCGTGCGTTCCGCATCGGAATGCCGGATCGGCGTGACCAGGCCCCCGCGGTAGTAGGCGCGGCGGACTCCGTTCAGCGACAACGCCTCGTACAGGTCGTTGTCCTCGCCGCCCCAGCCGCGAATCGCCTCGTCGTAGCCGCCGGCCGCAAGGAAGGCCGAGCGCTCCACCAGGCAGGAGCCCATCGTGGTCGGATCCCCCGAATCGGGCAGGAAGTAGTGTCCCGGGGAGAGGCCGGGCGCGACGTTCGCGAAGAATTCCGGCGCGAGCAGGACGTCGGCGTCGATGAACGCCAGCCATGGCGACTGCGCCTGCGCCGCGCCGAGGTTGCGGGCCCGGGCCAGGTTGAAGCCGGGATCGTCCGCCACGCGAACCACCTTCACGCCCGGGTGGTGTTCGCGAACCCAGTCGCCGGCGCCGTCCGGGCACCCGTAGTCGACCACGATGCAATCGACGCCGGCCTGCCCGGCGGCGGCAGGCAGAGTCCGGGCCAGGTGGTGCAGCCGCCCCTTGCACGTCGTCACGTAGGTGATCTTCACGGTTCGCTCCGGAGTGCCGCTAGCCTTCGCCGGCGTGCAGGAGCTGCGCGAGATTCCGCGCGATGCGCTCGCCGGCCCGCCCGTCGGTGAGGGAGCCGAAGAAGCGCTCGCGCAGGCGCCCGCGGTTCGACCGGATTGCTTCAGGTTCGGCCCCGGCCAACGCCGCCCGGACGGCGCCCGCCACGTCCTGCGCGCGGGTCACCGTGATGGATGCCGGCAGGAGCTCCCACTCGGTGCCGTCGGGGGCGTACGCGTCCGACGTCCGTGCGCGCGCGGGATCGACCACGCGGACGAGGGGGCGCTCGAGCGCCAGGTACTGCGTGGCGACGCTGGAGACGTCGGAGACCAGCACGTCGGCCTCGGCGAGGAATGTCACGACGTTGCGCGCGCTGCTGTCGAAGTACTCCACGTTCGGCAGCGTCTCCGCCTGGCGCTTCCAGGCGGCGACCAGCTGCGGCGCTTCGCTGCGCAGGCGCGGATGCCCCGCCAGAACGACGCGGATCGTCGCGTCCGTCCCGCGCAGGGCAGGCACGGCGTCCTCGCCGACCAGGTGGGCGGCGCTCAGCGCGGGATTGAAGGTCGGCGCGAAGAGCACGCGGCGCCCGCGCGGGGCGCCCTTGTCCGCGGACGGCTCGAGCAGGCTGCGGAACAGCCCGTCCATCTGCGGATACCCGGTCGCCCACACGCGATCCTCGTCCAGCAGCGCGAGCTCGCGCGTCTCGCGGGCGTGCTGCTCGCTGCTCACGCAGACGCGGTCGCAGGCGGCCGAGGCGTAGAGCCCGTAGTTCTTGCCGTTGACCGAGATCCCGTGGCGCGTGTTCACCAGGCGGGCGCCGGGGACGAGCGCGCGAAGCTCCTTCACCAGGGAGGGCCCCGGCGACGACAGGACGACGGCCCGCGGACGATGCATGCCGAGGATCCACGGCTTCGTGGTGAAGAAATGGGGAATGCCGAGGGCATCGAGCGCCTCCGCGACCGGCTCCTGGATCCAGCGGTGCCAGTCCTCCGACAGCAGGAAGCCGATCGCCGGGGGCCGCGGGCGCGCCGCGCAAAGGCCGGTCGCCGAGCGCAGCCCGAGGGCGGCCAGGTTGCTGGCCGGATAGGCTTCCAGCAGGCCGGCGTAGAGCCGCCGCGCCTCGCCGGGGTCGTTCGCCAGCTCGAGCTCGGCGAGGAGCAGGGCCTCGTCTCCCGTCAGGTCGCGGCCTCGAAGCAGGCTTGCCGCCTCCTGCGGGCGGCCGCGTTGGGCCAGCGCGCAGGCGAGCGCGAGCCGAAGCCGCGCGCTCCCGGGGAAGCGCTCAAGGCCCAGCCGCGCCAGCCGCTCGGCCTCGGCGGCGTTGCCGCACTGCTCGACGCACGCGAGGAGCACGTGCCATCCCCGCTCCTCGCGAGGGTGTGTGGCCACGAAACGGCGTGCCATGCTCTCGGCCTCGGTGCCCCGCGTGCGGTCGCAGGCGGCCGCCAGCTCGGCCGCGGTGCGCGGCAGTTCCTGCTCCCCAGCGGTCATGGCGCCTCGTCGATCTGCGGGACGAAATTATAATCCCCGGGGTGAAGCTCTCCGACTTCGACTACCCCCTGCCGCCGGAACTCGTCGCCCAGCATCCCTCGCCGGAGCGCGCGGCCAGCCGGCTGCTGCGCGTGGAGCCGGGCGGGACGCTTCGCGACCTCGCCTTCCGCGACCTGCCCTCGCTCGTCGATGCGCGGGACCTGCTCGTGTTCAACGACACGCGCGTCATCAAGGCGCGGCTGCGCGGCCGCAAGGACACCGGCGGGGAGGTGGAGGTGCTCGTCGAGCGGGTCACCGGCGAGAGCACGGCGCTCGCGCACGTGCGCGCGAGCAAGTCGCCCAAGGCGGGAAGGCGCCTGGAGTTCGCGCCCGGCGTTTCGGCGCAGGTGACGGGGCGCCGGGACGACCTCTTCGAGCTCCGCTTCGAGGCGGGTGGGAGCGTGCTCGACGTCCTCGCCTCGCACGGCGAGGTGCCGCTGCCGCCCTACATCACGCACGCGCCGGACGCCGAGGACGAGTCGCGCTACCAGACGGTGTACGCCGCCGTGCCCGGGGCGGTGGCCGCGCCGACCGCGGGGCTGCACTTCGACCGCGCGATGCTCGATGCGCTGGCGGCGAAGGGGATCGCCTCGGCGCGCGTCACGCTGCACGTGGGCGCCGGCACGTTCCAGCCCGTGCGCGGCGAGGACATCTCCTCGCACGTGATGCACGAGGAGTGGTACAGCATTCCCGAGGCGACGGTGAGCGCCATCGCGGCCACGAAGGCGAGGGGCGGGCGCGTGCTGGCGGTGGGAACGACCACGCTGCGCGCGCTCGAGTCGGCGGCCGCGGCCGGCCCGCTGTCGGCGCAGGTGGCCCGGACGCGGCTCTTCATCGTCCCCGGGTTCCGCTTCCAGGTCGTCGACCGCCTGCTCACCAACTTCCACCTGCCGAAGTCGACGCTGCTCATGCTCGTCTCCGCGTTCTCCGGCACCGAACTCATCCGCAGCGCCTATGCGCATGCGGTGGCCCGGCGCTATCGATTCTTCTCCTACGGCGACGCGATGCTGCTCGATCGCCTGCAGGACTGACCCTCACCCCCGACCCCTCTCCCAAGGGAGAGGGTAGCCGCAGCAGATTCAGACACCGAAGTGCCGCTGGAGGCGGAAGCGCGTCTCGAGCAGGCGCTCCTCGCCGAGCAGCTCGCCCGCGGCGCGCGGCAACGCCTCGTCGCGGAAGGCGACGCGGGAGTCGACCAGCGCCTGCACCAGCGTGCGGCCGTGGCGCTTCACCACGAAGGCCTGGCCGGCCTCGACGATGAAGTCCTGCGCCTCGCCTTCCTCGGTGATCCACACGCTCCCCTGGCGCGGCTGGATGCGGGTGCCGCGGGCGTCGTCGAGCGTGAGGACCTGGCCGGCTTCGAGCGCGAGCACCGGGGATTCGAGCTTCAGGTTCATGGAGACCTCCTTGCTGGATGCTTGCCGGGAATGCAGAATGCCCCCGGAAGTGCGCCCAGTATCGTTACGCTCGCACTCTGGGACAAACGAAAAGCGGGAATGTATTGCATGAGCCACAAGCATGCATAACCGGCACCGCCCCCTGCCGCCCCTGGACCTCGTGCGGGGCTTCGAGGCGGCCGCGCGGCGCCTGTCGTTCACGCTCGCGGCGCAGGAGCTCTTCGTCACCCAGTCGGCGGTGAGCCGGCAGGTGCAGGCGCTCGAGGAGTTCCTGGGCGTGAAGCTCTTCGAGCGCCGGCACAAGGCGCTCGAGCTCACGCAGGCCGGCCAGGCCTACTACCGGGCGGCGGCGTCCGCGCTCGCCGAGCTGCGCGCCGCCACGCAGCGCCTTCGCGAGTCGACGCGCGGGCACGTGCTCACCGTCACCTCGACGGTCTCCTTCGCCTCGCTCTGGCTGGTGCCGCGGCTCGGCCGTTTCCGCCAGGCCCACCCGGACATCGACGTGCGCATCGCCGCCACGCACCTGGTGGTGGACATGGCCAGGGAGGGCGTCGACCTGGCGATCCGCGACGTGCCCTCGGGCCGCGAGCCGCCGGGCTCCGTGCGGCTCGTGGGCGAGCGCATGTGCCCGGTGGCGAGCCCGGCCTACCTCTTGGAGGCCAAGGCGCCCCTGGAGCGGCCCGGGGACCTGCGCCGGCACGTGATGCTCGCCCTGCACGACCCGCAGGGGCGCTGGCCGTGGCTCACCTGGGCGGCGTGGCTCGAGGCCAACGGCGAGGCCGACCTCGTCCCGGGCGGCTCGCTCACCTACGACCAGTACGACCAGGTCGTGAACGCGGCCCTGCACGGGCAGGGCGTGGCCCTGGGGAGGATGTCGCTCGTGGAGTCCCTCGTGGAAGAGGGGAGGCTCGTGGCGCTGTTCGGCAAGCGCATGCAGATTCCGCGGGCGCTACACGCGATCTACGCCCCGGGCGCGGAAAACCGCCCCGAGGCGCAGGCCTTCGTGGACTGGCTGCGGAAGGAAATCGCCTAGGCGGCTTCCTGGAGGTCGACCCAGGTGGTGTCGATGGCCTGGACGACGGTGCGGCCCTTGTGGGAGACGACGAATTCCTCGCCGGGATTGACGACGAAGTCGCTGCAATCGCCCTCTTCCGTGACCCACACGCGCGCGCCGACCGGGCGGATGTGAACGCCCTTGCCGTCATCGATGGTGAGGACCTGGCCGGGTTCGAGGACCACCTTGGAAGAAGTGACTTTGAGGCGCATGGTTCTGGCTTGTCTCCGTGTTTCGCGCAAGGCCCCGCTGGCGGAGGCCGCGCTTCGTAGGGAAATGCTGCGCTGCAGCGAAGGCGGCGACAAACGAGATTTCCGAAGCTGACGCGATAGTTTTTCTAATGCTCCACGCGACCGGCCGGGATTGACGCGCCTCAGGCGCCCGGACGGGCGCGGTTTGTATAATCCGTGTCCCTACAACGCAATCGACCGGTCCCCCTGGTGCAACACCCGGACATAGAGGTCGGAGGATTCCCGTGGATCACGTGGTGACGTCGACGCCGGCGCTCGAGCCGGTCCTCGCGGCCGCGAGCGTCCGCGCGAGCCTCGATTGCGACGACATCCACGCGCTGCCCGCGCGGCTGGGGGCGGCGGCGCCCTTCCTGCCGCAGGTCGCATGGTCCGATTCGTCCGCCGGAGGTGAGCGCTGGCTCGCGCTGGGAGAGGTCGATTCGCTGGTGGCACCGGCAGGCTCGGGATTCGCGGCCGCCTACGAGCTGCTCGCGCGGGCGCGGGAGCGCCTCAAGGTGCTCTCGAGCCTTGCACCGGAGCCAGGGCTCGTCCGTTATGTGGGCGGCATGGCCTTCGACCCCCGCCACGGGGCGAACGCCGACTGGCCCGGCGGGCAGGCGGCGCGCTTCGTCCTGCCGCGGATCCTCCTTCGCCAGGCGGGGGGCGAGGTCGAGGTCACGGTGCTCGGCACGCCCGCGCCCGAGGCGCAGCGGCTTCTCGAGCGCCTGCGCGAGGCGGCGCGCGCTCCCGGGGAGGCGGCGAAGCCGGTCCGCGTCCGGGAAACCGTGCCGGCGGGCTCGCGGGAGCGCTGGACGCACGCGGTGCGGGAAGTGCTTCGCGCCATCGACTCGGGCGCGGTGCGCAAGGTGGTGCTCGCGCGCGACATCCTGCTGGATGCCGAGGGCCCCATCGACCCCTGGGACCTGCACCGGCTCGTGCTCGCGCGCGAGCCCCACGGCCTTCGCTTCTGCCTGCGCTTCGACGGCGAGTCGGCCTTCATGGGCGCGAGCCCCGAGCGGCTGGTGGCGCAGCACGGCGCCGCGATCGCCTGCGACTGCCTCGCGGGCACGATCGCGCGCGGCGGCTCGCCCGGCGACGAGGCGCGCAACGCGTCCACGCTCCTCGCGAGCGAGAAGGACGGCCGCGAGCACCGCATCGTCCTCGAGGAGATCCTCGCCGCCATCGCCCCGCACGTGCGCTCGGTCGAGTCGCCGCAAGCGCCGCGCATCCTCGCGCTGCCGGAGGTGCTGCACCTGTGGAGCCCCATCCAGGCGCAGCTGCGCCAGGGCGTGGGGCTCAGCGAGCTCGTCGCGGGGCTGCATCCCACGCCTGCCGTGGGCGGCTCGCCGCGCCTTCCCGCGATGGACCTCATCCACGCCCTGGAAGGGCGATCGCGCGGCTGGTACGCGGGGCTCGTGGGCTGGATCGGCGCGGATGCGGCCGACTTCGCGGTGGCGATCCGCTCCGGCATCGTGCGCGGCAACCGCATGACGGCCTTCGGCGGCGCCGGCATCGTGCGCGGCTCCGATGCGGCCGCGGAGTGGGACGAGACCGCGCGCAAGGCCGCCTCCTTCATCCACCTGTTCTCGGAGCGCGCGTGAACGCTGCCGGCGGCGGCGCCGCCGCGCCGGCGGGCGAGGGCGTCCGCGACCCGGATTCGATCGCGCGCGCGAACCTGCTCGCCGCGCGCGCCCTCCTCGCGGGCCTTGTCGCGGGCGGCGTGCGCCACCTGTGCCTGAGCCCGGGCTCGCGCTCCTCGCCCCTCGCCCTCGCCGCGCGCCTGGAGTCCCGCCTCGAGATCTCGGTGCAGGTCGACGAGCGCAGCGCCGGCTTCCTCGCCCTGGGGCTCGCGAAATCGACGCGCGCGCCCGTGGCGCTGCTGTGCACCTCCGGCACGGCGGCCGCCAACTACCTGCCGGCCGTGGCCGAGGCCTTCCTCGCCGGCGTGCCCCTGGTCGCGCTCACCGCCGACCGCCCCCCGGAGCTGCGCGGCACGGGCGCCCCGCAGACCATCGACCAGGTCCGACTCTACGGATCGCACGTGCGTCACTTCCGCGACCTCGCGTGCCCCGGAGATCCCGGCGCATCGCCCGAAGAGATGGCCGCCGCGGGGCTCGAGGCATGCCGGATCGCGACGGCCGGCGCGCGCGGGCCCGTGCACCTCAACGCGCCGTATCGCGAGCCGCTGCTTCCCCGCCCGGATGCGATGGACGCGTGCGAGGGGGAATGGGCCGCGCTCGCCGCGCGCGTCGCCCCTTCGCTTCAGGCGGCTGCGCCCGCCACGCACCCGCTGCCGCCGCTGCCGGTGCTCGCCTCGCTCCTCACGCGCCTCGAGAAGGCGCGGCGCCCCCTCATCGTCGCGGGCCCGGAGGCCGTGCGCGCTGCCGATGCATGGACGCTCCTCGCACTGGCACGCGCGGCCGGCGCGCCCGTGTTCGCCGACGTCGTCTCGGGCGTTCGCGGCGAGCCCGTGCCGGAGGGCGCGATCGCGTGCGCGCACGCCGACCTGTTCCTGCGCGATGAGGCCATCGCCGCCCCGCCGCCCGACTTCGTCCTGCGCCTGGGAGGAATCCCGACCTCGAAGACGCTCGCCGCCTGGCTCGCGCGCCACCGGCCCGCGCTCGTCGCGATCCAGCCGGACGAGCGTCGCCGCGATCCCGACGGGATCGTGGGCGAGGTGGTGGTCGCCGATGGCGCGGCGTTGTGCGAGGTGCTCGCCTCCCAGGTGAAGCGCGGCGCGCGCGACGAGCACTGGCTTGCGGCGCTCGCGGCCGGCGAGGAGGGCGCCGCCGCCCTTTGCGCCAGGGCGCCGCGCGAAGCTGCCGCGGTCGTTGCCGCCTGCGACGCGGTCCCGCCGGGCGCCGCCATCTTCCTGTCGAGCAGCATGCCCATCCGCTGGGCCGAGTTCTACGCCGGCGGGCTCGCGAACGGCGTCGAGGTGTACGCCAACCGCGGAGCCAACGGCATTGACGGCATTGTCTCGTCAGCCGTCGGCGTGGCGATGGGCAGCGGCAAGCCCACGCTCCTCGTGACGGGCGACCTCGCCTTCCTTCACGACGCGGGCGGGCTGCGCAGCGCGCGCGAGCTGCGCACGCCGCTCGCGATCCTGCTTCTCCAGAACGACGGCGGCGGCATCTTCTCGCACCTGCCGGTCGCGAGGCACGAGGAGCACTTCGAGCCGCTCTTCGGCACGCCGCACGCCAGCGACCTCGCGGCCCTCTCGCGCGCCTCCGGCATCGCGCACGTCGTGGCGCACACGGTCGACGAAGTTTCCTCCCTCGTCGAGGCGACCCTTTCCGGCGGCGGCGTGCGAGTGATCGAATGGCGCAGCGAGCGCGCGCGGACCGTGCGCGAGCACGGCGCGATCACGCGCCTGCCCGGCCTGCACGCCGATCGCGTCGAGGCGGGCGCGATCGCCTGGCAGGTGCGCAGCCGCGGCCTCGGTGCCGCAGTGCCGCTCGTCCTGCTGCATGGCTTCACCGGCACCGGCGAGTTCTGGATCCCGGTGGCGCATGCGCTTCCCGGCAGGCGCTGCATCTTTCCGGACCTCCCCGGACACGGCGGGACGGATGCGCCGCTGCCGCCGGAGGACTGGAGGCTGGACCGCGCGGCGGATGCGCTGGCCGCGCTGCTCGATGCGCTGGAAGTCGGGAGGATCGCGCTCGCCGGCTACTCGATGGGCGGGCGGCTCGCGCTCTCGCTGGCCCTGCGGCACCCGGAGCGCGTCGCGGCGCTGGCACTCATCGGCGCGAGCCCCGGCATCGCGGACGGAGCCGAGCGCGAGGCGCGGGCGGCTGCCGACCGGGAACTGGCGGACGCGATCGAGCACGGCGGCATCGAGGCATTCAGCCGGCAGTGGGAGGCGAACCCGCTTTTCGCGACCCAGGCTTCGCTGCCGCCCGCGCTCCGCGAGGCGATGCGCGGCCAGCGGCTGGGGCAGGACCCGGCACGTCTCGCCGCGGCGCTGCGCGCCTTCGGCACGGGCTTCCAGCCACCCGCGCACGGCGACCTCGCGCGCCTGCCGATGCCGGTCCTCGTGATGGCCGGGGAGCACGACGCCAGGTTCTCCGCGATCGCGCGCGACATGGCCGGGCACATCCCCAACGCCGCGCTGCGGATCATGGCCGGCAGCGGGCACGCCGTGCCGCTGGAAGCGGCCCCGCGCTGCGCCGCGGAACTGGAGGAATTCTTGAAGAGGAGCATCGACGCATGAAGAAGAAGGCCAAGCCCGCGGCGGCGAAACGCATCGCCTGGAAGTCCGCCGGCAAGTTCGAGGACATCCTGTACCACAAGGCCGAAGGCATCGCGAAGCTCACGATCAACCGGCCCGAGGTGCGGAACGCCTTCCGCCCGACGACGCTCAACGAGCTCGCCCGCGCCTTCAAGGACGCGCACGAGGACCCGGCCATCGGCGTCATCGTCCTCACCGGGGCCGGCGACCTCGCGTTCTGCTCCGGCGGCGACCAGAGGATCCGCGGCGAGAAGGGGTACGTGGGCCTGGACGGCGTGCCTCGGCTCAACGTCCTGGACCTGCAGAAGCAGATCCGCTCCTGCCCCAAGCCCGTGATCGCGATGGTCGCCGGCTACGCGATCGGCGGCGGCCACGTGCTGCACGTGGTGTGCGACATCACGATCGCGGCGGACAACGCGCGCTTCGGACAGACGGGCCCGCGCGTGGGCAGCTTCGACGGCGGCTTCGGCTCGAGCATCCTCGCGGACCTCGTGGGCCCCAAGAAGGCAAAGGAGATCTGGTTCACCTGCCGCCAGTACGACGCGAAGCAGGCGCTCGCGATGGGGCTCGTGAACGAGGTGGTGCCCCTCGCGGACCTCGAGAAGGCCACGGTGGCCATGTGCCGCGAGATCCTGCAGCACAGCCCGCTGGCGCTGCGCTGCCTGAAGAGCGCGTTCAACGCGGCCTACGACGGCGAGGCCGGCATCCAGGAGCTCGCGGGCAACGCGACGCTGCTCTACTACATGAGCGAGGAGGCGCAGGAAGGCCGCAACGCCTACGTCGAGAAGCGCCGCCCCGACTTCGGGAAGTTCAAGCGCGTGCCCTGACGGGCGCGGCGCGGGCATCGGCCCTTGCGCCACGAGTTCATCCCCTACGACATCGCCTTCCGCGAGCCCGTCACGACGGGCTCGGGCGCGTGGACGCACCGGCGCGGCGCCTGGCTTCGCCTCGAGGCGGACGACGGGCGCGTGGGGCTGGGAGAGGCGGCGCCGCTCGCGAGGCTGGAATCGGCCGGGGCGCTCGCGAAGGCGATCGAAGGCGGGCCATTGCGCGACGCGGCCTTCGACCTCGCCGCGCTGGACCTCGACGCGCAGCGGTTCGGCCGGCCGCTCGCCTGGCTCCTCGCGGATTCGCCGCGCCCGCAGGTCGCCGTGAATTCGCTCGTCCTCGCGCGCGATCCCGAGGCCCTCGCCGCGCAAGCCGCGCGCGCGGTGCAGGCGGGCTATCGGACGCTGAAGATCAAAGTGGCCTCGGCGGCGCCGGAGGAGGACATCCGGCGCATCCTCGCCGTGCGCGAACGCGTGGGCGAGGGCGTGGCGCTGCGCATCGACGCCAATGGCGCGTGGGACGAGGAGACCGCGCTGCGCGTGCTGCGCGCGGTGGAGGGGTGCGACCTCGAGTACGTGGAGGAGCCGGTGGCGGGCGACCTGCGCGCCGTGGGCCGGCGCAGCAACATCCCCGTGGCCGCGGACCCGGCCTCGCTGGAGGAGGGCGAGCGCGTGCTGCGCGAGCGCGGCGCGGACATCCTCGTGCTCAAGCCCATGGCGCTGGGCGGGCTTCGTCCGACGCGAAAGCTTGCGGTGACGGCCATCGAGGCCGGGCTCGGCGTCGTGATCACCTCGGTCCTCGACACGGCGGTCGGCGTCGCGGGCGCCCTGCACCTGGCCGCGAGCCTGCCCGGGCCGGAGCGCGCGCACGGGCTCGCGACGGTGGGCCTGCTGGAAGAGGCGCCGGTGGAAGGGCTCGACCCTCCCCACGGCGGCCACATCCTCCTGCCGAAGGGCCCGGGGTTGGGGGTGCGCCTGCGGGAACGCACGCCGTGACCCGCGAAGCGCCGGCGCTGCTGTCCTGGAGCGAAACGGTCACCTACGGGGCCCTCGAGGATCGCGTCGGGGATGCCGCCGGCAGGCTCAGGGCGCTGGGCGTCGGGGAGCGGGCGCGCGTGGGGCTGTGGGCCGGGAACTCGGTCGAATGGATCGTGATCGCCCTCGCGGTCGGGCGCGTGGGCGCGGTGCTCGTGCCGCTCAACACGCGGCTTGCCGACGCGGAGATCGACTGGCAGGCGGCGCGCGCGGGATTGCGCGTCGTGATCGCGGCTGACGATCTCGCCGCGCGCGCCGTGAGCGCGAGCCGGCTGGTGTCGTTCGCCGAGTGGCGGACGCTGCCTTCCGGCAACAAAGGCGCGCTCGCCGGCCACGACGATCCGGCGCGCGAGGCGGCCATCCTCTTCACCTCCGGCACGACGGGGCGCCCCAAGGGCGCGGTCCTCACCCACGGCAACCAGGCCGCGAGCGCGCTGGCCTCGGGTGCCGTCCTGCCGCTCGGGCCCGGCGATCGCTGGCTCGCCTCGCTGCCCTTCTTCCACGTGGGCGGCCTGGGCATCGTGCACCGGTGCCTGCGCTCGGGCGCGTGCGTCGTTCTGCCGGCCGCGTTCTCGGCCGACGAGCTCGGGCACTCGATCGAGGGCCACGGCATCACGCACGTGTCGGTGGTCGACGCGACGCTGCGGCGGATTCTCGAGGCGCGTGGCGGCCGGCTGCTTCCCGATCGCGTCCGGGCGGTGGTCGTCGGCGGCGGGCCCGTGAGCCAGGGGCTGCTGGATGCCTGCCCCCAGGCGATCGCGAGCTATGGGCTCACCGAGTCGTGCGCGATGGCGACCCTCGTCCGTCCGGGCGCGCCGGCGGCGCAGCGGCGCACCGCGGGCCAGGCGCTGCCGGGCATCGACCTGCGCATCGCGGACGACGGCGTGATCGAGCTTCGCGGTCCCACCGTGATGCGCGGATACCTCGACGACCCGGAAGCCACCGCTGCCGCGCTGCGGGAGGGCTGGCTGCGCACGGGAGACCTGGGCGAAGTGGACGCCGACGGCTGCCTGCGCGTGCTCTCGCGCCGCGACGACCTCATCATCTCCGGCGGCGAGAACGTCTACCCCGCCGAGATAGAGCACGCCCTGCGCGAGCATGCCGACGTGGCGGATGCCGTCGTGTTCGGCGTGCCCGACGAAAGGTGGGGGGAGGTGCCGCTCGCGGTCGTGCAGCTGCGCCGCCCGGGCTCGCCCGACCTTCGCGCGTTCCTCGAGCCGAGGCTGGCGCGCTACAAGCTGCCCCGCATCGAGCTGGTCGCCGAGATCCCTCGCCTTGCCAACGGCAAGCCGGACCGAAGCGGTGTCAGGTTACTTTTTGGTGTCTGACACCAAAAAGTAACCTGACACCGTTTCGTCATGCGGCGTGCAGGCGGGAGTTGGCCGAGACGTGCTGCTTCAGGAACTCCATCTGGTCGGCCAGGATGCGGCGGTTGGCCAGGATGAGGAACTCGGCCCGGTTGGGGACATAGGGCGCGTAGAGCAGGTGCATGCGCGCCTCCTCCGGCGTGCGGTTGCCCTTCTTCTGGTTGCACGCGCGGCACGCGGTGACGACGTTCATCCAGGTGTCCCGGCCGCCGCGCGACATCGGCAGGATGTGGTCGCAGGTGAGCCTGAGGGGCGGGAAGAGGCCGCCGCAGAAGGCGCAGACGGCGCGGTCGCGGTGGAAGAGCTCGCGGTTGTTGAGCGGCGGGGTGGAGTGGAACCCCTTGATCGCGAGCGCCTTGCCGCGGATGGCGATGATCGAGTTCGCCGTGATGAACGACTGCTTGCCTGTCAGGTGCGAGCGCCCGCCCCAGATCGTGAAGGCCTCGCGGCCCGTCTCCCAGGCTACGCGCTCCTTGGCGTAGTACCAGACCGCCTGCTGCCACGTCACCCAGCGGTGCGGCACGCCGTGCTGGTCCAGCGTGAGAATGAGGGGAAGCGCTCGGTTCATCGTTTTGATTCGGCCGTTTTGCCAGTCAAATCGGGAACTTGCGATAATGCACCCGGTAGCCAGGGCAATTTACCACATCCGAATGTCAGCGCTCGCTCGCCACCCGGGCGGCGCCAACCGAAAGCACCCGCCATGTACCTCGAACGCGTCACCGCCGGCACCGACCTGCCCAACGACTTCAACGTCATCATCGAGATCCCCGCGCACGCGGACCCGATCAAGTTCGAGGTCGACAAGGCCACCGGCGCCCTCTTCGTGGACCGGTTCGTGCAGACGGCCATGCACTACCCGTGCAACTACGGCTACATCCCGCACACGCTCTCCGACGACGGCGACCCGACGGACGTCCTCGTGATCACCCCCTTCGCGCTCATCCCGGGCGTGGTGGTGCGCTGCCGGCCCATCGGCATGCTCAAGATGTCCGACGAGGCGGGCGGCGACACCAAGCTCCTCGCCGTGCCCATCGACAAGCTCACGCCCCTGTACCGCGACATCGAGACCCCGCGCGACCTGCCCAGCATGATGCTCGAGCAGATCACGCACTTCTTCGCGCACTACAAGGACCTCGAGCCCGGCAAGTGGGTGAGGATCGAGGGCTGGGTGGGCCCGGAGGAGGCCAAGGCCGAGATCCTGGCGAGCGTGAAGCGCTACAAGGCGCCCGCGAGAAGGAAGTAGGCCGGCCCTCGCCGGGCGGGCGGTCGCGATACATGAAGAGTCTGCGATTCCTCGCTGCCCTGCTGGCGGCCTCGGCCGCCCTTCCCGCGGCTGCGGCCGAATGCAGCGCCCGCTCCGGGACGGCCCCCGCCGCCCTCGTCGAGCTCTACACCTCGGAAGGCTGCAACAGCTGCCCGCCGGCCGACCGGTGGTTCTCGCAGCTTACCGTTGCCGGCGGCAGCGTCGTTCCGCTGGCCTTCCACGTGGACTACTGGGACCACCTGGGCTGGAAGGACCGGTTCGCCTCGCGCGCCTGGAGCGCGCGACAGCGCGAGGCCGTCCGCCGTTCGGGCGCGCGGTACGCCTACACGCCGCAGGTGATGCGAAACGGAAGGGACTTCCCGCGCTGGTCGCGGTCCGGATCGCTTGCCGAGGCGGCGTCGGGCGATGGTCCCGCCGGCGCGAGCATCGCGCTGTCGCTGCAATCCTCGCCGGCCTCGATCACCGTCACCGCGGAGTCGGGCGCGCTCGCTCCCGGCGCCGTGGGCGCGCGGCTCCTCGTTGCCGTCACCGAGAGCGGGCTCGCGACGCAGGTGAAGGCCGGGGAGAACCGCGGGGAGCGGCTGGCCCACGACCACGTCGTGCGCGCGCTAGCCGACCTGGGTCCCGTCGGCGAAACCGTCCAGCCCGCGCGCAGCGTGTTCGCGCTCGGGCGCGACTGGAAACGCGAGTCGCTCGCCGTCGCCGCCTTCGTGCAGGACGCCCGCACGGGCGCCGTGCTCCAGGCGCTTCGCCTTTCCTGCCCGCCCTGAACTCAGCCCTGCGCGGGCCAGAGCATCGCCGCCCCGCGCACGCCGCTTGCGTCGCCGTGCCGCGCGCGCACGACCGGCGGCGAGGCCTTCGCGTAGGTGATGGCCGCGATCCGCGCGGGCAGGTTCCCGTACAGGTGCGCGAAGTGCGAAAGGCCGCCGCCCAGCACGATCACGTCCGGGTCGAGGAGGTTCACCACGTGGGAGAGGGCGCGCGCGAGGCGGTCCTCGTGGCGCGCGAGGCTCTCGCGGCAGGCGCCATCGCCCTTCGCTGCCGCGGCCGCGATGGCGGCGGGATCGAGGCGCGTGCCGGTGGCGCGCTCGTGGTCCGCCGTGAGCGCGGGGCCCGAGACGAAGCGCTCGATGCAGCCGTCGCGGCCGCAGTAGCAGCGCGGCCCCGGGAACTCGCCGGCCGCCATCCACGGCAGCGGGTTGTGGCCCCACTCGCCCGCGAGCCCGTGCGCGCCGGCGAGGAGCCTGCCGTCCACCACGATGCCGCTGCCCGCGCCCGTCCCCAGGATCGCGCCGAAGACCACGCGCCGCCCGGCGCCCGCGCCGTCGGCGGCCTCGGAGAGCGCGAAGCAGCTGGCGTCGTTCTCGAAGCGGACTTCGCGCATGAGCGTGCGCGAAAGGTCGGCCTTCAGCGGCCGGTCGTTGAAGACGGTGGCATAGGCGTTGCGAAGGAGCCCCGTGGCCGGGTCCACGGCGCCAGGGTGCCCCAGTCCCACGTGCGCGGCCCGGCCCAGCTCGCGCTCGGCGTCGGCGACGAGCTTCGCGAGGGCGTTCACCGACGCCTCGTACTCGCCCGCGGGCGTGGGCACGCGGTGGCGCAGCAGCTCGGTGCCGTCGCGGTCGAGGGCGGCGATCTCCGTCTTGGTGCCGCCGAGGTCGAGTCCGATGCGGATCAAGCGCCCATCCTCAGAAAGCCTGGTCCCAGGGGATGGAAAGGCGCGTGGCGCTGTTGATGAGCCCCACCATGCTGTAGGTCTGCGGGAAGTTGCCCCAAAGCTCGCCGGTCGCGGGGTTCACGTCCTCGGAGAGCAGGCCCAGGGAGTTGCGCCGCGCCAGGGTGGACTCGAAGAGCGCGCGCGCCTCCTCGCGCCGGCCCAGCGCGGCCAGGGCGTCGATGTACCAGAAGGTGCACACCAGGAAGGCGTTCTCGGGCGCGCCGAAATCGTCGGGCTGCGTGTAGCGGAAGATGAAGTCGCCGCGGCGCAGCTCGCGCTCGACGGCGGCGACGGTGCCGGCGAACCGGGGGTCGTCCGCGCGAAGGAATCCCAGCTCCGCCAGCAGGAGCAGGCTCGCGTCGAGCTGGTCGCCCTCGAAGGTGGCCACGAAGCTGCCGTGCTTGGCCGACCACGCGCGTTCGGCGATCACCGCGTGGATGCGGTCGGCCTCCCCGCGCCAGCGCCGGGCGGGCTCCGAGAGCCCCAGGCGGCGCGCGATCTTGGCCAGGCGGTCGCACGCCACCCAGCACATGACGCTGGAGAACGTGTGCACGTGCGCCGAGCCGCGCAGCTCCCAGAGCCCGGCATCCGGGGTGTCGTAGAGCTCCGCGGCCCTGGCGCCGAGCACCTCCAGGCGGCGGAAGAGGCCCTCGTTGCCCACGGCCGCGAGCCGCCGGTCAAAGAAGGCGTGGGTGGCCGCGAGGATGGCCGAGCCGTAGACGTCGTTCTGCACCTGCAGGAAGGCCTGGTTGCCCACGCGCACCGGGCCCATGCCGCGGTAGCCCGGGAGCGAGTCGACCACGGACTCCTCGAGCTCGGCGCGGCCGCTGATGCGGTAGACGGGCTGCAGGCGGCCCTCGCTGCCCGCCGCCACGTTGATGATGTAGCCGAGGTAGCGCTCCATCGTGCGCGTGGCGTTGAGGCGGTTGAGCGCGTTCACGACGAAGTAGGCGTCGCGCAGCCAGCAGAAGCGGTAGTCCCAGTTGCGCCCGCTGCCCGGCGACTCCGGGATCGAGGTGGTCAGCGCCGCGACCACCGCGCCCGTGTCGTCGTACGCGGCGAGCTTGAGCGTGATGGCCGCCCGGATGATCTCGTCCTGCCACTCGAAGGGGATCGACAGGTCGCGCACCCAGTCGTGCCAGTAGTCCGTGGTGAGCTCGAGGAAGCGCCGCGCCACCTCCGCCACCGAGCCCTGCATGGTCTCGTCCGGCCCCAGGATGAAGGCGACGGGGTCGCGCAGGACGAAGGGCATCTCCTCCAGGATCGCGGTGATCGAGCAGTCCGTGGTGAGGCGCAGCACGTGGGACGAGCCCACGTAGCGGATATGGTTGGATCCCGAGGTGGACTCCGGGCGCCGGCGGCCGTAGTCGTCGGCCGGGCGGATCCGCACCCGGATGCGGGGGCTGCCGGCGAGGGGGCGCACGATGCGCACGAGCTGGGCGGGGCAGAAGAGCCGCCCGAACTGGCGGAAGCGCGGCGCGAAATCCAGGATCTCGATCGCGCCGCCGCGGTCGTCGAACAGGCGCGTGACGAGGACGGGCGTGTTGGGAAGGTATTCCTGCTCCGTGCGCGCGAGCCAGCTGAGCTCCACGTCCATGAAGCCGGAGCCGGCGTCGCCCTCGTGGGCGCGCAGCAGCGAGCAGAAGACCGCGTCCGCGTCGAAGCGCGGCAGGCACGCCCACACGATTTCGCCGCGCGAGTCGATGAGCGCGCCGATGCTGGAATTGCCGATGGCGCCCAGGTGCAGGCTGCTCATGCCGGTTGCCTCCGCGACGCGCCGCCGCGGTCCGCGAACCCGGCGAGCCAGGCCCGCACGGCGTCGGCGTTCTCCAGGCGCCACAGGGCCCGCGTGGGCCCCGGCCCCACCTTCACCGAGTCGCCGCCGATGCGGTTCACGCGCTCGAATCCCAGCTCGTCCGTGAGGTCGTCGCCCACGAAGACGGGGCGGCGCCCGGCGAAGGGCGCCTCCGCCATGAACTCGTCGATGGCCGTGCCCTTGTCCTTGCCGCTGGGCTTCACCTCGAAGACGAGCTTGCCCGACTGCAGCTCGAAATCGTCGCCCAGCTCGACGACGACCTGCCGCACCTCCCGCTCGGCGAGCCCGGCGAGGGAAGGCGCGCTGCGGTAGTGGAGGGCGAGGCTGGCGCCCTTCTCCTCGAGGAGGAGCCCGGGGTTTGCGCCCACGAGGCGGCGAAGGCGCTGCGCCGGTTCCCGGAGGCGCGAGCCGAGGGGGGCGTGGAAATGCAGGCTCCCGTCGGCCGACCGGCGCTCGGCCCCGTGCTGGCCGGCGATCGCGAACCGGGCCGGGGAGAAGAGGGCGTCGATGTCGGCGATGGAGCGGCCGCTGATCAGCGCGAGCGCCCCGCCCGCGGCGCGCCCCAGCCGCTCGAGGAGCGCGAAGAGGCTCGCGTCGATGCGCACCGCGTCGGGGCGCTCGACGTGGGGGACCAGCGTGCCGTCGATGTCGAGGAAGACGGCCGCGTGTTCCGGAAAGGGAGGCATCGCCTCGATTGTCGCCTGCTTCGCCGCGCCCGTCATGTCGGTTTCGCTCCCGCGCCCGCCGCCAGGGGGCGCACCCGGGCAGGGAGCCGGCGGCGGTTGCGCATGCGTGCGGCGTCCAGGAGCATCCTTCCCGCCCAGCGGTATACGTTGAACTCCATCAGGAGCGCACGCATGCTGCGCATCCGCGCGCGCTGCTCGTCGGGCGGCATGGCGAGGGCGTCGCGAACCGCCGCCGCGCACTGCTCCGTGTCGTAGGGATTGACGACGAGGGCCTCCGGGAGTTCCCGCGCGGCGCCCGCGAACTGCGACAGGATGAGCACGCCGCGCTCGTCCTCGCGCGTGGCGACGAACTCCTTGGCCACGAGGTTCATGCCGTCGTGCAGGCTCGAGACGAAGCAGAAGTCGGCCGCCCGGTAGTGGGTGTAGACGCGCTCCGCGTCGTGATGCTCGATCTTGAGGATGATCGGCGGGCATCCGGGCGAGGCGAAGCGGCCGTTGATGCGCTGGGCGGCGGCGCGCACGCGCGCGTCCAGGGACTGGTACTCGTCGATGCTGGAGCGGCTGGGCGCGGCGATCTGCAGGAAGGAGAGCCGGCCGACCCACGCGGGCTCGAGCTCCAGGAAGCGCTCGATGGCGGCGAAGCGCTCCAGGATCCCCTTGGTGTAGTCCAGGCGGTCCACGCCCACGCCCAGCTTCGCCTCGGGCGCGAGCCCTAGCTGCTCGCGGACCAGCCTGCGGCAGTCCGCCACCGGGGGCTGGCCCTCGAGCCCCTTGAGGGGCCACTCGATGGAGATCGGGTAGCGGTGCACCTCCGTGGGCGCGCCGCCGCAGGAGATCGTGAAGGTCTCCCGGTCCACCCGCGCCTCGAGGTAGCGGTCCACGGTGTCGAAGAAGTTGTTGCAGTGGAACTGCGTGTGGAAGCCCAGGATGGAGGAACCCAGCAGGCCGTCGAGGAGCTCCGCGCGCCACGGGCAGACGCCGAAGGCCTCCGGGTTGGGCCAGGGGATGTGCCAGAAGGTGATGATCGTGGCTTCCGGCAGCCTCTCCCGGATCATCCTCGGCAGCAGCGCGAAGTGGTAGTCCTGCACGAGCACGATCGGGTTCGGCGTGCGCGACTCCGACACGACGGTCTCCGCGAAGCGCAGGTTCACGGCGCGGTAGTGCTCCCAGTCGCCCGCGCGGAACACCGGCCGGGTGTGCGCGATGTGGCACAGCGGCCACAGGCCCTCGTTGGCGAAGCCGTAGTAGTAGCCCGCCTCCTCCTCCTTGGTGAGCCACACGCGGCGGATCTGGTAGGACGGGCTCTCGGGCGGCACCCGCACGTGGTCCATCGCGTCGACCACCTCGCGGTCCGCGTTGCCGGCGCCGTGGGCGATCCACGTGCCGGAGCACGCGCGCATCACCGGCTCGAGCGCCGTGACCAGCCCGCTCGCGGGCCGCAGCACGTCGATGCGCCCGCCCTGGCGCACGTGGATGTAGGGCTCGCGGTTGGAGACGATGAGGATCTCGTCGCCCTTGAGGTCCTGGCGCAGGATCGTGCGCAGGGTCTCCGGCACCCAGCTCATCTGCGACTCGTCGCGCATGCGCCGCTCGGTCTCCAGGTCGCGCACCAGCGCCTCGAGGTCGCGGGCGAGGGGCTTCAATTCCTTGGAGCGCGGCTCGGGGGATTGCGCGAGGAGCTGGCCGCGGATCAGCGCCTTCATGCCGGCGACCCAGCCGCGCCAGGAGATCTCGGCGATCACCACGGTGATGAGCGCGATGACCAGGCCGATGCCGGTGAAGAGGTAGACGATGTACTTGCGCGTGTCGGCGCTCCTTCGCTCGACGAAGCTCATGTCGTGGACGATGACCAGCTCGCCCACGCGAGTGCCGTCGATCACCACGGGGTTCGTGGCCACGTGCAGGGAGCCGCCGGCGAAGTGGTGGACGCGCCCGGACTCCTCGGCCGGCAGGCCGGGGACGCGGCACGTGATGTCGCGGGGCAGCGTCACCGTGCGGTAGGCGAACTTCCCCGCGGCGTCGCAGTAGCCGATCGCGAAGAGCCGCTCGTCCTGGATGAGGCGGGCGAAGGTCGCCTCGATCCGCTGCTGGCGGATCCGGTCGCTGAGGTCGGCGGTCATCGCCTCGGCCAGGGGCTCCTGCACGGCCGCGGTGATGAGCCGCGTGCGGATGTCGAGGTCGCGCACGAACCACTTGAGGGTGAGGTCGTCGACCAGCGGCGCGACGGAATAGGCGATGGCGCCGAGCGCCAGGACGAGCGGGACGATGAAGCGAAGCGAGAGCCGCATGGGCCATGGATCCTGCCGGCGCGCCTGGCTCGGGCTTCTGCGGCAGCCTTCGGCGCGTGTTGCCCACCCCCGCGCGCTCTCGCGGGGGACGAGCCTTCATTCTATCAGTCCACCGGCGTGGCCTCGGGCCTCCTCAGCCCCAGCCAGGCGAGGAGGGCGAGCGCCAGCCCGATGAGCGCCATGCCCAGGAGCTCGTGCGGCGGCGGGCGCTCCCCCAGCTGCAGCCACGAGGCGATGACCGCGATCACGGGGATCGCGAGGGTGTTGAGGCCGGTGACGCCCGCGGGCGCATGCGAGAGGACGTAGGTCCACAGCCACCAGCCGCCGGCCGTGGCGAACACGGTGGAGTAGGCGAGCGCCAGCCCGTACTCGCCGTTCCAGCGAGCGCCGTCGTGCGGGTGCGCGAGCGCGAGCAGCACGAGCGGGATCGAGCCGAAGGCGAGCTGCCACGCGGTGAAGGTGAGGGGCTCGGCGTCCTTCGTGGGCCAGCGCTTGGACATCACGGCCGCCAGCGCCCAGACGGCGCCGGCGCCCACCGCGAGGAGGCTGCCTTCCAGGCTCGCGAGCTTCCACGGCGAGACGATGAGCACCAGGCCGGCGAAGGCGAGCGCCACCGAGAGCCACTGCGCGCCGCGCATGCGCTCGTGGATCAGGAGGTGCGCGAACACGATCATCCAGAACGGCATCGTGTAGGTGAGCACCGAGGTCTTGCCGGGCCCGGCGGTGAGGAGGGCGTAGTGCGACAGGATCACGAAGGCGCCCACCTGCACGAGGCCGAGCACGATGGCCATGCGGTAGCTCGAGAGCGAGAGCCGGCGTCCCGTGGCCGCGATGAGGGCGAAGAGCAGGACCGCGCCCAGCACCAGGCGCTGCGCCGCGAAGTCGAAGGGGTGCGCGTGCCGGAGCGCGATCTTCATCACGATCCACGAGTAGCCCCAGATCGCGCACATGGCGGCCATGGCGGCGAGCGGGGCGGAGCGGGGGCTCATCGGGGCGGGGCGGCTAGAATGGCGGCGAACCCCGCGACGATACCATGACGAAATCCCCCGACTTCCGCGTGCGCCTGGCCGACTGGCGCGACGCCTCCCCCGTCCTCTCCCGGATCCGCACCACGGTGTTCGTGGGCGAGCAGAAGGTGCCGCCGGAGATCGAGATCGACGGCCGCGACCCGGAGTGCGTGCATGCGCTGGCCGAGATCGCCTCGGGGGAGGCGATCGGCACCGGCCGCCTCATGCCCGACGGGCGCATCGGGCGCATGGCGGTGCTGGCGCCGTGGCGCGGCCGGGGCGTCGGCGCGGCGCTCCTCGAGGCGTTGATGGCCGAGGCGAGGCGGCGCGGCTTTCGCGAGGTGTACCTGCACGCGCAGTCGGGCGCGAAGGACTTCTACCTGCGCCACGGCTACGCCATCGAGGGCGAGGAATACCTCGAGGCCGGCATCCCGCACATCGGGATGCGTGCGAAGCTGGACAGCTAGTCCGTGGCCACGGAGCGAAGGACTCCCGCCTCGAAATCCAGATGCACGTGGTGCGAGTACACCGGCTCCCAGGCGGCGAACCCCCGCTCGCCGGTGCCCAGCGTGAACCGGCCCGTGTACTCGACGAGCACCGGTCCGTCCCGCAACCTGTGGCAGCCCTCGATGAACGCGAGGACCAGTCGCCCGTCGCGGACGGCCCAGCGGGCGATGTAGCCGCGATAGCAGTCGGTCGAGTTCTCCCTGTACCGGCCCACGACGTGCGGCGCGAGCTCGGTCAAGCCGTCCGCGCGCCGCCTCTCGTTTTCCCGGGCGAGCCTCTGGTCGATGGCCTTCTGCTTCCAGGCGACCATCTCATCGCTGTCGACCCGGCCGCTCTCCGGCGTCCACCACGTGGCGCAGCTCTCGACGCCGGGGTGGCCGCCGGGCGGCGTGCAGCCCCTGCAGACGGGAAGCACCGAGCCTTCCCACTCGAAAACGTCCGGAACCTGGGCAGTCATCGTGGTCCGTGTTCGTCGGCGAGCCGGGCCCGTCCCCTACCAGGCGTAAGGCAGGGGCTCGAGGGAGAGCGGCGGGCCGGCGAGCGAGCCGTGGCGCAAGTCGCCCTTCGCGATGGCCTCGAGCTGGGCGACCACCAGCGCCTCGAAGCCGCCCTCGGGGGCGGGCGCCACGTTCGCCACGGTGCCCGCGGACTGGTCGCCGAAGGCGTCGCTGTAGACGCTCTCGCCCGGGGCGAGCGGCGTTGCCGAGCGCACCCGCACCGCGCGCTTCTTGAGGATGCCGCGGTACTGCGTGCGCGCCACGATCTCCTGGCCCGGGTAGCAGCCCTTCTTGAAGCTCACGCCGCCGACGAGCTCGTAGTTGGCCATCTGCGGCACGAACTCCTCCTGCGTGCCGGGCACGACCTGCACGACGCCGTCGCGGATGAGGGAGAGCGCCCATTCGTCCAGGGTCGCGGGGCGGCCCTCGGGCGCGGGGCCGAAGACCACGGCGCGCGCCTCGCCCAGGCGGAACGAGCCCGCGGGGAGCGCCCCGTCCCAGACGCCGAAGCGCGGCGTGGCGGCCGACGCGTCCTCGACCTTCACCTTCGAGCGCAGCACGAACATGCGCAGGCGCTTGGCGATGGCCTCGGCGAACGCGGCCGGCAGGAGGAGGAAGTAGCCGCCCGCGTCGCGCGCCAGCACGAAGGTGACGAGGAGCCGACCCTTGGGCGTGCACCAGCCGTTCCACTGGGCCGCGCCCACGGCGAGCGCCTTCACGTCGTTGGTGAACTGGTTGTGCAGGAAGTCCGCGGCGTCGTCGCCCGAAACGCGCAGGAGGGCGTTAAGGGGGGAGAGGTCGCAGGTGCGGGGGAGCGGGGAGGTCACCGGGGGAGGGGGCGGCATTGCGGGATTCGTCCAAGTATAGCGGCGAGGGGCCGGGCAACGACCCCGCATGGCGTGTGGTCATCCAGCTGGGGCCCTCGCGGCGCGCCGGGGCGTGGATAACGGCCGTGACCGCGGCGGCGCTCGTCGCCATCCTGGCCGCCGGCCTGCCGGGGCCCGCGAAAGCCGCCCTCGCCTGCGCGCTGGTCGGGGCCGCCGTGCGCGCCGCCCGCCTCCACGCCGGGCAGGAGGGCGCGGGGGCCGTTCGCCGCATCACGGTGGATCTTGCCGGCCGGGTCGTGGCCGAGCACGCCGACGGCCGCCTCGTCACCGGCCGGCTGGCGGAATGCTCCTTCGTGGCGCCCTGGCTCACGGTGGTGCGCTGGGTGCCCGAGGGCGCGCGATTTTCCCGTGCGATCACCGTCGTCCCGGACGCGGTCGAGGCCGGGGCATTCCGCCGGCTGCGAATCCTCCTGCGCTGGCGCTAGCGGCGTCAGGCACCGTGCCTGGCGCCGCGGGGCCCTACGGTATAATTTGCGCCATGAATTCGCGCGCTTCGCCCGAGCAGCCCCTCCTCACGCTGCCTGGCAGCGTGGCCCTCTCCGCCTTCCGCGTCGACAAGCTCGTCGCCGGCCTCGAGCCGGGCCTTCGCGCCGCGGTCTCGATCGACACCCGCTTCGTCCACTTCGCGCTGCTTTCGCAGCCGCTGACGGCCGCCGAGTCGGACGTGCTCGCGAAGATCCTCGCCTACGGCACGCCGGGCAGAACCGAGCCGCAAGGCGAGTTGCGCGTGGTCCTGCCGCGCCTCGGGACCGTCTCGCCCTGGTCGTCCAAGGCCACCGACATCGCGCGCAACTGCGGGCTGGACAAGGTCGCGCGCATCGAGCGCGGCGTGGCCTGGTACTTCGCGATGAAGGACGGCAAGCCCCTGCGGGAGAAGGCGGAGCGCGCCCTCGCGGAGGCGATCCACGACCGCATGACGGAGACGGTGGTCGGGGGCCTCGATGCGGCGCGCCAGCTCTTCGCGCACCACGCTCCCGGGCCGCTCGCGACCGTGGACCTGCTGGGCGGCGGCCGCAAGGCGCTCGAGGAGGCCAATTCGGCGATGGGCCTCGCGCTCGCGCCCGACGAGATCGACTACCTTGCCGGGAACTTCGCGAAGATGGGGCGCAACCCCACCGACGTCGAGCTCATGATGTTCGCGCAGGCCAACAGCGAGCACTGCCGGCACAAGATCTTCAACGCCTCGTGGACCATCGACGGCCAGGCCGAGGACAAGAGCCTCTTCCAGATGATCCGCAACACCCACGCCGCGAACCCGCGCGGCACGGTCGTCGCGTACTCGGACAACTCCGCGATCATGGAAGGCGCCGAGATCGAGCGCTTCTTCCCCGGCGCGGACAGGGGCTGGGGCTATCACCGCGACACCACCCACATCCTGATGAAGGTGGAGACGCACAACCACCCGACGGCCATCGCCCCGCACCCGGGCGCGGGCACGGGCGCCGGCGGCGAGATCCGCGACGAGGGCGCCACGGGAGCGGGCGCGAAGCCGAAGGCGGGCCTCACGGGCTTCTCCGTGTCCAACCTCGAGCTTCCGGGCCGGCGCGAACCGTGGGAGGGCGGCTACGGCAAGCCCGGACGCATCGCCTCGGCGCTCTCGATCATGGTCGAGGGGCCCATCGGCGGCGCCGCGTACAACAACGAGTTCGGCCGGCCCAACCTCGCGGGCTACTTCCGCACCTTCGAGATGCCCGTCGCGGGCGAGGTGCGCGGCTACCACAAGCCCATCATGCTCGCGGGCGGCCTGGGCAACCTCTCCGCCAGGCACGTGAAGAAGCACCCCTTCGCCTCGGACACGCTCTTCGTGCAGCTCGGCGGGCCCGGCTTCCTCATCGGCATGGGCGGCGGCGCCGCCTCGTCGATGGCGAGCGGCGCCAACACCGAGTCGCTCGACTTCGATTCCGTGCAGCGCGCCAACCCCGAGCTCGAGCGCCGCTGCCAGGAGGTCATCGACGCCTGCTGGCAGATGGGAGAGGCCAATCCCATCCTCTCCATCCACGACGTGGGCGCGGGCGGGCTGTCCAACGCGTTCCCCGAACTGGCCCATGCGGGCGGCGTCGGCGCGGACTTCGAGCTGCGCGAGATCCCGATCGAGGAGCCCGGCATGACGCCGATGCAGATCTGGTCCAACGAGTCGCAGGAGCGCTACGTCCTCGCGATCCCGGAGGCGCGCATCGACGAGTTCGGCGCCCTCTGCGAGCGCGAGCGCTGCCCCTATGCCGTCGTCGGCATCGCGCGCGCCGACGGGCGGCTGGTGGTCGAGGACACGCTCTTCGCCAACGATCCCGTGGACATGCCGCTCGAGGTGCTGCTGGGCAAGCCCCCGCGCATGCACCGCGACGTGAAGCGGCTGCCGCGCGAGCTTCCGGCGCTCGACACCTCCGGCATCGACCTCAAGGACGCGGCCTATCGCGTGCTGAGGCTCCCGACGGTCGCCGACAAGACCTTCCTCGTGACCATCGGCGACCGCTCCGTGGGCGGGATGTGCGCGCGCGACCAGATGGTGGGCCCGTGGCAGGTGCCGGTGGCCGACGTCGCCGTCACCACGATGGGCTACGCGACCAGCCTCGGCGAGGCGATGGCCATCGGCGAGAGGACGCCGGTCGCGCTCATCGACGGCCCCGCCTCGGGGCGGATGGCCGTGGGCGAGGCCATCACCAACATCGCGGCCGCCAGCATCGCGACCATCGGCGACGTCAAGCTCTCGGCCAACTGGATGTGCGCGGCCGGGCACCCGGGCGAGGACGCTTCCCTCTTCGACACCGTGAAGGCCGTGGGGATGGAGCTTTGCCCCGCGCTGGGCGTCTCCATTCCCGTGGGCAAGGATTCCATGTCGATGAAGACGACGTGGACGGACGCGGCCACCGGCGAGGCGAAGGCGGTCACCGCGCCGCTGTCGCTGGTCGTCTCCGCGTTCGCGCCGGTCGTCGACGCGAGGGAAACCCTCACGCCGCAGCTGCGCATGGACCTGGGCGACACGGAGCTCGTGCTCATCGACCTCGGGGCCGGGAAGAACCGGCTCGGCGGCTCGGCCCTGGCGCAGGTGCACGGCCAGCTCGGCGACTCGGCGCCGGACGTGGACGATCCGGAGAAGCTCGCCGCGTTCTTCGGCGCCGTCCAGCTGCTGAACGCCCGCGGGCAGGTCGTCGCCTACCACGACCGCTCCGACGGCGGGCTCTTCGCCACCGTCTGCGAGATGGCCTTCGCGGGCCGCTGCGGCGCCACGCTCTATCTCGACAACCTCGCCATCGACCCGAGCCAGCTCGACGTGGACGGCCACGAGCGCCAGACGGACGTGCTGGCGGGCCGCCTCTCGGAGCGCATCCTCGCGGTGCTCTTCAACGAGGAGCTCGGTGCGGTGCTGCAGGTCCGCAGGAGCGAGCGCGCCGGCGTGATGCAGGCGCTTCGCGACGCAGGGCTCTCCCGGGAATCGCACGTGATCGGGCATCCGAACGCCGAGGGGCAGGTGCGAGTGATCGTCAACAACAAGCCCGTCCTCGCCGAGAAGCGCGTGGACCTGCACAGGGCGTGGTCGAGCGTCACCCACGCCATCCAGCGCCTGCGCGACAACCCGGCGTGCGCGGACCAGGAGTACGACCGCCTCCTGGATGAGGGCGATCCGGGCCTCAACGCGAGGCTCTCCTTCGATCCCGCCCAGGATATCGCGGCCCCGTTCGTCGCCACGGGGGCGCGGCCGAAGGTCGCGATCCTGCGCGAGCAGGGCGTCAACGGGCAGATGGAGATGGCGGCCGCCTTCGACCGCGCGGGCTTCGCGGCCTTCGACGTGCACATGAGCGACATCATCTCCGGCCGGGTGAAGCTCTCCGGCTTCAAGGGCTTCGCGGCCTGCGGCGGCTTCAGCTACGGCGACACGCTGGGCGCGGGCGAGGGGTGGGCCAAGTCCATACTGTTCAACTCGCGGGCGCGCGACGAGTTCGAGGCTTTCTTCGGCCGCGCGGACTCGTTCGCCCTCGGCGCCTGCAACGGCTGCCAGATGGTCTCCAACCTGAAGTCGATCATCCCGGGCGCGCAGAACTGGCCGCACTTCGAGAGGAACCTCTCGGAGCAGTACGAGGCGCGCTTCACCCTGGTGGAGGTGCAGAAGTCGCCCTCGATCCTCTTCGCCGGCATGGAGGGCAGCAGGATCCCCATCGTCACCGCGCACGGCGAGGGCAAGGCCACGTTCAGGGATGCGAAGACGCTGGAGGCCTGCCAGTACCTGGTGGCCGCGCGCTTCGTGGACAACCGCGGCAGGCCGACGGAGGCGTATCCGTACAACGCCAACGGCTCGCCCGGCGGCATCACCGCGGTGACCACGCCCGACGGCCGCTTCACGATCATGATGCCGCACCCCGAGCGCGTCTTCCGCACCGTCCTCATGTCCTGGCACCCGGACGGCTGGGGCGAGGACTCGCCCTGGATGCGCATGTTCCGCAACGCGCGCGCCTGGCTCGGCTAGCGCCTCGTAATCAGATTACTTTTCCTAATCTGATTACTGTCACGATCGCGATGCTCACTTCACGCTCAAAAGTAATCAGATCAGGAAAAGCAATCTGATTACGGGGGGCTAGCCGCATGTATATCGTAATCTGGCGCTACAAGGTCGACCCGGCCCAGGTCGCCAAGTTCGAGAAGGCCTACGGCCCGAAGGGCGAGTGGGCGAAATTCTTCTCCTCCTCGAAGGACTACGCCGGCACGGAACTGCTCGCCGACGACGAGCGCCCCGGCGAGTACGTCACCATCGACCGCTGGCAGAGCGAGGAGGCGTACAGCGCGTTCCTCGGCGAGCACGAGGCGGACTACGACCGCCTCGACCGCCGCTGCGAATCCCTCACCCTCTCGGAGAGCCGGCTGGGCGCCTACGGCGTGGCCGGCGGGAAGGCTTGAGCCCGGTCTTCTCGCGCATGGGCGCCGCCGATCGCGAGGCGGCCTTCGGGCTCTTCCTCGCGTTCCTGCAGGCCGACCCGCACTACCAGGACGTCGCGTCGGTCTACGGCGACGGCGGGCCCGCGGCGCTCGAGCGGGCGCTGGACCTCTTCGTCGCCCGCCCTGATCTCGGCTTCGTGTGGATGGGCCGGCGCGGCGGGGAGGTCGTCGCCTGCTGCGTGGCCTGCTTCGCGATCTCCACCTCTCGCGGCACGCTGGTCGCGAAGCTCGACGACGTGAACGTGCGCCCCGGCCTCGAGGGGCAGGGGATCGGCTCGGCGATGCTCGCCTCCCTCAAGGACGAGCTTCGCCTCGCGGGCGCCACCCGCATCGACACCGCCACGCATTTCGACAATCCGGGCGCGCGCCGCTTCTACGAGCGCCACGGCTTCGCGTCCCTGCGCGAGGAGCGCCTGTCCTGCCTTCTCTAGCGGGACGGGAGGAGAGAGGCGACGACGATCCCGATCACCGCGCCGACCCACTGCCAGACGGGCATGAAGACGAGGATCAACGCGCCCTGCGCGTCGAGGTGGATGAAGAAGGCGTCGACGTACGCGGCCGCCGCCGCGCCCGCGACGAGGACCGTGGTGACGAGCAGGGCGATCGCGCCGCGCCTCGAGGCGCGCATCGCGCCGGCCGCGAAGGCGAGCAGGGCGTAGGGCGAGACGCACCACGCCATGAGGCCCAGGACGAAGGCCAGCCCGCTCCAGGAGAAGGTCATGGCCCAGAGCATCAGGGCGAGGGTCGCGGCCGCGCTCGCTCCGGCCACGATCCGCACCGCGAGCACGAGCCGGTCGGTCACTGCCGCTGCACCCTGCGCAGCAGTTCCTCGCTGATGCGGTAGTCCGGATAGGCGCGGCGGAACTCGGCCAGCGCCCGGTCGGCCTCCTCGTGCAGGCCCTTCCCGCGCAGGTCTGCGATGCGCTCCAGGCGCCGCTCGGGCGTCTCGAGGGCATCGGCCATCGCCTTCTCCTGCATCGTCGCTTCGCGCGCGAGCTCCTTCTTGGCGCGCATGGGAGGCGCGGGAGCGGCGCGAACGGCATCGGCCGTGGCGGCTGCACCTGCTGTGGCGGGAGGCACGGCGACATTGGCCGGTGCCGGGGCGAACGTGGCCGGTGCCGGTGCCGGTGCCGGTGCCGGTGCCGCAGCGGCTTGCGGCGACGCGGGCATCGGCACGGCGAGGGACTGGGCCGCGGGTGGGGAGGGACTCGGTTCGGCGCGAGGCGGGGGCGGCGCCTCCGTGCGCGGCGCCACGGGCGCGACCCGCTTCGCCTCGGGCACCGGGGCCGCGCGCTTCTGCAGGGCACGCGCTTCCTCGCGGGGTGCCGGCTCCGCGCTCTCCGTCGCCGCTTGAGGCACCGGGTACTCCGCGCTTCCCGACGGGACCGGGGTGCCGTCCGCGACGACCGGCTTCTCGCGCTCGACCTGCAGCGACACGCCGATGGCGAGCGCGAGGACGGCGGCGATGGACACGGGGACCTGCCAGCGGCGTGCGCCGCCGGGGCGGGCGCCGACGGCGCGCCGCGCCGCGGCCTGGATGGCGGCATCGAGCGCGGGCGGCGGGCCCTCGCCCGGCAGCTCGCGATACGCGGAGGAGACGCGGTCGTCCCGAGGATCAGCCATCGATGGCCTCCCTGAGCTTCGCCGTCGCGTAGCGCACGCGGCTCTTCACCGCCTCCACGTCGGCGCCCGTGGCCTGCGCGATTTCCGCGATCGACATTTCCGCCTCCTCCTTCAGGAGGAACGCCTCGCGCTGCGCGGGCGGCAGCGCCTCGAGCGCCGCCGCGAAGCGCGCCATCGCCTCGCGCCCGGCGACCTGGGCGTAGGGCTCGTTGGCAGGATCGCCCGGCGGGTCGATCGCCGGCCGCTCGTCGTCGCCGCCGTCCATGGGCACCAGCGCGATTCCCTTCTTGCGCCAGAGGTCCACGAGCCGGTTGTGCGCGATGGCGTAGATCCAGGTGGTGAACTTCGCGCGCGGCTCGTAGCGGGAGCGCGCCTCGATCGCCTTCATCCACACCTCCTGGAAGATCTCCTCGGCGTCGGCCCGCGTGGGCAGGGAGCGGGAGATGAAGCGGAAGACGGTGCCCTTGTGGCGGGCGTAGAGGCGGTCGAACGCGCCGGCGTCCCCCTGCGCGAAGGCGAGCATGAGCTGTTCGTCGGTCTCGGACACGCGGGGAGTTTACGCTCCCCGCGCCGCCGGCGAGCGCCGCCGCCTCACGCGCCCGGCGGCCGGTGCCAGGAGCGGTAGTGCGACACCGGATCGGGCACGAAGCCCGGGAAGGGGTTGGGATCGCGCGGCCGCGGCGCGGCGCGGATCACGCCCTGGGCCACCAGGTTCGGCATGCTGTCGTAGTAGATCGCGATGGTCTCGACGGGCCAGGCCGTCGCGCGCTCGAAGTCCGCCCAGCGCGCGGGATTGCTCTCCTGCCTGCCGTGGCCCGTTCCCAGCGGCGAGTCGGCCTGCGCGCGCTTGGCGGCGGAGTCGCGCATTTCGCTTCGTTCGGCGGAGGGCGCCGCGGGCGAGGGCGCGCCGCTGGAAGCCTCGTTCTTCGCGAAGGGCGCCGGCCGCCACGGCGGCTCGATCGCCACCGGCTCCGGCGGCTTCCTCTTGAAGAGCGCCACGCCGATCACGCCCACGTCGTCCGGGCGCCCCGTGCGGGCGGCATAGGAATCGGGGAGCGTGGTGAAGTAGAACGCCGCGGTGCGCTGCATGTTCTTGCGCCAGCCGGAGACGTCCATCGAGGCGTACGAGCCGACGATGTAGCCGCTCTGCGAGGAGCGGGCCGTCTCGCCGGTGATCGCGTTCACGCCGTCGACGCTCACCACCGCGAGCAGGTCCTCGCCCGCGACGTTGCGGATGCGGACGGCGTACTCGTTGCCGGGCTTGCCGGCGATGTAGGCGCGCCCGTCCTTCCAGTGCACGGGCAGCTCGCGGTTGGCGGTGCGGTCGATGACCGTGACGCGGGCGAGGCTGCCGGCGCCGGAAGCGCAGGCGGGCAGGGTCAAGGCGGCGGCAACGGCCGCGGCGGCGAGGGCAAGGCGTTTCATGGCGGCTCCCATCAGGCTGCCCCGGCCGGAATGGCGGGGTCAGGCCATGAAACGGCGCCGCGGGCCGAAAGGGTCAGTGCGTGATGACGACCAGCACGTTGCAGGGGGACTGCTCGATGAGCGCCTTCGAGACCGAGCCGCGCCACCAGCGCGCGGCCCAGCCCTCGAGGTGGCGGTGCCCCACCACGATGAGGTCCGCCTGGATCCGGACGGCGCACTTGGCGATCTCCTCGACGGCGTCTCCCGTCAGCACCTCGCCGTTGGCCTTGTGGCCGGTGTCCGCGAGCCGCTTCAGGCCCTCGTCCAGGATGCCCTGGTACTGCTCGCGGTCGCGCTCCTCGCTGCCGGCGTCGTAGACGCCGCCCTCGGCGCCGATGAAGGTGGCCGGCGAGGGCATGACGGCGACGAGGAAGAGCTCCGAGTGCCCCCAGTCGGCGATTTCCCGGCAATCGAGAAGGGCCTTCTGGCCCGACTGGGAGCCGTCGTAGGCGAGCAGGATCCGCTTGTACATGGGTGCCTCCGGAGGGTGCGCGAGCCATAATGGTCGCCATGATCCGCATCCAGCGCAAGTTCCCCCTGGACCGCGTGTACGGCCTGCTCGAGCCGGGGCCGGTGGTCCTGCTCGCGACGGCGCACAAGGGCCGCGCGAACGTGATGGCAATGTCGTGGCACACGATGATGGAGTTCGTGCCGCCGCTCGTGGGGTGCGTGGTGAGCGGGCGCAACTGGTCCTTCGACCTCCTGAGGGCGTCCAAGGAGTGCGTCATCGCCATCCCGACGGCGACGATCGCGAGGAAGGTGGTGGCGGTGGGCAACGTCTCGGGCCGCCGCACGGACAAGTTCGCGAAGTTCGGCCTCACGGCGCTCCCGGCCTCCCGGGTGTCCGCCCCCCTCGTGGGCGAGTGCTTCGCCAACCTGGAGTGCCGCGTGGCCGACACGCGCTTCGTGAACCGCTACAACTTCTTCGTCCTCGAGGTGGTGGCGGCCTGGGCCGACCCGTCGGTGAAGAACCCGCGCACCATCCACCACCGCGGCTGGGGCGAGTTCTCGGTGCCGGGGCGGACCCTGAAGCTTCCCTCCGCCAAGGCTTGAGCGCGGCGGCGCCTACGGCATCTTCGCGAGCGCCTTCTTCGCGACGGCGCGCAGCTTCTCCAGGTCCGCGGGCCCGAGGCCCTTGCCCTTCAGCGCCAGCGCCAGGCTGAGCCTGCCCTTCGCCGCGGTGATCTCGGCCGCGTCGGCCGAAAGCTTCGACCAGGCGTATTCGCCCAGGCCGTTCTCGAGTGCGCCCTTGTCCATCTGCCGCAGCGGTTCCATCATCTTGCGGTAATCGGCCACGCTCGCGGCGAGGAGCGGCCCGGTGGTGAGCGTGAGCGAGAGGTCCCTGTCCCCGTCGAAGGCGCAGTAAGCGGCCTTGACGCCCCCGGACGGGGACTCGCGGGCGCTCAGGAACTGCGTTGCCGCGCCCAGTGCGATCGCGGCATCGGCGTTGGCCAGAAGCGGGCAGCTCTTGAGCCCCGCCTGCGCGGCGGCGTCGGCCGCGCCCAGCGCGGCCAGGATTGCGGCAACTGCGGCGATTCTCATGGCGTGGTCCTCCCCTATCGGCGTTTCTGGTAGGTCCCGACGAGCACCGCCTCGGCGAGGACGTGCCCCTGCATCGCCTTCTCGAGCGCGGCCTTCCTCGGCCGGCCGAGGTCGCCCAGCACGGTGTCCAGCGCGTAGAGCTTGTGGAAGTAGCGGTGCCGGCCGATGGGCGGGCAGGGGCCGCCGTAGCCGGTGCGTCCCCAGTCGTTCACGCCCTCGCGCGTGCCGGCGGGCAACTCGCCGGGGTCGATGCCCCCGGCGAGAGAGGCGGCCTGGGCGGGGATGTCGTAGAGCACCCAGTGCACCCAGGTCATCTTCGGCGCGGCCGGATCGGGCGCGTCGGGGTCGTCGACGATGAGGGCGAAGCTCTTCGTGCCCACGGGTGCGCCGCTCCAGGCGAGCGGCGGCGAGGCATCGTCGCCCTCGCAGGTGTGCTTCGAGGGAATGGATGCTTTGGCCGCGAACGCGGCCGAGGTCAGCGCGAGGCTCATGGAACCCTCCCTGGGGCGGTGGCGCCGGCTATCCCAGCTCGACGTCCACCATCATCTCGTTGGCGAGCGCCTCGAGGCCTCGGCGCAGCTCCGCGTCCGGCAGGCTGGCCGGCACCGCGAGCAGCGCCTTCACCTTGAAGAGGTCGTCGCCCGACATGGCCGCGCTCGCCACCTGCGTGTGCAGCTCCTCGATCGACACGCCCAGCTTCGCGAGGGCGGCCGAGAGCTCGCGCACGATGCCGGGCCGGTCGTGGCCCATGAGCTCCAGGCGCACCTGCCGCCGCGCGGGCGCCTCGCCTCCCGACCTGCTCTGCGCGATCACCACGTGCAGGACGGGCGATTCCAGCGCGCCGAGCGCCTTCACGAGCGCCTCGGCGCGCTCGTCGGGAACCTCGAAGTGCACCATGCCCGCGAACTGGCCGGCGAGGTTCGCCATGCGGCTCGCCGCCCAGTTGGCGCCCAGCCGCTGCGCGACCTCCGAGAGCTGGTTCACGATTCCCGGGCGGTCGGGCCCGACGACGGTTACGACGAGCGAGGTGGTCATCGCGCTTCCTTCTGCTGTGGCGTTCGATCCGATGATAGCGCGGGAGTGCGTCGACCCTCACCCCCGGCCCCTCTCCCAAGGGAGAGGGGAGGAAAGTGCTCCCTTCTCCCTCCGGGAGAAGGGCTGGGGATGAGGGCATGAAAAAGGGCGCCCGCAGGCGCCCTTCCTTCAAGCGGAAAACGGGTGCGTAGCGGCTAGCGCATCTCCACCTTCGCCTTGCTGCGCAGCTCCATGACCAGCTTCTGGACCTGCTGCTGCTGGGCGCGCTGGCGGAACTGCTCCTTGAGCTCGTCGAAGGCGGGCACCTTCAGCGGGCGCACGTCGTCGAGGCGGATCACGTGGTAGCCGAAGTCGGTCTTCACCGGCGAGGTGGTGAGCTCGCCCTTCTTCAACTTCATGACGGCGTCGGCGAACGGCTTCACGTAGCGGGCGGACGGGCCCCAGTCGAGGTCGCCGCCGTTGTCCTTGGAGCCGGGGTCCTTCGACTTGTCCTTGGCGAGCTTGGCGAAGTCGCCGCCCTTGCCGAGCTCGACGATGATGGCCTTGGCGTCGTCCTCCTTGTCCACGAGGATGTGGCGGACCTTGTACTCGTTCTCGCCCATCGACTTCTTGAAGTCCTCGTACTGCTTCTGCAGGTCGAGGTCGGTGATGGGGTTGGCCTTCACCTCGTTCTCGAAGAGCGCGCGCACGAGCACGGCCTGGCGCGCCATCTCCATCTGCGCGGCGACTTCCGCGTTCTTGTCGAGGCCGCGCTTCTGGGCGGCCTGGACGAGGACCTCGCGGTTGATGAGCTCCTCGCGCACGGCCTTCTGGCGCTCCGGCGTGTCCGGCTGGCCGGTGGCGGTGAGCTCCTTGTTCATCATGTCGATGCGCGACTGCGGGATGGTGACGCCGTTCACCACGATCTTGCCGCCGGCGGCCGCGGCCTTCTTCGGCGCCGCCTTTTCCTGGGCGACGGCGCCGAGGGCGAACGTGCCCGCGACGAGCGCGACGGCGAGGGTCTTCAGGGTGGAATGCATGGGTAATCCTTTTCTTCGTGGGGTCAAAGCTGCTCGGGCGCGAACGCCTCGATTTTCAGGGCGTGTATCTCGCGTTTCATGAGGTCGCCCAGGGCCTCATAAACCATTCGATGCCTCGCGAGCGGGGGCTTGCCGCGAAAGGCTTCCGAAACGATGGTGAGCTGCCAGTGCGCCCCGTCGGCGCCGTGGCCGACGTGCAGGTGGTCCTCGTCCACGAGCGCGACGCTCTCGGGCCGAAGCACCGCCAGGCGCTCGCGGATGGCGGACTCGAGGCTCACGGCAGCGCCTTCCTGAAGGGCTTGACCGTGACCCTGGCGTAGACGCCGGCCGCGACATACGGGTCGGCGCTCGCCCAGGCGATCGCCAGCTCCCGCGAGGCGAATTCCGCCACGATGAGGGAGCCCGAGAAGCCGGCCGGGCCGGGGTCGTCGGCGTCGATGAGCGGATGCGGGCCGGCGAGGACGAGCCGCCCTTCGGCGAGGAGCGCCTTCAGGCGCTCGACGTGGGCCGGCCGCGCCGCGAGGCGTTTGTCCAGCGAGCCGGGGACGTCCTCGGCGATGATGGCGTAGAGCATGCTAGGGCTTCGGGGCGCCGGGAGCGGGAGCGGGGCCCGGCTTCGCCTCGTCCTCGTCGGGCAGGTACTTCGCCATCCAGAAAGCCTGCGCGATGACGAAGGCGAACATGAGGCCCATGCCGCCGAAGAGCTTGAAGTTGACCCAGGTGTCGGTGTCGAACGTGTAGGCGACCCAGAGATTGAGCGTGCCCTTGAACAGGAAGAAGACGCCCCAGGCGACGCACAGCTTCGTCCACGCCTGCTCGGGCATCGTGATGCCTTCGGACATCACCGCCTTGATGAGATTCGTGCCGAAGGCGAGGCCGCCCAGGAACGCGGCGCCGGCCAGCCAGTAGAGGACCGAGGGCTTCCACTTGATGAAGGTCTCGTCGCGAAGCAGCAGCGTGGCGCCCCCGAAGAGCACGATGATCCCGAGGCTCATCCACTGCATGTTGGACACCTTGCGGCCCCGGGCGAGCACGTAGCCCACCTGCCCGATGGTGGCGGCGATGGCCACGGCCGTGGCCACGTAGATGCCCTGGAACTTGAAGGCGACGAAGAAGAGGATGACCGGGAAAAGGTCGAAGAGCAGCTTCAAGGGGAGCAAAAGCCTCGCAAAATCAATCCGCTATTTTCGCCCATTCAGCGGGCGGCTGTCCATTTGAGGTGCCGGGCGCGGATCCGTTCCCTGACTTCGGAGGCGATTGCCGGCGCCAGGGCGAGGGCCAGGGCCTCGGCATAGAAGGCGGCGCGCTCGTCGGGCAGGGCCCGGTCCAGGGCGTCGAAGGCGTGGTCCATGAGGGCCGGGTCCTCGGTCCGGATGGCCGTGATGGCGAGGTTCGCGTGCAGGATGCGCCAGGGCCGCTCGGGGTTGGAGCGCTCCAGGTCGGCCTCGAGCCGCGGCGCCACGTGGGCGACGATGCCCTGGGTGAGGCCGAAGACGGCGGCGAGCTCCTGCCGGGAGCGCGCCGCGTTGGCCCGGTGCGCGAGGGCGTTCACGACGGGCTCGACCGGATCCAGGGCCACCCGGTGCCGGATGGCCCACAGCGCCACGCCGAGGAGGAAGCCCGAGCAGTCGGCGACCAGGCTGCCGTCGGCGGAGCGCTGCGCCGCCGCCTCGACGTGGGCGAGGTCGGAAAGGATGGCCGAAACCAGCTCCTCCACGCCCTCGAGCGCGATCGGCCCCGAGCCGCCGTGCTGGCGGTCGAGCGCCTGCAGGGTCTCGAGGCCGCGCCGGGTGCGGTCGAGGTGCGACGACAGGGAGGCGGCCGCGGCCTGGGCCCGCGCCTGGAAGCCCGGCAGGCGCGCGAGCAGCTCGGCGGTGGCGACCTGCCCTTCGTCGCCGAATCCTATCTTCTTGATTTCCATGCGGAAAGAACGGGGGCCACGCTCGCGAACGCGTCCCGGAAGGGGTGGTGAGGGGCGAATTCTGCTATAATTTCAACCAGTTCCTCAAACCAATCGGCGTTTGGACAACTTCGACCTGCACAATCACTCGACGTCCTCGGACGGCTTGTTGTCTCCTACGGAGCTGATGGAGCTCGGCGCGAGGCAGGGTGTGCAGGCGATGGCGCTGACGGACCACGATACGGTCGATGGCCTGGAGGAGGCGGCACAGGCCGCCGGCCGGCTCGGCATCGGGTTCGTGAACGGCGTGGAGATCTCGGTGAGCTGGGGCGAGACGACGGTCCACGTGGTGGGCCTCGCGTTCGACCCCGATTCCGCAGTCCTCGCGCAGGGCCTGCGATCGATTCGCGACGGCAGGCTGGGCCGGGCGCAGCGGATGGCGGCGGCGCTCGGGAAGCTCGGGCACACCGGCACCCTGGAGGCCGCGCTGGTGCTGGCGGGGGACGAGAAAAGATTGAGCCGCACGCACTTCGCCAGGCACCTGGCGGAGTCCGGGGCGGTGAGGGATGCGCAGCAGGCGTTCGACAAGTACCTCGGCAAGGGCAAGCCCGCGTTCGTTCAGCACCGGTGGGCGAGCCTGGAGGATGCGATGTCGTGGATCCTGGGCGCGGGAGGGGTGGCGGTGCTGGCCCACCCGGGGCGCTATGGACTCAAGCCCCTCGGCCGTGCGACCCTTCTGGACGAGTTCAGGCGCCTCGGTGGCGAGGCGATCGAGGTGGTGACGGGCAGTCACCGCCCCGAGGAATACGCCACCTGGCGCCGCGTGGCCGAGGAATACGGTTTCCTCGCCTCCCGCGGCTCCGATTTCCACGGGCCGGGCGAAAGCCCGGTGATGCCGGGCGGGCTTCCGCCCCTTCCGGCTTCGCTCGTGCCCGTGTGGACCCGATGGGCGCACTAGTCTAGAGCCGCCCGGTACAGACTGGCCCCCGGCATGCCGGAGGCCGAAGCGAAAAGGAAAAGGTAGGACGCGAAGGCCCGCAGCGCGACACGCGGGCGAAGCGCAACGCCACGCCAGGAATGTCGGAATTCTTCTCGGTCCACCCGGAGAACCCGCAGCCGCGCTCGATCAAGGCGGCCGTGGAGATCATCCGCGCGGGAGGCGTCATCGCCTACCCCACGGACTCCTGCTACGCGCTCGGCTGCCACATCGGCGACAAGGCGGCGATGGAGAGGATCCGCCGCATCCGCAACGTGGACGAGCGCCACCACCTCACCCTCATGTGCCGCGACCTCTCCGAGGTCGGCCAGTTCGCGAAGGTCGACAACATCCAGTACCGCCTCATCAAGGCCAACACGCCGGGCAACTACACGTTCATCCTGCGCGCCTCGCGGGACGTCCCGCGCCGCCTCCTGCACCCGCGCCACACCATCGGCATCCGCATCCCGGACCACACGGTGCCGCTCGCGCTGCTCGCGGAGCTGGGCGAGCCTATCCTCTCCTCCACCCTCATCCTCCCGGACCACGGCGTGGCGCTGAACGACGCCGAGGAGATCCGCGCGCACCTGGACCACCAGCTCGACGCGATCATCGACGCCGGCCCCTGCGGGCTGGACGTGACGACCGTGATCGACATTTCCGGCGACCGGCCCGTGCTGCTGCGCGAGGGCAAGGGCGACATCCGGCCGTTCGGGTTCGTGAAGGCGGCGCTACATTGATGATGCCTCACTCGAAAACTCGTCCATCGATCGCCCCCTCTCCCTTGGGAGAGGGTTGGGGTGAGGGTATGCGCGCGGGTGAGGGTCACTGATGGACATCCAGGGCATCATCGTCTACATCGCGATCTACGCGATCCCCGTCGTGTTCGCGATCACGCTGCACGAGGCGGGGCACGCCTACGCCGCCAGGTTCTTCGGCGACAAGACGGCGTGGATGCTGGGCCGCACGAGCCTCAACCCGGCGAGGCACATCGACCCGATCGGGACGATCGTCGTGCCCATCCTTACCGCCTTCACCGGCTTCCTCTTCGGCTGGGCGAAGCCCGTGCCCGTGAACTTCGAGAACCTGCGCGACCCCAAGCGCGACATGCTCTGGGTGGCGGCCGCGGGCCCGGGCGCGAACCTCGCCATGGCGCTCGGCTGGGTGCTGGTGGCCAAGGTCCTGCTCACCGTGGGCGGCGACGGCGTGGCCTACGAGTTCTGGATCCGCGTGGCCGACGCCGGCATCAAGGTGAACGTCGGGCTCGCGGTGCTGAACCTCTTCCCGCTGCTCCCGCTCGACGGCGGGCGGATCCTCGCGAGCGTGCTGCCCAACCGCCTCGCCTACCAGTATTCGCGGCTCGAGCCCTTCGGGATGGTGATCCTCATCCTGCTCATCGTCTCGGGCGCGCTGTGGTGGATGCTCGGCCCGGTGATGGGCGCCCTCATCAAGAACCTCTACTCGCTCCTCGGCTTCTAGGAAATAGAAAGAAAATGTTCCAGGACCGCGTTCTCTCCGGCATGCGCCCCACGGGCGCCATGCACCTCGGCCACTACCACGGCGCGCTCAAGAACTGGGTGCGCCTGCAGAACGAGTACCCGTGCCTGTTCTTCGCGGCGGACTGGCACGCGCTCACCTCGCACTACGAGGACCCGTCGGTGATCGAGTCCACCGTCTGGGACATGTTCGTCGACTGGCTCGCCGCCGGCATCGACCCGGCCAAGGCCACGCTCTTCGTGCAGTCGCGCGTTCCGCAGCACGCGGAGCTCACGCTCCTCATGTCGTTCTTCACGCCGCTTTCCTGGCTCGAGCGCGTCCCCACCTACAAGGACGCGGTGGACAAGCACGCCGAGCACGGCCGCGACCTCACCACCTACGGCTTCCTCGGCTACCCCCTCATGCAGGCAGCCGACATCCTCATCTACCGCGCCACCCGCGTGCCGGTGGGCGAGGACCAGGTCTCGCACGTGGAACTCACGCGCGAAATCGCGCGCCGCTTCAACCACCTCTTCGGGCGCGAGAAGGGCTTCGAGGAGAAGGCCGAGGCCGCGGTGAAGAAGATGGGTCCCAAGAAGGCCAAGCTCTACCGGGAGCTGCGCACGCGCTTCCAGGAGAAGGGCGACGAGGCGGCGCTCGAGCAGGCGCGGGACCTCGTGGGCGACGTGCAGAACCTCTCGCTCGGTGACCGGGAGCGGCTCTTCGGCTACATCGAGGGCGGCGGGCGCATGATCCTCACCGAGCCCGAGTCGCTGCTCACCGAGACGCCCAAGCTCCTGGGCCTGGACGGGCAGAAGATGAGCAAGAGCTACGGCAACGCGATCCTGATGCGCGATTCGCCCGACGAGGTGGCGAAGAAGGTGCGCACGATGCCCACGGACCCGGCGCGGGTGCGCCGCACCGACCCGGGCAACCCGGAGAAGTGCCCGGTGTGGAACCTGCACCAGGTCTACTCGGCGCAGGACACCCGCGACTGGGTCGTGAAGGGCTGCACCAGCGCGGGCATCGGGTGCCTGGAGTGCAAGCAGCCGGTGATCGACGCGGTCAACGCGGAGCTCAAGCCCATGCGCGAGCGCGCGGCGGGCTACGAGGAGGACCCGACGCTCGTGCGCTCGATCATCCAGGACGGGTGCGAGAAGGCTTCCGACCTCGCCGACGAGACGATGCGCGACGTGCGCGAGGCCATGGGCCTCAACTACAGCTGAGAGTGACGCGACCCAAAGGCAGGGGACACGGATGAACACGGATGAACGCGGATTGAGGGCCTGGGCGGTTGGCGCCGTGCTGATGGTGGCGGTGGGGCTGCCGACGATGGCGGCGACGCCGGTGCCCTCGGGCAAGTGGAGCTTCGTCTTCACCGACGCGCGCGGGCAGGCGGACAGGCCGCTGCGCGTGTACACGTACCGGCCGCGCCAGTGCGACTCGACGTGCCCCATGGTCTTCGTGATGCACGGCACGGACCGCAAGGCCTCGGCCATGCGCGACTACTGGGAGCTGCCGGCGGACCGGTACGGCTTCCTCGTGATCGCGCCTGAGTTCTCCGACAAGCACTGGCCGAAGGCGGCGGACTACGACCTCGGCGGCGTCGCGGACGACCGGAACCGCGAGAAGTGGGCTTACTCGATGGTCGAGCACCTCTTCGACGAGATGCGCGACGGGCAGAAGGAGTACGCGATCTTCGGCCACTCCGCGGGCGCGCATTTCGTGCACCGGCTCCTCGTGCTCCTGCCCGACAACCGCGCCTCCCTGGCCATCGCCGCGAACGCCGGCTGGTACCTGGTGCCGGAATGGCGCAAGGAGAAGACCTCGCATCCCTACCCGCATTCGCTCGTCGAATCGCCCGCCGGCGAGGCCGGGCTGCGGCGCGCCCTGCAGAAGAGGCTGGTGGTGCTCCTGGGCGAGAAGGACGCCGGCGCGAAGGACGACGGCCTGGACCAGTCCGACGGGTCCAGGAAGCAGGGCGAGAACCGCCTCGAGCGCGGCGAGAGCTTCTTCGGCGCAGCCACCACGGCGGCCCGGGACCTCGGCGTGAAGCTCGCCTGGGAGCTTTCCTACGTCCCGGTCGCCGGCCACGACGGCGCGGCGATGTCGAAGGCCGCCGCCGACTTCGCCTGGGGCGGGAAGAAGTGAGCGTCCAGGCCGCCAACGACCCCCTGGCCTCCGGCGCCCAGCCGGGCCTGGACCTCGCGCTTCCCGTCGCGAGGATCCGCGGCGAGCCGCTCGCGCAGATGCCCGCGGACCTCTACATCCCGCCGGAGGCGCTGTCGGTCTTCCTCGAGGCCTTCGAGGGCCCGATGGACCTGCTCCTGTACCTCATCCGCCGGCACTCGCTCGACATCCTCGACATCCCCATGGCCGAGCTCACGCGCCAGTACATGGAGTACGTCGAGATGATGCGCACGCAGCAGCTCGAGCTCGCCGCGGAATACCTGCTGATGGCCGCGCTCCTCATCGAGATCAAGTCGCGCATGCTGCTTCCGCGGCCGAAGCGGGAGGGCGAGGCCGAGCCCGAGGACCCGCGCGCCGAGCTCGTGCGGCGCCTGCTCGAGTACGAGCAGATGAAGAAGGCCGCGCTGGCCATCTCGGAGATCCCGGTGGCCGGCCGCGACTTCTCCATCGTCGAGGTCGCGATCGAGCAGGCCGTGGCCGAGCGCCTTCCCGGCATCGCGGTGGCGGACCTCTCGGAGGCCTGGCGCTCCATCCTCGCGCGGGCCAAGATGGTCCGGCACCACAAGATCACGCGCGAGCAGCTCTCGGTGCGCTCGCACATGAGCCGCATCCTGCGCACGCTCTCGGGCGGCGCGTTCACCGAGTTCTCGCTCCTGTTCGAGCCCGAGCAGGGCGTCCCCGTGCTGGTGGTGAGCTTCCTCGCCCTCCTGGAGCTCGCCCGCGAGAGCCTCATCGAGATCACCCAGCAGACCGCCTTCGACCCCATCTACGTGCGCCTGAAGAGCGAGCGCGCGACGCTCACGATCACCTGACCATGACCGACGAAACCATCGAAGCCGGCGAAGCCCCGGCGCCCGAGCCCGAGCGCGAGCCGCTCGACCTCGAACTCGTGAAGCGCGTGCTCGAGGCCGCGCTCCTTTCCGCCTCCGAGCCGCTCACCGCGCTGCAGATGAAGCGCCTGTTCGCGGGCGAGCTCGACGTCGAGAGCCTGCGCCGGATCCTCGACGAGCTGAAGGAGGAATGGGACGGGCGCTCGGTGGAGCTCACCCAGGTGGCGAGCGGCTGGCGCTTCCGCGTGAAGCCCGACTTCCAGAAGTACCTCGACCGCATCGCGAGCGAGAAGGCGCCGCGCTACTCGCGGGCGGTGCTAGAGACCCTGGCGATCATCGCCTACCGGCAGCCGGCCACGAGAGGCGACATCGAGGACATCCGCGGCGTGGCGGTCTCGCCCGCCACGCTCAAGGCCCTCGAGGAGCGCGGCTGGATCGACGTGGTCGGCCACCGCGAGAGCCCCGGCCGCCCGGCGCTCTTCGCCACCACGCGCCGCTTCCTGGACGACCTGAACCTGAGGTCGCTCGAGGAGCTGCCCGCGCTCGAGGAGCTGCAGAGCACCCTCGACGCCGCCCTCGGTCCCGCGCCGGTCCCGGCGCAGGCACCGCTCATCGGCCTCTCCCCCACCCCCGAAGCCGAGGCCCAGGCGCCTTCGCACGAAACGGAGCACGACGACCATGCGAGATAGACCCCATCGAATTCCCCGCGCGCCCCGGCTCGAGTGGCCCGGCGGCATCGTACCGGAATGGGCGAAGCCGCAAGGCGGGCAGGGCGCGCGCAAGGGACGCGGCGGCAAGGGCGCGCGCGGCAAGGAAGCCGGCAAGCGCGAGCGCCTGCAGAAGGTGATGGCGCAGTCCGGCCACGGCTCGCGCCGCAACATCGAGATCCTCATCGCGCAGGGCCACGTGACGGTGAACGGCCACGTGGCCAAGCTCGGCGACCTCGTCGGGCCGGGCGACCGCGTGAAGCTCGACGGCAAGCTGATCAGCCTGCGCTTCGGCACGCAGCTGCCGCGCGTGCTGCTGTACCACAAGCCCGAGGGCGAGATCTGCACCCGCGACGACCCGGAGAACCGCCCGACGGTGTTCGCCAAGCTGCCGAAGGTGAACAACGCGCGCTGGGTGTCCATCGGGCGCCTGGACTTCAACACGAGCGGGCTGCTCATCTTCACCACCAGCGGCGAGCTCGCCAACCACCTCATGCACCCGCGCTACGAGGTCGAGCGCGAGTACGCCGTGCGCCTCATGGGCATCCTCACGCCCGAGCAGGTGCAGCTCCTCACCCAGGAGGGCGTGGAGATCGACGGCGAGAAATGCCGGTTCGACCGCCTCGTGGACAAGGGCGGCGAGGGCTCCAACCACTGGTACCACGTGACCCTCAAGGAGGGGAAGAACCGCGAGGTGCGCCGCATGTTCGAGGCGGTGGGCCTCATGGTGAGCCGCCTCATGCGCGTGCGCTACGGGCCCGTGGAACTGCCGTCGTTCATCAAGCGGGGCATGATGCGCGACATGGCCGAGGCGGACGTGCTGAAGCTCATGGAGTTCGCCGGCATGAACGAGGCCGAGGCGCCGGCCGGGGCGCAGGAGGACGAGGACGGCGACGAGGGCGAGGACGAGTTCCTGCCCGGCAACGTGGCCCTTCCGGGCGAGCAGGCGCAGCCCGAGGAAGAGGAGTGGGAGGCGGTCGAGGACGAGCTCCAGCCCGCGCACCTGCTCGAGGGATGGAAGCCGAACGAGCCCGAGTCCGCCCCCGAGGAGGACGACGACCGCCAGCCCGACTTCGACCGCCTGCCCGGCTTCAATCGCGCCACCGGCGCCATGGGGCTTCCGGCGGGCCATCGCGGGCACCACCCGTCGCGAGGGCCTGGCGCGGGACCGGCGGCGGGACCCGGCCCGGGCGGCAAGAAGCGCCGCGGCAAGAAGCGGGGCGCGAAGCCCGGCGGGCCGCCGGCCTTCGGGCCGACGCCCAACCGCGGCGAAGGCGCGCCGGAAGGCCAGGGCCCGCGCCAGGGCCGCGGCAAGAAGCGGCGCTCGAAGGGCCACGGCCAGGGACAAGGGCAGGGCGGCACGCCGGGGGCGAAGGTGCAGCAGGGCGCCCAAGGCGCGCAGGGCGCCGCGCAGGCCAAGGGCCCGGTCCAGCAGGGCCAGGCGCCGGCGGCCGGCGGCAAGGGCAAGCCCGGCCGCAACCGCCGCCATCGCAGCCGCAATCGCAATCGCGGTGGCGGCGGCGAAGGCCCGCCCGCGGCCGACACGAACCGCGAACCCGGCAACAGCTGAGGGGAGCGGCGCCTCAGGCGCCGGCGGCGGATGCCTTGCCCGGCCGCGCGAGATGGGCGCGGACGCGATCGGCGAGGCGCTTCACGCGCGCATCCAGGATGCCATGCGACTCCAGCGCCGCCTGGGTCTGAAAGAGGTATTCCGCGCTCGATCCGTACTTGCCGCGGGCGGTGGCGATCGAGTGGACCATCGTGTCCAGCGGAAGCCTGCCGGCGTAGCCCGAGCAGGCGCGATTCACGATGAAGGCGAGGACGGGAATGCGTTCGCCTCCCGCGTGGCAGTCGAGCCAGCGCGGCAGGTAGGAGCCCAGCGACATCTCGCGCCGCCAGAGCGTGCGCAGCTCGGCGCGCGAGGTCGAGCCCGTGAGGCGGAAGGCGAGCCCGCGGCAGCTGCCCCCGCGCTCGAGGGTGAGCACGAGGCCGGGGCGCTCGGGCGTGCCGCGGTTGATGCGCGACCACTGCCGGAAGCTGCGGTGGTAGCCGTAGACCGTCCCCACGCGCTTGGCGACGAAGGCGAGCCCGGGGTTCCACATGAGCGAGCCGTAGGCGAAGACCCACAGCGGCTCGCCCGGGCCGCGGCCGGCGAGCGCTTCGTCGAGCGAGCGCTCCAGCGCCTCGGCGGAGAGCCTTTCGGCCTCGAGCCGTGCCAGGTCGTGGCAGCCCGGCGGACTTCGCATTCCTAGGGCGAGAGGCGCGAGACCACCCAGCCGGTCGACTCGCGCGTGTAGGCGATGCGGTCGTGCAGCCGGCTCTGGCGCCCCTGCCAGAACTCGAGCCAGTCGGCGAGCACGCGGAAGCCGCCCCAGTGCGGCGGGCGCGGCGGGCTCTCGCCGTACTGCGCCTCGGCGGCCTTCACGCGCGCCTCGAGCCACGGGCGGCTCGCGATCGTGGCGCTCTGCGTGCTGGCCCAGGCGCCGATGCGCGAGCCGAGCGGGCGGGACGCGAAATACTCGTCGCTCTCGGCCGCGCTCACCTTTTCCACCGAGCCCTCGATGCGAACCTGCCGCTCGAGCTCCTTCCAGAAGAAGGTGAGGGCGGCGCGCGGCCGGGTGGCGAGCTCGCGGCCCTTGCGGCTCTCGTAGTTGGTGTAGAAGACGAAGCCGCGCTCGTCGAGGGCCTTGAGGAGCATGATGCGCGCCGAGGGGCTGCCCTCGTCGTCCACCGTGGCGAGCGTCATCGCGGTGGGCTCGGGCACCTCGGCCGCCAGTGCCTCGCGCAGCCAGGCGTGGAACTGCTTGAAGGGATCGGCGTCGACGTCCGACTCGTCGAGTCGCTTGAGGGCGTAATCCTTGCGGATGTCTGCGATGTTCATGGTTGGCCGGGAAGGGATCGATTCCCTTTTCGCCCGGAGCCCCCATTATCGCGGAAATCCGGGCCGCGCTCCGTCAGGGGAGGTCCTCGCGCCGCAGCAGGAACACGAATCCGGCCCCCGCGGAAAGCGCCGGCCACTGGAACGGGAGCTTCGGGAACGCGCGCTCCAGCGCCTTGCGGTTGTGCCCGATCTCCACCACGAGGAGCCCGCCGGGATTCAGGTGGCCCTTGGCCTGCGCGAGGATCGCGCGGGTGTGCGCGAGGCCGTCGCGGCCGCTGGCGAGCGCCATCTCCGGCTCGCGGCGGTACTCCTCGGGAAGGCGCCGCATCGAGGCGGCGGTCACGTAGGGGGGGTTGGAGACGATGAGGTCGTAGGTCCTGCCTTCGAGCGCGTTGAAGAGGTCGGAGCGCAAGGGCCGCACGCGCGCGCCGAGGCGGTAGGCGGCGACGTTCTTCCTGGCGACCGCCAGCGCGCCGGGCGAAAGGTCCGCCGCATCCACCCCCGCCTTCGGGAAGGCGAGCGCCACGAGGATCGCCAGGCACCCCGATCCCGTGCACAGGTCGAGCGTGGTGCGCACGCGCGCGGGCTCCCGGATCCACGGCGAGAGCTTCTGCCGCAGCAATTCCGCGATGAAGGAGCGCGGCACGATCACGCGCTCGTCCACGAAGAACCGGTGCGGGCCCAGCCAGGCCTCGTTCAGGAGGTAGGCCGCGGGCTTGCGCGTCCGGATGCGCTTCGCGACGAGGGCGTTCGCGGCGCGCGCGCGCTCGGCGTCCACGGCCAGGTCCAGGTGCGGGCCCAGCTCGCTCACCGGCAGGCCCAGGCCGTGCAGGACGAGCCAGGCGGCCTCGTCGACCGCGTTCGTGGTGCCGTGCCCGAAGGACACTCCCGCCTCCTCGAGGCGCGCGGCGGCGCCGAGGACGAGGCTCCTCACGGTGATGCCCTTCGAAGGGACGGCGCGGGCCAAGGGGAGGGCTACTTCACGCCGAGGAGGTCCTCGCAGGCGCGGCGGTAGATCTGCGCGAGCGGCTCCATCTCTTCGAGCGAGACGGCCTCGTTCACCTTGTGGATCGAGCGGTTCACCGGCCCGAACTCGACCACCTCGGGACAGATGTCGATGATGAAGCGGCCGTCGGAGGTGCCGCCGGTGGTGGAGATCGCGGGCTTCACGCCCGCCACCTGCTCCACCGTCCGCGCCAGCGCCTGCACCAGGCGCCCGCGCGGCGTGAGGAAGGGCTTGCCGCCCAGGACCCACTCCACGGCGTAGTCGAGCCCGTGGCGGTCCAGGACTTCGTGGACGCGGGCCTTCAGGCCCTCGGCCGTGCTCTCGGTCGAGAAGCGGAAGTTGAAGTCGACGACCGCCTCGCCGGGGATGATGTTGGTGGCGCCGGTGCCCGCGTGGATGTTGGAGACCTGCCAGCTGGTGGGCGGGAAATACTCGTTGCCCTGGTCCCAGCGGATGGCCGCCAGCTCCGCGAACGCCGGGGCGAAGTCGAGGATGGGATTGCGGCCGCGCTCCGGGTAGGCGATGTGGCACTGGGTGCCCTTCACCGTGAGCCGCCCGGAGAGCGAGCCGCGGCGCCCGTTCTTGATCGTGTCTCCGAAGCGCTCCACCGAGGTGGGCTCGCCCACGATGCAGTAATCGATGGTTTCGCCCCGGGCCTTCAGGGCCTCGACCACGCGCACGGTGCCGTCCACCGAGGGGCCCTCCTCGTCGGAGGTGATGAGCAGCGCGAGCGAGCCCGGATGCCCGGGGTGCTGCGCGACGAGGCGCTCGGCGGCCACCACGAAGGCGGCGATCGAGGTCTTCATGTCGGCCGCGCCGCGCGCGTACAGGTTGCCGTCCTTGATCGTGGGCACGAAGGGGTCGGTGTGCCAGGCCTCCCGCGGGCCCGGGGGCACGACGTCCGTGTGGCCGGCGAGGACCACCAGGGGCCTCGCCGTGCCGCGGCGGATCCACAGGTTCGTGACCTCGCCGCACTGGAAGGTTTCGGCCGCGAAGCCGAGCGGCGCCAGGCGGTCGACGATCATGCGCTGGCAGCCCTCGTCGGCCGGCGTGACGGAGGGCCGCGCGAGGAGCGCCTTGGCCAGTTCCAGCGTTTCGTTCTTCATCGGGTATCGGCGGCGGTGGCGGGCGCGCGCCGGGCCACGCTGGGCCCCACGCGCTCCTCGATGTAGCGCCTGAGCGCGGGCTTGGCGCCGAAGAGGAAGAACACCTCGGCGCAAACGAAGAGGGGGCCGACGAGGAGCTGCTTCGCGTCGTCGAAGAAGGCGGGCTTCATGCCCTCGAAGCGGTGGCCCCAGAACTGCAGCGCCCAGCCGGCGGTGAAGAGCGCGGCCGCTAGCCCGAGGACGGGGCCGTCCGCCAGGCGCGCCGTCGCCTCGCTCGCCAGAGCGCACATGGCGAAGAGCACGGCCGCCATCGCGGCGCCGAAGGCCGCGTCGAGCCGGAAGTAGTACGCGGCGGCGGCGATGCTCGCGACAGCCGCCGCCGTGATCGCGAGGCCCGCGACCGGGAAGGAGACGGTGGCGAGCGCGAGCACGATCGCGAACACGATGAGCGGGATGCCGGCGAAGTGGGTCGCGATGTTGCGGCGGTCGCGGTGATAGGCCGCGTACTGCGTCAGGAGCTGCTCGATCGGCCTCATGGAGTCGTCGCCGCGGTCGGGAGCGAGGGAATGGCCGTATTCTACCCGCGCTTGAGAGAGGCGCCCGCCTGCGCGCACAATGCGGCGGATGAACGACGCATGGATCCGGCGGCTGGTGGCGGCCGCCATCGCGCTCCTCGTGATCCACCAGGTGGGCACGTGGGTCTACGCCGCCTTCGGCGCGGCCGCGGGCATCCTCTCGGGCCTGCTGGTGGCGGCGGTGTCGTTCTTCAGCGCTCGCATGGCGCAGGTGGGCGCCGGCAACACCGCCTGGTTCCTCGTGCCGACGCTGCTCTTCACCGCCCTGCCGATCGCCGCGAAGCTGTGGAGCTTCCTCGCCGTGGAGCAAAGCGCGTGGGACGCGGCGCTCGCGATCGCGCCCTTCGTGATCGGGTTCGCCGCCCCCGTCCTGCTGCTGCTCTGGGTCTACCTCGCCCTGCGGGGGCGCGCGACCTAGTTGTGCGTCCCGGGGGAATCCTCGGAGATCTTGAACTCGTCGAAGGAGGGCCCGCCCGGCATCTTGCCCGGCGTGGGGTGCTTCACGCGCTCTGCCATGGCCGGCATGATCCCGGAGTTGCCCAGGAGCAGCCCCAGGTTGGTGGCGGAGTCGGCGTTGGCGAGCGCCTCGTCGGTGGAGATCCTGCCCTGGCGCACGAGGCGGAAGAGGTCCTGCTCGAAGGTCTGCGAGCCCGGCGACATGCTCTTTTCCATCATCTCCTTCACCTCGCCCACCTCGCCCTTCTCGATGGCCTCCGCGACGTTGCGCGTGTTGAGGAGCACCTCGACGGCCGGCGTGCGCTTGCCGTCGACGGTCTTGATGAGGCGCTGCGAGATGATGGCCCTGAGCGACACCGACAGGTCCTGCAGCAGCATCGGGCGCACTTCCAGCGGGAAGAAGCTGATCACGCGGTTCATCGCCTGGTAGGAGTTGTTGGCGTGCAGCGTGGCGAGGCACAGGTGCCCGGAGAGCGCGTAGGTGAGCGCCATGCGCATCGTCTCCTGGTCGCGGATCTCGCCGATGAGGATGCAGTCGGGCGCCTGGCGCATGGCGTTCCTCAGCGCGTCGTGGAAGGCGTGCGTGTCGTTGCCCACCTCGCGCTGGTTGAAGATGCACTTCTTGGGCGTGAAGACGTACTCGACCGGGTCCTCGATGGTGAGGATGTGGTTGGCCACCATCTGGTTGCGGAAGTCGAGCATCGAGGCGAGCGTCGTCGACTTGCCCGAGCCCGTGGCGCCCACGACCAGCACGAGCCCGCGCTTCTCCATCACCAGCTGCAGCAGCACCGGCGGCAGGTTCAGCTCCTCGAGCTTCGGGATCTCCGCCGTCACGTAGCGGATGACGCAGGCAACCGAGCCCTTCTGCCAGAAGACGTTCACGCGGAAATTGCCGATCCCCGGCATGGGCTTCGAGAGGTTGAGCTCCAGCTCCTTCTCGAAGGTCGCGATCTGCGTGGGGGTCAGGAACTCGTAGATGATCTTCTTGACCGTCTCCGCGTCCATCATCTGCGGGTTCACGGGCATGATGTTGCCCTGGATCTTGATCATGATCGGCGAGCCGACCGAGAAGAAGATGTCCGAGGCCTTCTTCTCGGCCATGAGCTGCAGGAGCTTCTCGATGAACATTGGATTCTCCGGGGAGTCCGTGGCGGGCGCGGTCGGAGCTAGTCGCCCCTCAGCAGTTCATTGATGCCGGTCTTGGCGCGGGTCTTCGCGTCGACCTGCTTGATGATCACGGCGCAGTAGAGACTATACCGGCCGTCGTGCCCGGGCAAGTTGCCGGAGACGACCACGGAGCCGGGCGGGATCCTCCCGTAGCTCACCTCGCCCGTGGCGCGGTTGTAGATCTTGGTGGACTGGCCGATGTAGACGCCCATCGAGATCACCGAGCCCTCGCCGACGATCACGCCCTCGACCACCTCGCTCCTGGCGCCGATGAAGCAGTTGTCCTCGATGATGGTGGGGTTGGCCTGCAGGGGCTCGAGCACGCCGCCGATCCCGACGCCGCCGGACAGGTGCACGTTCTTGCCGATCTGCGCGCACGAGCCCACGGTGGCCCAGGTGTCCACCATCGTGCCCTCGTCGACGTAGGCGCCGATGTTCACGTAGGAGGGCATGAGCACCACGTTCCTCGCGATGAAGGCGCCGTGGCGCGCGGCCGCCGGCGGCACGACGCGGTAGCCGCCCTCGGCGAAATCCTCCTGCGAGAAGCGGGCGAACTTGGATTCCACCTTGTCGAAGTAGTGGGTGAAGCCGCCCTGCATGATCTCGTTGTCGCGCAGGCGGAAGGACAGCAGCACCGCCTTCTTCAGCCACTGGTGCGTGACCCACTCCTCGCCGCGCTTCTCGGCGACGCGAAGGCGCCCCGCGTCCAGCTCCGCGAGGACGTCGCGCACGGCCGAGACGACCCCGGGCGGCGCGGACTTGGGATTCAGGCTGGCGCGGTTCTCGAAGGCCTGCTCGATGAGGGGCTGGAGGTTTTCCATGGTGGTCTTTTCGTTGTCTAAAGGGGTGCCGCGGCGACCCGGCGCGCGCGGGCGAACTCGGCGATGCGCCGCCCGGCCTCGGCGGCCTCGGCGAGCGTGGACACGAGGGCGATGCGCACGTACCCCTTGCCGGGGTTGGCGCCGTGCGCCTCGCGCGAGAGGTAGCTCCCGGGGAGCACCGTGACGTGCGCGCCGGCGTAGAGCTCGCGCGCGAACGCCTCGTCGTCGCCCCCGACCGCGGCCCAGTAGTAGAAGGCGGCCTCGGGGCGCGAAAGCGGGAGCACGGGGTTCACGAGGTCGAAGAAGGCGGCGAACTTCTCGCGGTACAGCCGCCGGTTTCCGGCCACGTGCGCCTCGTCGTTCCAGGCGGCGATGGAGGCGAGCTGCACGGTGTTGGACATCGCCGAGCCGTGGTAGGTGCGGTAGAGCAGGAACTTCGCGAGGATCGAGCTATCGCCTGCGGCGAAGCCGGAGCGAAGACCCGGGGCGTTGGAGCGCTTGGAGAGCGAGCCCATGACCACGAGCCGCGGGTAGCCTTCGCGGCCGAGCATCCGCGCGGCGGCGAGCGCCCCCAGCGGCGGCGCCGACTCGTCGAAGTAGATCTCGCCGTAGCACTCGTCGGAGACGATCGCGAAGCCGTGGCGGTCGGAAAGGGCGAAGAGCCGCTCCCACTCGGCAAGCGTCATCACCCGGCCGTTGGGGTTGCTGGGCGAGCAGGTGAACACCAGGCGCGTGCGCTTCCACACGAGCTCGGGCACGTGGTCCCAGTCGGGCGCGAAGCCGTGCGCCGCCCGCGCATTCACGAAGAAGGGCCGCGCCCCGCCCAGCAGGGCCGCGCCCTCGTAGATCTGGTAGAAGGGGTTCGGGCACACCACCAGCGCGTCGTGCTCGCCCGGATCGAGCAGGGACTGGGCGATCGCGAAGAGCGCCTCGCGGCTGCCCAGCGTGGGCAGCACCTGCGTCTCGGGGTCGATCGCGGCGAGGCCGTGGCGCCGCGCGAGCCAGGCGGCGATGGCCGCGCGCAGCTCCGGCATCCCCTTGGTGAGGGGGTAGCGCGCCAGCCCGCCCAGGTTGCCGGCCACCGCTTCCTTCAGGAAGTCGGGCGTGGGGTGCTGGGGCTCGCCGATCGAGAGGTTGACCGGCGGAAGCCCCGCCGGCGGGGTCGCCCCGGCGAGCAGGGCGCGAAGCTTTTCAAAGGGATAGGGCTTGAGCAGTCCGAGGCGGGGGTTCATTCCGCGATTATCGCCCGGAAGCGGAGCATGACCAACGGGGTGGAACGCGCCCGATACCGGGAGTAGCGTGAAATCGTGGCACGCCGGATGCTTCGGCCGCTGCCGCGAACGCGAAAGCCGGCGATGACGACGAAGGGGCTGCCCCTCGTGGCCGGGCCCGCCGGGGGCCCGGGGGGGTGCTTGCTGCTCGCCGCGCTGGCGGCCGGCCTGCCCGCGGCGGCCCAGGTGGTGCTCGACGGCACGCTCGGGCGCACGGGTTCGCTCCCCGGCCCGGACTTCGCCGTCACCGCGGACCTCGGCCGGCTCTCGGGCGCGAACCTGTTCCACAGCTTTTCCCGGTTCAGCCTCTCGAGCGGCCAGGTCGCCACGTTCTCGGGCCCCGCGGGCGTGGCCAACATCGTGAGCCGCGTCACCGGCGGCGCCTCGTCCATCGACGGCACGATCCGCTCCACCATCGAGGGGGCGGGCTTCTTCCTGTTCAATCCTGCGGGCGTGGCCTTCGGCCCCAACGCCTCGATCGACGTGGGCGGCGCCTTCCACGCGAGCTCCGCCCATCTGCTGCGCTTCGCCGACGGCGCGCGCTTCGACGCCGCCAACCCGGCCGCCAGCACGCTCACCGCCGCGCCGCCGGAGGCTTTCGGCTTCCTGGGGGGCCAGGCCGCGGTGACCTTCGCGGGGACGCGGCTCGCCACGCGCACGGGATCGGCGCTCGTGGTCGCGGGAGGCCCGGTAGTCCTGCGTGAAGGCGCCATCCTCGTGGCGCCCTCCGGCGCGCTCGGGATCGCGAGCGTCGCGGGGGCAGGCGAGGTGACCTTGGGCGCCGGCGGCATCGCGGCCGTCAATGGCAACGGCGGCAGCATCCGCCTCTCCGACAGCGTCGCGGTCACCGACGGCACGGGCGGCCGCCCCGCGGGGCCCCTGCGGATCGTCGGCGGGGACATCGTGCTCGAAGGCGAGAGCACCGTCTCGGCCTCGACCCTCTCGTCGGGCGCGGGCGGCGCGCTCGACATCGCCGCGGGCAGCCTCACCGTGGCCGACGATTCGCGGATCATGGCCGCCACCTGGGGCAGTGGCGGCGCCGGCACGATCCGGGTGGACGCCGCGCGCGCCGTCCTCCTTTCCGGCGAAGGCGCCATCACCGCGCAGTCGCAGGGCACCGGCGCCGCCGGTGACGTCTCGATCCGCGCCGATTCGCTCACGGTCGAGGACGGCTACGTCGGCGCCACCGCCTTTTACACGGGCCGCGGCGGGTCCATCGCCGTCGACGTGGGCGAGCTCTTCCTCGACGGCGGCTACATCACGACCAACAGCTCGTGGATCGGCACGGGCGACGCGGGAAGCCTCGAGGTGCGCGCCTCGCGCGGCGTCGTCATCTACGGCAACTTCGCGGGCCTGAGCGCCACGACCGCCGAGGGGCGCGGCGGCAGCATCCTCGTGGAGACCCCGAGCCTCCTGCTCGAGCGCGGCGGGCACATCAACACCTTCACCACCGGCTCGGGCGACGCCGGCGACGTCACGCTGCGGGTGGGCGAGCTCACGCTGCGCAACCTCGGCTACATCTCGGCGGCCTCGCGCGCGGATGCGACCGGCCGCGGCGGCGACATAACGATCGCCGCGCACCTGGTGCGGCTCTCCGCGAGCGGCCAGATCGTCTCGACCACGAGCGGCGAAGGCCCGGGCGGCAACATCCTCGTCACGGCGCCGCGCATCGAGATCGACAGCTACGGGCACATCTCCGCGGGCGCGGGCGCCGGCGGCCACGGCGGCTCGATATTCCTCGACACGGGCGAGCTCTTCCTCGCGCGCATGGGCTACGTCGACGTCTCCAGCCGCGGCGCCGGCTCGGGGGGCGACCTCGCCATCCGGGCGAGCGGGGGCGTGGAGATCTCGGGCCGCGACGGCAACTACGCCTCGGGACTCTTCGCGATGGCTACAGGCAGCGGCGCGGGCGGGACGATCGCCGTGCGCGCGCCGCGCCTGGCCGTCGCGGACGGCGGCGTCGTCACGGCCACCACCACCGGCGCGGGCCGCGGCGGCGCGATCGCGATCGAGGCCGGCGAGGTGGTGCTGGGCACGGGGGCACTCGTGAGCGCGGAGAGCACCGGCACCGGGGACGCGGGTGGCATCCGCATTGCGGCTGCCGGCGGGCTGCATGTGGACTCCGGGGCGGTGATCGCCACGCAGACGGCCCGGTCCGACGGCGGCGACATCGCGATCGTGGGCAGCGGCGTCGTGGCGCTGCACGGCGGCGCGATCGCCACCTCGGTCTTCGGCGGCGCGGGCGACGGCGGCAACATCACGATCGCCGGGCCGCAGCACGTCGTGCTCAACGACTCGCGCATCCTGGCCAACGCCTACGGGGGCGACGGCGGCAACATCACGGTCGGCTCCTTGTACTTTCTCGCCTCGCCGCGCAGCATGGTCGAAGCGTCCTCGCAGCTGGGCGTCTCCGGGACGATCACGGTGACCGCCCCGGTGGTGGACGTCGGCGCGGGGCTCGGGGTCTTGCCGGCCGGGTTCTTCGACGCTTCGCGCCTGCTGCGCGAGGCGTGCGCGTCGCGGGCGGGCGAGTCGGAAAACAGCTTCGTGGTGGCAGGGCGCGGCGCGATGCCGGAATCGGCGTGGGGCCCGTATGGGAGCCGCGGCGGGCGGGCGGCGAAATCCCCTTGCGAAGGAGGATCGCGATGAACAGGCGCATGGGACGCGCGGCCGTGGCCGGCGCGCTGGCGGCGGTGGCGATGGTCGTGGCGCAACCCGGCGCGGCGCAGGTCGTGACCGACGGCACGCTCGGGCGCGCGGCAGCCCTGGCCGGCCCGAACTTCGCGGTGACCGCCGACCTCGGGCGCCAGGTGGGCGCGAACCTCTTCCACAGCTTCTCGCAGTTCGACATCGCCCGGGGCCAGGGCGCGACGTTCTCGGGACCGACGGGGATCGCCAACATCCTCAGCCGCGTGACCGGAGGGGCCGGGAGCGTGATCGACGGGACGCTGCGCTCGACGATTCCCGGCGCCGACTTCTACTTCTTCAACCCGGCGGGCGTCGCCTTCGGCCCGAACGCCTCGATCGACGTGGGCGGGGCGTTCCACGTGGCCTCCGCGCACCACGTCCGGCTCGCCGACGGCGGCCGCTTCGATGCCGCGGATCCGGGCGCGAGCACGCTCACGGCCGCGCCCCCGGCGGCCTTCGGCTTCCTGGGCGGGCAGGGCGCGGTCTACGTCGAGGGCGCCTACCTCTGGAATTCCTCCCGGTCCGCGATCAGCATCGCCGGCGGCGACGTGGGCATCGGCTACGGCGCGACCGTGGCCACCGACGCGGCGCCGATCGGCGTGGCGAGCCTCTCCGGAGCCGGCGAGGTCGCGCTCGGTCGCGGGGGCATCTCGGGCGTCACCGGGCCGCGCGGCACCATCGTCCTCGTGGACGGCAGGCTCGTGAGCTCCAGCGTGGACGGGCTGCCCGCCGGGGCGATCACCCTCGTGGGGGGAGACATCCTCGTCGCCGAGGATTCCGACGTGAACGCGTCGAACGGGTCGGCCGGGCCGGGCGGCGGCATCACGGTCGACGCGACCGGCCTGTTGCTCCTGTCGCAGAGCCGGCTCTATTCGGACACCTATCCCCTCGCCGGCGCCTCCGGGGACATCCGCGTTTCGGCGCCGACCGTCATCGTCCAGGACGAGAGCTCCGTCCAGACGAGTTCGCTCGGGGTGGGAAACGCGGGCGACGTGGTGATAGCCGCGCAGGATGTCACGGTCACCGGCGCGTCGAGGATCAGCGCCACCTCCTGGGGCGACGGGGATGCGGGCGCCATCCGCTTGAATGCCTCACGGTCCGTGACGCTCGAGCTCCGGGGCAACCTGTCGGCCAGCTCCAACGGCGCCGGCGCGGCCGGCGCGATAGAGGTGCGCACGGACAGGCTCGTCGTGGAGGGGGGGTTCATCGCCTCGACGGTGCAGGACCTGGGCCGCAGCGGCTCCATCACCCTCGACGTGGGCGAGCTCCAGCTGCTGGAGGGGTTCGTCTCGGCCTCGGGCTCGGTCCTCGGCAGCGGCGACGCGGGAGACATCATCGTGCGTGCCTCGCGCGGCGTGACCATCGAGGGGTTCCTGAGCGGGTTGAGCACGACGACCGCGGACGGGCGCGGCGGCGACATCCGGGTCGTCACGCCTTCGCTGCTCGTCGCCGACGCGGGAACGATCACTTCCTCGACGTTCGGCACCGGGCCGGCGGGCGACATCACGCTCGAGGTGGGGCGGCTCCACGTGGGCGACATGGGCGACATCTCGGCGACCTCGGGGATCGAGGCGGCCGGGCCCGGCGGGAGCGTGACGATCCGGGCCACGGACGGCGTGACCGTCGCGAGCGGGCCGTTCGGCGGAATCACCTCGACCACGTTCGGCAGCGGAAGCGGCGGCAACGTCACGATCGAGGCCCCGCGCGTGGAGCTCCTGGACGGCGGCATCTACGCGAGCACGCTGGGATCCGGCCGCGCGGGCAGCATCGCGATCCGCGCCGGCGAGCACGTGATCGTGGATTCCTCGCGCTTCGCGGGCGGAATCCGGGCCGGCACCGACGACAGCGGCCCCGGCGGGGACATCTCCATCGAGACGCCGCGACTTACGCTGCTCGGGGCCGGCGGCCTCGAGGTCGCCGCCGCGGGCTCCGGCGCCGGCGGCACGATCACGGTCGATGCCGGCACGGTGCGGCTCGACGAGGGCGCGCAGATCCGCTCCTACACGCTCGCATCCGGGCGGGGCGGCACGGTCGACCTGCGCGCGCGCGAGATCCGCATCTCGGGCGGATCGCAGATCCTCGCCTTCAGCGCGGGCGAAGGCGCCGGCGGCGACGTGCTCCTGCAGGCCACCGGGAGCATCGCGATTGCCGGCCAGGGCGGCGACACGGCCACCACGGGGATCTTCGCCTCGTCGGAGGGCCCGGGAGCGGGCGGCAACGTCCGGCTCTCCGCGCCCGCGATCTCGGTCTCCGACGCGGGCTATGTCTTCGCGGGCGCGCGCGGGAGCGGTCCCGGCGGTTCGGTGGCGGTGTCGGGGCGCGACTTCCTCGTGACGAGGATGGGGTTCATCGACGTTTCCAGCTACGACTCGGGCCCTGCCGGAAGCCTCGCGGTGGACATGACGGGGAGCGTGACGGTGACCGGCAGCAACGGCGCGAGCGCCTCGAGCGCGCTCGGCGGCGGCTCGTCGGGCAGCGGCGCCGGCGGCACGGTGTCGATCCGCGCGCCCGTCGTTCGGGTGGACGACGGCGCCATCGTCACGTCGGTCTCCCGCGGCACCGGACGCGGCGGCGACATCGCCATCGAGGCGGGCGAGCTGCTCGTGGGCGGCGGGGCGGCCGTCACCGCGAGCAGCAGGGGCGCGGGCAACGCCGGCGACGTCACCGTGCGCGCTTCCGGCAGCGTCCGGGTCGAGGGGTCCGGCTACGGGTTCTCGAGCGGGATCGCCGCGGAAAGCGGGGCCTCGGGCGACGGCGGGCGGCTTGACATCGCCGCACCGGTCGTGGAAGTGCGCGACGGGGCGCTCGTCACGACGCAGGGTTTCGGCACCGGGGCGGCTGGGGACATCCGCATCTCGGCCGCTGACCTGCTCGTGGTCGCGGGCGGCGCGGCCATCGCCACGCAGACGGTGCAGTCCGACGGCGGCAACATCGCGATCGAGGGCCTTGGCGTGGTGCAACTGACGGGCGGCGAGATCACGACCTCGGTGCAAGGCGGCGCGGGCGACGGCGGCAACGTCACGATCGCCGGGCCGCAGCACGTCGTGCTCAACGACTCGCGCATCCAGGCCAATGCCTACGGGGGCGACGGCGGCAACATCACCATCGACTCCCTGTACTTCCTCGTCTCGCCGCGCAGCGTGGTCGAGGCCTCGTCGCAGCTGGGCGTCTCCGGGACGATCACGGTGACCGCGCCGGTGGTGGACGTGGGCGCCGGGCTCGGCGTGCTTCCGGCCGGGTTCTTCGACGCTTCGCGCCTGCTGCGCGAGGCGTGCGCGTCGCGGGCGGGCGAGTCGGAGAACAGCTTCGTGGTGACCGGACGCGGGGCGATGCCGGAATCGGCGTGGGGCCCATATGGGAGCCGCAGCGGGCGGGCGGCGAAATCCCCTTGCGAAGGGGGATCGCGATGAACAGGCGCATGGGACGCGCGGCCGTGGCCGGCGCGCTGGCGGCGATGGCGATGGCGGCCATGCCCTTCGCGGTGGCGCAGGTTCCGGCCCGGCGGCGCCGCAACCGCCATCGGCCGGGAAGCCGCTGCGCGAGGCGCCCCGCGTGCGCGTCGAGCGCATCCGCTTCGAGGGGAACAGGGCGCTCGGCGAGGCGGAGCTATCCGCGATCGCGGCGCGCTACGAGGGGCGGCTGCTGCAGGCGGAGGGCCTCGAGGAGCTCCGGCTCGAGGTGACGCGCCGGTACGTCGCGGCGGGCTTCCTCAATTCCGGCGCGGTGATTCCCGACCAGGCGATCTCCGGGGGCCTCCTCGTCGTGCGCATCGTCGAGGGGCGCCTGGCCGCCACCGAGGTGACGGGGGAGCACGCGTTCCAGCCCGGCTACCTCGAGGAGCGGCTCGCCGCCGGGGCGGGATCCCCGCTCAACGTGCACCGGCTGCAGGAGGCGATGCAGCTCATGCTCCAGGAAGGCGCGGTCGAGCAAATCAACGCCGAACTCGTGCCCGGCGAGCGCCCGGGCGAGGCCGTCCTGCGCACGCGCGTGCGCGAGGCGCCGCGGCGCCGCGTGGAGATCGCCGCGCTGAACAACCGCCCGGCCAACCTGGGCGAGCCCACGGGCGAGGTTCGCATCCATGCCCGCAACTCGACGGGCTGGAACGAGACGCTCACGGCGAGCTACGCGCTCACGCAGGGCAACGACGAGTACGCGGTTTTCGCCAGCCTGCCCTTCACGGCGCGCGACGACACCCTGTTCGTGCGCGCCGGCAGGAACTACGGCTCCGTGGTGGAGCCGCCGTTCGACCAGATCGGGCTCGCGAACGTGAGCGAGACCCTCGAGGTGGGCGCAAGCCGCCCGGTCGTGCGCGCCCTCGACCGCTCCCTCGTGGCCACGCTCTCGCTGCAGCGCAGCCGCACCACCACCTACATCCTCGACGAGCCCTTCCCCGTCCTGCCGGGCAGCGTGGACGGCGAGACGCGGATCACCGCGGTCCGGGCCGCCGTCGACGGCGTGCGCCGCACCGCGGATACGGTCGTGGCCGGCCGCCTCGCCCTCGGGATCGGGCTCGACGCCATGAGCGCCACGATCCATGCCGACCCGCGCATACCGGACTCCCAGTTCGTGACGGGCCTGGGCCAGGTGCAGGCGATCGCGCGACTCGCGGGCGGCGCCGACCAGGTCGTCGCGCGCGCCGACGTCCAGCTGGCCTCGCGGCGGCTCACCAGCTCCGAGCAGTTCCCGGTGGGCGGCATGGCGAGCGTGCGCGGCTACCGCGAGAACACGCTGATCCGAGACGAGGGAATCACCGCCTCCGCGGAGTACCGCAAGCAGGTCGCGCGCCTGCCGGCGCCCTGGCTGGGAGAGGGCTCCAGCGATGGCGCGCTGCAGCTGGCCGTCTTCGCCGACGCGGGCGGCGGCCGCGACAAGGGCGGGCAGTGGGACACGCTCGCGAGCGTGGGCGGGGGCCTGCGCTGGTCGGCCGGCGGCGGGCTGGAGGCGGTCGTCTACAAGGCGTTCCCGCTGCGCAACGAGCCTCCAGGGGACGAGACGCTGCAGGACCGGGGCATCCACTTCCGGATCGGATTCGTCGGGAGGTTCTGATGAACGCGATGGCATGTTCCGTACCCGTTCGCAGCGCGCTGGCGGCCGTGGCCCTGGCCCTCGCGGGTTGCGCCTACAACTTTCCCGGCCCGGAGCCGGCACCCGCGCCGCCGCCGGCCACGCTGGCGGAGGCCTCGCGCGAGGCGCGGCAACTGCTCGCATCCGGCGACGCGGCGAGCGCCCGAAGCCTCATAGGGAAATGCGTCGACGAGGCGCGCGCCAGCGGGTCCGATGCGCGGCTCGCGGCCGCCTTCAACGAGCTCGGCCTCGTCGAGACCTGGAGCGGGCGGGATGCGGAGGCGATCGCGGCTTTTTCGCGCAGCGCCGGGCTGGCGCGCGCCGCGGGAGAGCAGGCGTTGGCGGCCCGCGCGAGCCTCAATGCCGCGGATGCCTCGCGCCGCAAGGGCGACGCCACGGCGGCGAGGGAGGCCGTGGACCGCGCGCTCGCGCTCGTGCCCGCCGTGCCGGACTCGGCCGACAAGTCGATGCTGCTCTCGGGCGCGGCCGCGCGGATGGGCGCGCCGTACCCGGCGCGACGCCAGGCGATCCTCGAGGAAGCGCTCCGGCACGCGGACGCGGCTGGCAACCTGCGCCTGCGCTCGCAGGCCCTGGGGCTGCTCGCGGAGCAGGCGCTGCAGGCGGGCCGAGGGGAAGCGGCGCTCGATGCCACGCGCAAGGCCATCTTCGCCGCCCAGGCCGCCCGGGCGCCGGACCTCCTCTTCCGCTGGGAGTGGCAGGCCGCGCGGCTCGCCGAGGCGAGGGGCGACACGGTAGCGGCGCTCGCGCACTACCGGCGCGCCCACGCGAGCCTGGGCGCCTTCCGCGACGACCTGCTCGTCGAGTTGCGCCTCGCGCGCGAGTCCTACCGCGACGCGATCGGCCCGGCGTTCACCGGCTACGCGGACCTGCTGCTCAGGACCGCGGACGGCGAACGCGACCCGGCGGCGCGGCGCGAGCGCCTGCTCGAGGCGCGCGCGGCCGTCGAGCAGATGAAGGCCGTCGAGCTGGAGGACTACTTCCAGGACGAGTGCGTGGCGCGGCTTCAATCGCGGGTGCGCAGCCTCGAGGCCCTGGCGCCGCGCACGGCCGTGATCTACCCCGTCATCCTCCCGGGACGCCTCGACCTGCTGGTGAGCGCCGGGGACGAGATCGAGAAGGTGAGCGTGCCGGTTTCCGCGCAGGCGCTCGAGGCGCGCACGCGCGCCCTCCGGCGGCTCCTCGAGAAGCGCGCGACGCACGAGTACCGGCCGCACGCGCAGCAGCTCTACGGGTGGCTGGTGCGCCCGCTCGAGCCCTTCCTCGCCGCGCGCGCCATCGACACCCTGGTCGTCGTGCCCGACGGCGCGCTTCGCGGCATCCCGTTCGCGGCCCTGCACGACGGCACGGACTTCCTCGTCCACCGCTACGCCATCGCGACGGCGCCGGCGCTCTCGCTCGTGGAATCGGGCGGCAGCCTCGCGGGCCGGCGCGCGCTCCTCGCGGGGCTCACGGAGCCGGTGCAGGACTTCCCCGGGCTGCCGCAGGTGCGCCAGGAGCTCGAGGACGTGGGGCTGCTGTTCGAGTCCCGGCGGCTCGACAACGCCGCGTTCCGGGTTCCCGCGGTGCGCGAGGCGATGGACGCCACGCCCTATTCGGTGGTCCACATCGCGTCCCACGGCGAGTTCGGCGCGGACCCGCGGCGCACGTTCCTGCTCACCTGGGACGGGCGCATGACGATGGACCAGCTCGAGCGCATGGTGAAGTCGGGGCGGCTTCGCGACGAGCCCGTGGAGCTGCTCACGCTGAGCGCCTGCCGCACCGCGGCCGGCGACGACCGCGCGGCGCTGGGGCTCGCGGGCGTGGCGGTGAAGGCGGGGGCGAGGAGCGCGCTTGCGACGCTCTGGTACGTGAACGACGACGCCTCGAGCCTGCTGGTCACGCAGTTCTACCGCGCGCTGTCGGCGGGCGAGCCCGGCAAGGCGCACGCGCTCAGGATCGCGCAGGAGTGGCTGCGCGCCGACGCGCGCTACCGCCACCCCGGCTACTGGGCGCCCTTCCTCCTGATCGGCGACTGGAAGTGACGCCAGGCCGGATACCCGCAGGCCTTCGCGGTCCGCGCGTGGCCATCGCCGTGATGGCGGGGCTCTCGCTCGCGGCGGTGCTCGCGCTTCGCGCGCCCGGGGCCCTCGAGGACCAGGAGCTCCTCGCCTACGACCTGATGACCGTTGCGCGGGCCGGCCTCGGGGCGAAGGCGCCGGCGCGCGTCACCGTGGTCGGCGTGGACGACGCCGACATCCTGCGCTGGGGCTGGCCCCTGTCCGACGAGCGGCTCGCGCAGGCGATCGGGCGCATCCGCGCCGCCTCGCCCAGCGCGATCGGGATCGACCTCTATCGCGACATCGCGTACCCCCCGGGAAGCGTGCAACTCGCCGAGGTCCTCGGCGACGGCTCCGTGATCGGCGCCGCGAAGCTGCCCACGGCAGGCCGCACCGCGATCCCGGGCCCGCCCGCGCTCGAGGGCAGCGGGCGCGTGGGCTTCACCGACTTCCCGCTCGATCCCGGCGGCGTGGTGCGCCGCGGCCTGCTCTATGCCGATGCCGAGGGCGAGACGCGGCCCTCGTTCGCGCTGCTCGTGGCGCTCGCGCACCTGGCGCGCGAAGGCATCGGGCCGCGGCCGGGCGCGGACGATTCCACGCACCTCGCTCTCGGGCACGCGACCTTCACGCCCTTCGAGCCGCGGGACGGCGGCTACGCGGGCGCCGACGCCGCCGGCTACCAGTTCGTCCTCGACTTCGCCCGCGGCGATCGGCCCTTCCCCGTCGTGGGGCTCACGGCGCTCCTGGAGGGCCGCGTGGCGACGGAGCTGCTCGCGCGGCGCATGGTGCTCGTGGGCGTCACCGCCGACAGCGTGAAGGACCAGTTCGCGACGCCCCTGTCGAGGCGCGGCGGCGAGCCGCAGTTCGGCGTGGTCGTGCACGGCGAGGCGGCCGACCAGATCGTGCGCCGCGCGCTCGACGGCGAAGCGCCGCTGCGCGTGCTGCCGGAGTGGGGCGAGGCGCTGTGGATCGGCGCCTGCGCCCTCGCGGCCGTGGCGCTGGGCTGGACCGTGCGCGGGCGCTGGCGCTCGGCGGCGGGCAATTTCGCCGCGCTCGTCGCGATCGTGGCGGCGGCCCTGGCCGCGTTCCTCGCGGCATCGCTTTGGGTTCCCGTGGTGGCGGCGCTCTACGCGTGGGTCGTGGGCGCGTTCCTGTCGGCGGTGTACGCCTCCCGGTTCGAGAGTGCGCAGCGCGCCACCGCGCTCGGGCTCTTCTCGCGCTACCTGCCGCGCGCGGTGGCCGAGGACCTCTGGGAAAAGCGCGAGGAGATCCTTTCGGAGACCGGGCGGCCGACGCCGCGCCGGCTCGTGGCCACCGTACTCTTCAGCGACATCGAGGGCTTCACCACCGTGTCGGAGCGCCTGGAGCCGGCGCGGCTGGCGGCGTGGCTGGACGAGTACCTCAACGCGATGGCCGGGGAGGTCGCGCGCGCCGGCGGCGTGGTGGACAAGTTCGTGGGCGACGCGGTGATGGCCGTCTTCGGCGTGCCCATCGCGCACGAGACGGTCACCGAGCAGCGGCGCGACGCGCGCGCCGCCGTCGAGTGCGCGCTCGCCATGCGCGGGGCGCTCGAGGGGCTCAACGCGAAGTGGAAGGCCGAAGGGCTGCCGGAGGTGCGCGTGCGCGCCGGCATCCACACGGGCGCGGTCGTGGCCGGCAGCTTCGGCAACGCCGAGCGGCTCGAGTACACGGTGATCGGCGACACGGTGAACGTGGCCTCGCGCCTGGAGGGCTTCGACAAGTCGCCGGTGGACGCGCGCGAGGTGCTGCGCATCCACGCGAGCGATGCCACGCTGGCCCTGCTGGAAGGGCGGTTCGCCGCGGTCCCGATGGGCGAGGTGATGCTCAAGGGAAAGGACGTGCCGGTGCGTGTCCACCGGATCGCAGGGGCGGCGCCGGTGCAGGCCGCCCGGGAAGTGAAAGGAGAAGGACGATGAAAGGGCCATGGGCGCTCGCGCTTTTCCTCGCATGGGGCGGCATCGCCCTCGCGCAGGCTCCGAAGGAAGCACCGGCCGCGCCGGGGGTTGCCGGGACGCCGGCCGCGGCGACCAAGGCCGCGCCGGCCGTGGCCTACAAGCCGCCGGCCCGCGGCGCGCCGCAGCGGCGCGTGGGCGGCGCCTCGCGCGGCGCGAGCGCGATCGCGCCGGGCGTCTCCGTGCTCGCCCCGGACCACGTGGGCTACACGCTCGAGGAGCAGCCCGACCTCTACTGGTTCATCTCGCGCGCCTCGCCCGTGCGCATCGAGCTCACGCTGATCGACGGCCGGAGCCCGTCGCCGACGAAGGAGGTGGTGCTGAAGGGGGCGGAGAGCGCCGGCATCCACCGCTTCTCCCTGCGCGACCATGGCGTGCGCCTTGCCCCGGACACCGATTACGAGTGGTCGGTCGCCATCGTTCCCGACGCCGACAACCGCTCGGCCGACGTCCTCTCCGGCGGGGCGCTGCGGCGCGTCGCGCCCGATGCGGCCCTCGCCTCGAGGCTCCAGGGCCTCGCGGGAACGGCGCGCGCCGCCACGCTGGCCGGGGCCGGCGTCTGGTACGACGCCCTCGCGACGCTCGGTCGCCAGCTCGAGGCCCGGCCGCAGGACCGCGCCGCCCGGGATGCCCGCGCCGATCTCCTGGACCAGGTCGGCCTCAAGGAGGCCGCCGCCTTCGAGCGCCGCTAGGGGCGCCTGGCGGCGCTACTTGCGGCGGCCGAGGAGGCGCAGGAAGGGCTGGCGCAGCCACCAGCGCAGGCCGCCGCGGCGCTCGATCTCGCGGTCGCGGTCGGCGAGGCCGCGCGACTGCTCGGAGACGGTGCGCTCGAGCTGCGCGAGGCGGCTCTCGAGCTGGCCGGCCCAGGCGAGGGCGTCGTCGCGGGACTTCATGGCCTCCTCGCGCGCCTTCGCGAGCGAGTCGACGTGCCCGGCCATCTCATGCAGCTGCGCGCTGGCGGTCTCGAGGTGGCGAATCACCTTCTCGTAATCGCGGTGCAGCCAGTTGTCCCTGTCCGCGAAGACGGAGAGCATGGCGGGCAGCATGCCGAGGGCGCCCATGGAGCGGCTCGCGGCGACGAGGAAGTAGAGCGGCTCGTCCAGCGCGCTCGAGTCCTCGGCGGGGCAGGCTTCGGCCACTTCCGCGAAGTGCCCGGTCTCGGCGCGCGGCTCGGGCGCGATCACGGAGAAGAAGCTGGGGCGCTGCCCGTACCAGCGCGCGTGCCGGAAGCGGCGCGCGACGAGGGCGGCGAGCTCGTCGCGGTAGAGCTCCTTCACGTGGAACTCGTTCCGGTAGTCGCGTCGGTCGCTGTACTCGCGCTTGTTGGGGCAGGACAGGAGCAGGATCCCGTCGGGCGCGAGGACGCGCGCGATCTCGTCGAGAAACTCCTCCTGCTCGAGGATGTGCTCGACGGTCTCGAAGGAGACGAAGAGGTCCGCGCTTTCGTCGGGCAGCGGCAGCTTCGTGCACGGGGCCTGCACGAAGGAGAGGCGGGCGGTGCCGGCGTAGGCCGCCCGCGCGTGCGCGACGGCCTCGGGGGAGATGTCCGCGCCGACGACGCTCGCGGCATCGCGGGCGAGGAGCGCCGAGCCGTAGCCCTCGCCGCACGCGGCATCCACGACGCGCATCCCCTTGGCGAACTGCGCCGCGAAATGGTAGCGGTGCCAGTGTTCGACCCAGATCTCGCCGCGCACGCCGGGGACGAAGCGCTCGCCCGTGAAGGGCAGGGCGGCAGGAGGCGGCGGCGATTCCATGCGCGCTATTATAGGCGCGGCCAGCCCGAGGCAGCCGCCCGCCGGTTCTCCTGTCGCGCCGGTGGTGCTGTCCCAAGTGCCACGGCCCGATGCAGCTGATCGCACCCATCGACTGTTCCCGGGTCGTGCGGCGCATCCTCGAGCACCTGGGACGCGCAACGTGCGGGACTGACTCCCCTATCCCTTCGGCATGGCATCCGGGAAGAGCAGTTCGAAGAGCGCCCGCGCCCGGGGCGACAGGTTCCTCGAGTCGGGCCAGTGCACCTGCTCCGCGGGCGCCAGCAGCTTGGCGTAGACGGCCTGGTACATGCGCTTCACCACGCCGGGCGCGACTTCCTCGCGGTCGCGTCCCGGGAAGAAGCCGACCAGCCGGTAACCCGCGCGTTCGAGCGAGCGCTGCCCGTAGGGATCCTTCAGCGTGACGAGCGCATACATGAAGGCCGCCCCCATGGCGCGCCCGATGCTCTCGGTGCCGGAAAGGGCGTGCACCGACAGCCCGGCACCCCGATGGGCCGGCGCCACGACGATGAGGCGACCGTAGATGGCCAGCGAGTCCTCTTCCCGCTCGAACGACCAGAATCCGACCATCTCGTCGCCGAACAGGATCCGTGTCGCGTGCACGTCCTTGTCGAGATCGTCGCCCAGCGTGACCCGCTCGTGATAGAAGTCCTCGCGCAGGTAGCAGCTGGACCCCCCGACGGCGATCTGGGGGTGCCACGCCTGGAGCGCCGCGACGACGGCCGGGACGTGCTCGCGATCGAGCCTTCCATAACGGTACCCGGCAGGCAGGGGCGCCAGCATCGAGAGCGCCTGGATGTTGGGCCACCTCACGGCCCGCCCTCCGGGCTCGCGGCACGCGGAACCGGTGCGGACGGCGCGGCCGGAAAGAGGGCGTCGAACAGGGCGCGCGCGCGCGGCGTGAGGTTCTTCGGGTCGGGACGGACGAGCTCCTCCTCCGGCACCAGCACCTTGCAATAGACGGCCTCGAACACGCGCTTGACCACGCCCGGGGCGACCTGCTCCTGGTCGTATCCGGAGGTGAAGCCGATGAGCTGCCATCCCACCGCCTCGAGCGCGTGCTGCATGTGCGGGATCTTGAGCGTCGCCAGCCCGAAGAAGAATTCCGCCCCCATCGCGCGGCCCGCCAGTTCCGCCAGCGGCATCACGGCGGTGGCCAGCTTGGCGCTGCGGTACTGCGGCGAGATGACGATCAGGCGGGCGTAGAGCGAGAGCGAGTCGGGTTCCTTCTCCCAGGACCACATGCCGGCCATCTCGTCGCCGTGCCGGAACAGCGCGACGAGGACGTTCCGGTCAGGCCCCCCTTCGAGCTGCACCTGCTCGTCGTAGAAACGCTCGCGCAGGTAGCAGCTGCCGCCGCCGATGGCGATGTCCGGATGCCAGCGTCCGATCGCGTCGATCAGCGCGGGGACGTCGCCGCGCCTGAGAAACTCGAAGCGAAATCCCGGCGGCAGCGTCGCCATCGCCGAGATCTGCTCGACCGTGGGCCATTTCATTGCGGAAGGAGGCTTTCCGTGTTGTTCGCGGCACAGTCTACACAGGTCCGCCGCCGTGCCGGCCGGCGACTTGCGTCCCTACCTGATCAGCCGCCAGCGCCGCAGCCACTCCACGACGGGCTTGCGCCGGGCCGCGATCGGCCCCAGGAGGCGGTTGCCGAAGACGAACCGCTTCACGCCCTGGCGCTTGACCATCATGAGCGCCTGGTTGCGCACGTAGGCGTCCGCCATCTCGGAGATCGCGCGCGGCGAGGACGTGATGCCGAGGCGGCGCTGGCGATCGAGCGCGTCGGCGTAGGCGCGGTCGAGGAGCGCCTGGCGCTCGGCGGCGCCGCGGGTCTCCGCGGGCACGCGGTACTTGGAGGTCGTCTTCTCCACCAGCACGAAGTCGTCCTCCAGCGTGTAGCGGGTCCACAGGTTCCAGTCCTCGAGCTGGTCCATGTCCTCGGCGAAGCCGCCGTGGCGCTCGTAGAGCGAGCGGTGGAAGAGCACGGCCTGGATGGGCAGGTAGTTGTGGTGCCAGAGGGTGATGCGGTCGAAGCTCTGGCGGTGGACCGTGACGTGCATCGTCTCCTCGTACTCGGCCGCGGCGCGGTCGCGCACGAGGGTCTTCGTTTCCCACGCGAGGCCATAGGCGCCCTTGGCGCCCGCGGCGAGCGCCGCGCCCACCAGCACCTCCACGTGGTCGGCGAAGAGGAGGTCGTCGTCGTCCAGGAAGTTCATCCACTCGCCGGTGGCGAGGGCGAGGGCGCGGTTGCCGGCGCGCGAGCGCCCGCCGCTGCCGCCCGTCGCCTCGTAGCGGATGTCGAGTCGGTCGCGGAACGAGTCCACCACCGCCTTCGAGGCGGGCGCGCCGTCCTCCACGATGACCACCTCGAGGTTCTCCCAGGTCTGGTTGGCGCAGGAGGCGAGCGCCTCGCGCAGCCACGCCGTGCGGTTCACCGTACGGATGAGGATGGAGACCTTCGGCCGCGGCTCGTCCGGGCGTTCCCGTCGCGAGCGGAACTCGTGGAAGGCGCCGTCGCGGCGCGTCTCGTAGCCCCAGCCGGAGAACCGGGGCCGGAAATTCCGCGTGGAGGCGACGCGCGAGAGCAGGAAGCGCGGGGCCCTCGCGATCGCCTTGAGGCCCGCGAGGGCGAGACCCCGGCGCCGGCCGGGAAAGTCGCCCGGTGCGAGGATCTCGGCGGCCAGCATCGTGAAGCCCTGCGCGATGCGCGCGAGCCCGCCGTAGCGCATGCGCAGGCACAGGTTCGTCTGCACGCCGCCCAGGACCTGCAAGGGTTTCACCTCGCCGGCTTCCCTGTAGGCGCGGTGCACGACGGCGCACCGTGGCTGGTAGGTGATGCGCCAGCCGCGCGCGCGCAGGCGCCAGGAGAGGTCGACGTCCTCGCCGTACATGAAGATGGCCTCGTCGAAGCCGCCCACCGCCTCGTACGCCTCCCGGCGAAAGAGCGTCGCCGCGCCGCTCGCCCAGGGCGAGTCGAGCGTGGCGGGGTCGTAGGCCTTGGGATGCTCGTAGGGGATCTGGCGCATCTCCCAGGCGGCGACGCGGGCGTCGTCCTTTTCCGCCGTCCCGACGAGGCGTTCGAGCGCCCCCGGCTCGAGGATGCAATCCTGGTTGATCACGAGGAGCCAGGCAGAGCGGCCGCGCTTCGCGTTCGCGTTGTGGCCGCGGCCGAAGCCGAGGTTCTCGCCGGAGCGCCCGACGGCCACGCCGGCGAAGGCGCCCACGGCGAGTTCCGGCATGGCCCGGATCGCCTCGACGTGCTCGGGCTCCGGGCTGTTGTCCTGCACGAGGAGGTGCAGGCGTAGCGTTCCCGCCGATTCCGCGAGGCTCGAGAAGAGGGAGGCGAGGAGCTCGGTCTCGGGCCGGAAGGTGACGACGCTCAGGTCAACGTCGCGCATCGAAGGCGAGCTTGAGGAGCAGGCGGCGCAGGGGCGAGGGCAGGCGCTCGAGCGCCTCCTTGTTGAGGCGCAGCAGGTCGGCCTCCTTCGCGAGCGCCTCGCGCGCCTCGGAGGACTTGCGAAGTTCCTCCTGCACCGCGCGCACGTCCGCCTCCAGCTTCGCGATCCAGCCGCGGGCCTCGGTCTCGAAGTTCGAGGCGCGCTCCTGCGTGGACTTCAGGTCGGCGAGCGTCTGCTCGAGCTCGTCGCACAGGCGCACGAGCTCGGTGCGGAACAGGGCGCCGTCGAGGTTCCTCGCCACCAGCGACTCGACGGCTTGCGCGTCGGCGGACCCGGGCTCCTGCGGGTCGATACCGAAGCGCGCGTAGAAGGCGTCGAGGGATCGGGTCATGTCGTCGAGGGGCGGGATGCGCCCGGCGTCGGGCTTCGCGAGGGCCAATTGTACGCGCGCTCTTTCGGCCTCCCGCTCGCCGCCGGCGAGGGCGCGGATCTCCTTGGCCACCCGGCTCGCGTCGAAGTCTTCGGGCAGTAGCCAGCCGCCGCCGTGCGCCTGAATTCGTTCGGCGAGCGCCCCGCGCGGCGCGGCGAGCACGGGCACCCCCGCCGTCCAGGCGTCGGAAAGGGCGTAGCTGAAGCTTTCGGGGGCGGTGTTCGGCATGAGGACGAGGCTCGCGCCGTACGCGCGCAGCAGCCCGGGCGCCTCGCCTTCCGCGAACGCCCCGTGCACGTAGAGCCGGCCTGGGATCCTCCAGCCGGGGTAGAGCTGGCGGTCGAGGTATCCGATCGCGACGAGCGCGATGTCGCTGCCCTCGAGCCTCGCCGCGACCTCCTCGACGAGGTCGGAGCCCTTGTGCGGCCCCAGCGCGCCCAGCAGCGCCACCACCCTTCCCGGCCGCTCCCGCGCAAATCCCTTTCTAATCAGATTAGGTTTCTTAATCTGATTAGAAAGGGGTTCGGCGGTGCCGTTTGGGACTACTTCGACCGCGAGGCCGGGGACGTGATGGGCCGCGAGGTCGGCGACAAAGCGGGAGGGGGCGAGCACCGCCTGCGATTCGCGCAGCACGCGCGAGGTCTCGGCGAGCCAGGCCGGATCAGGCGCGAGGGGGTCTTCCGCCGAGAAGGCGTCCGCGTGCAGGAAGAGGATGTCGTGCAGGGTCGCGATGCGCGGCACGCCCAGGGCGCGGCAGGCCCATTCGGCGCGCTCGCGCGGGTCGCGCGTGAGCTGGTGCAGGTGCACGAGCCCGACGCAGCGGCTGCGCAGCCAACCGGCGAGCGCTTCGCCAACGGCGCCCGTGGCGAGCGGGAAGAAGCGTCCCGCGTCCTCGATCACGTCGACGCCGTCGCCGGCGTGCCAGATGAGCTGCGGCCTCGCGACGGTGCTCACGATGTCGCGCACGTGCCGGTCCACGCCTCCGCCGAAGAGGCTCGTCACGTGAAGGATCGCGATGGGGTTCATTGAAACGGGACTCTCTCGTCACGGGATGCCGTCGCGTTCGAGCAGACTCTAGATCAATCCCGTACTAAGCTGGGAGGCAGGTCACGCCTCTCAATCCAATCGGATCACTCTGCACGAACCTCCCGACGACCGAGTCGGAATCGCGGAAGTAGTTGTAAAGTGACCCAGCTAAGCGCCCGACTTCCAAAGCCGGAGCGGCATGTGTGCCGCCGCATGGATGAAGTCCTTGTCTGTGGTTAGCAGCGTCAAATCGTGTCGGACGCAGAGCTGCGCAAGAATCGCATCGATGGTACCTATCTGGACGCCGGCCCTGCGGCAACGATTGCGAATTTCGGCCGCCTCAATATGGTCTTGGCGATCTGGGGTCAGCAATGGAAGTGCGCCGAAGCGATCGACAATTTTCGTCCGATCACGGGGGCCGGCAAATCCCTGGAGGAGTTCCTGCAGGACCAAGCCGGTGGTCACCACCGTCTCACCAACCTCCAAAGCGCTCTTCAGTGCATCAACCTCCGGCGACGGACCGGCCCGATCTCGGCGAAATGCGAGGGACCAAACACTGGTGTCGACCAGAAGGGTCACTTGCGGGAACGCTCCTTCTTGTAGTCGAAAGATGGATCCCATTCCAGCTTGCCCATGAGGTCGACCAGCGACCGCTGCTTTCGTCGGGCGATGAACTCCTCGAGTGCTAGCGTAACCGCCGCCTTCTTTGTCCGCTCCCCGCTAACTTCCAAGGCGCGCTCGATAAGCTTCGGATCCAGCGAAAGGTTCGTTGCCATTGTGTGTCTCCTCACACATCATCTTACACACACCAAGGCGGCCGAACAAGTGCGTTTCCGCAGAAGTAGTTGTAATGTTCAGCGATTTTCACGAACCGATACTCCCCGCCGACCAGGGGTGAATTCGAGGTGCACCTGGCGCCGCCCCGGAGACGTGCCGATGCCGCAGTGAATTGTGCCACGGCAGCCAGATTCGCCCAGGCCGCCAGCGGGTAGAATCGCGCCTGAAAGTGCTGCGCATCCCCTCCCTCCCCGTCGCATCCCTGCTCGTCGGCGCCTCCCTCTGGGGCGTCGTCTGGTATCCCTATCGCCTACTGGGCGCGGCCGGGCTCGACGGCGCGTGGGCCTCCGTGCTCACCTACGGCGTGGCGCTCCTCGTGGGCACTGCCGTGTTCCTCGGCCACTGGCGCGACGTCTCGCGCGCGCCCTGGGCGTGCCTCGCCATGGGCCTTGCGATCGGAGGGAGCAACCTCGCCTACGTGATCGGGGTGCTCGAAGGCGAGGTGATGCGCGTGCTGCTCCTCTTCTACCTCGCGCCGCTGTGGACGGTGCCGCTCGCGCACGTCCTGCTGGATGAGCGCCTGGACGCGCGTGGCGCCCTGGTGATGGCCGTCGCGCTCGCGGGCGCGGCGGTGATGCTGTGGCACCCGGAGATGGGATTGCCCTGGCCCGCGTCGCGCGCGGAATGGCTGGGCGTCGTCGCGGGCTTCTTCTTCGCGCTGGGCAACGTGCTCGTGCGCTCGCTCGCGGGACTTCGCGACACCACGAAGTCGCTCGCGATCTGGGCGGGCGTCACTGTCGCCGCGATCCTCTACCTGCCGTGGTCGCCGACGACCACGCCCGACGCGCTCGCCGTTGCGGCAGTGACCTGGCCGATCTGGCTCTCGGTGGGGTTCGCGCTCCTCGCCATGAGCCTCGCGCTGCAGTACGGGCTCTCGCGCGTGCCGGCCAACCGCGCGATCGTGATCCTGCTCTTCGAGCTGGTGGTCGCGGCGATCGCCTCGTACTGGCTGGCCGGGGAGATCCTGCGGCCGCAGGACTGGATCGGCGGCTGCCTTATCGTGGCGGCGAGCCTCGCCTCGGGGCTGCGCAAGGAAAGCTAGGGACGGCAGCGACCCTCACCCCCGGCCCCTCTCCCAAGGGAGAGGGGAGCCGCTTCGGAGGGACCCTCACCCCCGGCCCCTCTCCCAAGGGAGAGGGGAGCCACGCACCCTCACCCCC
>JBGARD010000010.1:0-88528 GCA_044230355.1 Usitatibacteraceae bacterium | reverse complement strand
CCACGGCGTTCTCGGCGAGGATCTCGCTGGACCACTCGTGGTCGAGCCACGCCGACCCCTTGGCCTCAACCGTCTGGCCGTTCACCTTAATGCTGCCCGTCACCGCGAGGTGCGGCTCGCTGTAGTAGCCGCTCGCCTGCGACGGAAGGGGCCCCTTGCGGCTGTAGCCCGCATCGCCCTGCAGCAGGATCGGCTGCGTGGGCGTGAGCGTGAGGTCGAGCGCGAACCCTTCGCCCGGAATCCGCGCGACATAGGCTCCCTTCGTGCGTTTGAAGGACCAGTCATCGATGAAGACGTCGGTGTCGCCCGTGCGCGCCTCGGCGAGCGCGGTAAATCCGCGCGCGATCCGCTGGTCGTGCCGGAGCTTTCCGTGCGCGGGATCGGCGAGGGCCGCGTGCGCGAAGAGCAGCTGCGTGGGCGAGAAGCGGCTGGGATTCGCATCGGCGTTCTTGTTGCGCAGGCGGAAGAAGGTCACCTGGAAGCCCATGGGCCCCTTCGGCGTCTCCAGGTGCCCGGTCGCGTACCACCACTCGATGCGGTGGTCGGGGTGGGCGCCGAAGTCCGCGGGGAAGGCGAGCCTGAGACCCGGCCGCACGGGCGCGTAATCGGCCGCGCGCGCGAAGAAGGCGATGGCGAGGAGCGCCACGAGGCAGGCGACCCTTCGCGCCGCGGCGCCGGGGAAGGGGTTGGTCATCGACATTGGCGTTGACTTGGGTCAGGACGGGTGGGGCCGGCCGGGAAATACCATTACCATACCGGTTGCCATCCACGGAGGGAAAATCATGAAACGGCTTCTCGTCGCAACGGTCGCCCTGTTCGCGGCCCTCAACGCACCCGCCCAGGACAAGGCCCTGCTGGACAAGGCCAAGGCCGAAGGCAAGGCCTCGTTCTACGCCAACATCACCGCCGTCGAGCCCATCATGAAGGCGTTCACCGCCGACACGGGCGTGACGGGCGAGTACACCCGCATCTCCACCTCCAAGTTCGTCGCCACCGCCATCACCGAGTTCGAGGCGGGCAAGTTCATGGCCGACGTCGTGCAGGGGCCGGTGCCGGTGCTGGAGATCCTCAAGGAAAAGGGCGTGCTGGCCTCCTACCGCTCGCCCGCCGCCAAGGGCTATCCGGACTGGGCGACCAAGGATGACAAGATCATGCTCTTCGGCATCGAGTACGTCGCCCTCATCTACAACAAGGAGAAGGTCAAGCCCGCCGACGTGCCCACCCGCTACGAGGACCTGGCGCTCCCGAAGTGGAAGGACAAGATCGTGATGGCGAACCCCGCCAACCACGCCACCACCATCGCCTGGCTCATCGGCCTCAAGGAAAACGTCTTCAAGACCGAGGCGGAATGGCGCAAGTTCCTCGACGGCCTGGCCGCGAACAAGCCGATGTTCGTCGCCTCCTTCGGCCCGACCCCCGCGCCGATCGAGAGCGGCGAGAAGCTCATCGGGATCTCGATGCCCAAGTACATCGTCACCAAGGCGCCGGCGCCGCTCGACTGGGCGCGCGTCACGCCGCTGATGGGCACGCCGCGGGCCATCGGCATTTCCGCCAAGGCGCCGCACCCGAACGCCGCGCGGGCGTTCGTGGACTACTGGCTGTCGGCCAAGTCCATGGGCATCCTCGCCAAGGACGTGGGGGAGTACGTCCTGGCGCCCGGGGTCTTCCCGCCCATCGACGGCATCGACAAGGCCAAGGTGATCCCCATCCGCGAGCTCTCGGACGACGAAACCCAGAAGTGGGGCGCGGAGTTCAAGAAGATCTTCGACATCAAGAAGTAGCCGGCACATGGAAATCCGCATCCGGGGGGTGAGCAAGCATTACGTTTCCGAGGGCAAGACCATCAAGGCCCTCGACGATGTGAACCTCACCATCCCGGCGCGGAAGATCTTCACGCTGCTGGGCCCCAGCGGCTGCGGCAAGACGACGCTGCTTCGCTGCATCGTGGGGCTTGAGATGCCCGATACGGGCGAGATCAGCATCGGCGACGACGTGGTGTGGTCCCGGGAGAAGGGCATCTCCGTTCCTCCGGAAAAGCGCGGGCTGGGCATGGTGTTCCAGACCTACGCCATCTGGCCGCACATGACGGTGTTCGACAACGTGGGCTATCCGCTGCAGGTGCGCGGCGCCCCGCGCGAGGAGGTGCGCGCGCGAGTGGCCAAGGCGCTGGATTTCGTGCAGCTCTCGGGATTCGAGGGGCGCCCGGCGACCAAGCTCTCCGGCGGGCAGCAGCAGCGGGTGGCGCTCGCGCGGGCGCTGGTGGCCGAGCCGCGCGTCATCCTCTTCGACGAGCCGCTCAGCAACCTCGACGCCAAGCTGCGGGAGGAGACGCGCAAGGAATTGCGCGCCTTCCTGGAGAAGCTGCAGATCACCGCCGTCTACGTCACGCACGACCGCGTGGAGGCCCTGGCCCTGTCCGACATGATCGCCGTGATGCGCTCCGGGCGGATCATCGAGCTGGGCACGCCCGAGAAGATCTACTTCGACGCGGATGACCGCTTCGTCGCGGATTTCATCGGCCGGGCGAACCTCGTCAACGGCCGGGTGCGGGGAGAGGAGGGCGGGCTCACCGTGGTGGACTGCCCGCTCGGCGCCATCGCCTGCCAGCGCCGCGACTTCCCGGCGGGGGGAGAGGCCACGCTGTGCATCCGGCCCGAGTTCATCCACGTCGCCCGCGGCGATGCCCCGGCCGGGCGCAACGTCGTGAACGGGCGCATCGAGACGCTCGTCTTCGTGGGCGAGCACTACGAGACGGAGATCCGCGTGGGCGAGAGCACGCTCCTCGCGCGGGTGGACCCGGACGCGAAGTTCGGCGTGGGCGAGGCCGTCAACTTCACCCTGGACCCCGCGCACTGCCTGCTGGTCGCGGCCTGAGGCACGGGCCGTGAAACAGTCGCGCTCCTCGAAGCTCACCTGGCTTCTCATCGCGATCGTCGGCGCGCTGACGGTCTGCCCCGTGGTGATGCTGGCCCTGGGCAGCTTCTCCGAGGGCCTCACCGCCTTCGGCGTCTTCACGGTGGACAAGTACGTCGACGCCTACACGGACCCGTCCTTCCGCGAGGTGATGCTCAACACGGTCGTCTTCGTGATCAGCTCCTCGGTGCTGTCCACGGTGCTGGCGACTTTCCTCGCCTACCTGAACACCCGCACCGACATCCCGTTCAAGTTCCTCTTCGGCATCCTCTCGATCATCCCGATGATGATCCCGCACCTGCTCTTCTCGGTGAGCTGGGCGCTGCTGCTCAACCCCTCGAACGGGCTGCTGAACCTCGGGCTCAAGGAGGCCTTCGGGCTGGAGGAGGCGCCGCTCAACATCTACTCGATGTGGGGGATGATCCTCGTGGAGGGGCTGCTGGACCTTCCCATCGCCTACCTCATCATCGCGCCGGCCATGGCCTCCTTCGACGTGGCGCTGGAGGAATCCTCGCGCGTCTCGGGGGCGAGCGCGTGGAAGACGCTCTTCCGCATCACGCTGCCGGTCCTTAGGCCCGCGATCCTCGCCGCGTTCATCCTGGGCGTGGTGCGGAGCCTCGCCTCCTTCGCGGTGCCCTCGGTGATCGGCATGCCGGGGCGCGTGCCGGTGCTGGCCACCCACCTCTACGAGATGATCGCCACGGGGTTCGCCACCGACTACGGCAAGGCCGCCGCGGTGGGGATGAGCGTGCTGGCGGCCTCGGTGACGCTGATCGTCGTGTACCGCGCGCTCACGGCGGAAAGCGAGAGGTTCGTCACCATCGCCGGCCGCGGGTTCAAGTCCACGGTGATCGAGCTGGGGGCGGCGAGAATGCCGCTCTTCGCGCTCGTGGGCGTGCTCTCCTTCGTGCTCATCGTGCTGCCGGTGGCGGTGCTGCTCTACACCTCGTTCGTGCCCTACTCGATGGTGCCGAGCGCGCGCGCCTTCTCGATGATGACGCTCAAGCACTGGCGCGACGTCCTGGGCGACCCGATCTCGATCCTCGCCCTCAAGAACAGCCTCTTCCTGGCGGTCGTGGGGGCGACCCTGGGCGTCGTCCTGTCGGTCTTCGTGGCCTACGTGATCGTGAAGGTGAAGACGCGGGCGGCGGGGATCCTCGACTCCCTCAGCTACCTCTCTTTCTCCTTCCCCGGGATCGTGATCGGCGTGGGGTTCATGTGGTTCTTCGTGCAGACGCCGCTCTACTCGACGATCTGGGCGCTGCTCCTGGGCTACATCGCGACCTACCTGCCGTACGGCATCCGGCCGATGTCGAGCGCCTTCGTCCAGATCCACAGCCACCTGGAGGAGTCGTCGCTGGTGTGCGGGGCGAGCCCCCTCACCACGCTCAAGCGCATCATCGTGCCGCTCCTCATCCCGGGCATCGTCTCGGGGTGGATCCTGCTCGCGTCGATGTTCGTGCGCGAGCTCACGCTTTCCGTGGTGCTCTCGCGCCCGGGGACCGAGGTGCTCGCCGTGCAGATCCTGCGCTTCAGCGAGGACGGGCTGTGGGGCAAGCTCTCGGCGCTGGGGATCGTGATGATCGCCATCTCGACCGTGCTGGTGGTGCTGGCCTCCTGGGTCGGAAGCCGCTTCAAGACGGCCTAGCCGCAGGCGGGCCCGCCCGGGCGTCGTCCATCGGCGCCGCTATTGCACGAGCGTCGGCGTGTAGGTCCACACCCAGTTGCTGGCGCCCTTCACGGAGAAGCTCTTGCGGTCGGCCGAGACGGCGACGGGGCCTTTCGGGTTGACCGGCATGCCGAGGGCCTCCGGCGCCACGCCCGCCACCCACACGATCACTTCCTCCCTGGCTCCGGGAACGGCGCGCATGGAGCAGCTCGCCGGGTAGTTGGAGACGCTGCCCGGCGGATAGGTTCGCGTGCCCTTGATCTGGATCTGGTCGCTGGAACTCATGGAATGCGACACGCTCTGGAAGTGCTCGTACTCGCCCTTCAGTTGCGGGGGCGGGCAGTTGGTGCCGTCGGACTTGATGTTCTTGAGCTCCGTCTTCGCGTCGGCCACCGTGACCGGCGCGATGACGCTGCGCTTCCTGACGTCCCAGGTGAACTCCACGGTGAGGCGGTCGATCACGTCCGCCTTCCCTTCGTAATCGCCCTTCACCACGGGGGCACGCGCGCTGTGCACGCCTTCCACTCGATACTTCACGACCTTGGCCGACGACCACTTCTGCATGACGGCCATGTCCATGCCCCCCGTCTGGGCTGCCGATGGAAGTACCAGCAGGCTGGCGAACGTGGCCGCGATCGTAAGGGGGAATCTCATGGCAGGGCGCCTTTTCAGGGTCGTGGCGTGGGAGCCGGGGTGGCGTCTGGTGCCTCATGGTGCGCTCGAACGTGTTCTTCGAGGTCGCTTTCTTCACGGCGGCGTCTCCGGCCCGGCGCAGCGGTCGAGGCGGGGCTACGCATCGTCCTTCACCGCCTCCACGGCTTCGCGGGCCACCGCGGCACGGCCGGCGGCCGACGCCCCCAGCGCGCACAGGAGGATCACGCTGGCCGAGAGTGCAAAGAGCGCCAGCCACGGCCAGTGGATCGCCATGCCCCAGTGGAACGACTGCCGGTTCACCACGTGCACCAGCACCACGCTCACCGCCGCCCCGGAGAGCAATCCCAGGACCGCGCCGATGATCCCCGCGGCCCCTCCCTCCAGCGAAAGTAACCTGATTACTTCGCCGCGGGAGAGGCCGAGGTGGCGAAGGACGCCGAACTCGCGCCGGCGGGACCAGGCCAGCGCCGCGAAGCTGGAGGTGACGCCGGCGAGGGCAATCAGGATCGCGGCCGCCTCCAGCGCGTAGGTCGCGGCGAAGGTGCGGTCGAAGATGGCGAGCGCGCGGCCGTGGATGTAGCTTGCGTCGTGCAGCTCCGCGCCCGGCACCTGGGCCACGATCATGCCGAGCGCCGCTTCAACCGCCTTCGCATCGGCGCCGGGCTCCAGGTGGATGGCGATGTCGTTGGCGAGCGTGTCCTTGGCGATGGCGCGGTAGTCGGCCAGGTCCACGAGCAGCGCGCCCCAGGTGCGTGAATAGTCGCGGAAGACGCCGGCGATGCGGAAGGTGGCGCGCTTGCCGGAGATGGGGAGCGTCACCTCCTGCCCCGCCTTCCAGCCGAAAAGGTCCACGGCCGCTTCCGACACCCACGCCGTGATCGCGGTGCCCTTGGGCGGCACCACGGGCGGGTCGGCCTGGAAGCCGCGAAGAAGCTGCGCGTCGATGGGCCGCGCGATGATCGTGAGGAGCCCGGTGGCGCCGTCGGGCGTCAGGCGCTCGAAGCGGATCGGGTCGATGCGCTCCACCCCATTCACGGCCGCCATCTTCGCCTGGGCGTCCGGCGAGAACACCACGGCATCGCCCTGCGGCGCCGCGCGCGCGAAGAGATCCGCCTCCAGCACGCCCGTGAGCCAGCCGTCGAGCGAGACGCGGAACGAATAGACCATGATCGCCATGGCCGCGGTGAGCGCGACGCTCACCACGATCCCCGACACCATCGCGGAGAGGTGGCCCGGCAGGCTCTTCACCTGGGCTCTCGCGAGCGTCCGAAGGGGCGCGTCGCTTGCCGGCACGCGGTCCAGCAGCAATCGCGAGGCGGGGCTCACGGCCATCACGGCGGCGGCCAGGGCCAGCACGATGGACAGGTAGCCGCCGACGGAGATCTCGCCCGCGGGCGGGAGGAAGGCCGCGACGAGCGCGCCGGCCGCGAGCCCCACGGGCCACGACCAGCCGCCGGGTGGGGAGGGCAGGTCGAGGTGGCGGTCCTTGAGGGCCTGTGCGACGTCGAGCCGGGCGAGCGGGCCTGTCACGGCGAGGGCAGCGGCTCCGGCGGTAAGCACGCCGAGCAATCCGATGACGGCGAGGGCCCACGCGTCGGGGGAGAAGGTGTTGCCGGTGCCGGAGAAGAACCCGGCGCCCAGGTCGTAGCCGAAGCGCTCGAGCATGGCGCGGCTCGCCGCCAGCCCGAGGAAGGTCCCGACGATCGCGCCGCCCGATCCGAGGAGGCATCCTTCGAGGGCGAGGAAAGCGCGCACGCCGCCCGAAGTGAGTCCCAGTGCCCGCAGCAACGCGAATTCCTGGCGCCTGCGCGCGGCCTGCAGCGCCAGCGTCGAGAAGACGAGGAAGCCGCCCGTGAAGAGCGCCATGAGGGCGAGCGCGGTGAGGTTCACGCGGTAGGCCTGCGTGAGGCCGGCCGTGCGCATGGCGGCTTCGTCGGGGCGGGTGAGGGCGACGCCGGGCGGAAGGAGGGCCGTGATCTCGCGCAGCGCCGCCTCGCGCGGGGCGTCGTTCTCCAGGCGCAGGTCGATGCGGTGGATCGTGCCGATGCGGTCGAAGAGGTACTGCGCCGCGGCGATGTCCATCACCACGATGGGCCCGCCGCCTTCCAGCGCGGGGAGCGTCCCGGCCACCTTGAGCGTCACCGGGCCCTTGGGTCCGCCCAGCTCGAACGCGTCGCCGACCTTCGCGGCCAGGCGCGCGAGGGCGGCGGGGGTGAGCCAGGCGGCGTTCAGGTCCATGACGGTCGACGAGCCCCCGTCGTCGCGCCTCGCGGCCCCCTCGGCGAGGAAGCCCGGCTGCAATCGCGCGGCGCGGAAGGGGTCGATGCCCAGCACGCGAAGCGTTTCGCTCCTGCCGGCGATGGGCGCCTCGAGCTCGACCACGGGCGATGCCACGGCCACGGCGGGGTGCAGGGCGACGGGCGCATAGGCGCGGTCGTCGAACCCGTTTCGAGGGCCCTTCACCTGGTAGTCCGCGGTGCCGGCGAGGAGGCGGGCGGCGCGGTCGATCTCGTCGAGGGCCGAGGCGTGCAGGGTGTTCACGGCGCCGGCGAGGGCCACGCCCAGCGCGATGCAGGCGATGGCGAGGATGGACCTCCAGCGATTGGAGGACAGCGAGCCCCTGAGGAGCGTCGCGACCAGCGCGGCGTTCATGCCGGCCCGAGCCGGCGGCCCTTGAGGCGCAGCACGCGGTCGGCGGAGGCGGCGGCCACGGCCGAGTGCGTGACCAGGAGCCCCGCGGCGCCCTCGCGCTTCACCGCTTCGCGCAGGGCCTGCATCGTCGCGGCGGCGTTGGCCTCGTCCAGGTTGCCCGTGGGCTCGTCGGCGAGCACGAGCGCCGGCCGGTGGGCCACGGCGCGCGCCACGGCCACGCGCTGCATCTCGCCGCCGGAGAGGGATGCGGGCTTCCTCGCCGCGTGCATTCCCATGCCCACGGCGTCCAGCGCGGCCCGGGCGCGCGTACTTCGCTCGGCCGCCGCCACGCCGTTGAGCAGCAGCGGCAGCCCCACGTTCTCCTCGACGCTCAGGTACGGCAGCAGGTGGAACGCCTGGAACACGAACCCCACATGCTTCCTTCTCCACCGCGCCAGCTCATCCTCCGACAGCGCCGTGATCTCGGTACCTGACACCGAAAAGTAACCTGACACCGAATTGGTGTCAGACACCGTGACGGTGCCGGCGTCGGGGCGGTCGAGGCCCGCGATGATGTTGAGGAGGGTGGACTTGCCGGCGCCCGATTCGCCCAGGATCGCGACCAGCTCGCCGGGGGCGAGGTCGAGATCGACCGCCTCGAAGAGGGGAGCGCCACCGGGCCAGGACTTGGCGAGGCCTCGAACTTGCAGCATCGTGCCCGGGATTCTCCTGGTGGCGGCAGCGGGCGGGGGGCCGGGCTAGCTGACGATGTACTGCTCGAGCTGCGAGATCGTGAAGTCCTGGTCGGCGATGATGTCCGTCACGATGTCGCGGATGGAGACCATGCCCACCACGCGGCCGTCGTCGACCACGGGAAGGTGGCGGATGTTCTTCTCCGACATGAGCGCCATGCAGTCGCGGGTCTTGGTGCGCGGGTTCACGCAGATCACGTTCCGGGTCATGATCTCCTCGATGCGCGTGGATTCCGAATGCCGCCCCAGGAGGATGACCTTGCGGGTGTAGTCGCGCTCGGAAAAGATGCCCACGAGCTTGCCGTCCTCGATCACCGCGGCGGCGCCGATGTCCTCCCGGGCCAGCACCTTGATCGCCTCGAGCACCGTGTCCTCGGGCTTCACGGTCACCATCGGCCGGGGGGGCTTGGACTTCAGCAGCTCCGTGACGTTCTTCATCGCCGTCTCCTCCTCTACATGTTCGGGTAGTTGGGGCCGCCGCCGCCTTCGGGCACCACCCAGTGGATGTTCTGCGTGGGGTCCTTGATGTCGCAGGTCTTGCAGTGCACGCAGTTCTGGGCGTTGATCTGCAAGCGGGGATTCTGCCCGTCCGTGACGATCTCGTAAACGCCCGCGGGGCAGTATCTCGTCTCGGGGGCGTCGTAGCGCGCCAGGTTCACGGAAATGGGGACGGTGTCGTCCTTGAGCGTCAGGTGCGCCGGCTGGTCTTCCTCGTGGGCCACGCTGGAGACGAAGACGGAGGAGAGGCGGTCGAAGGTGAGCACGCCGTCGGGCTTCGGATACGCGATCGGTTCGCATTCGCCCTTGGGGCGCAGCGTCTCGTGGTCCGGGCCGGGGTGGTGCAGCGTCCAGGGCGCGTTGCCGCCGAAGACGACCTGGTCGATGCCCACGAGGAGGGAACCCGTCACCAGGCCCTTGGCCATGAGCGGCTTGAAGTTGCGCGCGCGGTGAAGCTCGTCGAAGAGCCAGCTTTTCTCGAAGGCCAGGGGGTATGCGGCGAGTTCGTCATGGCTGCGGCCCGCGGCCACCGCCTCGAAGATCGCCTCCGCGGCGAGCATCCCGGACTTGATCGCGGCATGGCTGCCCTTCACGCGCGCGGCGTTGAGGAAGCCCGCGTCGTCGCCCACCAGCGCGCCACCGGGGAAGACGAGCTTCGGCAGCGCCTGCATACCCCCCGCGTTGATGGCGCGCGCGCCGTAGGCGATGCGGCGGCCGCCCTCGAGGAGGGGGCGGATGGCCGGGTGCGTCTTGAAGCGCTGGAATTCCTCGAAAGGGGAAAGGTAGGGGTTCGCGTAGCCCAGCCCCACCACGAGGCCCACGGAGACCTGGTGGCCCTCGAGGTGGTACATCCACGAGCCGCCATAGGTGGCGCCGTCCAGCGGCCAGCCGGCGCCGTGGATCACGAGCCCGGGCTGGTGCTTCGCCGGTTCGATCTCCCAGAGCTCCTTGAGGCCGATGCCGTAGACGGCCGGGTCGCGGCCCTCGCGCAGTTCGAACCTCTCCTGGAGCTGCTTGCCCAGGTGGCCGCGGCAGCCCTCGGCGAAGATCGTGTACTTCGCGTGCAGCTCCATGCCGGGGGCGTAGCGGGCGGTCCTCTCGCCGTTCTTGCCGATGCCCGCGTCGCCCGTGGCCACGCCGTAGACGCGGCCCTCGCCGTCGAAGAGCACCTCGGCCGCCGCGAAGCCGGGGTAGATCTCCACGCCGAGCGCTTCCGCCTGGGTGCCGAGCCAGCGGCAGAGGTTCCCCAGGCTCGCGGCGTAGTAGCCGTGGTTCTTGAAGCAGGCGGGCAGGAGCCAGTCCGGGACCTTGGTGGAGCCGCCTTCCGAGAGGAAGAGGAAGCGGTCCTCGGTCACGGGCTGGTTCAGGGGCGCGCCCTTTTCCTTCCAGTCCGGGAAGAGCTCGGCCAGGGCCTTGGGGTCGATGACGGCGCCGGAGAGGATGTGGGCGCCGATCTCGGAGCCCTTTTCGAGCAGGCACACGGAAACCTCCGTGCCCGTCCCGGCGGCGAGCTGCTTCACGCGGATCGCCGTGGCGAGGCCCGCGGGGCCGCCGCCCACCACGACGACGTCGTATTCCATCGATTCCCGCGTCATGCTTGCCCCCCGGGGCATCGGAATTGTTTGATTTGGCTCATGTCGGGCATCCCGTGCCAGATTACCTTCGGTGTCTGACACCGCGAGGAGCCTGGCACCGCATGGGACCGTGGGCGATTTCGCTGCTAATGATAGCGGGCTTTGGTGGCTTCGCCGCCCTGGCGTGGCGCAAGATCGCCATCTTCCGCGCGCTTCAGCCGGATGTTCGCTGGGACAAGCCCGGCGAGCGCCTGGGGCGCGTGGCGACCATGGGCCTCGCGCAGTCGCGCATGGTGGCCGGCGAATGGAAGCCCGGGATCATGCACGCGGCGATCTTCCTGGGCTTCTGCGCGCTCCTGGTCAGGAAGCTCCACCTCATCGTCATCGGTTACGACCCGCTCGCCATCATCCCGGGCGCGGCGGGGGCGGCCTACGCGCTCTTCAAGGATTTCGTCGAGGTGGCCGTGCTCCTGGCAGTGGCCTACGCGTTCTGGCGGCGCTTCGTCGTGAAGCCCCGGCGCCTGGAGCCCAACCGCGAGGCGATCCTCATCCTGTCGATGATCCTCGTGATCATCGTCTCGGACTTCCTGTTCGACGGCCTGCGCTTCGTGATGTACGCCTCCGACCCGGGCATCGCGCACGAGCGCGCCTTCGCCCCCGTGGGCGCGGCCGTGGCGGCGCTCTTCGCCGGGGCCTCGCCCGGTTCCCTCGCCTTCGGGCTGCAGGTCTCCTACTGGGTGCAGATGATCACGGTGTTCTCGTTCCTCGCGATCCTGCCGCTGGGGGAGCACTTCCACATCGTGACGGCGCTGCCGGCGGTGTTCCTCGCGCGCGACACGCCCGTGAACCGGGTTCCTTCCGTGGACCTCGAGGCCATCATGGCCGACGACGCGGGCGAGGACATGAAGGTGGGCGTGAAGACCGCCGCGGACCTCACGTGGAAGGAGGCCTTCGACCCCTTCACCTGCACCGAGTGCGGACGCTGCAAGGATTCCTGCCCCACTTTCCTCACCGGCAAGCCGCTCGCCATGAAGTGGGTGAACGATTCGCTGAAGCACCACCTGCTGGAAAAGCGCGAGGCGATCCTGGCCAGGAACGCGGCGGAACTTCCCGCGCTGGTGCCGGACGTGATCAAGGAGGAGACGCTCTGGGCCTGCACCACCTGCGGCTACTGCGAGCGCTCGTGCCCCATCGGCCTCGAGCACCTCGGGCGCTTCTACCGCCTGCGCCAGCACCAGGTGATGATGGAAGGCGCCTTCCCGCAGGAGCTGAAGGCCGTCTTCGACGCCTACGAGAGCCAGTCGAACCCGTGGGGGCTGCCCGCGGACACGCGCGGGGCCTGGGCGAAGGAGCAGGGCGTGGCGGTGCTGGAGAGCGCGGAGCAGGCGAAGGACATCGACTGGCTCTTCTACGTGGGCTCGGCGCAGTCCTTCGACAACCGGGCGCAGAAGACGGCGAAGAGCTTCGTGAAGATCCTGGACGCCGCCGGCGTGAGCTTCGCGATCCTGGGCCCGCGCGAAGGCTCCACCGGCGAGTGCGTGCGGCGAGCGGGCAACGAGATGCTGTTCCAGGCGCTGGCGCAGGCGCTCGTGGAGACGCTGAACGGGTTTGAAGTGAAGCGCATCGTCACCTGCGACCCGCACGCGTTCAATGCCCTGAAGAACGAATACCCCGAGTTCGGCGGCAAGTTCGAGGTCGTGCACCACACGCAGCTCATCGACCAGCTCATCCGGGACGGCAGGATCGCGCCGAAGAAGGTCGCCGAGGGGGTGATCTACCACGAGCCGTGCTACCTCGCGCGCCACAACGGCGAGTACGAGGCGCCGCGGCGCGTGCTGGCGGCGGTCACGAAGGACGCGCCCCTGGAGTTCGCCCTCACGCGCGACAAGGCGATGTGCTGCGGCGCCGGGGGAGGGCGCATGTGGATGGAGGAGCACACCGGCAAGCGCATCAACATCCTGCGCGCGGAGCAGGCCCTCGAGCGCTCACCGAAGGCGATCGCGACCGCCTGCCCCTACTGCGCCATCATGCTGCGCGACGGCATCGCCCAGCTCGGCCGCGACGACGTGCCCACGAAGGACATCGCCGAACTCGTCGCCGACGCGCTCCCGTCGTAATCAGATTAGGATTCGGCCTGATCTAATCAGATTAGTATTCTTAATCTGATTAGATCAGGCTCTTTTTCCAACCTGGTCACTTTCCGTGCTGCCGCTCCAGGACATTCGCGTACTCGACTTCAGCACGCTGCTGCCCGGGCCGCTTGCGAGCCTCATCCTCGCGGAGGCGGGCGCCGAGGTGATCAAGGTGGAGCGGCCGGGGGCGGGCGAGGACATGCGCGGCTATCCGCCGTTCCTCGATGGCGAGAGCGGCAGCTTCGCGATCCTGAACCGCGGCAAGCGCGCCCTCGCGCTGGACCTTCGCGCGGAAGGCGCGGCCGCCTCGCTCCTCGCCCTCGCGCCCACGATCGACATCGTCCTCGAGCAGTTCCGGCCCGGCGTCATGGACCGCCTGGGGCTGGGCTACGAGGCCTGGCGCGCCGCCAACCCGAGGATCATCTACTGCGCCATCACCGGCTACGGGCAGGACGGGCCGCGCGCCCGGGAGGCCGGCCACGACATGAACTACCAGGCGGGCGCGGGGCTGCTGGCCCTCACCGCGGGCGCCGATGGCTCGCCCGGCATCCCGCCGACCCTGGTGGGCGACATCGCGGGCGGCACCTACCCGGCGGTGGTGAACCTGCTCCTCGCGCTGCGCAGGCGCGACCGCACGGGGGAGGGCTGCTTCATCGACATCGCGATGGCGGAGAACCTCTTCACCTTCCAGTTCCTGGGCCTCGCGACGGGCCAGGGCGCGGGCGACTGGCCGCAGCCGGGGGCGGGCACGCTCACGGGCGGCTCGCCGCGATACCGCATCTACGCGACGGGCGATGGCCGCCACCTCGCCGTGGCGCCCCTCGAGGACAAGTTCTGGCAGGCCTTCTGCGACATCGCGGGAGTGCCGCAGGACCTTCGTGACGATTCGCGCGACCCGCAGGCGAGCATCGCCGCGGTGGCCCGGTGCGTCGCGGCCCACGATGCGGCGTGGTGGGAGGCGGCGCTCGCGGGCAAGGACACCTGCTGCACGGTGGTGAGGACGCTGGAAGAGGCGGTGCGCGACATCCACTTCAAGGCGCGCGGCGTCTTCGCGCGCAAGGTGGAGATCCCGGGCCACGTGCTGCCGGCGCTGCCCGTGCCGGTGGTCGCGGCGCTGCGCACCCGGGAGGCCAACGCGCACGCGCCTCGCGTCGGGGAGGGCAACGAGGCGATAATCCGCGTTCCGAAGCCTTGACCTCCCCGAACCGGATGAGCCCGCTGCCGACCGCCGAACGCCGTCTCCTGCACTCCCACAGGCTCCAGGTGCGCTGGGGCGACATGGACGCGCTCGGGCACGTGAACAACGCCGAGTACCTGCGCTACTTCGAGCAGTCGCGCATCGTGTGGCTCGAGGGCGTCGGCTACGCGCTGGCGAGCGAGGGCACCGGCCCCATCCTCGCGAAGGTGTCGGTCACCTACCTGAAGCCCATCGTGTACCCGACCGAGATGGAGATCCGCCTCTACGCCGGGCCCGTGGGCAACACGAGCTTCACGCTCATCTCCGAGATCGTGAACGGGCGGGATGCCGCCGAGCGCTTCACCGAGGGCGAGTTCGTGACGGTGTGGGTGGATTACGCGGCCTCGAAGTCCGTGCCCGTCCCGGACAGGCTGCGCGCGATCCTCACGGGGGCGGCGTGAACCACCTGGCCGGCGGCTTCGTCGCGGTGGGCCTGGGCGCGATGCTGGGCGCGTGGCTTCGCTGGGGACTGGGGTTGTGGCTCAATCCGCGCTTCCCCGCGGTGCCGCTGGGCACGCTCACGGCGAACCTGGTCGGCGGCTACCTCGTGGGCATCGCGGTGGCCTGGATCAGCGCCCGTCCCGAGATCGATCCGGCGTGGCGGCTCTTCATCGTCACCGGGTTCCTGGGCGGGCTCACCACCTTCTCGACATTCTCGGCCGAGTCGGTGGGCATGCTCCTGCGGGGCGAATTCGGCTGGGCCGCGCTGCACACCACCTGGCACCTGGGCGGCTCCATCCTCGCCACCGCCCTCGGCATCGCCACCTATCGCGCCTTCGCATAAGGCTCCCTTCTCCCTTGGGAGAAGGGCTGGGGATGAGGGTGGACATTTCGATGCGGCGACCCTCACCCCCGACCCCTCTCCCAAGGGAGAGGGGAGAAATGCGCTCCCTACTCCCTCCGGGAGAATGGCTGGGGATGAGGGTAATCAGATTGAAAAAAGTAATCTGATCAGGGCGCGGGCTTCGAGGGCGATCTCGCTGGCGGTGATGCCGGCCGGCCCGATGCCGCGAGCCACGAGGGAATCGGCCGCGGCGCCGTGCAGGCACACGCCGCAGCGCAAGGCGTCCCTGGCCGAAAGCCCCTGGCACAGGAGCGCGCCGACGAGGCCCGAGAGCACGTCGCCCGTCCCGCCGCTCGCGAGCCCCGGGTTGCCGGTGCCGTTCACCGCCCAGGTGCCGTCGGGGCTGGCGCAGACGCTGCCCGCGCCCTTCAGCACGACTTCGGCCTTGAACTTCTCGGCCAGCGCCCGGGCCGCGGTGAGCCTGTCGGCCTGCACGAGGGCGGTCGTGGTGTGCAGCAGGCGCGCGGCCTCCGCCGGGTGTGGCGTGAGGATCGTGGGCCCGCGGCGATTGTTGGCCAGCGCGTCGCGCATCGTGTCGTGCACCGCGATGGCGTTGAGCGCGTCGGCGTCCAGCACCAGGGGCTTGGGCAGCGACAGCAGCGCCGGCAGGGTATGCCGTTCGAAGGCCGAGAGGGAGGTCTCGCTGGGCGAATGCCCCGCCCCCGGCCCGACGACGAGGACGTCCGCGGCGATCGTGTCGTCCACGGCCCGCAGCATCAGCTCGGGGTAGGCGGGGTCGAAGGCGGGCGGTTCGGGCGCGAGGAGCCCCACGTAGACCTTGCCGGCACCGGCCAGGAGCCCGGCGCGGGCCGCTAGGATGGCCGCCCCGGTCATGCCCTTGGCCCCGCCCACGATCCCGAGGGTGCCAAAGGACCCCTTGTGCGTGTTGCGCGCGCGCGGCGCGAGAAGGCCGCGCATCGCCTCGGGCATGAGGAGGCTCCCCGGCCATCCCTCGAGAAGCGCGGGATCGAGCCCCAGGCCGTCCACCACGATCTCGCCGGTGTGGTCGAGCGCGTCTGCGGTGTGCATCCCGGCCTTGCGGGCGATGAAGGTGATCGTCTTCGCCGCGCGCACGGCCACGCCGCACACGGCCCCGGTGTCGCTCGCGATCCCGCTGGGCACGTCGATGGAGAGGACGGGCGCGCCGCAGTCGTTGATGCGCTCGACGATCCGCGCCATCTCCCCCGTGAGCTCGCGCGTGAGCCCGATGCCGAAGAGTCCGTCCACGATGAGGGCGGGGCGAAGGCCGCCGGGCCACTCGCGCACCGTGGCGCCGCCGGCCGCGGCGAACCGCTCGCGCGCCGACTTCGCTTCGGGCGCCCTGGGCGTCCCGCCCGAAACGTCCAGCACGGTCACGCGGTGGAAGCTCCCTCGCAGGTGCTCCGCCGCCACCCACGCGTCGCCGCCGTTGTTCCCCGGTCCCGCGACGACGAGGATCGGCGCGCCCGTGTCCGCCGCCATGGCCCGCGCGGCCTCGGCCGTCGCGCGGCCGGCGCGCTCCATGAGCGTGGGGCCCGCGAGCCCCCGGGCCGCCCGCTCTTCCAGCGTCCGGATCTCGGCGGTGGCGAGCAGGGGAAGGGGGTTCACAGCACGGTGGTGCGCGGGTCGAGGACGGTGTCGGCCGCCTGCGCGAGGGCCTCGGGCCAGTCGCTCGAGAAGTGCAGGCCGCGGCTTTCCTTGCGCTTCAGGGCCGAGCGCACGATGAGCTCGGCGGTGACCACGAGGTTGCGCAGCTCGATCAGGTCGTGGGAAACGCGGAAGTTCGAGTAGAACTCGTCGATCTCGCCCTGCAGCAGGTCGATGCGGTGCAGCGCCCGCTCCAGGCGCTTGTTGGTGCGCACGATCCCGACGTAGCCCCACATGCTGCGGCGCAGCTCGTCCCAGTTGTGGGCGATGACGACTTCCTCGTCGGCGTCGGTGACGCGGCTTTCGTCCCAGGCCGGCAGCGCGGGCACCGCGACCTGCTCGGCGGCGAGGATGTCGGCCGTGGCCGATTCCGAGAACACCAGGCACTCCAGGAGCGAGTTCGAGGCGAGCCGGTTGGCCCCGTGCAGGCCCGTGCAGGCCACCTCGCCCAGGGCGTAGAGGCCGCCCACGCGCGTGCGCCCGGCGAGGTCGACGACGAGGCCGCCGCAGGAATAGTGCGCCGCCGGGACGACCGGGATGGGCTCCCTGGTGATGTCGATCCCGAACTCCAGGCACTTGGCGTGGATGTTGGGGAAGTGGCCGCGGACGAACTCCTCGCCCTTGTGCGAGATGTCGAGGTAGACGCAGTCCAGGCCCCGCTTCTTCATCTCGAAGTCGATGGCGCGCGCCACGACGTCGCGCGGGGCGAGCTCGGCGCGCTCGTCGTGCCTGGGCATGAAGCGCTCGCCGCTCGGGAGCTTGAGGAGCCCGCCCTCGCCGCGGACCGCCTCCGAGATGAGGAAGCTCTTCGCGCTCGGGTGGTACAGGCAGGTCGGGTGGAACTGGATGAATTCCATGTTGGCCACCGGGCAGCCGGCGCGCCAGCCCATGGCGATGCCGTCGCCCGTCGCCGTGTCGGGGTTCGTGGTGTAGAGGTAGACCTTGCCGGCGCCGCCGGTGGCGAGGATCGTCGAGTGCGCCCCCAGGGTCCTCACCCGGCCCGCCTTGACGTCCAGGGCGTAGACCCCGTAGCAGCGGTTGTCGGAAAGCCCGAGCTTCTTGCCGGTGACGAGGTCGATGGCGATGTGCCACTCGAGGATCTCGATGTTGGGGTGCGCCTTCACCCGCTCGACCAGGGTGCGCTGCACGGCGTTGCCGGTGGCGTCGGCCGCGTGCACGATGCGGCGGTGGCTGTGGCCGCCCTCCCGGTGCAGGTGCAGCTCCTCGTTGCCGCCGGACTCCCGGGTGAAGGGGACGCCCTGGTTCACCAGCCACTCGATGGCCGCGCGCCCGCGCTCGACCACGAAGCGCACCGCGTCGTCGTGGCACAGGCCCCCTCCGGCCACGTGGGTGTCGCGCACGTGGTTCTCGAGGGAGTCGGTGCTGTCCAGGACGGCGGCGATGCCGCCCTGGGCGTAGGCCGAGGCGCCCTCCAGGAGCTCGTGCTTGGTGACGAGGGCCACCTTGCGGTGGGGGGCGAGGCGCAGGGCCGCCGAGAGCCCGGCCAGGCCGCTCCCGATCACGAGTACGTCGTAGTTGCTCAAAGGGGGTTCCTGGGGGTGGGGCGGCCCCCTTGAACCGGAACTAATTGCCGGGCGGGGAGTCTGTTGGCCATAGTCGCAAAAACGCGCACGACAAGGTGATGAAAAACCTGACGTTTATAATACCGCAGGAAACCGGCAAACCCTTCGTCGCCCCGGCCTCGGCCGGCCCGGCGCCGGGGCTGGTCCCCGGAACCACAAGTCACCCCATTCAGGGACGGATGAGCGACAGGGAAGTCGACCAACAACTGGTCGAGCGCGCCCAGCGGGGCGAAAAGCGGGCTTTCGAGCTTCTGGTCATCAAGTACCAGCGCAAGCTCGAGCGGCTGCTTTCGCGCATCATTCGCGATCCCAACGAGATCGAGGACGTCGCCCAGGAAGCCTTCGTGAAGGCCTACCGGGCGCTGCCCAATTTCCGCGGCGACAGCGCCTTCTACACGTGGCTCTACCGCATCGGCATCAACACGGCCAAGAACTACCTGGTGGCCCAGGGGCGGCGCGCGCCCACCTCCACCGCCTACGACAGCGAGGAGGCCGAGGGCTTCGACGACGCCGAGGGCCTGCGCGACATCAACACGCCCGAGAACATGCTGATGTCCAAGCAGATCGGGAAGACGGTGAACGACGCCATCGACGCCCTTCCCGAGGAGCTGCGCACGGCCATCACGCTGCGCGAGATCGACGGCCTCTCCTACGAGGAGATCGCCAAGATCATGGATTGCCCGATCGGCACGGTCCGGTCGCGGATTTTCAGGGCCCGGGAGGCGGTGGCGGAGAAGCTCCGGCCGCAGCTCGGGACCACGAAAGAACAAAGATGGTAAAAAATGGCAGCAGGGCGGCAACACACACGGGATCAACGGCCGCCAAAGGCCGCGTCCCGCACACTTTCGGGGTTGGATCATGACGCAGGAACTCTCTTCGCTGATGGATGGCGAGCTCGAGGCCGACGAGGCACGGCGGGCGATTCGCGGCTGTTGCGGCAACGAGGCGCTGAAGGAAAAGTGGCAGGCATACCACCTGATCGGGGAGGCGATGCGGGGCGAGGGCCCGTGCCGCAGCATCGCCACCCGGCGGATCATGGACGCCATCGAGCGCGAGCCCACCGTGCTGGCGCCCCGCCTGCGGCTGGGCTCGAGCGCCGGGCGGGTCGCCTTCGCGGCGGCGGCCTCGGTGGCCACCGTGGCCGTCGTGGGCTGGATCGGGCTGCAGGACCGCGGCACTTCCGCCGGCCCGTCCCTGGCCCGCACGGATGCGGCCGCTCCCGCCGCGAAGACCGCGGCTGTCCCCAGCGTGGTGCCGGTGCAGAACGTGAACGAGTACGTGGCGTTCCATCGGCAGATGCCCAACGCCGACTTCTACCGGCCGGTTGCCCACCAGGCCGCAGGCGGCCGATGAGGGCACTCGCGGCCTTCCTTCCGGCGCTTGCGCTCCTGGCGAGCGTGCCGGCGGCCGCCGACCCCTCCATCGAACCCCTGTCCTGGCTGCAGCGCGCCGCGGCGTCCGCGCGCCAGGGCAACTACGCGGGCACGATCATGCACGTGCAGGGCGAGCGCACCTCGACCTCGCGCATGACGCACCTGGTCGTCGCGGGCATCGAGCACGAGCGCATCGAGTCCATCGACGGGCCGCGCCGCGAGGTCATCCGCAAGGGCGACCAGCTGCAGTGCTTCTACCCGGACGCGAAGACCGTCCGCATCGACCGGCGCGTCACCGCGCGCTTCTTCCCCTCGCACTTCGCGGGGCCGGTGGAGGCGATCGTCGAGGGCTACGAACTGCGCATGGGCGGGATCGAGCGCGTGGCGGACCGGGACTGCCAGTGGATCCACCTGGATCCCAGGGACGCCCTGCGCTACGCGCAGCAGCTGTGCGCCGAGCTGGGCACGGGGCTCCTCCTGAAGGCGAAGACCCTGGGCGCCAAGGGCCAGGTGCTCGAGCAGTACGCCTTCACCGAGTTGCGCCTGGGGATCGACGTCTCGAAGCGCGACTTGAGGAGCACCTTCCAGTCGCAGAGCCGGGGCTGGCGCCGCGACGAGCAGCCGGCCGCGACCCCGGCGCCGGGCACCTCCGGGTGGGCCGTCTCCGCGCTGCCGCCCGGCTACCGGCTCGTGGGCGAGATGCAGCGCACGATGCCCAACCGGCCCGCGCCGGTCACCCAGCTCGTCGTCGCCGACGGGTTCGCCTCCATGAGCATCTTCGTCGAGCCCATGGCCGAAAGGCCGCGCCCGGGCGAAGCCACCAGCGAGGAGGGGTCGCTCTCCGTGTTCGCCCGCCCCGTGGGCGAATACATGGTCACGGTGCTGGGCGAGGTTCCGCCCGCCGCCGCGCAGCAAGTGGGTCGCAGCGTCGTCCGCCAGGCGCGCTGATCCCCCGAACGAAACAATTCCCAGAAAAGAAGGCAATTCCATGCAGATCGTGAAAGCATTCCTCGTGGGCGCCGCCCTCGCACTGGGCGTCGCGTCCCACGCCGGGGCGCAGCCGCAGCCGGCGCTGCCCAACTTCGCCGACCTGGTCGAGAAGCACGGCCCCGCGGTGGTCAACATCCGCACCGAGGCGCGCGCCCAGCGCACGCAGATCCCGGGCCTGTCGGAGGACGACCCGATGTACGAGTTCTTCCGCCGCTTCATGCCGCCGGAGCAGCGCCAGTCGCCGCACGGCCGCAACGACCGGGGCGACAAGGGCGAGAAGGGCGAGCAGCGCCGCGGTCCCCTGCGCCCGTTCGGGCTGGGCTCGGGCTTCGTCATCTCCTCCGACGGCTACATCGTCACCAACGCGCACGTGATCGAGAACGCGGAGGAGATCTTCGTTCGCTTCACCGACAAGCGCGAGATGAAGGCGAAGGTGATCGGCGCCGACAAGCGCTCCGACGTGGCCCTGGTGAAGGTGGATGCGACGAACCTCCCGTTCCTCAAGCTGGGCGACTCCAACGCCACGCGCGTGGGCGAATGGGTGCTCGCCATCGGCTCGCCCTTCGGCTTCGCCAACTCCGTGACCGCCGGCATCCTCTCGGCCAAGAGCCGCGACCTGCCGGCCGATTCCACCGCGAGCGACGCGGTGCCGTTCCTGCAGACGGACGTGGCCGTGAACCCCGGCAACTCCGGCGGGCCGCTCTTCAACCTCCGGGGCGAGGTGATCGGCATCAACTCGCAGATCTTCTCCCGCACCGGCAGCTACGCGGGCATCTCGTTCGCCATCCCCATCGACTACGCGGCCAACGTCATCGACCAGCTCAAGAAGTCGGGCAAGGTCACGCGCGGTCGCATCGGCGTGGCCATCCAGAACGTCACGCGCGACCTCGCCGACTCCCTGGGCCTCGCCAAGACCGACGGCGCCGTGGTGGGCGCGGTCGAGGACGACTCCCCGGCCGCCAAGGCGGGCATCGAGGTGGGCGACGTGATCCTCAAGGTCGACGGGCGCAACATCGAGAGCTCCTCGGACCTCTCGCGCACCATTCGCGCCGTGCGCCCCGGGCAGAAGGTGGCCGTCAGCCTCTGGCGCGCCGGCAAGATGCGCGACTTCACCATCGTCGTGGGCGAGTTCAAGGACGAGGAAGCCACCCGCACCGCCGCCGGCAAGGCCAAGAAGGAGACGGCCAAGCCCGGCAAGCTGGGCCTGGCGGTCGCCGAGGTGGGCGCCGAGCAGAGGAAGGCGCTCAAGATCCAGGGCGGCGTGGCCGTCGAGGCGGTCGACGGCCAGGCCCTCGCGGCGGGCATCGAGCCCGGCGACGTGATCCTGCGGGTGAACAACGTCGACATCAAGGACGTGAAGGGCTACAACGACGCGGTCGCCAGGCTCGACGCGAAGCGGCCCGTGGCCCTGCTGATCCGCGACGAGAACGGCACCCGCTTCGTCACGCTCAGGGCGGAGGAGTGAGCCCGAAGCTCACAGTCCTCTCGCGGGGGTACTGCCACCTCTGCCACCAGATGATCGCGGAGCTCGAGAAGCTCCGCGCCCGCTTCGACTTCGAGATCGACGTGGTGGACGTGGACCGCCACCCCGCCCTCGAGGAGAAGTGGGGCGACAAGGTGCCGGTGCTCCTCGACGGCGAGCGCGAGATCTGCCACTACTTCCTCGACCTGGCGGCGCTGGAAGCGCGCCTCGAGCGAATGAAGTAGAATATTGCACTGCAAAAAGGGCACGTCCGGCGTGCCCTTTGTCTTGATTCGGGCCGGAACAACCGGCCAAAACCATGCAGCGCATCCGCAACTTCTCCATCATCGCCCACATCGACCACGGCAAGTCCACGCTGGCCGACCGGATCATCGAGCGCACGGGCGGCCTCTCCACCCGGGAAATGGACACCCAGGTCCTGGATTCCATGGACCTGGAGCGCGAGCGCGGCATCACGATCAAGGCCCAGACCGCCGCGCTCACCTACAAGGCGCGCGACGGGCAGGAATACCGCCTGAACCTGATCGACACTCCCGGCCACGTGGACTTCTCCTACGAGGTGAGCCGCTCGCTCTCCGCCTGCGAGGGGGCCCTGCTGGTGGTGGACGCCTCCCAGGGCGTGGAGGCGCAGACGGTCGCCAACTGCTACACCGCCACCGAGCTGGGCGTGGACGTGGTGCCCGTGCTCAACAAGATCGACCTGCCCTCGGCCCAGCCCGAGCGCGTGATCCAGGAGATCGAGGACGTCATCGGCATCGACGCCACCGACGCCATCCGCTGCAGCGCCAAGACGGGCGAGGGCGTGGACGACGTGATCGAGGGCGTCATTCGGCGCATCCCGCCGCCGGTGGGCAACCCCGACGGCCCGCTCAAGGCCCTCATCATCGACTCGTGGTTCGACAACTACGTGGGCGTGGTGATGCTCGTGCGGGTGAAGGACGGGGTGCTCAAGCCCAAGGACAGGATCCTGCTCATGGCCACGGGCGCCCAGCACCTGTGCGAGCAGGTCGGGGTCTTCACGCCCAAGTCGCTCGCCCGCGAGAGCCTTTCCGCCGGCGAGGTGGGATTCGTGATCGCCGGCATCAAGGACCTGAAGGACGCGAAGGTGGGCGACACGGTGACGCTCGTCGAGCGCAAGGCGGACGCCCCGCTGCCGGGCTTCAAGGAGATCAAGCCGCAGGTCTTCGCCGGCCTCTACCCGATCGAGTCGAACCAGTACGAGGCGCTTCGCGACGCGCTCACCAAGCTGCAGCTGAACGACTCCAGCCTGCGCTTCGAGCCGGAGACCTCGCAGGCGCTGGGCTTCGGCTTCCGCTGCGGCTTCCTGGGCCTGCTGCACATGGACATCGTGCAGGAGCGCCTCGAGCGCGAGTACGACATGGACCTGATCACCACGGCGCCCACCGTGGTCTACCAGGTGCTGCTGCGGGACGGCTCGGTCATCGACATCGACAACCCGTCCCGGCTTCCCGACGCCTCGAGGATCGAGGAGATCCGCGAGCCCATCATCCGGGCCACCATCATCATGCCCCAGGAGTACGTGGGGCCGGTGATCACGCTCTGCACCCAGAAGCGCGGGGTGCAGGTGAACATGCAGTACGTGGGGAAGCAGGTGATCCTCACCTACGACATGCCGCTCAACGAGGTGGTGATGGACTTCTTCGACAAGCTCAAGAGCAATTCGCGCGGCTACGCCTCGCTCGACTACGAGTTCCGGGAGTTCCGCGCCGGCGACCTGGTGAAGCTCGACATCCAGATCAACGGCGAGAAGGTGGACGCGCTCTCCCTCATCGTGCACCGCGAGAACTCGATCTACCGCGGGCGCGAGCTCGCCAGCCGCATGCGCAAGCTCATCCCGCGCCAGATGTTCGACGTGGCGGTGCAGGCGGCCATCGGCTCCAACATCATCGCGCGCGAGAACATCTCGGCGCTCCGGAAGAACGTGCTCGCCAAGTGCTACGGCGGCGACATCACGCGCAAGAAGAAGCTGCTCGAGAAGCAGAAGGCCGGCAAGAAGCGCATGAAGCAGGTCGGCTCGGTCGAGATTCCGCAGGAGGCGTTCCTCGCCATCCTGCAGGTGGAGGGCAAGTAGATGCAGGGCGGACTCAACTGGGAGCTCATCGCGCTCGTGGCCGGCGGCGCCTCGGCCGCGCTCATCGCCTGGGACGCGGCCATGCGCAAGGGCCCGCTCTCGGACACCATGAAGGGCATCCTCGAGATCGCCTGGCCTGTGCTGTTCATCGCCCTCATGGGGCTGCTGCTCAAGTTCACCGACTTCGCGGCCGTGCTGCTGCTGGCGGGCGTGGTGACGGGGATCATCTGGCTCGTCGACGCCCGGGTCCTCGCGCCCCGGCGCGGCCAGGAGGCGGCCGAGCCCATCGTGGTGGACATGGCGCGCGCCTTCTTCCCGGTGATCGTGGTGGTGTTCGTCATCCGCTCCTTCTGGGTCGAGCCCTTCAAGATCCCCTCGGGGTCGATGAAGCCGACCCTCCTGGTGGGCGACTTCATCCTGGTGAACAAGTACACCTACGGGATCCGGCTTCCGGTCCTCAACCGCAAGGTGATGGAGGTGGGCGAGGTGAAGCGCGGGGACGTGGTCGTCTTCCGCTACCCCGTGGACCCCTCCGTGGACTACATCAAGCGCGTGGTGGGGCTGCCCGGCGACAAGGTGACCTACGCAGGCAAGGCCCTCATGATCAACGGCCAGCAGGTGCCCGTGCAGGCCTCGGGCTTCTACACGGACGGCGAGCTCAACTACCTGCGCCTGCCCACCTTCAGCGAGAAGCTGGGGGAGAGGACCCACACGATGATGGTCGTGCCTCCCGAGCCGCCGGTGAACCTGTCGCAGGTCCGGCAGTTTCCGCACCGCGAAAATTGCGAATACAATGACGGCGGCTTCAGCTGCACGGTGCCGCCCGGGCACTATTTCATGATGGGCGACAACCGCGACCAGAGCGCCGACTCCCGGTACTGGGGCTTCGTTCCCGACGACCACATCAAGGGCCGCGCATTCCTGGTGTGGATGAATTTCGGCGACTTCAAGCGCATCGGCAACGGCATCGACTAGTCATAGGCGGGGGGGAAAACATGACCACATTCAAGCAGCGGGGCATCACGCTCACCGGGGCCCTCATGGGCATGATCATCCTGGCGCTCCTGGGCCTTTTCGCCGCGAAGCTCCTGCCCTCCTACCTCGACTACTTCGCCGTGCAGAAGATCATGAAGGGCATGGAGCAGAACGGCGAGACCAAGGGCACGGTCAAGGAGATCCGCAACTCCTTCGACCGGCGCAACACGATCGAGGGCGTCCAGGCGATCCAGGGCGCGGACCTCGAGGTCACGAAGGAAGGGGGCGAAGCCGTGGTGACGGCCGCCTGGTCGGTGAAGGTCCCGGTTGTCGCCAACTTCAGCGCCTGCCTCGACTTCACGGTGACCAACTCGAAGTAGCCCCGGCCCGTGTCGCGACGCGCCACCGAGCGCGACCTCACCGGCCTGCAGCGCCGTCTGGGCTACACCTTCCGGGATCCGGCGCTCCTTCGCCGGGCCGTCACCCACCGCAGCCACGCCGCCGACCACAACGAGCGGCTCGAATTCATCGGCGATAGCCTCCTGAACTGCGTGGTCGCCGTCCTCCTCTTCGAACGCCTGCCGGGCCTGCCCGAGGGCGACCTCTCGCGCCTGCGCGCCGGGCTGGTGAACCAGTCCGCGCTCTTCGAGATCGCCCAGGGCCTCGAGCTGGGCGACGAGCTCCTTCTGGGCGAGGGCGAGTTGAAGAGCGGGGGCTTTCGCCGCCCCTCGATCCTGGCCGACGGGTTCGAGGCGCTGCTGGGCGCGATCTTCCTGGACTCGGGCTTCGCCGAGGTGCGCCGCGTGGTCGAGGCGCTCTTCGCCGGGCGCATCGACCGCGCGGGCGAGGCCCCGCCGGCCAAGGACCCGAAGACGGCCCTGCAGGAGAGCCTGCAGGGGCGGCGCCTGCCGCTGCCGCGCTACGTCGTGGTCACCGTCGGCGGGGAGGCGCACCGCCAGGTCTTTCGCGTCGAGTGCCGGGTGGACGAGCTCGGGCTCTCCGCGGTGGGCGAGGGCGCGAGCCGCCGGGCCGCCGAGCAGCAGGCCGCGGAGGGCGTGCTCGGCCTGATGGCGCAGCCCAAGGCGGGCCCGGCGTGACGGCCCCGGGCTTTCGCTCGGGCACGGTGGCCATCGTCGGCCGGCCCAACGTCGGCAAGTCGACGCTCCTCAACGAGCTGGTCGGCGCCCACGTCTCCATCACCTCGAGGAAGGCGCAGACCACGCGCCACCGCATCCTGGGCATCCGCACCGACGAGCGCGCCCAGATGGTGTTCGTGGATACCCCGGGCTTCCAGACGCGCTTCTCGAACGCCTTGAACCGCGCCATGAACCGCTCCGTCACGGTGACGCTCGCCGGCGTGGACGCGATCGTGATGGTGATCGAGGCCACGGGCTGGGACGAGCGCGACGACCCCGTCCTCGCCCTCATCCCGCCGGGCATCCCGGTGGTGCTGGCGGTCAACAAGGTCGACCGCGTGAAGGACCGGGCAAAGCTCGCGCAGCTGCTCGCCGCGTGCGCGGCGCGGCGCGATTTCGCGGCGCTGGTGCCGGTGAGCGCGGAGAAGGGCACGCAGGTTTCGGCCCTCGTGGGCGAGGTGGCGCGCCTGCTGCCCGAGGGCGAGCCCGCCTACGGGCCCGAGGAGATCACCGACCGCTCCGAGCGCTTCCTCGCCGCCGAGCTCGTGCGCGAGAAGCTCTTCCGGCTCCTGGGCGACGAGCTGCCGTACACCACGGCGGTGGTGATCGACGAGTTCAAGGAGGAAGGGGCGCTCAGGCGCATCCAAGCCACGATCTACGTGGACCGCCAGGGCCACAAGGCGATCGTGATCGGCGAGAAGGGCGCCACCCTCAAGCGCATCGGCACCGAGGCGCGCGTGGGGATGGAGGCGATCTTCGGTGGCAAGGTATTCCTCGAGCTGTGGGTCAAGGTGAAGAGCGGCTGGGCCGACAGCGAGTCGATGGTCCGCCAGTGGGGCTACGAGTGAAGGCGCCGGCCGGGGGCCCGGACCGCGGCTACGTCCTGCATTCCTACCCCTACCGCGAGACGAGCCTCCTCCTGCAGGCCTGGACCCGGGAGCACGGGCGCTTCGCCGTGGTGGCCAAGGGCGCGAGGCGGCCCCGCAGCCCCGCCCGCGGCGTGCTGGTGCCCTTCCAGCCCCTGTCGTTCACCTGGTTCGGCCGGGGCGAGGTGAAGACACTCAAGGTTGCCGAGCCCGCGGGCCCGGCGCTGCCGCTCGCGGGGGCGAGCCTGCTGTCGGCCTTCTACCTCAACGAGTTGCTCCTCAAGCTCATCCACCGCGACGACCCGCACGAGAACCTCTGGAGCGCCTACGACGAGGCGATCGGCGAGCTGCGCGCGCTCTCGCGGCGCGCCGCCGGGGTGCCGGGCCTCGTCGCCGCCGAGCCCGGGGTGGGGGCGGCGCGCTCGATCGAGCCGGTGCTGCGCCGCTTCGAGCTCGCGATGCTGCGCGAGCTGGGCTTCGCGGCCGAGCTCGGGCACGACGTCGAGACGGGCGCGGCCATCGATTCCTCGCGCGAGTACTGGTACGTGGTCGAGCGCGGGCCGGTGCCCGCCGCCGGGGGGGGCGACCGGGCCGATGCAGTAAGATTGTCCGGCCTCACGCTCGTGCACCTGGAGCGCGGGGAATTCGACGACGCGCGCACCGCGGGGGAAGCCAAGAGCCTCATGAGAATGCTCATCCACCATTGCCTGGCCGGGCAGGAGCTCTCCACGCGCGCCATCGTGCGCGACCTGCGCAGCCTGGAGGGCGCCGCATGATCGAGCTCGGCGTCAACATCGACCACATCGCCACGGTCCGCCAGGCCCGGCGCACCTACGAGCCCGACCCGGTGTGGGCCGCGGTGGAGGCGCACCTTGGCGGCGCCGACGGCATCACCGTGCACCTGCGCGAGGACCGCCGCCACATCCAGGACGAGGACGTGCGGCGCCTTCGCGAGCTCACCCACATCAAGCTGAACCTCGAGATGGCCGCCACCGACGAGATGGTCGGGATCGCCCTCAAGGTGGGGCCGGAGATGGCGATGCTCGTGCCCGAGGGGCGCCAGGAGGTCACCACCGAAGGGGGCCTGGACATCGCCGGGCAGGAGGCGAGGATCCGCGACGTGGTCTCGCGCCTGGCCGCCGGAGGCATCGTGACCAGCGTCTTCATCGACGCGGACCCCCGGCAGGTGGAGGCGGCCGCGCGCGTGGGCGCCCGCGTCTGCGAGATCCACACCGGGCCCTACGCGCACGCCTTCCACTCCCGCGGCCGCGACCCCGAGAGCGCGCCCGTGGTGGCCGAGCTCGCGAAGATCCGCGCCGCCGGCGAGGCGATCCGCGCGCTCGGCATGCGCTTCAACGCCGGTCACGCCCTCAACTACTTCAACGTCGAGCCGGTGGCGGCGCTGCCCGGGGTGCGGGAGCTGCACATCGGGCACGCCATCGTGAGCCGCGCCGTCTTCGTGGGCATGCGCGAGGCGGTGCGCGAGATGAAGGCCCTCATGCAGGCGGCCGCGGGCTACGCGCTCGCCAAGGGGCGCGCGGGGTGATCGTGGGCGTGGGAACCGACGTGGTGGAGATAGCGCGCGTGGCGAGCGCCCTCGAGCGCTGGGGGGACAAGTTCGTCGAGCGCATCCTCACCCCGGACGAGCGCCTGCGCTACGCCCGCACGCGCCAGAAGGCGAGCCACCTCGCCAAGCGATTCGCCGCCAAGGAAGCCTTCTCGAAGGCGATCGGCACGGGCATCCGCGCGCCCTTCCGCTGGCACTCGGTTTCCGTGGGGCGCGACGGGCACGGCAAGCCGGGCCTGGTGCCCAGCCCCGACATGGCGCTCCACCTCGCGGGCCTGGGCGTCACGGCCTCGCACCTCTCGCTTACCGACGACGCGGGCGTGGCCATGGCCTTCGTCGTCCTCGAAGGCTAGGAAGGAACAGATGCGACTCGGACCGGTGATGGTGGACGTCTCGGGGCTGGAGCTCACCGCGGACGACATCGAGCGCCTGCAGCACCCGCAGGTGGGCGGGGTGATCCTCTTCGCGAGGAACTTCGCCGCGCCCCTGCAGCTCATCCAGCTGTGCCACTCGATCCGCGAGATGCGCAAGCCCTCGCTCCTCATCGCGGTGGACCACGAGGGCGGGCGCGTGCAGCGCTTCCGCCACGGCTTCACCGCGATCCCGGCCATGCGCGAGCTGGGCAAGCTCTTCGACCGCGACCCGGCGCAGGCGCTGGCGGCCGCGCGCGGCTGCGGCTTCGTGATCGCGAGCGAGCTGCAGGCCCACGGCGTGGACTTCACCTTCGCCCCGGTGCTGGACGTGGACTACGGGGAGTCGGGCGTGATCGGCGACCGGGCGCTGCACACGGATCCCAACGTCATCGCCACGCTCGCCGAGGCGCTGCAGGCCGGTCTCTTCGCCGCGGGCATGACCTCCGTCGGCAAGCATTTCCCGGGGCACGGCTACGTGCGCGCGGACTCCCACCTCGAGGTGCCGGTGGACGAGCGCCCGATGGCCGAGATCGCCGCCCGGGACCTCGTGCCCTTCCAGCGCCTGGCGCGCTCGGGCATGGGGGGCGTGATGCCCGCGCACGTGATCTATCCCCGGGTGGACTCGAAGCCGGCGGGCTTCTCCTCGATCTGGCTGCAGAAGGTGCTGCGCGACAAGCTGCACTTCGACGGCCTGGTCTTCTCCGACGACCTCTCCATGGAGGGCGCGAGCACCGCCGGCGGCATGATCGCGCGGGCCAACGCCGCCCTGAACGCCGGCTGCGACATGGTCGTGGTCTGCAACGACCCGCGCGCGCAGGACGCCATGCTCGAGGGCCTGGAGCGCCGCCCGGTCGCCCCCACGCTCGCCCGGCGCCTGGAGACCATGCGCGGGCGCGCCATCTCCACGGCCGCCCTCAAGGCGAGCGCCGCCTACCTCGCGGCCACCGAGAACCTGGCCCGCGTCCGCGGCGCCTGATGGCGCCGGGCGGTGTCAGGTTACTTTTTGGTGTCTGGTTACCTTTCAAAGTAACCTGACACCAAAAAGTAACCTGACACCATGTTCGAACCGAAGGAATTCCTCGCCGGGCTGCCCAACCTGCCCGGGGTGTACCGGTTCCTGAACGCCGCCGGCGAGGTGGTCTACGTCGGCAAGGCTCGGGAGCTGAAGAAGCGCGTGTCGTCGTACTTCCAGAAGACGCTCGCCAGCCCGCGAACGGCGCTCATGGTGCAGCAGATCGCCTCTGCCGAGACCACCGTCACGCGCACCGAGGCCGAGGCGCTCATCCTCGAGAACAACCTCATCAAGGCGCTGCAGCCGCGCTACAACGTCCTCTTCCGCGACGATAAGAGCTACGGCTACATCCTGGTGACGGGCCACCGCTTCCCGCAGATCCGCTTCTACCGCGGCGTGCAGGACAAGGCCAACCGCTACTTCGGCCCGTTCCCCAGCTCCTGGGCCGCGCGCGAGACCATCGGCCACCTGCAGAAGATCTTCCGCCTGCGCACCTGCGACGACACGGTGTTCAGCCACCGCTCGCGCCCCTGCCTCCTCGCGCAGATCCGCCGCTGCTCGGCGCCGTGCGTGGGGCAGGTCGGGGAAGAGGACTACCGCCGCGACGTCGAGCACGCCGCGGCGTTCCTGGAGGGCCGCGAAGAGGACGTGATCGACGACCTCAACCGGAAGATGCAGGACGCTTCCGACCGCCTGGACTACGAGTCGGCCGCCCGCTTCCGCGACGAGATCCGCATGCTCCAGCGCATCCTCTCCGGGCAGGCGGTCGAGGCCACCGGCGCGCGCGACGCCGACGTGGTGGCCGCCACCGAGAAGGAAGGGACCTGGTGCGTGACCCTCGCCATGGTGCGCGCCGGCCGGCACCTGGGCGATCGCAGCTTCTTCCCGCACAACGCCGGCGGCAGCGACGCCGCGACCGTCGTGGAGGCCTTCCTCGCCCAGCACTACGCGGTGCAGCCCGTCCCCTCGCGGGTCATCGCCGACGCCCTGCAGGACGCGCCCGCGATGGCGGAGCTGCTCGCGGGGATCGCCGGGCGCGCGGTGACGGTGCTCACCCGGCCCCAGGGCGAAGCCCGGCTCTGGCTGGAGATGGCGCGCAAGAACGCGGAGATCGCCCTGGCCGGCCGGCTCGCCGCGCAGGCCACCCAGGAGGCGAGGGGGGCCGCGCTCACCGAGTTCCTCGGCGCCCAGTCGCCCCTCGCGCGCATCGAGTGCTTCGACATCAGCCACACGATGGGCGAGGCGACGGTGGCCTCCTGCGTGGTCTACGACAAGGGCGGCATGCAGCCCTCGGAATACAGGCGCTTCAACGTGAAGGACGTGACCCCGGGCGACGATTACGGCGCCATGCGCTACGCGCTGGAGGCGCGCTACCGCAAGCTCGCCGAGGGCGAGGGCAAGGTCCCGGACCTGGTCCTCATCGACGGCGGCATCGGCCAGCTGGGCGCGGCGGTGGGGGTGATGCAGGACCTGGGGCTCGCCGACATCGCGATGGTGGGGGTGGCCAAGGGCGAGGAGAGGAAGCCCGGGCTCGAGCAGCTCTTCGTGGCGGGCGAGGAGGGCGCGCGGCGCCTGCCCCCGGACCACCCGGCGCTGCACCTCATCCAGCAGGTGCGCGACGAGGCCCACCGCTTCGCCATCACCGGGCACCGGGCACGGCGCGGCAAGGCGCGCACCGCCTCGCGCCTGGAGGACATCGGCTCCGTGGGGCCGAAGCGGCGGCAAAGGCTCCTTGCGCATTTCGGCGGGCTGCAGGGCGTGATGGCCGCGAGCGTGGAAGACCTTGCCCGGGTGGAAGGGATCAGCCGTAAACTGGCGGAACGCATCTACAACGAACTGCACTGATGCACCCGAAAAAGCTCACGCTGCCGCTCATCCTCACCTACCTGCGGATCGCGGCCATCCCGCTCTTCGTGGCCGTTCTCTACGTGCCGGAGTCGTGGATCGCGGAGCGCACGGCCAACGTGGTCTCGATGTGGATCTTCATCGTCGCCGCCATCACCGACTGGGCGGACGGCTACCTCGCGCGCAAGTGGAACCAGACCACGTCCTTCGGCGCCTTCCTGGACCCGGTCGCCGACAAGCTGATGGTGGCGGCCGCCCTCATCGTGCTCACGGAGAAGGGGTTCGTGGACCCGCTCGCCACGCTCATCATCATCTCGCGCGAGATCACCATCTCGGCGCTGCGGGAGTGGATGGCGCAGGTGGGCAACGCGAGGAGCGTGGCGGTCAACATGCTGGGCAAGGTGAAGACGGTCACGCAGCTCGTCGCGATCCCGTTCCTGCTGTTCAACGGCGTCCTCTTCGGGCTCTTCCACACCAATCCGCTGGGGCGGGTTCTCATCTGGATCGCCGCCCTCATCACGCTGTGGTCGATGGTCGTGTACCTCAAGGCGGCCATGCGCCCGGCTCCGGGTGTGCGCCCGCTTGACGAGTAAAAATTTACATTAAAAACAATAATATATGAATTGTTATTAATGTAAACTCTAGATATGAATTCCGGACTTCGAGATGCCCGAAGATGCGTGAGCAAGTGCCAGGTCCATCCCGCTGCGCGCCGGCATTCGATGTCGCGATGCATGAGGAAATCGCGGGTCCCGGGTTGATCGGGGAGGCCCGAAACCGCTATAATTCGCGGCTTCACGCGGCAGTAGCTCAGTTGGTAGAGCGCAACCTTGCCAAGGTTGAGGTCGAGAGTTCGAGACTCTTCTGCCGCTCCAGAATCCCTTCGGGGGGAGGTCCATCCTCCCCCCGATTTGTTTCAAGCCCCGGCAGTCCCGGGCCGGGCGCCGCAGGCGCGGTAGCAAAGTGGTTATGCAGCGGATTGCAAATCCGTCTACGTCGGTTCGATTCCGGCCCGCGCCTCCAACCTTCATGACCCCCTCCCGTCCCCCGCTCACGATCCGCATGCACGCGGACGACAACGTGGCCATCGTCGCCAACGGCGGCGGGCTGCCTGCCGGCACCGTGCTTCCAAATGGCGTCCCCGGTGCGGGTCTCACCCTCATCGAGAAGGTCCCGCAGGGCCACAAGGTGGCGCTCGAGGCTATCCCCCAGGATGCCGTCGTGCGCCGCTACGGCGTGCCCATCGGCTATGCGCTGAAGGACCTTGCGGCCGGCAGCTGGGTGCACGAGCGCGTCCTCAGGATGCCCCCGGCGCGCGCGCTGGAAGGCCTGCCGATGGCCACCGTGAAGCCGCCCGCCGCCGCCCCGCTCGCCGGGTACACCTTCGAGGGCTATCGCAACGCCGACGGCAGCGTGGGCACGCGCAACATCCTCGCCATCACCACCACCGTGCAGTGCGTGGCCGGTGTCGTGGCGCAGGCGGTGGCGCGCATCAAGGCCGAGCTGCTGCCGCTGTACCCGAACGTGGACGACGTCATCGGCCTCGAGCACAGCTACGGCTGCGGCGTGGCCATCGACGCGCCGGACGCCGTCATCCCAATCCGCACCCTCCGGCACATCTCGCTGAACCCCAACTTCGGCAGCGAGGTGATGGTGGTGAGCCTGGGCTGCGAGAAGCTCCAGCCGGACCGCTTGCTTCCCCCCGGCTCGTTCCCGATCGCGGACGGGCGCGACGCCAGCGCTGGCCCGGAGACGATCTGCCTGCAGGCGGATTCGCACGTCGGCTTCATGTCGATGCTGGACGACATCGTGGCGAGCGCGAAGCCCCATCTCGAGCGCCTGGACGCCCGCCGGCGCGAAACCATCCCGGCCAGCGAGCTGGTCGTGGGCGTGCAGTGCGGCGGCAGCGACGCCTTCTCGGGCTTCACCGCCAACCCGGCGGTGGGCTTCGCGGCCGACCTGCTGGTGCGTGCCGGCGCCACCGTGATGTTCAGCGAGAACACCGAGGTGCGCGACGCGGTCGAGCAGCTCACCAGCCGCGCGGCCACGCCCGAGGTGGCAGAGGCCATCGTCCGCGAACTGGGTTGGTACGACCGCTACCTCGAGCGCGGCCGGGTCGACCGATCCGCCAACACGACGCCGGGCAACAAGGCGGGGGGACTGGCCAACATCGCCGAGAAGGCCATGGGCTCGATCGTGAAGAGCGGCACGGCGCCCATCTCGCACGTGCTGCCGCCGGGCGAGAAGCTGAAGGCCGGGCAGCGGGGCCTCGTCTTCGCCGCGACGCCGGCGAGCGACTTCATCTGCGGCACGCTGCAACTGGCCGCCGGCATGAACCTGCACGTGTTCACCACCGGGCGCGGCACGCCGTACGGCCTCGCCGAATGCCCGGTCATCAAGGTCGCCACGCGCACCGACCTCGCCAGGCGCTGGCACGACCTCATGGACCTGAATGCCGGGAAGGTCGCGGACGGGGAGGCGAGCATCGAGGAGCTGGGCTGGGAGCTCTTCCGGCTGATGCTGGATGTCGCCAGCGGCCGCACCCGCACCTGGGCGGAGCGCTGGAAGCTGCACAACCAGCTCGTGCTCTTCAATCCCGCGCCGGTGACCTGATTCCCCGCGGCCCCCGGGCCGCGCCCCGGCGCCTTCAGGTGCTGTCGCGCTCGACGAGCCGGAAGCCCACGTCCACGATCCGCTCGGGGACCTCCTTGCCCTGGATCCTCGCGAGCAGCGCCTCGGCCGCGAGGCGCCCGATCATCGCCTTCTCGATGGCGATGGTGCTAAGGGAAGGCGAGGTGTGGGCGGCGAAGTCGAAGTCGCCGAACCCCATCACGGCGATGTCCCCGGGAATGCGGATGCCGCGGTCCTGCGCCTCCGCGATCACGCCCTGCGCCAGGACATCGGAGCTGCAGGCTACAGCGCTCACGCGCGCGCCCGAGCCCAGCAGCTGCGCGAGGCCCTCGCGCCCGCGCTGGAACATGCCGGGAGCGGGCTGCAGGCTGGTCGGCACTTCGTGGATGCCTTCCTGCGCGAGCACCGAGAGCAGGCCATCCCGGCGAACGCCCGCGCGCAGGTCGTTTCCCCACACCAGGCCGATGTCCCGGTGCCCCTTGGCCAGGAGGTGGCGCGCCATCGCCTCGCCCGCCTTCTCGTGCGAGAAACCGACCAGCATGTCGATCGGCGTCGGGGTGAGGTCCCACGCCTCCACGACGGGGATGTGCGAGGCGATGAGGCGGCGGCGCGTGTCCGGGGCGTGCCCGATGCCCGTGAGGTAGATGCCCTCCGGTCGCCGGCCGAGGATGCCCGCGATGAGCTCGTCCTCGCGCACCTCGTAGGAGGAGAGCCCCAGGAGCACCTGGTATCCCTCCTGGCGCAGGCAGTCCGACAGCGTCTGGATGGTGTCGACGAACATGGAGTTCGTGATCTGCGGGAAGACCGCCGCGATGATCCGGCTGCGCCGCGAGCGAAGGCTCCCCGCGATCTCGTTCGGCACGTATCCGGTGCGCGAAACCACGGCTCGGACCCGCTCCAGGGTATCGGGCGTGACGAGCTCGGGGTGGTTCAGGGCCCGCGACACGGTGATGGGCGACACGCCCGCGACCTTCGCGACGTCGCGGATCGTGACCGCCTTGCCCATCCGCACAGGCCGGGGCAGGGCGTCCGGGGTTTCGGTGCCGGGGGGCGGCGTGCCTGGCGGCATTCGGGCCATGGCCAATTCGCGGGTGTCAGTCGGGGACCAGCGGGGAGCATAGCCCCGCAAGGCCGCAGCTGGCAAATGCTACCGGTAACAATCGTTGTAGGCCAGGCGGAAACCTGCCCTGCAGGAATATTGACAGGCCGGGGATGTTACCGATACCATTTTGGCGGCGTCCCCTAGCGCCCGAGGAATCGTCCCATGATCCCGAATAACCCCGGACGCGAGGTCCGGGGAGCACCTGTGGTCACGGACCTGCGCGTGGTTCCCGTCGCCGGCCACGACAGCATGCTGCTCAACTTGAGCGGCGCCCACGGCCCGTTCTTCACCCGCAACGTCGTGCTCGCGCGCGACAGCGCCGGCAACACCGGCGTCGGCGAGGTGCCGGGCGGCGAGAAGATCCGGCAGACCCTGGAGGATGCGCGGCCCCTCGTGGTCGGGCAGCCTGTGAGTTCCTGCAACCGGGTGCTGCAGGAGATGCGCCGACAGTTCGCCGATCGCGATGCCGGCGGGCGGGGACTCCAGACCTTCGACCTGCGCACCGCCATCCACGCCATGACCGCGGTGGAATCCGCGATGCTGGACCTCCTGGGCCAGTTCCTCGGCGTGCCCGTCGCGGACCTGCTGGGCGAAGGCCGGCAGCGCGACCGCGTCGAGGTTCTGGGCTACCTGTTCTATGTCGGGGATCGTGGCCGCACCGACCTTCCGTACCGGAGCGAGCCGCAGGCCGGCAACGACTGGTTCCGGCTGCGCAACGAGAAGGCGATGGATGCGGCGGCGGTCGTGAGGCTCGCCGAGGCCACGCACGAGCTCTACGGGTTCAACGACTTCAAGCTGAAGGGCGGCGTCTTGCGCGGCGAGGAGGAAGTCGAGGCCGTGCGCGCCCTGCACGCGCGGTTTCCGGGCGCGCGCATCACGCTCGACCCGAACGGCGGCTGGCTCCTCGAGGACGCCATCCGTCTTTGCCGCGACCTGCACGGCGTCATGGCCTACGCCGAGGATCCCTGCGGCGCCGAGGCCGGGTTCTCGGGCCGCGAGGTGATGGCGGAATTCCGGCGCGCCACGGGGCTGCCCACGGCCACGAACATGATCGCCACGGACTGGCGCCAGCTCGCGCACGCGCTCCAGCTGCAGGCGGTCGACATCCCGCTCGCCGACCCGCACTTCTGGACGATGCAGGGCTCGGTGCGCGTGGCGCAGACCTGCAAGGACTGGGGGCTCACCTGGGGCTCGCACTCGAACAACCACTTCGACATCTCGCTAGCGATGGTCACGCACACGGCCGCGGCGGCGCCGGGGCGCGTGACGGCGATCGACACGCACTGGATCTGGCAGGACGGCCAGCGCCTGACCAAGGAGCCGTTCCTGATCCGGGGCGGCCACCTCGCGCTGCCGCCCAAGCCGGGCCTGGGCGTGGAAATCGACGAGGCGCAGCTTGCGAAGGCGCACGAGCTCTACAAGTCCCACGGGCTCGGGGCGCGCGACGACGCGGTGGCCATGCAATACCTCATCCCCGGCTGGAAGTTCGACAACAAGCGGCCCTGCATGGTCCGCTGAGCCAATTCAATAGGAGATCCGCGTGAGCAAGATCGGTTTCATAGGCCTGGGCATCATGGGCGCGCCCATGGCGGGCCACCTCCAGGCGGCGGGCAACGAGCTCTTCGTGAACACCATCGGCCCGTATCCCGAGGCCCTCACCAAGGCGGGCGCGAAGGTGTGCGCAAGCGGCGCGGAAGTCGCGAAAGCGGCAGATATCGTCTTCGTCATGGTCCCGGACACGCCGGACGTGGAGAAGGTGCTCTTCTCCGCCGGGGGCGTGGCCGAGGGGCTCTCCGCCGGCAAGATCGTCGTCGACATGAGCTCCATCGCGCCCATCGAGACGAAGGAGTTCGCCAAGCGCATCAACGCGCTGGGCTGCGAGTACCTCGACGCGCCGGTATCCGGCGGCGAGGTGGGCGCCAAGGCCGCCACGCTCACCATCATGGTGGGCGGGACGGAGGCGACCTTCGCGAAGGTGAAGCCGCTCTTCGAGCTCATGGGCAAGAACATCACCCTCGTGGGCGGCAACGGCGACGGCCAGACCTGCAAGGTGGCCAACCAGATCATCGTGGCGCTCACCATCGAGGCCGTGGGCGAAGCGCTCCTCTTCGCCTCGAAGGCGGGCGCGGACCCGGCCAAGGTCCGCCAGGCGCTCATGGGCGGGTTCGCCTCCTCGCGCATCCTGGAAGTGCACGGCGAGCGCATGGTGAAGCGGACCTTCGACCCGGGATTCCGAATCGAGCTGCACCAGAAGGACCTGTCGCTCGCCCTGGGCTCGGCCCGCAAGATGGGCGTGAGCCTGCCCAACACGGCGACGGCGCAGGAGCTGTTCAACTCGTGCGCGGCCCACGGCGGCAAGGCGTGGGACCACTCCGCCATGGTGCGGGCGCTCGAGAAGCTGGCGAATTTCGAGATCGGGCAGAAGGCCTGACGGGGAGGAGGTTGCCGTGAAGTCGTGGCAACGGTATGCGGGGGTTTTCCTGCTGGCGCTCGCGGGGCTGGTCATCCAGCAATCCGTCTGGGTGCTGCGCCTCATGGACCACGGCCAGCCGGGCTCGGGCTTCATGCCCTTCGGCCTCGGGGTGATCCTCGCGGTGCTCGCGATCTCCCTCATCGCCACGAACCTCGGCCCCGAGGACAAGGTGGTCCCCTTCTGGGAGCCCAAGGCGTGGCTGCACCCGCTCCTCGCCATCGTCATCACGGTGGTCTACGCGATCGTCTTCGATGACATCGGCGCGATCACGAGCGTGGTCGTCCTCGTCACCGGGTGGTTGCTCCTGGTGGAGCACAAGGGCGTCGTCGTGTCGGCCGCCACGGGCCTCGCGACGGGCCTGGTCGTCTACCTGGTATTCGATCGGTTCCTGAAGACCCCGTTCCCGCACGGGCTGCTCTTCTAGACGCGCGAGGGAGACACGCATGCCGGCCACTGAAGGGGACGCCAGGAGATGATCGACTTCGCGGGACTCTGGCACGGGTTCCAGATCGCGGCCACCCCGATCAACCTCATGTGGGGGCTGATCGGCTGCGCCCTGGGCACGGCGGTGGGCGTCCTGCCGGGGCTGGGGCCCGCGGCCACGATCGCGCTGCTCCTGCCCATCAGCATGAAGATGGGAACGCCCGTCACCGCGATCATCCTGATGTCGGGCATCTTCTACGGCGCCATGTACGGGGGGTCGACGACCTCCATCCTGCTGAAGATCCCCGGGGAGGCGGCGTCGGTCGTCACCTGCATCGACGGCTACGAGATGGCGAAGTGCGGCCGCGCCGGCGCGGCACTCGGGGTGGCCGCGATCGGTTCCTTCGTCGCCGGGACCATCGGCCTCGTGGGCCTGACCCTGATGGCCCCGCCACTGGCGGAGGCGGCGCTCAAGTTCGGTCCATCGGAGTACTTCTCGCTCACCGTGCTCGGGTTGCTGCTGGCGACCTACCTGACCGGGGAATCGGCGCTCAAGGGCCTGACCATGGCGATCCTGGGCCTCATCCTGGGTTGCATGGGACTCGACCCGCTCTCCGGCGCGGTCCGCTTCGACTTCGGCGTCGCCAACCTGCAGAGCAACCTCGACTTCGTGACCCTGGCGATGGGGCTCTTCGGGGTCGGGGAGATCCTCTACAGCCTCGAGAAGAGCGAGGCCGGGACGATCCTGACCACGAAGGTCAAGAACGTGTTCCCGACGATGGCCGACTTCGCGCGCAGCAAGTGGGCGATGGTGCGCGGGAGCGTGATCGGGTTCCTCGTCGGCATCCTGCCCGGGGGCGGCGCCGTCCTGTCGTCCCTCATCTCCTATGCCATCGAGAAGAAGGTCTCGAAGCATCCGGAGGAGTTCGGCCACGGGGCCATCGAGGGCGTGGCGGGGCCCGAGTCCGCCAACAACGCCGCGGCCTCGTCGTCCTTCATCCCGCTGCTCACCCTCGGGATCCCGGGCAACGCCTCCACGGCCATGATCTTCGCCGCGCTCCTCATCCACGGCATCACGCCGGGGCCCTTCCTGCTCAAGGAGCACGCGGACGTCTTCTGGGGCGTGGTGGCGTCGATGTACATCGGCAACGTCATGCTCCTCATCCTGAACCTGCCCCTCATCGGCATCTGGGTGCAGCTCCTGCGCGTGCCGTACTCGTTCATGGCGCCGATGATCATGGTGCTCACCCTGGTCGGCGTGTACAGCGTCAACAACAACGTCTTCGACATCTGGGTCATGCTGGTCATGGGGGTCTTCGGCTACATCGCGCGCAAGCTCAAGTTCGACCTCGGGCCGCTGCTGCTCGCCTTCGTGCTCGGCCCGATCATGGAGCGCTCGCTGCGCCAGGCCCTGCTCCTGAGCAACGGCGACGGCACCGTGTTCTTCACGCGGCCGATCTCCGGCTCCCTGATGGCCGTCGCGATCGCGTTCGTGCTCTACAACCTCTGGTCCGCGTGGCAGAAGAAGCGCGCGGCCCGGGCTGTCGCATCATCCGAGGCTGCGAAGTAGGGAGGATCCAGTTGCCAGCTCCCGCGCATGCCGCCCGCAACTCGTCATCACGTCAGGAAGGAGTCACGCATGCATAAGCGAATCTGGTCGGTGCTCGCCACCGCCCTCGGGTTGTTTGTCGCAGCAACGAACGGCCTCGCGGCCTATCCGGAGAAGCCCATCCAGCTGATCGTGCCCTACGGCGCCGGAGGCTCCACGGACCTGCTGGCGCGAGCGATCGCGACGGTGGCGCCCAAGTACTTCCCGCAGCCGGTCGTCGTCGTGAACAAGGGCGGCGGGGGCGGCATCCCGGGCCGCGTGGACGTCGTGCGGTCCAATCCGGACGGCTACACGCTGCTCTTCGGCTGGGGCTCGGGCGAGGACCTCGTCGTGCCGCACCAGCGCAAGCTCCCCTATGACCTCTTCACCGACCTCGAGACGGTGTGCCGGATGTCGATCCACTCGATCGCCCTCGCGGTGCCGGCGTCCTCGCCCCACAAGACGCTCGCCGACCTCGTGAAGGCGGGCAAGAGCAAGGAGTACACCACCGCATCGGTGTCGACCAAGGGCGCCTCGGTGGACGTCACGTTCCTCCTCTTCGGCAAGGCGGCCGGCATCAAGGTCACGACGATCCCGGGTGCGGGCGGCGCGGACGCGATCACCAAGCTCGTGGGCGGGCACGTCGACTTCGGCGGCGGGCACCCGAGCGAGATCCTGCCGCACATGAAGGCCGGGCGCCTGCGCGCGCTGGCCGTGGCCCTGGAGAATCGCGACGGGGCGATTCCCGACGTGCCGACCTTCAAGGAGCAGGGCTACGACGTCGTGACCGCGGGCTCCGTGAAGGGCGTCGCCGCGCCCAAGGGCACGCCCAAGGAAGTCATCGCGTACCTGGAGAAGAAGTTCAAGGAGATCTCGGAAGATGCCGAGTTCAAGAAGATCATGTCCGACCTCGGCCAGCCGGTGGACTACATGAACGCGGCCGACTACAAGGTCTGGTTCAAGAAGTCCTACGACCAGTTCGGCGCGCTCTACAAGACGCTGGGCATCGAGACCAAGTAATCCGCAACACGCGATCCCGCCGCGGGGGCACGCTGCTCCCGCCGGCGGGATCTTTTTTCGGCCCTGGAGTCGCTACCAGGAGCGTGGGTCGATCCGGTAGTAGCGGCTCAGCTCCCCGTAGAGTTCGGGGTGGTGCGCCGCCAGGTGGTGCGGCTGCTCGAAGAAGACCTCCGAGCTGACGGCGAAGAATTCCGCCGGGTCCGTGGCCGCGTACGGGTCGAGCAGCGTCGGCTCCTGGTTCGCGAGCCGCTCCTGCAGGAGCCCGTACTCCTGGCCCAGCACGCGCGACCAGCGCGGGTAGCGCTGGGCGTCGACGAGGTCCGGCGCGCCGTTGGCGTGGCCCTTCTCCTGGTCGAGCTGGTGCGCGAACTCGTGGATCACCACGTTGCGGCCGTCGTCGGGGGCCGCGGCTCCCTCGAGCACGTCCGGCCAGGAAAGGACCACCTGCCCGTGCGCCCACGATTCGCCGGAGTGCACCCGGCTGTGCTCGCTCACGAGGCCGATCCCGTCGCGCCTTTCGCGATGGACGACGAAGGGGCCCGGGTAGACGAGGATCTCGCTCAAACGCGAAAAGTCGCGGCCGGGACGGTTCAGCAGCAGCAGGCACGCCTGGGCCGCGATGACGACGCGCATCTCGTCAGTGATGGCGAGGCCGCCGCAGCCGACGAAGGACTTTTCCGCGACGAAGACCTGGATGCGCTTCTGGAGCTGCTGCAACAGGTCCGGCGGGAGGAGGCGGACGTAGGGCACGCGCTCGCGCAGGATCCGGCGCCACCCGGCGGGGAAGGGGCGGCTCGCGATGCGCTCGCGGCGCCTCCTCGCGTGCCAGGGCTGCAGCAGGATCCAGGCCGCAACCAGAAAGGCGGCGCCTGCGACGAACGCGAATCCCATGACGCTCCTTGCCTTGAAGACCGGATTCCGAGCAGTTGGGGCCGGGGCGGGCGACTTTCAAGAGACCCGGTTGCCCCGCCTGCGTCCCGCGCCTATTCGGCGCTGCCGGTGAGCTGGAACGCCGCCCAGAAGAAGGGGTGAGGGTACCTCGCCATCGCCCCCTTCTGTGCCTGGCGCAAGGCCTCGCGCTTGTCCCGCTGCCGGAGGCCGTCGTAGAAGCGCGTCATCAGGTAGGAGGTGGCCTCGTCGTCGACTTGCCACAGGCTCGCGACGATCGAGCGGCTGCCCGCGTAGAGGAAGCCGCGGGTCAAGCCCACCACGTCGTCGCCGCTCGCGACCCTGCCGAGGCCCGTCTCGCAGGCGCTCAGCGTGACGAGATCGGCGTCCAGGCGCAGGGAATAGAGCTTGTCCACCGTGAGATGGCCATCGCCCTTCGGGTCCTTCGCGAGGAGCAAGGTCGACTTGAGCGGCGCCTCGGCGTTGAACTCGCCGTGCGTGGCGAAGTGGACGTAGCGGAAGCCGCCGGCGTACTGCCGGAAGGCGCTCTCGCTCGCGTCCTTGCGAACCAGCGCCCGCGAGTCCGGACGGTCCCTCGTGATCGCGGCAACCTCCGCCTGGGCGAACGCGAGGTCCAGCCGTGGATCGTCGAGATCCGGATTGCCGAAGGCGAGGATCCCGCCCGGCTTCGCCACGGGCTGGCTGCGCAGGTACCGCAGCACGCTCGCGCTCGGCAGCAGGCGCACGCTGTGGCGCTCGATCAGGTAGGCCGTGCCGTCGTGCAGGGCGTTGAAGGGGAGGTAGTGCAGCGGGCCATGGGCCACGACCAGGAGCTTGTGGGTCGCGATTCGTCCTGCCAGCGGGGCGAAGAGCCTCGCGTGCAGCTTCCGGGAGGTTCCGGAGTAATCCTGCGAGCTCACGTCCATCAGTTGCTTGCGGAACAGGCCGATGTCCTCCACGAGACCCCTGCCATCGAGGCGAATGGCGGAGAGCCCGCGTGCCGACACGACGAAGGCCACCAGTTCGTCGCCGCCCTGGTAGTACTCGACAAGCGTTTCGTCGGCCGGGATCACCGACTGGATCTCGCCCGCGGCCACGGCAGTGACGCTGACCAGCGAGGCGAGCTCGGGAGCCGCCTCGCGCAACTCGCGGCTGCCGCCAGTCGCCGCGCTCCTTGGCGAGGAGGTCTTTCCCGCCGGTTCCTGCATCAGCGCCCTCGCTTCGGCATGGGCGGCAAGGTCCAGGAGCTGCCTCACCTTCGCCGGGTCGGCGGTCGCCACCGCAAAGTCCTGCTTCGAGGCGAGCATGTCGACCAGGGCCCGGGACTTCGAGCGCTCGACGAACTTGAACGCCGCCGCGTGCTCTCCCTTGCCGAGAAGCGCCGACACCAGGTGGCGGTACACGGCCTGCTTGTCGCCGACGTAGCCGATCTTGCTCGCCTCGGAGCTGATCGTGGAGCGCTGGCGCTCGATGACCTCCACCGCCTTCCGGTAGAGCTCGATGGCGCGCGCGATGTCGCCGTCGCGCTCCGCGATTCGCCCGCGATCGTGCAGGGCCATCCAGTAGATCTCGCCGTTGTCCGGGATCTGCGGGTACCCCAGGAGCGAGTCGAGGGCGGTCCGGGCGGCCGCGTACTGTTCGGTCCCGAGCAGGCAGCGCGCGCGGACGTACTCGAAGGGCATCTGCAGGCTGGCGAAGATGTCGGTGGAAGCGCCGACCGAGCCCACGAAGAGATTGGCGAGGAAGCGCCCGGCCGCCCAAGGGTCGCCGAGATGCTCCAGCGCCTCCCGGTACCGGCCGAGCGCCACCTCGATCCGGGCGATGGCCAGGCTCTTCGCCTGGGAGGTGAGGGCGATCCCGTAGAGGCCGAGGGGGTAGGCCTGCAGGTCCGCCCGGGCCTTGCCGGCCGTGGCCGCGTCCTTGTCCAGCGCGGAGGACAGGCCGAGCAGCCCCAGGGCCGTCACGTGGCAATCCGTCCTCTCGAAGCCGCCGAAGGTGGACTCGACCCTGGCGCACAGGGCGAGGGCGGTCCTCGCCTCGGCGAGCGCTCGCGGATAGTCTCCGAGGTCTATGAGGGCTTCGCTGCGCAGCATCCACGGGTAAGGGGAGCCGTCCGAGCGGCCGACGCGGACGACCCCGCCGCCCCAGCCGCCGCGCCGCGTGGAGGGCGCGAACACTTCCCGGTCGCCCTGCGCGACTTGCTTCTCCATCTGGTCCGCGCACTCGAAGAGCTTGCGGTAGTTCTTGACCTTGGAGTAGCTGAAGCAGAGGTCGTAGAGCGTCTCGGTGGATACCCGGGGGAGGGCCGCGGCTTGCCGCTCCTCGTACTCGACCAGTTCGCCGTAGCGTCCGATCGCCTGCATCTGCATGCGTTCCGGCAGGAGCGTCACGCAGCCCGGCAGCGTCAGCAGCGCGAGGGGCGCCACCCACTGCCCGACCCAGTCGCGAGACATTCGATTACCCGATAGGCGTATGGCAAATGTTGGCGCTTCCCGCGCGTGCCGCGCAATACGGCTTTGGAACCCATCGCGCGCCGACACTTGCGGAATGTCCGCCGACCTCTTGCCCGATCAACGGTTCCGGGAATTCAGAAGACGAACGTCCGGCCCACCGCCGAGGGCATCAGGACGCCTTCCCCGCAGGCGGCGGCCAGCGCGGTGAACGCGCGCCACCCGGTGCAATGCGCCGGCACGATTCGCTTCAGCCCGAACTTCATGAGGTCCAGGATCGTCTCGGGAATGGCCGCTTCCACCGTCGGGCCGGCAAGGTGGAAGCCGCCCATCACGGCGTGCAGCGGGATGCCGGCGAAGGCTCCCTGCGCGTCGGTGAGGACGTTCACCACGCCCGCGTGCGAGCACATCGAGAAGACGACGATGCCCTTGCCCTTCACGCGCGCGGCCAGGTAGCGCTCGTCCATGAGCCAGGGATCGGGCTCCCAGGTCACGCCGTCGGCGGCGAGCCTCACATGGCCGGGGAAGCCCTTCTCGTAGGCCGTGACGCGGGGAATCTCGCCGCTCAGGTAGAAATGCCCGTCCGCCAGGAGGCGCGCGTCGGGCGACTTGACGACCTCCGCGCCCGCGGCGGCGAGCGCCTCCTCGGAGGGAATGCTGGCGGCGGGCAGGACCTTGCCGCCGGGGAGCGTGCCGCCGCGTTTCGCGAACATGCCCTCGTTCAAATGCATGGGGACGCGCTTGCCGCCGTTGGCCTCGAAGATGAGGCGCAGGGCCTCGACCAGGCCGCCGCCGTGGTCCCAGTGGCCGTGCGACAGCGCGACGGCCTCGATGTCCCTGAAGGGAACGCCCAGGCGTGCGCCGTTCCGGGTGACGGTGTAGGCCTCGGGGCCGGCGTCGAACATGACGAAGCGGGTGCGGTCCCCCGTGCGGGCGGCCAGGACGAGCGAGAGCCCGTGGTGAGCGCAGCAACGGGCCTCGCCGGAGTTCTCCCGCATCCCGGCACGGATCAGCGTGGGGTTCTCGTTGACCACCCAGGGCGGGACGGTGGACAGGGAATCGGAGACGTTGTCCACGAGGACCAGCGCCTCGAGGGCGTCGACTTCCACCAGGGCTGCGCTCGCCGGTTCGGCCATGATCGGGCTCCTGTCGATAGAATCGGTGGGAACGCGCCCAGATTGCCATGCCCGCCAACCTCTCGCCCGAATACAAGTCCGCCGAGGCCGCCTTCCGCAAGGCGCGCGACCCGCGCGAGCGCCTCGAGTGCCTGCGCGAGATGCTTCGCACGATCCCCAAGCACAAGGGGACGGAGCACCTGCAGGCCGACATCAAGGCGAGGATCAGGGACCTCGGCGAGGAACTCGAGGGCGGCAGCCACAAGGGCGGGGCGCGAGGAGGGCCGGCGCTGGTGATCCGGCCGGAGGGCGCGGCGCAGGTCGCGCTACTGGGGGCGCCCAATGCCGGCAAGTCCTCGCTGCACGCGCGGCTCACGGGCTCCGGCGCGCACGTGGCCGATTACCCGTTCACGACGCAATATCCGGAGCCGGGGATGATGCCGCACGAGGACGTGAGCTTCCAGCTCGTGGACCTGCCGGCCATCTCGCCGGAGCACGCGGTGCCGTGGCTCGCCGGCGCGCTGCAGGCGGCCGACGCGGCGATCCTCGCGATCGACCTCGGGGAGCCCGACTGCCTGGAGCAGGTGCGTGAAATCGATGCGATTCTCGCGCAGAAAAAGATCACGCTCACCGGGCGCTGGCCCGGCGGCGGGGCCGGCGACGCCGGGCCCGGGGACGAGGATCCCTTCGCCATCCGGCTGCCGACGCTGCTCCTCGCCAACAAGGCCGACGCGATTCCCGGCATCGCGCAGGAGCTGCAGGCCTTCCTCGAGCTGTCGGGGCTGCGCCTTCCCGCCCTGGCCGTCTCCGCGGCGACGGGGCAGGGGCTGGGCGAGCTCGGCCCGTGGCTCTTCGCGAACCTCGGCATCGTGCGCGCCTACACGAAGACGCCGGGGCACGCCCCCGACAAGGGCAGGCCCTACGCGATCCGCAAGGGGCAGACCGTGGCCGATGTCGCGCGCCTCATCCACCGCGACATCGGGAAGTCGCTTCGCTTCGCGCGCGTCTGGGGCCCGTCGGGCTACGACGGCCAGCACGTCGGCCCGGACCACGCCCTCGCCGACGGCGACGTGGTCGAGCTTCACTCGTAATCAGATTACTTTTCGTAATCTGATTACGGGCCCCCGGATCCTACTTGACGGCCTTGTAGCTGAACTTTTGGCCGCTGACGCTGGCCTCGTACATGAGGCCGCCCTTGGCGACGGTGAAGACCGCCATGCCCTTGTGGTACTTGCCCACCGTCTTCGCGTCGTGCTTGCCGCCGCTCGCGCTGGCCGAAGATCCGCCCGTGGTCGCCTTGGCGCTGGCCGCGGCGGTGATCGCGACGGCCGAGGCTCCCGCGCCGAACTCGAAGTTGCCGCTGGTGAACTCGCGCAGGGCCCGCTGGTCCTCGAAGAAGATGATCTCGCTGTAGGCCTGGCCGCCGAGCTGCAGGCCGACCGACACCTGCGTCACGGAGGTGTCGCCGACGTGCCGGCCCATCTCGTAGACGCGGCCCTTGCCGTAGGCGCCGCCGATGCCCACGCCGGCCTTGCCGATGCTGGGAAACACGGCGTAGCCATACGCCGACTTGAAGAAGGTTCCGCTCTCGCCGGCCTGCTCGAACACCTTGACGGTGTCGGCGTAGTCGTCCGCGACGGCGGGCGTGGAGGATAGGGAGAGCAGGGCAAGGGACGAAAGGAGGGTAGCCAGAAAGCGGGACATGGATCGGGATCCTGTGGGGGAAGCGAGGGAAAGGGGTTCTGCGGGGAGGCCGAATCGTACCAGAACGCGGTGACTGCAATTCGACCGCCTCGGGCCCGTATAATTCCGCCATGCCATCCGACCCGAAACTCCGGGAATTCCTGACTTTTGCAGGGTCATTGGCCGACGCCGCCGCGCGCGCCATCGAGCCTTACTTCCGCTCCGAGCTCGCGGTCGTGGACAAGGGCAGCGGCGTCTACGACCCCGTGACCGAGGCCGACCGCGCCGCCGAGCGCGCCATGCGCGCGCTCATCCGCGAGCATTACCCCGACCACGGCATCCTCGGCGAGGAGGAGGACGCGGTCGCCGGCGCCGGCGAATTCACCTGGGTGCTCGATCCCATCGACGGCACGCGCGCCTTCATCACCGGGCTGCCGCTCTGGGGAACGCTCATCGCGCTCAACGACGGCACCGGGCCGGTCCTGGGCGTCATGAACCAGCCCTTCACCGGCGAGCGCTACGTGGGCACCGGGGCCGGCGCGTGGATGAACGGCAAGCCGATCCGCGTGCGCGGCTGCCCGAACCTCGCGCAGGCGCGCCTCATGAGCACCAGCCCGCAGCTCTTCGATACCCCCGAGCTCCTGGCGGCCTTCGAGTCGGTGGCGGCGGACGTCCAGCTCGTGCGCTACGGCGGGGACTGCTACGCCTACTGCATGGTGGCCTCGGGGTTCGTGGACGTGGTGATCGAGGCCGGCCTCAAGCCCCACGACACGCAGGCGCTCATCCCGATCGTGGAGGGCGCGGGCGGTCGCATGACCACCTGGGACGGCGCGAGCGCCCAGCACGGCGGGGCGATCCTCGCCTGCGGCGACCCGATGCTGCACGCGCGCCTGGTGGAGCGGCTGGCGCGATGATCGCCTCGATCGTCGTGCAACGCCCGGTCGGCGCGCGCCAGCTCTTCGTCCTTTTCCACGGTGGAGACGACGATGTCGCCGCGCTCGCCCCCCTGGGCCGCAGCCTCGCCTCGGCCTTTCCCGAAGGATTCGTCGTGGTGCTTCCGGCGCCGGAGGCCATGCCCGACTTCCTCGCCGCCGTCGCCCACTGGCAGTCCGAGTCGGGCGTGGCCGCGCAGGCCACGGCGATCGTGGGCTTCGCGCAGGGGGCCGTGCGGGCTCTCGAGGCCACGAAGTCGAACCCGGCCCCGGCGGGGCGGGTGGTGGCACTCGCGGGGCGCTTCGAGGCGCTGCCCACGGCGCCCGCGCCCGACATGACGGTCCACCTCTTTCACGGCAAGGAAGACCCGGTAATCCCCTACGCGGGCACGATCGACGCGGCGCAGCGCCTGCTCGAGCTGGGCACGGACGCCACCGCCGACGTGATCCCGTTCCTGGGCCACGCGGTCTCCGGGGAAATGGTCGCGCTGGTGCTCGAGCGGCTTCGGGGCTATCTTCCGCAACGCTACTGGCGGGAGGCCCTCGAGGCCGATCCCGCCGACGACCCGCCACCCACGAGGACGACGGCATGAACGACACCGAAGCCAACCCGCTGCTCCAGCCCTGGGACGCGCCCTTCGGCCTGCCCCCCTTCGAGTGCCTGCGGCCCGGGCACTTCGCGTCCGCGTTGGAGGAGGCCATGCGCCGCCAGCTCGCGGAGCTCGACGACATCGCCACGCAGTCCGCGGCGCCTACCTTCGCCAACACGGTGGCGGCCTTCGACGCGAGCGGGCGCGACCTCGCGCGCGTGGCGGCGGTCTTCGGCAACCTCACCAAGTCGGAGACCTCTCCCGGGCTCCAGGCCGTCGAGCGCGAGATGGCCCCGAAGCTCGCGGCGCACAGGAGCGCGGTGAACCTGCACGAGGGGCTCTTCCGCCGCATCGATTCGCTGCACGGCAGGCGCGGCGAGCTCGGCCTCGCGCCGGAGGAGCGCCGGCTCCTCGAGCGCGTGCACCTGGACTTCGTCCTCGAGGGCGCGCGCCTCACGGGCGAGGCGCGGGGGCGCCACGCGAGAATCGCCGAGCGCCTGGCGGAGCTCATGACGAGGTTCAGCCAGAACGTGCTCGCGGACGAGGCCGAGTACCGGCTGGCGCTTCGCGACGAGCGCGACCTCGAGGGGCTTCCGGCGTGGCTGCGCGCGGGCGTTCGCGAGGCGGCTCGCGCGGCCGGCGAGGCGCACGCGGGCGTGGTGACTCTCTCTCGCTCGCTCATCGTGCCTTTCCTCACCTTCTCCAGCCGGCGCGACCTGCGCGAGGAGGCCTTCAAGGCCTGGGTGCGGCGCGGCGGCAATCCCGGGGAACGCGACAACCGGCCCGTCGCGCGCGAGATCCTGGCGCTGCGCAGCGAGCAGGCGCGCCTGCACGGGTACTCCAACTACGCGGACTACGCGCTGGTGGACCGCATGGCGGGCACGCCGGCGGCGGTCGCCGGGCTGCTGCAGCAGGTGTGGGAGCCCGCCAAGGCCAGGGCGGCGCAGGAATGCAGGGCCCTGGCGGAGATGGCCCGCTCGCTCGGGCAGGAACACGCCATCGAGCCGTGGGACTGGCGCTACTACGCCGAGAAGGTGCGCGCGGCCCGCTACGGCTTCGACGACGCGCAGCTCAAGCCCTACTTCTCGCTGGAGCGCATGCTCGCCGCGGCGTTCGACACCGCGCAGCGCCTCTTCGGGATCGCCTTCGTCGAGCGCCCCGACATCCGCGCCTACCATCCCGACGTGCGCGCCTTCGAGGTCCGGGGGCGGGACGGCAAGCCCGCGGGGCTCTTCCTCAGCGACAACTTCGCGCGCCCCACGAAGCGCGGCGGCGCCTGGATGAGCGCTTACCGCTGGCAGTCCAAGGTGGGTGGCGACACGCTGCCCGTCATCGTGAACAACAACAACTTCGCCAGGGCACCGGCGGGGGAGCCCACGCTCCTTTCGGCCGACGACGTGCGCACGCTCTTCCACGAGTTCGGGCACGGGCTGCACGGGCTGCTGTCGCAGGTGACCTTCGAGCGGCTCTCCGGCACCCAGGTGCTGCGCGACTTCGTCGAGCTGCCCTCGCAGATCTTCGAGCACTGGGCCTTCGAGCCCGAGGTGCTGGGCCGGCATGCGCGGCACCAAGCGACGGGCGAGGCCCTGCCGGCGGAGGCGATCGAGAAGCTGGCGCGGGCGCGGCGCTTCAACCAGGGCTTCGAGGCGGTGGAGTACACGTCCTGCGCGCTCGTGGACATGGCGCTGCACGCGAACGCGGATCCCGCGGGCGCGGACATCGACGCCTTCGAGGCCTCGGAGCTGCGGCGAATCGGCATGCCGCGCGAGATCGTGATGCGCCACCGGCTGCCGCATTTCGGGCACCTCTTCGCGAGCTCGGGCTACGCGGCCGGCTACTACGTCTACATGTGGGCCGAGGTCCTGGACGCCGACGGCTACGGGGCCTTCACCGAGGCGGGCAACTGCTTCGATCCCGCGGTGGCCGAGCGCCTCCTGCGCTACGTCTACTCCGCAGGAGGCTCGCGCGACCCGTCCGAGGCCTACCGCGCCTTCCGCGGCCGCGACCCGTCGGTCGCCCCGATGCTCGCCAAGCGCGGTCTCGTCCCCGAGCCCCAGCCCGCGTAAAGATCGAAGGGTAGCGTCCCCTTCAATCCATCTGCGCGAGCAGGCTCGCGTTGCCGCCCGCGGCGACGGTGTTGACCGAGACGGTGCGCTCGCATTCGAGGCGCCAGGCGGGATAGTGCGCGGGCGCACCTTCGGGCTCGACCACGGGGATGCGGGCGCCCGGGCGCGCCGCGACGGCGAGCACGGCCTCGGCGGCCTGCGCGGGGCTGCCCGCCATCACCGCGGCAAGGGGCGCTAGGGAGGACCACTCGGCCGTCGTCGCGCAAACCGCCGCGATGGCCGGCCATCCTGCCTCGCGCACCCCGGCCGCCACCTTCGCAGCCACCGCGGGGTCTCCCGCCGCGACGAGCAGCACGGGATTTCCCGCGGCGATCGCGGCCATCGCCTGGGCGAGCCAGGCCGATGCGCTGCCGCCTTCGTCGCCGAGGGCCACGGTGAGCCCGCGCGGATGCGCGCTCCAGGTGTTGCGCTCGCCGGTGGGGCCGGTGAGCTCGCGCTCGCGGCCGTCGGCAAGGGCCGCCCGCCCGGCACCGGCCAGGAGCGCGAAGTCGCCTCCTGCCCTCGCGGCAATCGTGTCGAGGACCCGGCCGCGGTCGATGGCGTCCGTGCCGGGCTTCGCGATTGCCGCAACGGCCGCGGCGCAATCCGGTGACGACGCGGCGTCTGCCGCGGGAAGCGGCGGCTGCGCCCCGGCGGGCTGCGGCGCCGCCGGACGCACGAGCGCGCGCAGGTAACGCGGGCCTCCCGCCTTCGGTCCCGTGCCCGACAGCCCCTCCCCGCCGAAAGGCTGCACGCCCACCACCGCGCCCACGACGTTCCGGTTCACGTACACGTTGCCCGCGCGGATCCGGCCCGACAGGAAGTCGATCGTGGAATCGAGGCGGCTGTGGATGCCGAAGGTGAGGCCGTAGCCGGTGGCGTTGATCTCCTCGACCACGCGCGCGAGCTCTCCTCCCCGGAAGCGGACGACGTGCAGCACGGGGCCGAACACTTCGCGCCCCAGCTCGGCGAGGGAGCCGATCTCGAAGGCGACGGGGGCGATGAAGTGGCCGTGCCCTGCCTGCGGGGCCGGGGCGCGCGCGACGAGCTTCGCCGATCCTTCAAGCCGCGCGATGTGCGCCTCCAGGCCCGCGCGCGCGGCCTCGTCGATGATGGGGCCCACGTCGGTGGCGAGCCGCGACGGTTCGCCCACCGCGAGCTCGGCCATCGCGCCCGCGAGCATCGGGAGCACGCGCCCGGCGATCTCCTCCTGCAGGCAGAGCACGCGCAGGGCCGAGCAGCGCTGCCCGGCGCTGTCGAAGGCGCTCGCGATGGCGTCGGCGACGACCTGCTCGGGCAGCGCCGAGGAGTCCACCACCATCGCGTTCTGCCCGCCCGTCTCGGCGACGAGCGGCACGTTGCCGCGGCGGGCGAGGGTGCGGTGGATGATCTCGGCCACTTCCGTGGACCCGGTGAACACCACCCCGTCCACGCGCGGGTCGGCGACGAGGCGCGCGCCCACGCTCTCTCCCTGTCCGGGAAGGAGCTGCACCGCGTCCCCGGGAAAGCCCGCCTCGCGAAGGATCCGCACCGCCTCGGCCGCGATGAGCGGCGTCTGCTCGGCGGGCTTCGCGACCACCGCGTTGCCGGCGGCGAGCGCCGCGGCGACCTGGCCGAGGAAGATGGCGAGCGGGAAGTTCCAGGGGCTCACGCAGGCGACGACCCCCAGCGGCGTGCCGGGCTCCTCCTCGCGAACGCGCAGCGCGTAGTAGCGGCAGAAGTCCACCGCCTCGCGAACCTCGCCCACGGCGTTGGGCAAGGTCTTGCCTGCCTCGTGCACCGCGAGGTGCAGGAGCCCCGCGGCATGCTCCTCGAGGAGGTCGGCGGCACGCTCGAGCAGGCGCGCGCGCTCCGTGGCCGGCGTCGCGCGCCAGGAGCCGGCGGCGCGGGCGCGGTCGAGGGCGCGATCGACCTCCGCGGGCGTCGCTTCCAGCACGCGGCCCACCACGACGCGCGTGTCCGCGGGGCTCCGGACCGGCAACGCGCGCCCGGGATCGATCGAATGGGGCTCACCCGCGATCGCCGGCGCGGCCGCCCAGTCGCGCGCCGCAGCGCGCGCGAGGTCGGACTCGAGGACCGCAAGCGCGTGCTCGTCGGCCAGGTCGATGCCGCGGGAGTTGCGCCGGTCGGGGTAGATTGCCGGGGGGGCGGGCACGCGCGGGTGCGGGCTGCCGCCGAAGGGCCGCGCGGTGGCGACCGGATCCTCCAGCAGCTTCTCCAGCGGCACGTCGGGATCGACGATCTGGTTCACGAACGACGAGTTGGCGCCGTTCTCGAGCAGGCGCCGCACGAGGTACGCGAGCAGCGTCTCGTGCGTGCCCACCGGCGCGTAGATGCGGCAGGGCAGGCCGAAGTCCGCCGAGCCCACCACCTGGTCGTAGAGCGTCTCTCCCATGCCGTGCAGGCACTGGAACTCGAAGTCGCGGTTGCTGCCGGCGATCTCCGCCACCTGGCACAGGGTCGAGGCGTTGTGGGTGGCGAACTGCGGGTAGACGAGCGCGGGCTCGGCGAGGAGCTTCCTCGCGCAGGCGAGGTAGGCCACGTCGGTGTGGCTCTTCCTCGTGAACACCGGGTAGTCCGAGTGGCCGGCCACCTGCGCACGCTTCACCTCGGAATCCCAGTAGGCGCCCTTCACCAGGCGCACCATGATGCGCCGGCCGCTTCGGCGTGCGAGGTCGAGCACCCAGTCGGTCACGAAGGGGGAGCGCTTCTGCACCGTCTGGATCACGAACCCGAGCCCGTCCCAGCCGGCGAGCGCCGGGTCGTGAGCCAGGGCATCGAGGAGGTCGAGCGAGATGTCGAGCCGGTCGGCCTCCTCGGCGTCGATCGTGAGGCCGATCGCGCGGGCCTTCGCGCGCGCGGCGAGCTCGGCGATTACGGGCAGGAGCTCCGCCATCACGCGCTCGTGCTTGGCGCGCGAGTAGCGCGGGTGCAGCGCCGAGAGCTTCACCGAGACGCCGGGACCGGCGTAGATGCCGCGCCCGGCCGAGGAGCGGCCCACCGCGTCGATGGCCTCGAGGTAGACGTGGCGGTAGCGCCCGGCGTCGGCCCTCGTCATCGAGGCCTCGCCCAGCATGTCGAAGGAGTAGCGGTAGCCGCGCGCCTCCTTGCGGCGCGCGCGCTCGAGGGCCTCGTCGATCGACTCGCCCAGCACGAACTGCGAGCCGAGGTAGCCCATCGCCGCCTTCGTGGCCGCGCGGATCACGGGCTCGCCGGCGCGGGCGAGGAGGGAGGTGAGCGCCCCGTCCAGGCCCTTCGGGTTCGATTCCGCCCGCGCGAGCGTTCCGGAGACCACGAGGCCCCAGCAGGCCGCGTTCACGAATAGCGAGTCGCTCGCCCCCACGTGCGCGCGCCAGTCGCCGCGCGAAAGCTTGTCGCGGATGAGGCGGTCGGCCGTGCCGGCGTCGGGGATGCGCAGCAGCGCTTCCGCGAGGCACATGAGCGCGACGCCCTCCTCGGAGGAAAGGTCGAACTCGCTCATGAGCGCATCGACGCCCGACGAGCCCGCGCGTTCGGCGCGCACGCGGGCCACCAGCGACCGGGCTCGGTCGCGGATGCGCTCGAGCGCGGGCCCGTCGAACGAGGCAGCCGGGACAAGCGGCGCCAGCGCCTCGGTTTCCGGCCGGCGGCAGGCGGCGGTGATGGCCTCGCGAAGCGCCGTAGCGGGGCGGGCGAGGCGCGGGGATTGCGGCGGAAGCCCGTCGGTGTCCGTCATGAGGCGGCGGCCCTTCGCCAGTAGCCAAGCGTCTCCGAGCCCACGGCCCAGCTGTTCTCCCTCACGATCTCCTCGAGGCAGGCGAGGAGCGCCCGAGCCTCCGGCTTGCATCCGAGGAGCGCCAGGCAGCGCAGGATGCGGCTGATGCGCAGGAAATTGTGCGAGCGGTCCAGCCACTCGCGGCTTCGCCCGGCATAGTCCGTCGCGCGCGCGATGGCGGCCGTTTCGCCGGAGCCGGCTCGTTCCAGCCCGTAGAACGCGAGCATCACGTCGAGCGACCTGCGCAACTCCTCGCGCAGCGCCGGGTCGGCCGCGAAGGTCGCGATGTCCTCGCGCGAGAGGATCGGCGCGTGCGCGCTCGCCCCGCTGGGCTCCGGCAGGGGAAAGAGCCACTGGATGTAGTCGTGCGTGCCCTCCAGGCGCTCCGTGTCGAAGGCGCGGATGTCGGAGAGGCTGCGGCCGCGATGGTCGTCCCAGGCGCGGCGGTAGAAGCGGACGAGGACGCTGGCGGCCATCGCGGGCTCAGCGGCGCGGGCGAAGGCCCAGGGGCCCGGCGAGGTAGCCCAGGCTGCGCGACTCCTCGTCGAGGAAGCGGGCGTAGTCCGATCCCGTCAGCCACACGGGCGTCCAGCCCTCGGCCTCGAGGAGCGCCTTCCACGCGGGCGTGGAAGTGGCCGCCTTGACCTTCGAGAGGAGCTCGTCGCGCTGCGAGGGCTTGAGCCCCGGCCCGGCCAGGAGCCCGTGCCAGTTCGCGAACACGAGGTTGATGCCCTGCTCCTTGAGCGAGGCGATGCCGGCCGTCGCGGCGGGGGAGGTCACGGCCAGCGCGCGCACGCGGCCGGCCTTCACCGCCTCCTGGACGTCGCGAAGCTTCGCGATGCCGGCTGCGGCCGCCTGCGGGGAGGAAGCCAGCTTCACCTTCGCCGGATCCGCGCCGACGGTCTTCGCGAGATAGGCGACCAGCAGGTGCGCGGGTCCGCCTCTGGCGCCCGCGTCCCACGCAATCGCCGCGGGATCGGCCTTGAACGCGCGCGCCAGGTCGGCCATCGTGCGGTGCGGGGAGGCGGCGGGCACGAAGACCGCGTAGTGGCTCGATGCCAGGCGCGCGAGCGGCGTCGCGTCCTGCAGGCGCGGCGCGGTGGCATCGAGCTCGGCGGCGACCACGAGATCCTGGCCCGCCACGAAGATCGCTTCCGGGTCGCCCTTGGCCGACTTCAGGAACGCGGCGAGACCCTGGGTCCCGCCGGCGCCGCCGCGATTGGCGTATTCGACCTGGGTGGCCGCCTTCACCGACAGGAGGGCCGACCCCAGCGTGCGGCCGGCCCGGTCCCAGGCGCTTCCGGTCTCCGAGGGAATCACGATGCGCATGGGCGACTGCGCAAAGCCGGCGGCGGGCAGCAGGCATGCGGCGAGGGAAAGGATTGCTCGGGATAGCAGGGCGTGCAAGGAAATCTCCAGGGCTGGTACGGTGGGTGGGCGAATCTTCGGCGGATCACAGGCTATCATTTCGCCCATGACCCAGCTTCGCATCCCGGCCGTGTACATGCGCGGCGGCACCAGCAAGGGCGTCTTCTTCCGCGCCGCCGACCTTCCCGAGGACCCTGCCGAACGCGACCGCGTGCTGCTGCGCGTGACCGGCAGCCCCGATCCCTACGGCAAGCAGATCGACGGCATGGGGGCAGCCACCTCCAGCACCAGCAAGGTCGTGTTCGTCGCGAAGTCCGCCCGGCCGGACTGCGACGTGGACTACACCTTCGGGCAGGTGGCCATCGACCGGCCGGTCATCGACTGGTCGGGAAACTGCGGCAACCTCACCAGCGCGGTGGGCCCGTTCGCGATCTCCGAGGGGCTGGTCGCCGCACCCGCCGACGGCACGGCGCGGGTGCGCATCTGGCAGGCCAACATCGGCAAGCGGATCGTCGCGCACGTCCCGATGAAGGGCGGCGAGGTCGTGGAGGAAGGCGACTTCGAGCTGGACGGCGTCACCTTCCCCTCGGCCGAGATCCGCCTCGAGTTCATGGACCCGGGCGGCGGCGAGGAGGGGGGGGAGGGCGGCGCGATGTTTCCCACGGGGCGCGTCGTCGACACCCTCGAGGTGCCCGGCATCGGCCGGGTGGAGGCGACCCTCGTCAACGCCGGCAACCCCACGGTCTTCGTGGAGGCGCAAGCGCTGGGACTGCAGGGCACGGAGCTGCAGGATGCGGTGAACGGCGATGCGGCCATCCTCGCGCGTTGCGAGGCAGTGCGCGCGCAAGGGGCCGTGGCCATGGGCCTCGCGAAGAGCGCCGCGGAGGCCACGAAGAGCCGGCCCGTCACGCCCAGGCTCGCCTTCGTCTCGGCGCCGCAGTCGTACCGGGCCTCGAGCGGCCAGGCGGTGGACGCGGCCGGCATCGCGCTCACGGCGCGCATCGTCTCCATGGGCAAGCTGCACCACGCCATGACGGGCACCGGGGCGGTGGCCCTCGCGGCGGCCGGCGCCATCCCCGGGACGATCGTGCAGCGGATGCTTCGACCCGGAACCGATCCGTCCCTCGTGCGCTTCGGGCACCCGTCGGGGACGCTCGCCGTGGGCGCGCAGGCCGAGCAGCGCGGCGGCGAGTGGGTCGTGACCCGGGTGGCGATGAGCCGGAGCGCCCGCCGGTTGATGGAAGGTTGGGTGCGCGTGCCGCCGCCGGAGATCGCGCCCACGGGCGTGCTGCGCGTGGGCATCAACCTCGGCAACCCCGTCATCGCGCAGAAGGGCGAGGAGGGAGGCGACCCGAAGGGCGTGGGAGCCGCGCTGGGCCACGAGATCGCGCGGCGCCTGGGCCTGCCGGTGAAGTTCCTCACCTACGACACGGCCGGGAAGATGGCCGACGCGGTGAAGGAGGGCGCGTGGGACGTGGCCTTCCTCGCCGTGGACCCGGCGCGCGCGACCGACATCGACTTCACCGCGCCCTACGTCCACATCGAGGGCACCTACCTCGTGCGGGCCGATTCGCCGTTCCGCGGCGTCGCCGACCTGGACCGCGAGGGCGGCCGCATCGCGGTGGGCCACAAGACGGCCTACGACCTCTACCTTACCCGCGAGATCAAGCGCGCAACGCTCGAACGCGGGCCCTCGTCGGGCGCCGCGATCGACCTCTTCATCGCGCAGGGGCTCGACGCCGCGGCGGGCGTTCGCCAGCCCCTCGAGAAGTACGCGGCCTCCCACCACGGCCTGCGCGTGCTCGCCGAGAGCTTCATGACGATCCGCCAGGCTTCCGGCGTCCCGAAGGGGCGCCCGGCGGCCGCGGCCTGGCTCGCGGCCTTCATCGAGGACGCCAAGCGCTCCGGCCTCGTCGAGCGTGCCCTGAAGGAAAGCGGCCAGGGCGACGTGACGATCGCGCCCGCCGCCCCGTAATTCCAGCCCGGAAAAAGACATGAGCGCACCCGCACCCGTTCCTTCCCGGTTTCGCGACATCCTTTCCCTCGACGACTTCGAGGAAGCCGCCCGCCGCCACCTGCCGCGTCCCGTCTTCGCCTACCTGAGCGGCGGCGTCGAGGACAACGTCTCGCGCGCGGACAACCGGTCCGTGTTCAACGAGTGGAGCCTGGTTCCGCGGGTGCTCAAGGGCGTGTCGCGGCGAACGGCGGCGACGACCCTTTTCGGGCACGAGTACGCCACGCCCTTCGGCATCGCGCCCATCGGCATCGCGGCGCTCTACGCCTATCGCGGCGACCTGGTGCTGGCGCAGGCCGCCCGCGCGGCGAACATCCCCTTCGCCATGAGCGGCTCGTCCCTCATCCGTCTCGAGGACGTCGCGCAGGCCGCGCCGGACTCCTGGTTCCAGGCCTACCTCACCGGGGACGAGGCGCGCTTCGTGCCGCTCGTCGAGCGCATCGCCGCGGCGGGCTACAAGACGCTCGTGGTCACGGTGGACGTGCCCATGGCGGGCAACCGCGAGAACAACGTGCGCGCCGGTTTCTCGACACCGCTTCGCCCGACGCCGCGTCTGGCCTGGGACGGGCTCATCCGGCCGGGCTGGACCTTCGGCACCTTCCTGCGCACGATCGTCCGGCACGGCATGCCGCACTTCGAGAACAACTTCGCCACGCGAGGCGCGCCCATCCTCTCGCCCAACGTGCTGCGCGATTACTCCGACCGAGGCGACCTCGACTGGAGCCACTTCTCGAAGATCCGCGCGATGTGGAAGGGGCGCGTCGTCGTGAAAGGCGTGCTCCACCCGGACGATGCCCGCATCGCGGTCGAGCGCGGGGCCGACGGCCTCATCGTCTCCAACCACGGCGGGCGCCAGCTGGACGGGTCGGTCGCCCCCCTGCGCGTGCTGCCGGAGATCGTGGCCGCCTGCCCCTCGGTGCCCGTGATGTTCGACAGCGGCGTCCGGCGGGGCACGGACGTCCTCAAGGCCCTGGCCCTGGGCGCGAAGTTCGTCTTCCTCGGCCGCTCTTTCGGCTATGCCGCGAGCGTGGGCGGCGAGGCGGGCGTGAGCCACGCCATCGACATCCTGCGCATCGAGATCGAGCGCGACATGGCGATGATGGGCATCAACCGGCTCGACGAACTCTCACCGGACAGCCTGCGCCGGGTGCGCCCGTAGGGTCGCGAGTGTCAGGGATAGATCCTGCGCTCGCGCTCCAGCTTGTCGAGTTCCTGTTCCGCCAGGACGGCCAGGCGCTCCAGCTCCGCCAGCCGCGCCGCCTCGATCGGGGCATCGTCGCTCGCCGGCCCTTTTCGGATGGTCCTTTCGGCTGGCGACTCGCCTCGGCCTTCGCCTTCCTGTCCTGCAGCCTGCGACGCCTCCGAGGCATTCAGGTTGGGCTCGACGTGGAGGGGGATGACGCGGCCCCTGAAATCCCTGGGGACCGTACCGGAATAGGTGACCTTTCCGTTCCTGTCGACGAGCTTGTACAGGGATTGCGCACCGGCGTCCGCGCAGCCCAGCGCGAGGACCAGGAGCACGAGTCTCGCCGCGGATCGGGCTGCGGGCAGGGGATCGGGCATGGCAGCTCGACTATGCGCCTTGCCGGGCGGCCAGGGATTCGAGCTTCGCGACGAGGGCTTCGTCGATGGCGATGCCATCGCGGCGGTGGCGCTCGAGGCGGCCCAGCTCGATCTCGCCGGGCAGGAGGACGGGGGAGGCCGGGTCGGCGGGCGGGGTGTCGTGGATGATCGCGGCGAACTCGCGCATGCGATCGGCCAGCCGGTCCGCGGGGCCCAGGCGCGCGCAATCGATGAGGAAGAAGAAGTGGCCCAGGTCGGACGGCGACTCCGGGTTGTCGGACCAAGAGCTCACGTGGGTGAGGAACGCGGCGCCCGAGAGGAGCCCCGCGAAGAGGTCCACGACGAGCGCGAGGCCGTAGCCCTTGTGCCCGCCGATCGGCAGCAGGAAGCCCCCGAGCGCGGCGTTCGGGTCGGTGGTGGGCTTGCCGTCCTTGTCCGTGGCCCAGGTGGGTGGGATGGCCTCGCCGCGCTTCGCGGCATTGCGGATCTTGGCGCGCGCCACCACCGAGAGCGCCATGTCGAGGATGACGGGCTGCCCGCCGGGATTGGGCACGCAGAAGCCGACGGGGCTGTTGCCCAGGCGCGCATCGCGGCCGCCCCAGGGCGCGATCGTCGTCGAGGCGTTGCTGCCGATGATGCTCGCGAACCCCGCCTCGGCGGCGATGAGGGAGTAGGGCGCCACCGGGCCGAAATGGTTGCTGGCGCGGGCGAACGCGATGCCGACGCCCGTCTCGCGCGCGAGCTCCATCGCCGCCCGCAGCGCGCGCATGCCCACGAGGGGCCCCACGCCGTTGTCGCCGTCGACCTTCGCGATGGCGGGCGCGACCTTGTGGACGCGGATGTCCGGACGCGCCTTGATGCCGCCCAGGTCGAGCCGCTCGCCGTAGGATTCGATGCGCCCGACGCCGTGCGTGGAGAGACCCATGAGCTCGCCCAGCACGAGGATGCGCGCGCAATCCTCCGCATCGCGGCGCTCGAGGCCCAGGCCGGCCAGCGCCCGGGCCGCCAGGCCGGCGAGCCCGGCCTCGGTGAGCGTCGCAGTCACTCCGCCTTGATGCCGGCCGCCTTCACGACCTTTCCCCAGGTGTCGTATTCACGCTTGATGTAGGAGGCGAGCTCCTCGCGCGTGCCGGGGGCGGGCTCCAGGAAGTGCTTGGCGAGCTGTTCCTTCACCGACGGGTCGTTGAGAGCCTTCACCAGTTCCTTGTTCCAGCGCTCGAGGATCGCCGGCGGCACCTTGGAGGAGGTGACGAAGGCATACCAGTTCTCCGCCTCGAAGCCGGGATAGCCGGACTCCGCGATGGTGGGCACGCTGGGCATGAAGGTAGAGCGCTTCAGGCTCGTCACGGCCAGGGCCTTGAGCTTGCCCGCCTCGATGTGCGGGCCGGCGGTGGAGGGCGTGGAGTAGTACGCGCCGACGCGCCCGCCCAGCAGGTCCGTCATGGCCGGGCCGCCGCCCTTGTAGGGGATGTGCACGACGTTGATGCCCGCCCTCTGGTTGAGGAGCTCGCCGGCCAGGTGCGAGGCGCTGCCCACGCCCGTGGAGGCGAAGTCGAGCCCCCCGGACTTGGCCTTGGCGAGCGCGATGTATTCCGCGAAGGTCCTGGCCGGCACGCCCGCGTGCACCACCAGAACGTTCGGGAAGGTGACCGCCATGGTGAGCGGCGCGAGGTCCTTGAAGGGATCGTAGGCGAGCTTCATGAGGTGCGGCGCCACGGCGAGCGGCCCCACGGAGCCCAGCAGGATGGTGTAGCCGTCCGGCTGCGCGGTGGCCACGGCCTGGTGCGCGATGTTGCCGCCCGCGCCGGCCTTGTTCTCCACGACCACGGTCTGGCCCAGGTTCTCCGAGAGCTTCTTGGCGATGATGCGCGCCGCGGTGTCCGTGGCCCCGCCCGGCGCGAATCCCACCAGCATGGTGACAGTCCGCGTCGGGAAGTCGGATTGCGCCGCGGCGGCGCCCGCGAGGGCGAGGGCGGCGGCGGCGAGCAGGAGGCGTTTCATGGGGGCTCCTCGGGGCTTGTTGTGGGGGCAAAACAATTCGTATACGATTGTATACAATCAACGCGGCAAGTCAATTTCTCCCACTCTACCGTGAGCGCGAAGCCGAAGTCCCGACCCGCCCGCCCGGCCGCCCGCAAGGCGAAGCCCGGGGAGCCGCGCGCCTCGATGGGAGACGCGGCCTACGACACGCTGTTCGCGGCGATCGAGGCCGGGCGCCTGCGCCCCGGGACGCGGCTGCGCGAGATCGAGCTCTCGGAGTGGGTGGGCGCGAGCCGCACGCCCATCCGCGAGGCCCTCGGGCGGCTGGAAGCCGAGGGGCTCGTCTCCCGCGACCCCTCGCGCGGCATGGTGGTCGCGGAGCTGGACCATGGCCTGGTCGCCGAGCTCTACGTGATGCGCGAGGTCCTGGAAGGCACGGCCGCCGCGCTGGCCGCCAGGCACGCCTCGGATGCCGAGATCGACGCGCTGCGCGAGCTGGCCGCGCGCGACCGCGAGGCGGAAAGCGACCCGGTGCGCCTCGCCCGCCTCAACCGCCACTTCCACGAGGCGATGTTCCGCTGCGCCCACAACCGCTTCCTCATTCGCGCGGTGCACTCGCTGCGCCAGTCGATGGTGCTCCTGGGGCAGACCACGCTCGGCGTGCCCGGCCGGCCGAAGACGGCGCGCGCCGAGCACCAGGCCATCGTGGAGGCCATCGCGCGCCACGACGCCGAGGCGGCCGCCGCCGCGGCCCGCGCCCACATCCGCGCCGCCTACCGGGTGCGGCTGGGCCTGATGCTGGAGGCGTGATTGGCGAAGGAGCCCCCGCGCCTCTGGGACGTGCTCGTGATCGGCGGCGGCAATGCGGCGCTGTGCGCCGCCCTCACCGCCCGCGAGGCCGGCGCCTCCGTGCTCATGCTCGAGGCGTCCACCGTGCCCATGCGCGGCGGCAACAGCCGGCACACGCGCAACATGCGCACGATGCACGAAGGCCCGCTGGACGTGCTCACCGACGCCTACCCCGAGGAGGAATACTGGCAGGACCTCCTCAAGGTGACCGGCGGGCTCACCGACGAGCCCCTCGCTCGCCTGGCCATCCGCAGCACCCAGGCCCACGTGCCGTGGATGAAGTCCCACGGCGTGCGCTTCCAGGCGCCGCTGGGCGGGACGCTGCACCTGTCGCGCACCAACGCCTTCTTCCTCGGGGGCGGCAAGGCGCTGGTGAATGCGTATTTCCGCGCCGCCGCGGCGCTGGGCGTGGAGGTCGCCTACGAGACGCAGGTGGTGGACCTGGCGCTCGAGGGCGGGCGCATCGACTCGGTCACGGTGGAATGCGGCGGCGAGCGCCGCGAAATCCGCGCGAAGGCCGTGGTGGTCGCCTCCGGCGGGTTCGAGTCGAACCTCGAGTGGCTGCGCGAAGCCTGGGGTCCCCCGGCGGACAACTTCATCGTGCGCGGCACGCCCTACAACAGGGGCAAGGTCCTCAAGCTCCTCCTCGACCAGGGCGCCAGGCAGGTGAGCGACCCGACGCAGGGCCACTGCGTCGCGATCGACGCACGCAGCCCGCGCTACGACGGGGGCATCGTCACCCGCGTCGACGCGGTGTCGCTGGGCATCGTGGTCAACCGGGATGCCCAGCGCTTCTACGATGAGGGCGAGGACTTCTGGCCCAAGCGCTACGCCATCTGGGGGCGCCTCGTCGCGGGGCAGCCCGGACAGATCGCCTATTCCATCATCGATGCCAAGTCCATGGGCAGGTTCATGCCGCCGGTGTTCCCGCCCGAGAAGGCGCAGACGCTGCGCGAGCTCGCGGGCAAGGTCGGCCTCGACCCGGATGCCCTCGAGAAGACGGTCGCCGGGTTCAACGCCGCGGTGCGCCCGGGCACCTTCGACCACACGATCCAGGACGACTGCCGCACGGAGGGCATCGCGCCCGCCAAGACGCACTGGGCCCGCGCCGTCGACACGCCGCCCTTCTACGCCTACCCGCTTCGCCCGGGGATCACCTTCACCTACCTGGGCGTGGGCGTGGACGCGAGCGCGCGCATGATCCTCGCCGACGGGCGGCCCGCGGCCAACGTCTGGGCGGCCGGGGAGATCATGGCCGGCAACATCCTCGGCAAGGGATACCTGGCCGGCATCGGGATGGCCATCGGGACCACCTTCGGGCGCATCGCGGGCGAGGAGGCCGCGCGCCATGTCCGCGGCTGAGCCTCGCACCCTGCCGCAGCTCATCGACGAGGCGCAGCGCGTGCTCGCGATCTGCAACGCCTGCCGCTACTGCGAAGGCTACTGCGCGGTGTTTCCCTCGCTGCAGCGGCGCCTGTCGTTCACCGAAGGCGACATCCACTACCTCGCCAACCTCTGCCACAACTGCGGCTCCTGCCTCTACGCGTGCCAGTACGCCCCGCCGCACGAGTTCGCGCTCAACTTCCCCCGCGTGCTCGCGCAGGTGAGGGTGCAGTCCTGGCGCAAGTACGCCTGGCCCGGCTTCCTCGCGCGCGCCTTCGAGTCGAACGGGCTCGCCGCGAGCCTGGCGTCCGCGGCAAGCCTTGCCTTCTTCTTCCTTTTCGCGGCCTTCCTCGCCGGCCCGGAGCGGCTTTTCGCCGCGCACTCCGACGCCCAGGGCTCGTTCTACGCGGTGATCCCGCACGAGGCCATGGTCGCGGTCTTCGGCGCGGTCTCGCTCTTCGTGCTTCTCGCCCTGGGGGTGGGGTTCGCGCGCTTCTGGGCGGACACGGGAGAGGAGGAGCCGGCCTTCTCGGCGGGCGGGCCGGCCGTCGGAGCGCTCCGGGACGCGGCCGTCCTCGAGTACCTGGACGGCGGCGGGGAAGGGTGCACCTATCCCGACGAGATGCCCTCGTTCGCGCGCCGCACCTTCCACCACTTCACCTTCTACGGGTTCATGCTCTGCTTCGCGGCCACCAGCGTCGCGAGCCTGTACCACTACGTGCTCGGCTGGAAGGCGCCGTACCCGTTCTGGAGCCTGCCGGTGCTGCTGGGCACCGTGGGCGGCATCGGGCTGCTGGTCGGCCCGGCGGGCCTCGCGTGGCTCAAGCGCCGGCGCGACCCGGAGCTCGCGGACCCGGCCCAGCGCGGCATGGAGGCCGGGTTCCTGGCGCTCCTCTTCCTCACCAGCCTCACGGGGCTCGCGCTCCTCGCCCTGCGCGAGACGCGCGCCATGGGAATGCTGCTCGTCGCCCACCTCGGCGTCGTCCTGGCGCTCTTCGCGACCATGCCCTACGGCAAGTTCGTGCACGCCCTCTACCGCCTCGCTGCGCTCCTGCGCTTCCACAAGGAACGCCGCCGGCCCGCGGAGCACACGGCGCCCGAATAGGGTAAAGGCCTGCGGGGGCGGTGGTGCTAGGCGTTCAGGCGGAAGACGGCGCGGGAGGGGCCGCCGGGGAGGCTCTTGAACTTGGCTTCCGCGAGCGCCTCGTCGAGGCGCTTGAGGAGCTTCTCGGGGCCCAGGCCCAGGCGGTACTCCATGACCGCGCAGGAGACGCGCAGCGCGATCTCCTTGTCGGGCGCCGCGCGGCAGGGGACCGAGTCGATCGCGTGCAGGATGCGGTCGGTCACGAGCTTGGCGTTGCGGTTGCGGTGCAGGCCGACGAGGAAGCGGTCATTGCCCCAGCGCGCGATCCAGTCGCCCTTGCGGGTGTTGGCGATGAGGTCGGCGGCGATCTGGACCAGGCACATGTCGCCGGCGCCGTAGCCGTGTTCCTCGCGCAGGGCGCCGAAGCCGCGCATGTCCACCAGCACCGCGTGGAAGGTGGTGTCGTCGCGCTCGCAGCGGGCGATCTCCTCGCCCAGGCGCTTGTCGCCGGCGCGGCGGGTGTAGACGCCCGTCATGTCGTCGAGGTCGGTGAGGCTCTCGATGCGCGTGCCCCAGCGCTCCAGCAGCTCGAGCACGTACTGGGTGCGGCCCATGAGGCGGCCGGCCTCGTCGTAGAACCCGGCGGGCGAGGGCATCTGCGGCGCCCGGCCGTCGTCGAGGTACTGCTTCATCGCCGTCGAGGACATGACCACCGGGGCGAGCAGCCCCTGGTGCAGCCAGAGCATGGCCATGAAGCCGCCCAGGTAGGTCAGGCCGAGCGCGGGAAGAAGGCGCCGCGCGTTCTCGGAGACGTCGTTGGCGAAGAGCAGGTAGGCGCCCAGGATGAGCAGGGGCGGCACGACCGCGATGACGGTCGCCGCGGCGAATTTCTGCGCGTACTTGCCCCTGAGGAAGGGGACGCGGTCGAAGATCCCGTAGATGCCGATTCGGGGGTTTGCGGTTGCTTCTGCGGATGCGCCTGGGTTCATGGTCTTGCCTCCAGAACACGGCGCCGCCCTTCTTGGCAGGGGTCACCGTGTTACATGGTCAACATGAGCCTTATTCAGGCAACTGACTGTGAACCAGTTCACATTTCCGGGGCGGAAACCGGTTTAGGGACCCTCTTTCCGCTAACAAACGTTACCGAAGCCGAGGCGCCTCAGGAACGGCCGTTGGCCAGCGCCGCCTGGGCGGCCGCCAGCCTCGCCACCGGCACGCGGTAGGGGGAGCAGCTCACGTAGTCCAGCCCGATGGCGTGGCAGAAGGCGATGGAGGCCGGGTCGCCGCCGTGCTCGCCGCAGATGCCGACCTCGAGGTCCGGCCGCGCCTCGCGGCCCAGGCGCACGCCCATCTCCATGAGCTTGCCCACGCCGGCCCGGTCGATGGTCGCGAAGGGGTTGTCGGGGAGGATGCGCCTCTCGAGGTACTCGCGCAGGAACCCCGTCTCGGCGTCGTCGCGGGAGATGCCGTAGGTGGTCTGGGTGAGGTCGTTGGTGCCGAACGAGAAGAACTGCGCGTAGCGCGCGATCTCGCCGGCGGTCAGCGCCGCGCGCGGGATCTCGATCATGGTGCCGAACTGGTACTTCACCCGGACGCCCTGTTCCTTCATCACGGCGCGGGCCTCCTCCTCGAGGATCGCGTCCTCGACCTTGAGCTCGTTGTTGTGCGCGATGAGCGGGATCATGATCTTCGCGTGCACCTTGATGCCGTCGCGCTTGCACTGGCAGGCGGCCTCCATGATGGCGCGCATCTGCATGCGCACGAGCTGCGGCAGGTGGATGCCCAGGCGCACGCCGCGAAGCCCCAGCATCGGGTTGGCCTCGCGCATCGCGCCCACCGCCTCGAGCAGCTTCCGCTTCTGCGCCAGCGTCCCGGCAAGCCCCAGCGGGTCCTTGCCGGCGGCGAGCGAGGCGCGGGTCTCCATCTGCGTCACCTCGCGCAGCAGGTCGTCGTGGCTCGGCAGGAACTCGTGCAGCGGCGGGTCGATGAGGCGGATGGTGACGGGCAGGCCGTCCATGGCGCGGAAGAGGCCGATGAAGTCCTGGCGCTGGAACGGCAGGAGCTTGGCCAGCGGGCCGGTGCGCTCCTCGTCGCTCGTGGCGAGGATCATCTGCTGCACGAGCGGCAGGCGCTCGGTCTCGAAGAACATGTGCTCGGTGCGGCACAGCCCGATGCCCTGGGCGCCGTAGGCGCGCGCGCGCACGGCGTCCTTCGGATAGTCCGCGTTGGCCCACACGCCCAGCCGGCGGAAGCCGTCGGCCCAGGCAAGGAGCTTCATGAGCCAGGGGTCGGTGAACTCGGGCACCACGGTCTTCAGGCTCCCGGCGAACACCTCGCCCGTCGTGCCGTCCACGGAGACGGAATCGCCCTCGCGGAAGACGCGGGTGCCGATGCGGAACTCGCGCTTCTCCGGGTCGACTTCCATGGCCGACACGCCCACGATCGCGGGCTTGCCGAACTGCCGCGCGACGAGCGCGGCGTGGCTGGTGCGGCCGCCGCGGCTGGTGAGGATGCCGCGGGCCGCGAGCATGCCGTGCACGTCGTCGGGCTTGGTCTCGGGCCGGACCATGATCACGGCCTTGTTGTCCTTCGCGCCCCACTGCTCGGCCTTGTCGGCGTCGAAGGCCAGGATGCCGCTCGCCGCGCCGGGCGAGACGTTGAGGCCGGTGGCCAGCAGGTCGCCGCGCTTCTTCGCGGCGGCTTTCTCGCGGGCGTCGAACTGCGGGTGCAGGAAGGCGTCCACGTGGTCGGGGGAGACGCGCATGACGGCCTCCTCGCGCGAGATGAGCTTCTCGCCCGCGAGCTCCACGGCGATGCGCACGGCCGCCTGGGCGGTGCGCTTGGCGTCGCGGGTCTGCAGCATCCAGAGCTTGCCGCGCTCGATCGTGAACTCCACGTCCTGCACCTCGCGGAAGTGCTTTTCCAGGGTGCGGCAGTTGCGCGCGAGCTCGGCGTGGATCTTCGGCATCTCGCCCCCCAGCTCCGCGATGGGCCGGGTGGCGCGGGTGCCGGCCACCACGTCCTCGCCCTGGGCGTTGGTGAGCCAGTCGCCCTCGAGCCTGGGTTCGCCGGTGGTGACGTTGCGCGTGGTGAGCACGCCCGTGCCGGAGCCGGCGCCCATGTTGCCGAACACCATCGTCTGGATGTTGACCGCGGTGCCCAGGTCGTGGGCGATGCCGGCGGCGTTGCGGTAGTCGATGGCGCGCTTGCCGTTCCACGACTTGAAGACGGCCTCGGTGGCGAGCCGGAGCTGCTCGAGCGGGTCGTCGGGGAAGGGGCGCCTGGCGCGCGCCTTCACGATCCGCTTGAACTCGGCGGTGACCTCGAGCAGGGTGGCCGCGTCCAGGTCGGCGTCGTTCGCCACCCCGTGCGCCTTGCGGCTTCGCGCGAGGACTTCCTCGAATGGCTCGTCGGGGAGGTTCAGCACGACGGTGCCGAACATCTGCACCAGGCGCCGGTAGGCGTCGTTCACGAAGCGCTCGTCGCCCGTGAGCCGCGTCATTGCGGCGGCCACGGTGTCGTTCATCCCGATGTTGAGGACCGTGTCCATCATCCCGGGCATGGAGAAGCGCGCGCCCGAGCGGCAGGAGACGAGGAGGGGGGCCGCCGCGTCGCCCAGGCGCTTGCCCGCGAGGCGCTCGACCTTCGCGAGCGCGCGCTCGACCTGCGCCCACAGGCCTTCCGGAAAGCCGCCGGCGGCGAGGTACGCATTGCACGCGCGCGTGCTCATGATGAAGCCCGGCGGGACGGGAAGCCCCATCCGCGTCATCTCGGCGAGGTTCGCGCCCTTGCCGCCCAGAAGGTCCTTGCGCCGGGCGTTGCCCTCGGAGAACAGGTAGACCCACTTCTCGGTCGCGGCGCCGCGCGTCTTCGTGGCGCGCCCCTTCTTTGCGGTGCGGGATGTCATGGCATTGCCCTTATGGCCGATTGGCGATTCGCCCGTGGATCCCAGTGTCGCGCCGCGCATCGGCAGTGCTGTTGACTGAGGTCAACGGTGCCACCGCGAACGCTCCTAGAGTGAAATCGTCTCCAATTCCTTTTCGCCATCGGCGTGTTGCGCGGCCGGAGGAAGCGGCACATGAGACCGGGCGTCATCCACAAGGACATCGCGGCACTTCGCCTTCCGCCCAACGCTCCTCTCGACTGGGCCGGCGCGAGGGGCCTGCTGGATGGCCTGCCAGGCGGCGGCCTCAACATCGCCTGGGAGGCGGTCGGCCGCCACGCCCTCGGGCCCCTGGCCGATCGCGCGGCGATCCGCTGGCACCCGGCCGCGGGCGAGGTGCGCACGATCACCTACCGCGAGCTGGGCGAGGCCTCCTGCCGCTTCGCCAACGTGCTGCGCGGCCTGGGCGTGGGCAAGGGCGACGTGGTCTTCGTGCTGTGCGGGCGCGTGCCGGAGCTCTACTTCGCGGTGCTGGGCGCGCTGCGCCTGGGCGCCGCGGTCTCGCCGCTCTTCTCGGCCTTCGGGCCCGAGCCCATCGCCACGCGCATCAACATGGGCAAGGGCAAGGTCCTCGTCACCACGGAGGCGCTGCACCAGAAGAAGGTCGCGAAGATCGCCGTGCCGATGCCCACCCTCGAGCACGTGCTGCGCGTGGACTCGGCGCAGTTCCGCGAGGCCTTCGCGGCCGCTTCGCCCGAGTGCGCGGTCGCGGCCACCACGGCCGAGGACACGTCGTTCCTGCACTTCACCAGCGGCACGACGGGGAGCCCCAAGGGCGCGGTGCACGTGCACGGCGCGGTGGTGATGCACTGCGCGACCGGGAAGGTCGCCCTCGACCTGCATCCCGACGACGTCTTCTGGTGCACCGCCGACCCGGGCTGGGTCACCGGCACCTCCTACGGCATCGTGACGCCGCTCGTGCACGGCGTGACCAGCATCGTGGACGAGGCCGACTTCGACGCCGAGCGCTGGTACCGCATCCTCGAGGAGGAGCGCGTGAGCGTCTGGTACACCGCGCCCACGGCCATCCGCATGCTCATGAAGGCGGGCGCGGAGCTCGCCAAGGCCCATGCCTTCCCGCGCCTTCGCTTCATCGCGAGCGTGGGCGAGCCGCTCAACCCCGAGGCGGTGTGGTGGGGCCTGGAGGCTTTCGGCATGCCGATCCACGACAACTGGTGGCAGACCGAGACGGGCGGGATCATGATCGCCAACACGGCCGCGATGGACGTGAAGCCCGGCTCGATGGGCAAGCCCCTGCCCGGCGTCGAGGCCGCCATCGCGCATCGGCGCGAGACCGGCATCGAGCTGGAGGCGCGCAGCGACACGGAGGGCGAGCTCGCGCTGCGCGCCGGGTGGCCCTCGATGTTCCGCGGCTACCTCGACCAGGACGAGCGCTACCGCAAGTGCTTCGTGGACGGCTGGTACCTCACGGGCGACCTCGCCAAGCGCGACGCCGACGGCTACTTCTGGTTCGTGGGACGCGCCGACGACGTGATCAAGTCCGCCGGCCACCTCATCGGCCCCTTCGAGGTCGAGAGCGTCCTCATGGAGCACCGTGCCGTGGCCGAGGCGGGCGTGATCGGCAAGCCCGACCCGATGGTGGGCGAGATCGTGAAGGCCTTCGTCTCGCTCAAGGCCGGCTTCGCGCCCGACGAGGCGCTGCGCATGGAGATCCTGGGCCATGCGAGGAAGCGCCTGGGCGCCGCGGTCGCGCCCAAGGAGATCGAGTTCTCGCCCACGCTTCCGCGCACGAGGAGCGGCAAGATCATGCGCCGGCTCCTCAAGGCCCGCGAGCTGGGGCTTCCCGAGGGAGACCTCTCCACGCTGGAGGGAGGATCATGAGCCACGTCGCCAGCGCGCCCCCGGCCGGCCCGGTGCCGTTCGCGCGCGAGAATTCCGTCAAGCTGCTCAAGGACATGCTGCGCATCCGGCGCATGGAGGAGAAGTGCGCCGAGCTCTACGGCGCGGGCAGGATCCGCGGCTTCCTGCACCTGTACATCGGCGAGGAGGCGGTGGCCACGGGCGCGATGCACGCGCTCCAGCGCGGCGACAGCGTGGTGGCCACCTACCGCGAGCACGGCCATGCGCTGCTCAAGGGCGTTCCGATGGAGCGCATCATGGCCGAGATGTTCGGCAAGAAGGAGGGCTGCTCCCGCGGTCGCGGCGGCTCGATGCACCTCTTCGATGCCGCCTCGCGCTTCTACGGCGGCAACGCCATCGTGGGCGGGGGACTGCCGCTCGCGGTGGGTTTCGGCCTGGCCGCGAAGCTCCGGGGCGAGGAGCGGCTCACGGCCTGCTTCTTCGGCGAAGGGGCGGTGGCCGAGGGCGCCTTCCACGAGTCGATGAACCTCGCGGCGCTGTGGAAGCTGCCGGTGGCGTTCTTCTGCGAGAACAACCTCTACGCCATGGGCACCGCGATCGAGCGCTCCGAGGCGCAGACCGACCTGTGCACGAAGGCGGCCGCCTATGGCATCGAGGCCTGGGCCGTGGACGGCATGGACGTGGTGGCCTGCTACGAGGGCGCCCGGCGCGCGCGCGAGAAGGCGCTGGCGGGCGGCGGGCCGGTCTTCGTCGAGTTCCGCACCTACCGCTTCCGCGCGCACTCGATGTTCGACCCCGAGCTCTACCGCGACAAGGCCGAGGTGGAGGAGTGGAAGAAGCGCGGCCCCATCCACACCTTCACCGCGCGGCTCAAGGAGCAGGGCCACCTCAGCGAGGAGCGCTTCCTCGAGATCGACGCCCAGGTGGCGGCGGAAGTCGAGCGCGCGGTCGCGTTCGCCGAGGCCGGGAGCTGGGAGCCGGTGGAGGACCTCACCAAGGACGTGTACGCGCCATGACGATCACCTACCGCGAGGCGTTGAGGATGGGCCTTCGCGAGGCCCTGGCGCGCGACAAGCGCGTCTTCCTGATGGGCGAGGACGTGGGCCGCTACGGCGGCACCTACGCCGTGAGCAAGGGGCTGCTGGAGGAATTCGGCCCCGAGCGGGTGCGCGACGCGCCGCTGTCGGAGCTCGCCTTCGTCGGCGCGGGCATCGGCGCCGCACTCGGGGGCATGAAGCCCGTCGTCGAGGTGATGACGGTGAACTTCAGCCTGCTGCCCCTCGACCAGATCGTGAACACCGCCGCGATCCTCAGGCACATGTCGGGCGGGCAGTTCGCCGTGCCGGTCGTGATCCGCATGGCCACCGGGGCCGGGCGGCAGCTCGCCGCCCAGCACTCGCACAGCTTCGAGGGCTGGTACGCGCACGTGCCGGGGCTCACCATCCTGGCGCCGGCGACGATCGACGACGCCCACGGCATGCTGGGCGCGGCGCTCGCCTGCGACAACCCGGTGCTCCTCTTCGAGTACCCGGCGCTCTTCGAGATGGCCGGGGACCTCTCCAGCGCCTCCATCGACATCGCGCATGCGGCGGTGCGCCGCCAGGGCACGCGCGTCACGCTCGTGGCCTACGGCGCCTGCGTCCCGAAGGCGCTCGCGGCGGCGGACACGCTCGCGGGAGACGGGATCAACGCCGAGGTGGTGGACCTGCGCGTCCTGCGCCCGCTCGACATGGACACGGTGCTCGCGTCGGTGCGCAAGACCCGCCGCGCGGTGATCGTGGACGAGGGCTGGCGCAGCGGCAGCCTCTCGGCCGAGATCATGGCGAGGATCATGGAGCAGGCCTTCTACGACCTCGACGCTCCGGTCGCGCACGTGTGCCGCGAGGAAGTGCCGGTCCCGTATCCGAAGCACCTGGAGGAGGCCGCGCTTCCCCAGCCCGGCAGGATCGTTGCCGCGGCCAAGGGCCTGTTCCAATGATCGAGTTCAAGCTACCGTCCCTCGGCGCCGACATGGACGAGGGCAAGCTCCTCGAGTGGAAGGTGAAGCCCGGCGACGCGGTGAGGAAGGGCGACGTCGTGGCCGTGGTGGACACCACGAAGGCGGCCGTCGAGGTGGAGACCTGGCAGGAGGGCGTCGTCGAGGCGCTCCTCGCCCTGCCGGGAACGACCATTCCCGTGGGGACCGTGATCGCGCGCTTCCTCGCCCCGGGCGAGAAGCCGGGCGCCGCGGCGCCGGCACCGCCGCCGGTGACGAAACCGGTAAAGAAGGCTGCCCCGGCACCGGCCGCGGCAGAGGCGAGTGTGCCCGCCGCGCCGCCCGTGACGGCCGTACCCGCACCGTCCGGGCGCCGGCCCGTCTCCCCCGCGGCGAGAAGGCGTGCGCGCGAGTTGGGGCTCGATCCCGAGGGGATCGCCGGCACCGGGCCGCACGGGGCGGTGACGATCGACGACGTCGAGAAGGCCGCGGCGCAGCCGGCCCCGGCGGCCGCTCCGGTGGACCGCGTGGCGGAGATGCGCAAGGCGATCGCGGCCGCCATGAGCCGCTCCAAGCGCGAGATCCCGCATTACTACCTGGCGGAGACGATCCCGATGCGGCGCGCCCAGGACTGGCTCGCCGCCGAGAACGCGCGCCGGCCGCTCACCGGGCGCATCCTCATGGCCGCGGTGCAGCTCAAGGCCGTGGCGCTCGCGCTGCGCGGCTTCCCGGACCTGAACGGCACGTGGCGCGACGGCGCCTACGTTCCCTCGGCCTCGGTCAACACGGGCGTGGCCATCTCGCTGCGCCAGGGCGGGCTCGTGGCGCCGGGGATACGCGACGTGCAGGACCTGCCGCTCGACGAGCTGATGGCGAAGCTCGCCGACCTCGTGAAGCGCGCGCGCGCCGGGAGCCTGCGCAGCTCCGAGTTCTCCGACCCCACGATCACGGTGACGAACCTCGGCGACACGGGCGTGGAGACCACCTACGCCGTCATCTACCCGCCGCAGGCGGCCATCGTCGGCTTCGGCCGGGTGGCCGTCCGCCCGTGGGTGCAGGAGGGCAACCTGGTGGCGATGCCCGCGGTCGTGGCGACCGTGTCGGCGGACCACCGCGTGAGCGACGGGCACCGCGGCGCCGCCTTCCTCGCGGAACTCTCCCGCCGCCTGCAGGAACCGGAGAAGCTATGAACGCGAACGAACTGCGCCCGCTGGTCTTCGAGGAGCTCAGGAAGATCGCCCCGGAGCTCGAGGAGGGCGACGTCGCGCCCGACAAGCTCCTGCGCGACCAGGTCGATCTCGACTCCATGGACTGGCTCAATTTCCTCATCGCCGTCCACCAGAGGTTCAAGGTCGAGATCCCGGAAGCGGACTACGCGACGCTCGCCACGCTGGACCAGATCGCCGCCTATGTCGCGGCCCGGGCCCCGGCGGGGTAGGGGCCGGAGCGAAATTCGCACCCTTCTTGACCGGCGGCAACACGTCCCGGGCGGAGCCGGTTCAGGCTGTATTTGCGGGGCAAGTGTGTTGCAAGCGCTCCGTGCGGCGGTGAAGCTGACGCCGCCGCGGCCTCGATAGTGCGATGGAGGATGCCATGGGAACCCTCAAACCCCTGACCCTCTTCGATCCGGCCTTCGACGTACCTTCCGTTTTCAAGGGGCTGCTCCCGCCGATGTGGATGGAAGCGGAGCGCATGGCCCCCGTCATCAAGCTGGACGTGGAAGAGGCAGCCGACAAGTACCTGGTGAAGGCCGACGTGCCGGGCGTCTCGAAGGACGACATCCACGTCGACGTGGACGGCAACATGGTCACCATCTCGGCGGAGGTGCGCCGCGAGAAGAAGGACGAGAAGGAAGGCAAGGTCCTTCGCAGCGAGCGCTACTACGGGACGATGAGCCGCTCGTTCACGCTGCCCGTGGACGTCGAGTTCGCCAAGGCGGAGGCGAAGTACGCCGAGGGCGTGCTGCGGCTCACGCTGCCCAAGGCGAAGGGCTCGGCGACCCACCGGGTCGAGGTCCATTGACCCGGCGCGGCCGCGGGGCCGGAAGGGGCGCCTCGCGGCGCCCTTTTTTACTGTGAACTGCGGCATAGAAACGCGCCCGGACCGGGGGTAGCATCCGGGGTGAGCCACTGCGCCCGAACCGGCCAACGATGAAGCTGCTCCTCGCGACCGCTGCCTGCCTCGGTGCCCTTTCCGGGGCGGGGAATGCCGTCGCCGACTACTACGGCGACGCCTATGCCACTGCGAGGCTCGGCGAGCGGCTGCGGTACGAACGCTCGTCCCTGTACTGGACGGACATGCTTGCCCGGCCTTCCTGGTCGGTCGAGCCGGCATCGCGCGGACCGCGTTCCTGGGACCCGAGCGAGCAGAACCCCTGGGCCAACACCTACGGGACGCCCACGGAGAGCCGGTGGCAGGCCGCCCCGCGGGCCTACGGCCGCTCCGCCATGCGGATGTGCTCCTGCTACCTGCCGGCCGATGCCCGCTCCTGGGACGGCGGCCCGCTGACCGACGCCGACATCTCCCGCCTGTGCCGGGCGCAGTGCTACTGAATCGCGCCAAGTCCTGACGGACCGCAAGTCCGGCCGCGCCGGAGCGGCGCAGGATGGCCCGAGGAGGAGGCACTTGGAAAAGCCGCACGCTGGCCGTTTCGTCGCGCGCCTGTGGCGCGTGGTGGCCTCGCTGCTCGTCCTTTTGTCGCTACTCGTCGGCCAATCCATCTACACGAGCCGGCGCCAGCACGAGGAGCAGGCGGTCGTCGAGACCTACAGCGTCGCGCGGGTTCTCGAGAGCGACCTCGCCAACCTCGTCGACAAGGTGCGCCTCGCGGTGCACACCGTGGCCACCGAGCAGGAGCGGCTCCTCGCGGGAAGGAACACCGACGGGCAGGCCGTGCGCTCCTACATCGCGGGCATCCAGACGAACCTGCCCGACGTCCTCGGGATACGCGTCGCGGACGAATCGGGCCGGATGGTCTACCCGCCGGAATTCGCCACCGCGCCCGCGCCCGACGTCGGGGAGCGGGCCTGGTTCGCCCGCCTTCGCGACGGGCACTACTCGGGCGTGGTCATCTCCGAGCCCCATCGCGACGGGCCCGACGGCGCCTGGGTCATCGACATCGCCCGCCGCTACGAGCATCCCGACGGACGCTTCGCGGGGGCCGTGGTCGCGCCGGTGGCGGTCGAAAAGCTGGTCAGGATGCTCGGCGCGGCGGACGTGGGCCCCGGCGGCGCGGTGGGAGTGCGCGGCGCGGACCTGGAGATCATCGCGCGCCATCCGCCCGTCCCCGATCGCTCCCCGTTCCGCGAGGCTCCCGCGGCCCTTCGCGAGCTGGTGTCCCGGGACGAGGTCTCCGGCACGTTCCACGCCACCTCGCCCTTCGACGGCGTCGAGCGGCTCTACTCCTACCGCAAGGTCTCGGGCTACCCGCTTCACGTGACCGTGGGCCGGTCCACCGAGGAGTACATGGGCCACTGGCGCCGCGACATGGGCGTGGTGGCCGCGCTCTCGAGCGTGCTCTTTGCCGTGGCCATCGGCGCGACGCTGATGGTGGACCGCGCCTGGCGGCGGCAGCGGCGGATCGCGCACCTGCTCGAGACGCAGGCGCACACCGACCCGCTTACCGGCCTGGCCAACCGGCGGCATTTCTTCGAGTCCGCCGATGCCGAGCTCGCGCGCAGCCGCCGCTACGAGGCTCCCCTGTCACTGCTCATGCTCGACATCGACCGCTTCAAGGAGGTGAACGACGCCCACGGGCACCGCGCCGGCGACCGCGTCCTGCAGAAGCTCGCGCAGACCTGCCTCGAGGTGCTGCGCAACGTGGACGTCGTCGGGCGCGTGGGCGGCGAGGAATTCGCCATCCTGCTGCCCGAGACGGCGAGCGAAGGTGCCGTCGAGGTCGCGGAGCGCCTGCGCGCCGCCGTGGAGGCCGCCGAGGTGGTCCGCGAGGAGGGCGTGCCGATCCGGGTGACGGTCTCCATCGGCGCGGCCACGCTGGCGGGCAACGCGAACCTCGACACCCTCATGAGCCAGGCCGACGACGCGCTCTACGACGCCAAGCACCGCGGGCGCAACCGCGTCTGCTACTTCGGCCAGCCGCACTAGGAGCCGGGATGCCTCGCCTTCCCCATCCCGAAACGCTCGCGCACGGGGCGCCACTGGAAGATGAGCGCGCAGGCCGCCGTGGCGAGGGCGACGGCGCCCAGGATGAGCGCAAGGCGCGTCCACGGCTGGCCCATCGACTGGCGCAGCGCGACGAGCGCGGCGGCGGTGCGCAGCCACTCGAGGGCGCCCAGCGCGAGGGCGGCCTGCAGCACGCGGGCGGCCCACGGCGCGCGCACGAGGAGCAGGGGCGCGAGGCCCACCGTCACGCCGAACGGCACCCACGCCTGCGCGCGGTAGAAATGGGCGGCAAGGATGGCGAGGACGAGGACGACGGGAAGCAGGCGAACGGCGTTCAAGGCGGTCTCCGGGCCCATCCGGGGGACGGGCATAATCGTCACAGTATGAGGCTCCCATGACCGAGGCAAGGCCCCGCCTCCTGGTCGTCGACGACGACCGGGTCGTGCTCTCGTCGATGCTCGCGGGACTGTCGCGGGCGGGCTTCGACGTGGTCGTGGCCACCACCGGCGACGAGGCCATGCGGGTCGCCGTCGACACGCACCCGGCGCTCGCGGTGCTCGACGTCACCATGGCGGGCAAGACCGGCCTCGAGGTGGCGCAACTCCTTTCCCGGGAGACGCGGGTGCCGTTCCTGCTCCTCGCGCCCTCGCGCGACGAGGCCGAAGTGCGCCGCAAGGCCGCCACGTTCGGCGCCCTCGGCGTCGTCGCCAAGCCCGTCGACATGACGCGCCTGGTGCCCGCGGTCCGCGCGGCGCTGGAGAGGGCCAGCTCGGTACTGCAGGCGGGCGAGGGCGCCGATCTCCTGGCCGATGCCCTCGGCGGCGGCCACGGGCCGCAGGCCCTCATCGCGCTGGGCATCCTGGTCGAGCGGCACAAGGTCAACTGCGACGAGGCGGTGCGCATGCTGCACCAGCGCGCCGAGGCCTCGGGCCTGCCCCTCGACGAGGTGGCGCTGGCCGTCATCGAGCAGGCCGAGAGCGTCTCCCGCCCGCCGGTGTAGACTCGCTCGGGCGATGCCCGGGTGGCGGAATTGGTAGACGCAGCGGACTTAAAATCCGCAGCCGCAAGGCATGCCGGTTCGATTCCGGCCCCGGGTACCAGCGCATTCCGCGCCCCCTATTTGCGCGCGGCATTAGATCGGCGTCAAGAACGCGCGCCGTCCCCGGCGTAGGGTGGGACTGTGGCCGTGGGCCCTTCGGGCCGGCGGCCCGGACAGGAACCAGGCGATGCCATCCCCCGTGCTTCAGGCGCCCGCCCCCGCGGAAGCGGCGGCGACGGCGATGGCGCGCCACCGCCACGACCCCTTCGAGCTGCTGCAGGTGCTGCGCGAGGTCCAGGAAGCCTGCGGCTGGATCCCCCCGGAGGCGATCGACTGCATCCAGGCGCGCCTCGCCCTGCCGCGGGCCAAGATCCTCGGGGTCGCCACCTTCTACTCCTTCCTGCACATCAAGCCCTGCGGGCGCTACCGCATCCTCTTCAGCGACAACATCACCGACCGCATGCTGGGCAGCGCGGCGCTCATGGACCGCATGTGCCGGGCGCTGTGGGTCGAACGCGGCAAGGTCTCCGAGGACGCCCTGGTGAGCGTGGACACGACCTCGTGCACCGGGCTGTGCGACCAGGGGCCCGCGCTTCTCGTGAACGGCCTGGCGGTTGGAAGGCTCGGCGAGCGCCGCGTCGACGACATCTGCGAGCTCGTGCGGGGCGAGGTCCCGCTCGGCGAGTGGCCTGCCGAGTTCTTCCGCGTCGAGGACAACATCCGTCGCCGCGACGTGCTCCTGGGAGCTTCCTGGCGGCCCGGCGAGGCGCTCGCGGCCGCCCTCGCGCGGGGCCCGGAGGCGCTCGTCGAGGAGATGAAGGCCTCGAAGCTGCGCGGGCGCGGCGGCGCGGGCTTCCCGGCCGGGCTCAAGTGGCAGGCCTGCCGCGAGGCGCCCGGCAAGACGCGCTACCTGGTGGGCAACGCCGACGAGGGCGAGCCGGGGAACTTCAAGGACCGCGTGCTGCTCGCCAGCTCGCCCGACGCGGTGTTCGAGGGCATGACGCTCGGCGCGTACGCCACCGGAGCGCGCCGCGGCTTCCTCTACCTGCGCGGGGAGTACCGCTTTCTCCTGGACCGGCTGGAGGCCGTGCTCGCGCGCCGGCGCGCGGCGGGGCTGCTGGGCGAGGCGATCCTCGGGCGCAAGGGTTTCGACTTCGACGTGGCGATCCACGTCGGCGCGGGCGCCTACGTCTGCGGCGAGGAGTCCGCGCTCATCGAGAGCCTCGAGGGCAAGCGCGGCACCCCCAGGAACCGGCCACCGTACCCGGTCACGAACGGCTACCTCGGCCAGCCGACGGTGGTGAACAACGTCGAGACCTTCGCGGCCTCCTGCCTGGTGGCGCTCAAGGGCGGCGCCTGGTACGCCGGCCTGGGCACGCCCGAGTCCACGGGCACGAAGCTCGTGTGCGTCTCGGGCGACTGCGACCGGCCGGGGATCTACGAGTATCCCTTCGGGGTCGAGGTGCGCCAGGTGCTCGCCGACAGCGGCGCGCGGCTCACCCAGGCGGTGCAGGTGAGCGGCCCCTCGGGCGCGTGCGTCCCGGCGGCCGAGTTCGGGCGCCGCCTCGCCTTCGAGGACCTGCCCACGGCCGGGGCGCTCATGGCGTTCAACGCGCAGCGGGACATGTTCGAGGTGGCGCGGAACTTCGTGCACTTCTTCGCGCACGAGAGCTGCGGGTTCTGCACCCCGTGCCGCGTGGGCACCTCGCTCCTCACGAACATGATGGACAAGCTCGCCAACGGCCACGGCTCGCCCTACGACTTCGCCGAGATCGAGAGGATGAACCTGCTGCTGCAGAACATGAGCCACTGCGGGCTGGGGCACTCGGCGTGCAATCCCGTGCTGGGCACGATCGCGAAGTTCCGCCCGGCCTACGAGCGGCGCCTGGCGCACGAGGCGTTCGAGCCCGCCTTCGACCTCGACCGCGCGCGCGCGAGCGCGCGCCAGATGACGGGGCGCGACGACCCGGCCGCGCACGTGCAGCCGGAAATGGACGAGACGGCATGAGCGCGACCTTCACCCTGGACGGGCGGACGATCCCCTTCACCGAGGGGCAGACCATCCTGCAGGCCGCGGTGGCCGCGGGCGCGTACATTCCCCACCTTTGCTTCCACCCCGACTTCAAGCCGCACGGCTCCTGCAAGGTGTGCACCGTGAAGGTGGGCGGGCGGCACGCGGCCTCCTGCACCGCGCGCGCCGCCGCCGGGGCGGTCGTGGAAAGCGACACGCCGGAGATGAACGCCGAACGCCGGGCGCTGGTGCAGATGCTCTTCGTCGAGGGCAACCACTTCTGCCCGTCGTGCGAGAAGAGCGGCGACTGCAAGCTGCAGGCGACGGCCTACGACCTTGGCGTGGTGTCGCCGCACTTCGACCACTTCTATCCCGACCGGCCCGTCGACGCCTCGCACCCCGACGTGCTGCTCGACTTCAACCGCTGCATCCTGTGCTCGCTCTGCGTGCGCGCCAGCCGCGACGTGGACCGCAAGAACGTGTTCGCGCTGGCCGGCCGGGGGATCCGCACGAGGCTCATCGCGAACTCGCGCACCGGCCGGCTGGCCGACACGGACTTCTCCCACGCCGACAAGGCGGCGCACGTGTGCCCGGTGGGCGTGATCCTGCACAAGCGCCGCGGCTTCGACACGCCCATCGGCAAGCGCGTCTTCGACCTGAAGCCCATCTCCGCGCGGGCCGACTCGACGGCCGAGATCGCGGCCGTGGAAGCCGACGGGAGCTAGGGCCATGGACGGACCCGCCCCCCGCAAGCTCAAGGTGGCCACGACGTCCCTGGCGGGATGCTTCGGCTGCCACATGTCGATCCTCGACCTCGACGAGCGCCTCTTCGCGCTCCTGGAGAAGGTGGAGTTCGACCGCTCGCCGATCACCGACATCAAGGAGGTGGGCGAGTGCGACCTGGGGATCATCGAGGGCGGGCTGTGCAACGCGGAGAACGTGGAGGTGCTGCGCGAGTTCCGCCGCCGCTGCAAGGTGCTCGTGGCCCTGGGCGCCTGCGCGATCAACGGGGGGCTGCCAGCGCAGAGGAACATGCTCAGCCTGCCGCTGCTGCTGCAGGAGGTCTACCGCAGCGAGCCCGGCGCGCGCTACGGCCTCATCCCCAACGACCCCGAGCTGCCGCTGCCGCTCAACAAGGTCCACCCGCTGCACGAGGTGGTGCACGTCGACTGCTTCATCCCCGGTTGCCCGCCCTCTGCCGACGCCATCTGGGAAGTGCTCACCGGGCTCCTCGCGGGCGAGCACCGGACGCTCGGCCACGGCCTGATCCACTACGACTGAGACCCGGACGGGACATGACCTACGGCCTCGAGACCGCCGAGCACCCCGAGACGCTTCGCCGCGTGGCGATCGACCCGGTTTCGCGGGTCGAGGGGCACGGCAAGGTGACGATCCTCCTCGACGACGACGGCAAGGTGCGCCAGGTGCGCCTGCACATCGTCGAGTTCCGCGGCTTCGAGCGCTTCATCCAGGGGCGCCCGTACTGGGAAGTGCCGGTGATGGTGCAGCGCCTGTGCGGCATCTGCCCGGTGAGCCACCACCTCGCGGCGTCCAAGGCCATGGACGCGATCGTCGGCACGAAGCGCCTCACGCCCACGGCCGAGAAGGTGCGCCGCCTCATGCACTACGGCCAGATGCTGCAGTCGCACGCGCTGCACTTCTTCCACCTGTGCTCGCCGGACCTGCTGTTCGGCTTCGGCAGCGAGGCCGGCAGGCGCAACATCGTCGGCGTGGCCGCGGCGCATCCCGAGACCGCGCGCCGGGGCGTGCTGCTGCGGCGCTTCGGCCAGGAGGTGATCCGCGTCACGGCAGGCAAGCGCATCCACGGCACGGGCTCGATCCCGGGCGGCGTGAACAAGCCGGTCACCCGCCAGGAGCGCGACGCGCTCCTCGCGGACATCTACGACATGGTGTCGTGGTCGCGGGGCGCCGTGGCGCTCGCGAAGGAGCTGCACGGCAAGGACCCGGCGCTTTACAACAGCTTCGGGGTCTTCCGCTCCAACATGATGTCGCTGGTCGCGCCCGACGGCGGCCTGGACTTCTACGACGGGAGCCTGCGCGCGCGCGACGAGGCGGGCGGGATCATCTTCGACCACGTCGACTACCGCGACTACCACGGGCACATCCGCGAGGAAGTGAAGCCCTGGAGCTACATGAAGTTCCCGTTCCTCTCCGCGCTGGGCGCCGAGAAGGGCTGGTACAAGGTCGGGCCGCTCGCCCGCGTGCAGAACTGCGACCACATCCCGACGCCCCTCGCGGACGCCGAGAGGCGGGAGTTCGTCGACTACGCCGGCGGCTCGCCCATCCACGCGCCCCTCGCCTACCACTGGGCGCGGATGATCGAGATGCTGCACGCGGCCGAGACGATCAAGGACCTCCTGCACGACGACGACATCATGGGCGGGGACCTCGTCGCCACGGGCGAGCGGGGGCGCGAGGGCGTGGGCATCATCGAGGCGCCGCGCGGCACCCTCATCCACCACTACCGCGTCGACGACGACGACCTGGTGACGATGTGCAACCTCATCGTCTCGACCACGCACAACAACCAGGCCATGAACGAGGCGATCCGGCACGTGGCCAAGCGCTACCTGAGCGGGCACGAGCTCACCGAGGGGCTCCTCAACCACATCGAGGTGGCGATCCGCGCCTTCGATCCGTGCCTGTCGTGCGCCACGCACGCGCTGGGGAGGATGGCGCTGGAGGTGACCCTCGTCGGCGCGGACGGCGGGGAGCTGGATCGCCTGGCCCGCCACGGCGACGGCTCGGTGTCCCGTCCGGCGTGAAGGCGCCCGTCGTCGTCTTCGGGATCGGCAACCGCAGCCGCGGCGATGATGCCCTGGGGCCGATTCTCGTGGACCGCCTGCGCGACTGGCTCGAGGTCCAGGGCCTGGGCGCGCAGTTCGAGCTCCTGGAGGAATACCAGCTCAACGTGGAGAACGCGCTGGACCTGGAGGGGCGGCGCCTGGCGCTTTTCGTCGACGCCTGCCGCGACGCCTCCGCGCCCGTGGCCTTCGGCCCGGTCGGCGCGCTTCCGGGCCTCGCCGGCCACTCGACCCACGCGCTCGCTCCCGGGGAGGTGCTCGGGGTGTACGCGCGCCTCGAAGGGGAGGCGGCCCCGCCGGCATTCGTGCTCGCGGTGCGGGGCGCAAGCTTCGAGCTCGGCGCGGCGGTCTCCGAGGGCGCGCAGGAGGCGCTCGAGGACGCGTGGGTGATGCTGCGCCTGCTCGCGCATTGTCCGGGGCATGCCGAATGGCAGACAATGGCCGCCATGGCCCGCACGCCGCGGGCGTGCCCCATGCCGACCGCCTCGTGACCAACGCCTACCCGCACCTCCTCGCGCCCCTCGACCTGGGCTTCACCACGCTTCCCAACCGCGTCCTCATGGGCTCGATGCACACCGGGCTCGAGGACAAGGCGAGGCATTTCCCGAAGCTGGCGGCCTACTTCGCCGAGCGCGCCCGCGGCGGCGTGGGCCTCATCGTCACCGGGGGCTTCGCGCCCAACATCGAGGGCTGGCTCACGCCCTTCGGCAGCACCCTCGCGTCGAGCTCGGCGGCGAGGGCCCACAGGCCGGTCGTGCAGGCCGTGCACGCCGAAGGCGGCAGGATCGCGCTGCAGATCCTGCACGCCGGCCGCTACGGCCATTCGCCGCTGTGCGTGGCGCCCTCGAAGGTGAAGAGCCCCATCAGCCGCTTCACCCCGCGGGAACTTTCGTCCTCCGGCGTCGAGCGCCAGATCCGCGCCTTCGTGCGCTGCGCGGCGCTCGCGCGCGAGGCGGGCTACGACGGCGTGGAGGTGATGGGGAGCGAAGGCTACTTCATCAACCAGTTCCTCGCGGCGCAGTCAAACCGCCGCGCGGACGGGTGGGGCGGCTCCTACGGGAACCGCATGCGGCTGCCGGTGGAGATCGTCTCCCGCATCCGCGAGAAGGTGGGGCCGGACTTCATCGTGATCTTCCGCCTGTCGATGCTGGACCTGGTGCCCGGGGGCAGCACGTGGGACGAGGTGGTGACGCTCGCGAAGGCCGTCGAGCGCGCCGGGGCCACGATCATCAACACCGGCATCGGCTGGCACGAGGCGCGCGTGCCCACCATCGCCACGAGCGTGCCGCGCGCGGCGTTCGCGTGGGTGACGAGGAAGCTCAAGGGCGAGGTCTCTATCCCGCTGTGCACGACCAACCGCATCAACGACCCCGCCGTGGCCGAGGCCGTGCTGGCCGACGGGTGCGCGGACATGGTGTCGATGGCCCGTCCGCTGCTCGCCGACCCGGAGTTCGTGAAGAAGGCCGCTGCCGGGCGCGCCGACGAGATCAACACCTGCATCGCCTGCAACCAGGCGTGCCTCGACCACGTGTTCCAGGGGAAGCTGTCCTCGTGCCTGGTGAACCCGCGCGCGTGCCACGAGACGGAGCTCGCGATTGCCCCCGCGGCCGCGAGGAAGCGCGTGGCCGTGGTGGGGGCGGGGCCGGCCGGGCTCGCCTGCGCGACCACGCTCGCCGGGCGCGGCCACGAGGTCGACCTCTTCGAGGGCGCGGGCGAGATCGGCGGCCAGTTCAACATGGCCAAGCGCATCCCCGGCAAGGAGGAGTTCCACGAGACGATCCGCTACTTCCGGCGCCGCATCGAGGTGACGGGCGTGCGGCTGCACCTTTCGCGCCGCGTGTCTGCGGCCGACCTGGCCGGCTACGACGAGGTGGTGCTCGCCACGGGAGTGGCCCCGCGCGATCCCGGGATTCCCGGCGCGGACGACCCGCGCGTGCTTTCCTACGTCGAGGTGCTGCGCGGGGAGAAGCCCGTCGGCAGGCGCGTGGCGATCGTGGGCGCCGGGGGCATCGGCTTCGACGTGGCGGAGTTCCTCGTCCACGACGGCCGTTCGCCCTCGCTCGACATCGCGCAGTGGCGCAGGGAATGGGGCGTGGGCGACCCGGCGGCCGTGCGCGGCGGCGTGGCGGGCGTGAAGCCGGAGCCCTCGCCGCCGGCGCGGGAGGTCTACCTCCTGCAGCGCAAGAAGACGAAGCCCGGGGCGGGGCTGGGCAAGACCACGGGCTGGATCCACCGCGCCGCGCTCAAGATGAAGCGCGTCGAGATGCTGGCCGGGGTCAACTACGAAGGCGTGGTGCCCGGGGGCCTCGCGGTGAGCTTCGGCGAAGGCCGCGAGAAGGCGACGGTGCTCGAGGTCGACAACATCGTCCTTTGCGCCGGGCAGGAATCGCTTCGGGAGCTGGAGGCGCCGCTCAAGGCCGCCGGGGCCTCGGTCCACCTCATCGGGGGAGCGGCCCTGGCGGGCGAGCTCGATGCCAAGCGCGCGATCGACGAAGGAACGCGCCTGGCCGCGCAGCTATAAGGACACGGTCCCTCTCAACCCATGGCCCGGGCCATGCGGTCCGTGGCCTTCTTCAGGTTCTCCATGGACGTGGCGAACGAGATGCGCAGGTACCCCTCCATGCCGAACGCCGAGCCGGGCACCGCGGCCACCGCCTCGGGCTGCTCCATGAGGTAGTCGCACAGGGCGATGTCGGTCGGGGCCTTCAGCTTGCCCGCGGCGGCCAGGCGCCTGATCGCCTCGCGGCAGTCGGGGAACACGTAGAACGCGCCGGCCGGCTGCAGGCACTTCACGCCCGGGATGCGGTTCAGGGCCCCGGTCACGAAGGCGCCGCGCTCCTTGAAGGCCTTCACCATCGGCGCGATGCAGGCCTGGTCGCCGTTGAGCGCCGCCTCCGCCGCGTACTGGGCGATCGAGGTGGGGTTCGAGGTCGAGTGCGACTGCATGTTCTCCATCGCCTCGATGAGCTCCTGCGGGCCGCCGCAGTAGCCGATCCGCCAGCCGGTCATGGAGTAGGCCTTGGAGACGCCGTTCTCCACCACGGTGCGCTCGAACAGGTCCGGGCAGGCGTTCAGGATGTTCACGAACTTCGAGCCGTCGAGCAGGATCTCCTCGTACATGTCGTCGCTCGCGATCACGATGCGCGGGTGCTTGCGGAGCACCTCGCCCAGGGCCTTCAGTTCCTCGAGCGTGTAGACGGCGGCGGAGGGGTTCGACGGGCTGTTGATGAAGATGAGCCGCGACTTCGGCGTGATCGCCGCCTCCAGCTGCGCGGCGGTGATCTTGAAGCCCTGCTCGATTCCCGCGGTGATGAACACGGGCTTCGCCTCGGCCACCACGGCCATGTCCGGGTAGCTCACCCAGTAGGGCGCGGGGATGATCACCTCGTCGCCCGGGTTGAGGAGCGCCAGGCACAGGTTGAACGAGGTGTGCTTGCCGCCGCAGGAGACGAGGATCTGCTTCGGCGTGTAGTCGAGGCCGTTGTCGCGCTTGAACTTGGCGATGATCGCCTTCTTGAGCGACACCGTCCCGCCGGCGGGCGTGTACTTGGTGAGGCCTTTCTTCATGGCCTCCACCGCCGCGTCCTTGATGAACTGGGGCGTGTCGAAGTCCGGCTCGCCCGCTCCCAGCCCGATGATGTCCTTGCCTTCGCTCTTGAGCTGGGCGGCCTTGGCGGACACCGCGAGGGTGGGCGAGGGCTTGATGGCGGCGAGGCGGGTGGCGACGAGGGACATGGAATCTCCGGGGGTGGGGGCGTCTGGATCGTGGGCGCTTGCCGGCAGGGGAGGCGGCGAAACCGGCATTTTACCGGGGATTGGTGCGCCGCACCAAAAAGGGGCCGCCGGCACCGCGCGCGCTAGCGCGGACCCGGCGCACAGGACTTGCGGGAATCGCAGCGGGGCCGCTCCACGCAGGAGCCGCAGGCGTGCCCGGCGTCGCGGAAGGGGCCCAGCCCCGGGTTGCGGCGCGCGAACCGCCGGTAGAGGCGGTCGACCGCGATCCCGGCGCCGAGGATCGCGAAGACGAGGGCCACCGTGGCGAGGTAGAGGGTCATCGTCAGCCTCCCAGGCCCGCGAAGCCCATGAACGAGAGCGACAGGATGCCGGCCAGCATGAGCGCGAGCGCGGTTCCCTGGGCGACGGAGGGCACGTCGGAGAGCTGCAGGCGCTCGCGCACGCTCGCCATGAGCACGAGCGCGAGCGTGAACCCGCCGCCGCCGCCCAGGGCGAAGACGACCGACTGCGCGAAGTCGTACTCGCGCGCCGTCTGGAACAGGGCCACGCCCAGCACCGCGCAGTTGGTCGTGATGAGGGGCAGGTAGATGCCCAGGGCCCGGAAGAGCGCGGGGCTGTGCTTCTTCAGCACCATCTCCACGAGCTGCACCGCCGAGGCGATGATCACGATGTAGGCGATGAGGCGCAGGAACTCCAGGTGGAAGGCGGTGAGCAGCAGGTTCAGGCCGAAGGCGCACAGCGAGGCCACGAGCATGACGAACGTGGTCGCCACGCCCATCGGGAAGGCGGTCTCGAGCCGGTTGGAGACGCCCAGGAAGGGGCACAGGCCCAGGAACATCGCCAGCACGAAGTTGTTGGCGAGGAGGGCGCCCACGAAGATCTGGAAGGCGGACTCATGCATGGCTCGCCCCCTCCCGGCGCTCGCGCCGCCTCGCCCAGGCGGCGAACGCGAGCAGCCACGTCCCGAGCACGAAGAAGCCGCCGGGCGGCAGCAGCATGACCACCCAGGGCTGGAAATTCGCGCCGAAGAGCGCGATCCCGAACAGGGCGCCCGAGCCCAGGATCTCGCGCACGGCGCCCAGCAGGACGAGGCCCAGCGTGAACCCCGCGCCCATGCCGGCCGCGTTGACCATCGCCGCGACCGGGGGCGACTTCGAGGCGTGCGCCTCCGCGCGGCCGAGGATGATGCAGTTGACGACGATGAGCTGGATGAAGGCTCCCAGGGCGTCGTAGAGCGCGAGGCTGATGGCCTGGATGGCGTAGTCCACGGCGGTGACGAAGGTCGCGATGATCACGATGTACGTCGCGATCCGCACCTCCTTCGGCACCACGCGGCGCATCGCGGACACCAGCCCGCAGGAGGCGACCAGCACGAAGGCGGTGGCGAGCCCCATCGACACGGCATTCACGGCCGAGACGGTGACGGCGAGCGTCGGGCACATGCCCAGCACCATCACGAACACCGGGTTCTGCTTCCAGAGCCCCTCCAGGAACTCGTCCCAGGTGCGGGGCGCGGCGACGGCGCTCATGGCTTCGTGCTCACTTTCTCGAGGTGGGGCGCGAGCTTCGGCAGCAGCGACTGGGCGGCGTCGTTGACCGCCTTGCCGACGGCGCGCGAGGTGATCGTGGCGCCGGAGATCGCGTCGACCTGCCAGGGGCTCGCCTTCGTGCCGTGCTTCACCGTCCGGATCTCGTGGGCGAGCGCCGAGAGCTCCGCGTTCAGCCGCGCGTCGAGGGCGGTGAAGTTCGCGAGGAATGCCTTGTCGGTCACGATCTTGTCGCCGATGCCCGGCGTCTCGCGCAGGGACACGACGCCGATGCCCGTGATGCACTGGCAGCCCGGCTGGTAGCCGAACAGGATGCGGACGGTGTCGGCGTAGCCCTTGGCGGCGCCCTCGGCGGCGATGCCGGCGAGCCGGCCCTGCGCGTCGTAGGCGGCGAAGAAGCGCACGGCGCCCGCCGGCGCCTGCCCGGCGCCCGCCGGGGCCACGCCGCCGCCGGGCAGGGCGAGGAATTCGGCGAGGGAGTTCGCCGCCGGGATCACCTTGAAGACGGAGCGCTCGAGGGCGATGCGCCGGTTGGCCGTCACGGCATCGAGGGTGAGCTGGTAGGCGCCGACGATGATCAGGCCGCACACGGCCGCCACCAGGCCCAGGGTGAGGACCAGGTCGCGCATCGGCGCGGGGGCGGGGGCGCT